>CAZDXA010000124.1:0-2559 GCA_964509435.1 uncultured Synergistaceae bacterium | reverse complement strand
TGCTTTTGGCCGGCCGTATATATATTGCTGAAAAGATGCGCAAGTTAATTTTTTATTTCTGAACTTGAATAGTTTGATATGTCTTTAATATCAAACTTGTGCTATATGGTATTTGAGTCAGATGCAATTGTGGAATATCTGAGTTGTATTTATTGAATACTTCATATTTTGCAATACAGTATTGCAAAAGCGTGATGTGTGATTATGTGGAACATCGCACATTTAAACTATGGTATTCTAATAGCCTGTTATAGTTGTATAGTTGTATTTCTGCCTTCTGTATTGATAATTTAGCTAAAACTCTGAAATGTAGTATTTTGCGTTTTGTATTGCTGATTAAGACTTGAAAATATTAAAGTTTTGGATGCCTGATGTTTTGAGTTGCTGACATATGGTATTCTGAATATTTTGTATTGCGATTTTTTAATTTTTCGCTGTTTTGCCATACAGTATCTGACAATACTGATTTACTGGCTTACTTGCAATCATGCTGTATCCGAATACGCTATATGCATATACTGAAACCTCGTAACATTGTTAATGTAGTATAAAAATATCGCTGAATGCCCGTATGCTGATGTTTATTCATTATCTTTGCATCCGGAAAAAATAAAAGAGATGGCTAAAAATAAAAATAACGTAATTATTCTTTTCGGCAATCAGAAGGGCGGAGTAGGCAAGTCAACACTGTGCGCGCTGTTTGCCAATTATCTTCTGAAGAAGAAGAAAGACGTGTGCATAATTGACACAGACAATCAAAAAACTCTTTACGGAATACGCAACGAAGAGCTGCCAGCCGTTGAGGAAGCTGTGAAAATGCAGACCGACAAAGATATAAAGAAGATAGAAAAGCGCATGGCAAAGCTTGACGAGAAGCGGAATGCTGCCAAGTTGAAAGACCTGCGTGTGCAGAAGGAACTGCTTGAGAAGGAGAAGGCGCAGCCCTACGAGGCTCCTTACGACATTGCAAGCATCAATATCAGTGATTCCGCGTCAACGGCTCAGAACATGCACAGCTTTGAAACAGCACCGGGTTTTTTCCTTATTGACGCTCCTGGCAACCCGAAAGAGCCCGGACTTTATCCGATCTTTGAAGCAGCCGATTTTATCATCGTGCCGTTTCAGTATGACCGCGGCACGTTCCGCTCAACGGTTGAGTATGCCAAGGCAATAAAACTGATAGGAGAGTCGGGTCAGGCAAAGATTCACGCAAAGTTCATCTTTGTGCCCAACCGCATAGATTCCCGTATGGGCACGGCAACGGATGAGACAGACATGGACGACAAGGACGACGTGCTGTCAGAGTTCGGAACGGTAACGCCGGAGATAAACTATAAGAAATGTGTAATTAAATACAACACGTTTGAGCTGACGTCTGAGCAGAACGAGGCCGTGCGCTATCCTTTCAATGCAGTGCTTAAGGAAATTCGCCGTTCGTCAAGAAAATAACCAGCCTTACATCAACCAAGTAATATCAACAAAAAATACAGACCGTTATGCCAAAGAAAATAAATGTGGCTCAGATAATAGCCAAGAACACAGCAAGGGAAAATGAGAACATGGCTCAGATGATAGAGCGTGCGCAGAATCTTGAGACAGATGCCAATGGACTGGTACGTCCGCGCAGTCAGGCCGACGATGAGCTGCAGAACATCCGTCAGCAGAATGTAGACGATGATGTTAATCCGCCTACGTCTGAGCAGATGAAACAGCTTACCGACCTTGCCATGGCCTATCAGGACAACAACAAGACTTCCAAGGCCAGCATCTTCATCGATGTAGACCTCAAGCGCGTGCTCGACAAGCTGCGTGAGGCCAGCGGCGGAAAGATTGGTGCGAAGTTCTTCCTTAATGCCATGGTACGTACGTATATAGACAATAACAAGGGCTTCATAAAGGAATATATCACCAACTATATGAACAACCAGCGCAACAGCCTGCTTGATTTCTGAAATCTGTTTGTAATCTATTTTTCCATGTGCACGCATACAGTGTTAAATATGCATGTCGGTCGAAAAATAATGGCAGAAAAAGTTGGTTTGTTTCTTTCTGTTTACTATCTTTGAAATGTGATTCAGAAGAACACAGGAACCGGTTCCTATAGGCCGGTCATGTGGATCGGAAGTGAACATAAAGCTCTCCGGTTTTAAGAAATTTAATTTGTCTGGCGCGAAGCCACGGCAGCCTGATTCAAACAAAGAGTTGCAACAGGCAGAAGAAATTTAATTTTAATGTTATTGAACGCGGAATGTTTCATTCCGCGTTTTTTGTTGTGTATATGTGATGTTTACTGCAATAGTAATATGCAAAAAATAACTCCTGCATGTTTAAACATAGCCATGAAGGTTTGCCCGTCAAAAACAATCAGTTTGTTGTGCTCAGTGCCTCGGCGAGGCACAATGTTGATTTTCATTGTATTACGTCCCTCTCCGAGGAACGTAGAAAGGGGCTTGTGCGTTTGTCCCCAGTCTGCGCTCGTGCCTCGCTTAGACTGGGGCTACGCATGAGTCAGCCTTTCCAAGGCTGATGGTTGCTTTCCGCCGGCCATATATCTTGCTG
>CAZDXA010000123.1:0-2582 GCA_964509435.1 uncultured Synergistaceae bacterium | reverse complement strand
TTCCTCTTTGTCAAGAAGGATGGCACGCTCGTGACGCCGAAGTCAGATTCCATTCTGCCGTCCATCACGCGTCGCTCGCTCATCACGATTGCGACGGATATGCTCGGTATGAAGGTGGAACACCGTCCGGTGAAGCTCACCGAGGTCGGTGATTTCGCGGAGGCGGGTCTCTGCGGCACGGCGGCTGTCATCTGCCCGGTGGGCAAGGTCGTCGATCACGATAAGGTCTATAACATCGCGAGCGGCATGGAGAAGATGGGCCCAGTGCTCCAGAAGCTCTATGATACGCTGCGCGGCATTCAGCTCGGCACGATCGAGGGGCCGGCAGGCTGGGTGCATGAGGTCAAGTAACGAGTTTTGCACAGAAGCATCCCGGGGCGATCCGCCCCGGGATGCTTCTGTCTTTTTAGAGGGAAAAAGATCCCTGTGGCCTCGTTTGTAGGATTTTATACTATTTTTTTCTTCAGGTAACAAGGATTTTAGCAAAAGCTGCGAGAATAGAAAAAGAAAAGGTGTTTGTTCGTTCTAAGGGGTTTTGCTTATGCCGGTCGATTTCCAGATACCACAAATTCCGCTGCCGATTCGCGGCATTCTTTCGACGGTGGGACCGCTCGACGTCGTCGATATCTTGATTGTTGCCATCATCCTCTACAAGATTTACGAGATGCTGCAGGATACGCGCGCCATCACGCTGGTCAAAGGACTGCTCGTGCTGCTTGGCGTCACGCTCGTCTGTAATGCGTTCGAGCTACATGTCATCTCCTGGCTGCTGCAGAAAGCGGTGACGCTGATTTTCGTGGCGCTGCCGATTGTCTTTCAACCGGAACTGCGCCGCGGGCTTGAGCATCTCGGACAGGGGAGGTTCCTTGGCAACGGCACGCTGCTTGACGACGAGCAGGCGCGTTCCGTGGTGCATGAGCTCACGCGGGCTGTGCGCACGCTGTCCTCGACAAAGACGGGGGCGCTGCTCGTCATCGAACGCGAGATGGGACTCAACGACATCAGTGCGACAGGAATTCAGATCGATGGCCTTATAACAGCAGATTTCCTGCTCAATGTATTCATTCCCAATACGCCGCTGCACGATGGTGCCGCGGTGATTCGCGGCAATCGCCTCATCGCGGCTGGCTGTCTGCTGCCGCTCACGGAGAACCGGTCGCTGTCGACAGAGCTTGGCACGCGCCATCGTGCGGCCATCGGCCTCTCGGAACAATGCGATGCGCTCATCGTTGTCGTGAGCGAGGAGACGGGAACGGTCTCTGTTGCAGAGAATGGCCATATCATGCGTCATCTTGATACGGAGACACTCAAGGCCATATTAGAGCCGGTATTTTCCTCCAAAAGGCAGAGTCTCCGAGAGATGTGGGAGAACTGGAGGAAAGAGAAATGATGAATCGCATCAATAGTATCTTCCGCCGCAACCTGCCGGCGAAAATCGTGGCGCTCGGCGTAGCTGTCGTGCTCTGGGTTGTTGTGATGAGCGACCAGAACCCCGCCATTGAAGGTTCGTTTACGGTACCGGTGGCTGTGGTCAACAGCCCGGAGGGCTACAAGGTCACGAAGAGCGAGGATACCGTGAAAATCAAGGTGCGCGGCGCACGCTCGCTTTTTGTCTCTGCGACGGCAGATGATTTTCGCGCTTATGTGGACTTGGGCGGCGCGGAGGCGGGGAAGCAGTCGTACAAGGTACAGACAGCGCTGCCGCAGGGGTTCGAGCTAGTCGAGGTACAGCCGGAGACAGTGGAGTTCAACCTCGATAAGATCATCCAGAGACAGGTGCGGGCAGATGTCATCGTGACAGGGAACTCTGCGCCCGGCACGACCGTTGCGAAGGTCACGCAGGCTTCGTCCATCGTGACAATCGAGGGTCCGCAGTCGGCAGTGGAGAGTGTCACGCGCGTCGTGGGCTATGTCGGGCTTTCTGGCAATAGTACGGATTTCGACCTGCAGGTGCCCCTTACAGCGCTCAATGCCGATGGCCGCGAGGTGCATGATGTGAAGGTCGTACCGTCGGCAACAGAAGTTACGGTCCAGCTCGCAAGAGGCCTCACGAAGAAAATCGTCACCATTCATCCGGTGCTTGATGGCAGCCTGCCAGACAATCTGACGCTCAGCGAGGTACGTACGGATCCCATCAAGCTCGAGATTGCAGGTGAAAGCAAGGTGCTCGCGCCATTGAGTTCTGTCGATACGGAGAAGATCGACCTCAGCAAGGTGACGGAGTCGGAGAAACTTACGGTACGGCTCGATCTGCCGAGCGGCGTCACAGTGACCAATCCGGAGATCAGCGTGAGCATCGTTGTCAAGAAAAAAGAGAAATAGTCAGGTGAAAAGAAAGCGTGGTAGAATGACTTTCTGACAGAGATGGGTGAAGAATTTTGTATACATGCGTTTGATGATATAGACAGTTGTCCTTTTATGGCGTATGATAAGACAAGTTGAGCAATTAAGGAGGAGTTATCAGATGACGAATAGTATGGCTGCATCTCATGCAAGGGACAAGAGACTCAAAGACGCGATTTTCGGTGCGAGCGCTGCCTGCCGTGAGGCTGTGGCGAAGTACGGCGCGGAGAAGGTTACGA
>CAZDXA010000122.1:0-2586 GCA_964509435.1 uncultured Synergistaceae bacterium | reverse complement strand
AGACGCGCATGGACGTCATCGGCAACAATATCGCGAATGTCAATACGACAGGTTTCAAGTCGAGTCGCACGACGTTTGCGGATACGCTTTCTCAGACGCTGACTGGCGCATCCTCGCCGCAGGACAATCTCGGCGGTACGAACCCGAAGCAGATCGGCCTTGGTACGGGCGTCGCGAGCATCGACATGCTCTTTACCGATGGTTCCGTACAGTCGACGGGCAAGAACACTGACCTCTGCCTCTCGGGTAACGGACTTTTCGTCGTCAAACAGGGGAATCAGACGTATTATACGCGTGATGGTGCGTTTGCGTTCGATGCTGATGGAAACTACGTCCTGCCGAGCAGCGGCCTCTATGTGCAGGGATGGATGGCGACAGACGGCGTGCTCAATACGTCTGGTGCTGTTGGTAATATTCAGATTGCTGCTGGGAAATCTATGGAAGCGAAAAAGACCGAGACGGCATCCTATACGAATAATTTGAAAGCCAATACGGAAGGATACGAGATTTCCAGCATCACCGTGCAATATGCGGACGGTTCCACCGCGGCGACAGGTTTATCATCTTACAAAGCGGATTCTGTTTCCAAAGGAGCTATAACATTAGGAACAGATACCAATAAGAGCATTACTCTGGATGACACTGCCGCATATTCATTCAAGACAGGAGATTCCTTAAAAGGGAAAACACTCTGGACATCGAAGATTGATTCTGTGCAGGCAAGTGGAGACGTAACGCTCACGCTTGAAACCGGAAACGTGATAGCTGGAATCGATGGAGCAACTACGTTGACGTGTGCGAATCCGTTGAAGGATGGTAATTCTTATAGTATTGGTAGCACTTATACGATTACAGGTACAATTGATGCGCAAGGGGTTCAGGTAGATTCGCCGGCCCCGGGAAAGACAACCCTTGCGGTGACATTGAGTGATGACGCGAATAAGGGTAAGCAGGTCAAAATCACGGTTCCCAATCCGCAGAACTATTCTTACAAGGATGGCGACTCGGTTTCCTTTGCCCTCCCGATTGCATCAATAAAGGCAGGTAAGGATGCAGTCGTGAATACGGCAAATGGTCAACAGGCGACGCTTGAAAATGATCTTGAAATTACAAAAGCTGATCAGAAGTATGAATACAAAGGGACAGATGCGGATGGAAATGTAGTGAGTGTGCAGCGAGTGGGACAGGGCACGGCATACACTTACAACGGCAAGGAGGTTTCTTCTGTCAATATTGTTACAACAGATGGGAGGACTTTGACCGGCTTGGCGGGAGCTGAGTATAAAAAAGGTAAGATGTTCTATCCTACGATTACGACGTCTTTGTCGATTTATGACACAGAAGGAAAGAGCCATTCGGTGCCGTTGCTTTTGACGAAGACAGAGGCAAATACGTGGAAGGCAAGTCTCGCAGGAGGAACGAATTCCACGACAATCACAGAGGGCAATGGCGACATGGTTACGGTATCTCTTGATAGTTCTGATATCAAGTTTGATACCGCAGGTAAATATGTCTCCGGTGCAGGCACGTTGAATTTAATTTATGCGGATCATGATGGAAAGCAGACGGCAGCGGATCAGTCAGTCGCAATTAATTTTGCTTCACTTACGCAGTATTCTGGCTCATCAACTGTCAAGGGAGATACGGACGGCAATGCCGCGGGTACGCTTTCTAGTGTCTCGGTTGACAGCTCAGGTGTTATCACAGGTACATATACGAATGGTATCAAGCAGGCAGAAGCGCAGGTAGCGATTGCACAGTTCACGAACGCTTCTGGTCTTACGAAGACAGGGAACAGCCTCTATCAGGAGTCGAACAACTCCGGTACGGCAAATGTCAAGACGGCATCGGATCTCGGCGTCACGATCACACCGTCCGCACTCGAGATGTCGAATGTCGACATCGCGAACGAGTTCTCCGATATGATCATCACGCAGCGCGGCTTCCAGTCGAACTCGAAGATCATCACGGTCGGTGACGAGATGCTGGAGACGCTGATTAATATGAAACGCTGACCTATGTAGTCAGACCTCCCTCCCACGAGGGAGGTTTTTCTGTATGTAAGTTTCTACATCTAGCCTATTCTTTATAGGTTTATTGTCCCGGGACGCTTGACGAAAAGCGAGGGGTGCGGTATTCTTGAGAGAGTTTCATAAAGGTTTTATGGGTCGGTTTTTGCGGAAAAATCTTCTTCAAAAAAGGGAAAGAGCTCTTGCATGACGAATAACAAAACTAGCATGGAAATTTGGGGAGATGAAGAGACGATATGATCAAATTGACGAAATTCAATTCCAAGACGAACAAGAAAGGGGAGTTCGTCTTGAACGCAGAAATCATTGAGACCATCGAGGAGACGCCGGATACGGTTGTGACGCTCACAAATGGAAAGAAGCTCATCGTCGATGAGCCGATGGATGAGATCGTGCGACGCGTCATGAAATACCGCCGTGCGCTGCATCAGTTCTGATGAGGTTTTCCCAGGAAAGCCGTTTTGGCAAGCGGGTACTTGGGGCGGATGTAGAAGATATTATATGGAGGGATGGATAGATGGCTGAGGAAAAAAAGGAGTCGGCAGCGGATCCGGCG
>CAZDXA010000121.1:0-2588 GCA_964509435.1 uncultured Synergistaceae bacterium | reverse complement strand
CAATGCCGCTGTGACCATTACGAGCGGTGAAATCGGCGGCGAAGTTTACGGCGGGGAAGTCTGGAACGACGGCAGCGTGACCGGCGCCTCCGTGACCATGATAAACAGCAGCGCTGACGGCGAAGTTTACGGCGGAAGTGTCAACAGCGGCGACGTGAAAGACGTCTCCGTGACCATGACAAACAGCCGTGCTGGCGGCTTCGTTTACGGCGGAAGTGTCAACAGCGGCGACGTGACCAATGCCACTGTGTCCATTACGAGCGGCGAGATTGCCGGTCCTGTTTTCGGCGGACATGTCAACAGCGGCGACGTGACCAATTCCGCTGTGACCATTACGAGCGGCGAGATTGCCGGTCCTGTTTTCGGCGGGTACGCCAGCACTGTCGGCAGCGTGACCAATGCTTCTGTGACCCTGAGGAACAGCGTTGCCGACGCCGTTTTCGGCGGACGTGTCAACAGCGGCGACGTGAAAGACGTCTCCGTGACCATGACAAACAGCCGTGCTGGCGGCTTCGTTTACGGCGGAAGTGTCAACAGCGGCGACGTGAAAGACGTCTCCGTGACCATGACAAACAGCCGCGCTGACGGCGCCGTTTTCGGCGGACGTGTCAACAGCGGCGACGTGACCAATTCCGCTGTGTCCATTACGAGCGGCGAGATTGCCGGTCCTGTTTTCGGCGGAAGTGTCAACAGCGGCGACGTGACCAATGCCACTGTGTCCATTACGAGCGGCGAGATTGCCGGTCCTGTTTTCGGCGGGTACGCCAACACTGTCGGCAGCGTGACCAATGCCGCTGTGTCCATTACGAGCGGCGAAATCGGCAGCTCCGTTTACGGCGGGTTCGCCTACAGCGGCAGTGTGGAAGGCGCGACGGTCAACCTGAACAGCGGCTCTGTCGGCACAGAAGGCACACCCGGCAGAGTTTATGCCGGATTTATCGCGACCGGCAGCGGCAGCGCGGTCAATGGCACGATCAACCTGCGCGGCAGTTTCCCGTATGCTGAACTCTACGGCGGCGGCACCGGGGACAGCACCGGCGATCTGGTGACGGGCAACACGCTGAACGTTTACGACAAAAACCTGCAGGCCCTTTCGGCGCAGAACTTCCAGTATCTGAACTTCCATCTGCCGGCTGACATCAGCGCGGGCGAGACAATTCTGACGCTCACCGGCAGCGGGCTGACCGTTCCCGTCATCGGCACGACTGTGAACACCTATGCCAGCGGCGTAACAGGGCTCAGAGCCGGCGACGAGCTGACGCTGCTGTCAGGGAAGATTGACACGTCAGCGGGAGAACTGAACACCGTGGAAGGCACCATCGAAATCGGCATTTCCAAAGAGTATAAGACCGTCTACGAGACCCAGACGGAAAACGCGGACAGTGACTACATCAGGATTAAGGTTGTTGATACCGGCAGAGGCCTGAAATCACAGACCAAGTCGCTGGCTGAAACAGCAGTTTTCTCATCGGCCCTTGCGGCCGGCGGCGCGGACGCGCTGGTGAACAGCGCGATGGACAGCGCCGAAATCGCGGCGCGCGCCAGGGCCAAATGGATGCCCTATGCCAACATGGGCTACAGCGACATGCGGTATGATTCCGGCTCGCACATTGACGCCAACGGCTGGAACCTGAACCTGGGCGCTGCACGCCGGTTTATCAGCACCGGCGGCGAGCTGCTTGTCGGCCCGTTCTTCGAGTACGGCCGCAGCGATTACGACAGCTACAGCGAGGGAATTCACGCAGACGGCGACGGACACTTCACCGGCGGCGGCATCTTCGTGAGACAGAAGAACAATAACGGCTTCTACTACGAGGGCAGCGTACGCGGCGGACGCGTGAAGGCCGACTACAAGACCGACGGCATGAACGGCGGCACCGTCCACGAGGAGTTTGAGTATGACACCAACTACTGGGCGTTCCACGTGGGCGTCGGCAAGGAGTTTGAGCTGAAGAACCGCAGCAGGCTGAACGCGTATCTGCGGTATTTCTACACGCATCAGAACGATTTCAGCGCGCCGCTTTCCAGCGGTGAGACCTATGACTTTGACGACGTGACCAGCAGCGTGATCCGCGCCGGCGCGCGGTGGAGCCGTGAAGTGAACGACTACAGCACGCTTTACGCGGGGCTGGCGTACCAGTATGAGTTTGACAGCGAAGCGGCAGCGCACTTTGACGGCGATTCCACGCTTTCGCCGAGCCTTGAAGGATCCAGCGGGATGCTTGAACTGGGCTGGCAGGTGCGTCCGAAGAAGGACGGCAATATGGCGGTTGATGTGGGCGTTGCCGGCTGGGCGGGGAAGAAGCGTGGAGTGAACTTCCATGCCGGCGTGAAGTGGGATTTGTAATTGAATCCCGGGCGATTCTGAAACCACAGAAGCAAACGCAGAAAGCAGGGCGAAAGCCCTGCTTTCTGCGTTGTCGGAAGGCCGTATGTTTGGCGGTGCCTGGGTTTGCGGGCGCACTGGGACGGAGTTTTAAACCGTCTATTCCGCGTGTACGGTGCTCGAGTTTGGGTGTTTCCTGAACCGGAAGTTTTAGATCACCAGCGGGGGCCTGAGTAGTTGTTTTTGAGCGTTCGACCGAGGA
>CAZDXA010000120.1:0-2646 GCA_964509435.1 uncultured Synergistaceae bacterium | reverse complement strand
CTGCCCCTTAAGGGGCTTTTTCTATTGGCCTTCTTTTACACGCTGACCCGTAAACGGGTCCACATACTCTTTTATCGTCAATTGTTCTTCTGCGTAATCTTCCCGCAGTTGGTTCCTGATATACCGCCCTATCGCTTGCTTATTTCTTCCTACCGTGCTGACATAGTAACCTCGACACCAAAAATGTCGGTTCCCATATTTATATTTCAGATTCGCGTATTTTTCGAATATCATCAAACTGCTTTTTCCCTTCAAGTACCCCATTATTTGCGATACACTGTATTTAGGTGGGATTGAAACCAACATATGTATATGATCTTTACATGCTTCTGCCTCCAATATCTCCACTTCCTTATATGCACACAGTTTCCGAAGCATCGTCCCTATGTCATTCTTGATTTTTCCGTAGATTACTTGTCTTCTATATTTTATTTTGGTGCAAAGACTATGTGATACTTACATTCCCATGTCGTGTGTGCTAAACTACTTATATCAAGTCTCATTTACTTGATCTCTCCTTTAGTTTTAATTTGTGAGCGCTTGGCAGACCTCTCTCATTTTACTAAAGGAGCTTTTTTCTGTTCATAGCTGAAGCTTTTTGGAACCACCGGCTGTGCCGGTGGTTTTCGTTTAACAAAAACAGCGGAACCGCTTCATCGTCTGAAACGGTTCCGCTGTTTGGTGCCGCCGGCGGTCTGTGCAGCAGGGCATCTGCCGGCGGCTTTTCTGTCCGCGGCGTACAGGTGCCCGCTCTGCCGCGCAATGCGCTATAATAGGGACACGCACTTTATAATACGGCTCGGGAGGAACTTTCACATGAATATTCTGCTCACAGGCGGTACGGGATTTATTGGCTCGCACACTGCCGCAGAGCTTCTTTCTGCCGGATACGGCGTGGTGATTGTCGACAATCTGTCCAACAGCCCGGCTTCAGTGATTGACCGGCTTGAACAGATCGCAGGGCGCCGCCCGCTGTTTTACCAGGCTGATGCCGCCGATAAAAGCGCAATGCGGCGCATTTTTGCCGATCAGCCGATTGATGCGGTCATCCATTTTGCTGGGCTGAAAGCCGTAGGCGAATCGGTGGAAAAACCGCTGCTCTACTACCGCAACAACCTCGACACCACTCTGACAGTTCTGGAAGTCATGAAAGAAGCGGGCTGCCGCTGCTTTATCTTCAGTTCGTCGGCCACAGTGTACGGCATGTCCAACAAAGTGCCCTTCACCGAGGACATGCCCGACGGCATCTGCACAAACCCCTATGGCTGGACGAAGCTGATGATTGAGCGGATTCTGCGCGACACGGCCGCAGCCGACCCTGACATGTCGGTTATGCTGCTGCGCTATTTCAACCCGATCGGCGCGCATGAATCAGGCCTGATCGGCGAACAGCCGAACGGAATTCCCAATAACCTGATGCCCTATCTGTGTCTTGTCGCTGCGGGAAAGCTGCCGCAGCTGCGTGTGTTCGGCAATGACTATCCGACTCCCGACGGAACCGGCGTGCGCGACTACATTCACGTGGTCGATCTGGCAAAGGGGCACGCGGCTGCGCTGAAATACGCCCAGACGCACAAGGGCACTGAAGTGATCAATCTGGGAACGGGACACGGCAGCAGCGTTCTTGATCTGATTCATTCCTTTGAACGGGTCAGCGGCCTGAAAATTCCCTACACGGTGACACCGCGCCGGGCCGGCGACATTGCCGAATGCTATGCTGACGTTTCAAAGGCTGAACGGCTGCTGGGCTGGCGCGCTGAAAAGTCGCTGGATGACATGTGCCGTGATTCCTGGAACTGGACAAGAAAATATCTGCTGAAGCAGTAAGAAATTTCGGGTCTGAGCGAGACTGCATGAATTTGAAAAAGCGTCCGGAGAGAAGAACGTTCTTCTCTCCGGACGCTTTTATGATGTTCCTGTTTTCAGGCCATCCGGCTTTTGGCCGGAACTGCTTTGAATTTCATCAGGTTCCGCACTGAATCTGACATTCGCCGGCTGAATACAGCGCGAAAGGAGTTCGCGCCGTTCACTTCCTTGCCGGCAGCGCAGCCGGTGTCTCAGGACACGCAGATGTCTCTGCCGGGACGAGTGCCGTACCCGGCATGCGCAGGATGGAATGCCTTCTGTTCTGCATGAATGCAGCCTGCTCTGCTGTACGCCGGCAGGGCCGCATCTTTGTCAGAGAACTCAGCAGGGCTGCCCAATATCTTTCCTTCTGAAATATATGAAACCCGGTCTGCATAATTTCTATACGGCCGGCTGAATATACGCGGAGCTTTCTTCACTTTTAAAATAAATGACACAGACATTTTAAGAAATGCGCGTTTACCTGCCGTTTAAATTTATGCAAACGCATCTGTGCCGCCGGAAGCCGGCGCTGATTTTCCGCAGACGCCGCGCCGCAGAACAGGTCAGGAAAATCATGCAGGCCGGGTGGACGCGTGCGTGCTGCCTGCGTCCGCCCGGCCTGCGGATAAAGTTTACGGCCAGACAGTCTTTCAGTGCTGCTGTTTGCGGGCGAAATACTCGGCCGAAACTGCGATGAACTTCTTTAAAAGCTCCATCTGCGCAGGAAAATCATAGACCATGCGCTCAGGATGCCACTGGACTGCCATTGTCCATGGCAGGTTTTCTGACTCAATGGCT
>CAZDXA010000119.1:0-2647 GCA_964509435.1 uncultured Synergistaceae bacterium | reverse complement strand
TTGTACCCTTAGGGTTCAAATTTTGTACCCTTGCGTCCTCTATGGGTTCATTTTTTGTACCCTTAGGGTTCAAATTTTGTACCCTTGCGTCCTCTATGGGTTCATTTTTGTACCCTTGGCATCGTCTCCATAGAGCTTTGGGAGATGATACCGCATCTTTTTCTTGTGACCTGGGTCGATGGATTGGATGAAGCCCTTCCGTTCCAGTGACTGCCTTGTGCTGATGATTGTCACCTTGCTCTTAATACCAGCCTCACGCATCAGCTGTGAATTTGCTACCTCAAACCATTCGGGCCACTTCAGCTGATTGGCAATCAGGAACAACCGCAGGTACATGGCCTGTTCCTTGGCATTGAGCACGCCGATGCTCTTCTCGCCGAACGCATTCAGTTGTCTGACGTAGTTCATTGACGTGCCTCCTCAGCTTACAGATTCAGGTTGCCTTCCTCATTCAGGATCTCGCCGGTCTCTGGGTCAACGCGCTTCTCTCCCTCCGACTGCTCCTTGTCATAGTCGGCATCGATGGTCTCATACTCGGTCTCGTTCGGCGTGTCGAGGATGTCCGCCGTCTTCTCGGTGTAGTGCTTGATGGACTCATCGGCAGCCACGGCGCGGACGAAGTCGGTCGCCATCGGCGCGTACTTGAGCACCTTCTTGATGACGGTCTTCTTGGCCATCTCATCGAAATTGGTCGACCACGGCGAGAACCCCTTGCCGGCCGCCTTGCTGAACTGGTGCATGTGCGCCTTGATGTCGTCCATGCTCATCACAGCAAAGCCGCTGCCGCCGTCCTTCGTATGGTAGACGGCATAGTAGAGAATGACCGGCCCGCGATCCGTGAGCGCTGGCACATGGCGGAGCTTCGGCTCGAGGCCGAGCTCATACTCGAACGTATCGTTCTCATGTACCTCATGCGCCTGCAGATCCTTGCCGCCCGAGCGATAGAAGAGCGCCAGCAGGCCCTTATAGCCGATCTGGAACTGGCACTCGAGCTGGCCGTGGTTGCGGTATGGGATGAGGTAGGCCTGCCCGAGTGGGGTATTCGGCTCGAGACCGAGCTGTGCCGCCTGCATCATCGCGCCGAGGAAAGACGGCGGCGTGCACTCCTGCAACTGGTGATTCGACGAGAGCGCCGTCAGCACGATGCGCGTGAAGCGCTCCGGCGTCAGCACCGTTGGCAGGGCCTTGCCGATCTGCGGGAGCATGCTCATAACAAGGGACTGCAGCCCCTTCTTGCTCTCCGCCTGCTGGACCTCATTCTTCTTCGCGGCGATGATGCCGCCCTTGGTGGATGCCATAATAATCAATCCTTTCTGAATCATGCAATGCGGAAAACGCGGATCGGCTTGCCGACCTTGCTGTAAGCATCAAAAATGTCGGGATGGTCGGCCTTCAGGCGCTTGCTGTCGATAGACGTGCGCCCCTTCTGCGTCTTCCATGTGATGCGGCCGCCCTCATCCTCCGTGCCCCAGACAGCCGTCTCGTGGTCGCCCATGAGCTCCTTCAGCCGGTTCTTGCTCGCCGCGATCTTCGCATCGAGCTCCTTCTTCTGCGCCTCGAGCTGGCGAATAGCCTCGACCTCGGCCACCGCCCAGGACGGCAGCTCGATGCTCTCCGCTACACCGCCACGGAAGCGCTCTGCCAACGCCTCGGTGCAGGATGCCGAGCCGTCCACTTCGGGCGGCACACGGTCGACGACACATTTCCAGAATGCCTTCTCCATCTCGAGCAGCGTCTGGATGTCCTCTTCGTTGCGCTCGATGGGCTTCCACACGTAGTGCTGGCCGCCTACAAGGCAGGCGATGTACCAGACCGGCAAGCCCGTCACGAGCATGTAGTGCTGGCACTGGCAGTAATAGCTTGCCGGCACCTCGTCGCCTTCCCAGAGGGACGCCTTGAAGCCGTTGGCCGTCTTGCACTCAAGACCTGCCTTCTCGCCTGCCACCATACGATCGACATTCGCGAAAAGGAACGGATGCTCCTCATCCTGCACCATACCGTGGCGGCGGACCCTCTTGCCCGTCTGGCGCGTGAACTCCTGCGCCACGACATCCTCGAGGCGGTTCCCCCAGTAGACCGGCTCACGGTCCGAGATATCCTCCGGCACGACCTGCCCCGTCTTCTCCAGCCAGAGCTCGTACTTACTCTTCCAAGGATTCAGCCCCACGATCGTGCCGGCATCACTGCCGCCGATGCCCTGCGTGCGCATCTTGAGCCATGCAGCACGATCCTGCATCTCATTGACCGTCATTATCATCTTTGTTGACATGATCTTTCCCCCTTACCGCAAAACCTCTTTCCATCTCAACCCTCCCACTCCTTCTCGATCTCGATGTCTACGTCGCGGTCGTGCGGCATGCGGTTCTCCAGCAATACCGTCTCCGCCTCTACCTGCCGACGCGGCCCCGTGATACAGAGCGTCACGTAGCGGATCGCGTAGTCCTCGCGCTCATCGCGTGCATCCGCGGCGGCCTCCGCCTCCCAGTCGATCTCCTCTAGCGTCATTGTCTTGCCCTCCTGCCTGACTCCCGGATACCTTCCCGCCATGCTTCCATGGCTTTCGGATCGTCGCGAACTTTTTTATGGTGCCGCCTCTCGATGAGGACGAGCTCCAGGCGGCACCGCCTTTTCCCGTCCTTCGATGGTT
>CAZDXA010000118.1:0-2768 GCA_964509435.1 uncultured Synergistaceae bacterium | reverse complement strand
TCGATTGAGGATGTCATCTACGAAAGCGCCGTGGCGCATGTGGGGAAAAATAATCTCGGCGGCTCCTCGCATGGCAATATGAGCATCCGTGACGCCGTCGAGGAGTATCTGCGCATTGCGCTCTGATCGCAGACGCTGGTTTTGCACAGGAACGCCCGGTTATCCACAAAGTTGTGCACAACTCTGTGGATAACCGGGCGTTTTCCTTCCTGCAATGCGATGAGGCAGGTGGCGACGAAAAGATTTTTATCTGATGCGCTTTCGCGTTCTTTCTATAGGGAAGAGATAAAATTTCTCTGGGAAAGAGGGAGCCGCCGTCCTCGTGTCGAAAGAATAGGCAGGAGTTACGAATGATGCGAAGCTGCTTTCGGGGAAGCGACTCCGCGCTGTGGGGAAAAGAAAGTGGGAATGACTATGAGAATGCGACAGAAGTTTTTCGTGCTCGCGGGGATCACGGGGCTCATCATGGCGATTGTGTCGTGCATCGGCTACTATACGGCGTACACGAATCTCGAGACGAGCGTCGAGAGTGAGCTCAACGAGAACATGAAGAAGGAGGCGGCGAGCGTCGACGGCTGGCTGCGCGAGAAGTCCTCGTATGCGGTCGGCGCCGCGCGGCTCATTGCGACGATGGACGGCGCGAGCACAGTGCCGGAGCAGCAAGCGGTGCTCCGCATGGTGACGGGCGATGACGATATCGTCGGCATGGTCAACGCGAACGAGACCGGGGCGTTCTTCTCCGGGAAGAAGGATAACACGGGCAAGGTGAACCCGCAGGAGCGCGGCTGGTACAAGCAGGCGAAGGGCGCGAGCGGCCTCACGTTCACCGACGCGTACAAGGACTCGACGAACGGCGAGCTCGTCGTGACGGCGGCCGTACCGTACAAGGGCGCAAATGGCGCGTTCCGCGGCGCCATCTGCGAGGACATCAGGCTCGGCGCGCTCGAGAAGATCGTCGAGGGCATCGACTACAAGGATCAGGGCAAGGGCTTCCTGCTCGATCCGAAGGGCATGATCATCGCCTCGGAGACCGAGGGCGAGAGCATGACGCAGGTCAAGGACAACGCGCATCTCGCGGATCATTTCGACCAGATGGTACAGAGCAAGAAGGGGTATTTCGTCTCGGGCGACGATGTCGTCGCCTATGCGACGGTGCCGACGACGGGCTGGATCACGGGTATCATCGTGCCGGAGAGCGAGGTCTTCGCGCCGGTCCGCCATCTGCGCGTCCTCTACGGCATCCTGACGATCGTCGGCATCGCGCTCGTCGTATTCGCGTGCCTGCGCTTCTCCGCCGCGATCACGGGCCATCTCGAGGAGGTGCGTGCGCACGCGGATGAGCTCGCGGGCGGCAACCTCAGCCAGGACGACCTCATCGTGGATACAGGCGACGAGCTCGGCGATCTCGCCACGTCGTTCAACGAAATGACGGCGAACCTGCGCAAGCTCATCACGAAGATCGCCTCGACGTCCGAGCAGGTCGCGGCCGCGAGTGAGGAGCTCACGGCGAACGCGCAGCAGTCGGCGGAGGCGTCGAACAACGTCGCCGAGACGGTCGCAAGTGTCTCTGGCGACATGGATCATCAGGTCAAGAACGTGCAGTCCGCCAAGGGACACGTCGACCACGTCTACGAGGACATCGCGAACGTGACCGACAAGGCGAACCGCATCGCGCAGGCATCGGCGCAGACGGCGGACGCGGCGCAGGAGGGCGCGGGCCTCATGGACCAGGCACTCGCGCAGATGGAGCAGATCGAGCAGTCGGTGAAGGAGTCCGCCGAGGTCATCGGGACGCTCGGCGAGAATTCCCAGCAGATCGGCGAGATCGTCGACACGATATCTGAGATCGCAGACCAGACGAACCTGCTCGCGCTGAACGCCGCCATCGAGGCGGCGCGTGCGGGCGAACACGGCCGCGGCTTCTCCGTCGTTGCCGATGAGGTCCGCAAGCTCGCGGAGGCGTCGCAGGCGAGCGCGGAGGAGATTCACACGCGCATCGCCGCCATCCAGAAGGACACGGAGAACGCCGTGACGTCGATGAAGTCCGGCTCGGCGCAGGTGGCGGACGGCACGACGGCGATCCGCAACGTCAGCACGCATTTCAAGGACATCCTCGCGCAGGTGAGCGAGATGCGCGCGCAGATGGACGAGATCCAGGGCTCGGTGCACGCGCTCGAGGACGGAGCGAAGAGCATCGTGCAGTCGATGGACGACATCGACGAGATCAGCGGTTCCACGTCGGAGCACACGCAGACGATCTCGGCGGCGACGGAGGAGCAGAGCGCCTCGAACGAGGAGATCGCCTCGGCGTCGAACTCCCTCGCCAAGATGGCATCCGACCTGCAGGAGGCCACGAGCCACTTCAAGCTCAGCTGATCGTACTCATCGGCCTTAGAAAGGGCGGCAGCACGTTGGTGCGCCGCTCTTTTTTGCTTTTTTATCAGGGGATCAAATGCTTATCTTACAAAAAATGTGTGATGGAATACATATATCGCTACAAAAAATGTATGCATGTTATGGAATGCCATTCCGATGCAGCTCGCCAAAGTGCGATCCATGCGTTCTTGCATGAGGGAGGGATTTTTCTATAATTCTTAGCTTTCTAGCTTCTCGGTCATGACGTTTTTTCCTGCCCGCGGTTGTATTCACCTCCTCTCACTGCATATATCAGAGTGAAAGGAGGTGAGCAGCATGGCAAAGAAAAGCGAGCAGGCGACGAAGCTCGTGCTCAAGGTCGTGACGGGGCAGAAGGCCGACGGCACGCTGAG
>CAZDXA010000117.1:0-2784 GCA_964509435.1 uncultured Synergistaceae bacterium | reverse complement strand
TTCTTTTATATAACGGGGCAGAATGCGCGGCAGGCACATCTGTGACCGCGAGGGGGTAATGCCGAATGAAAGTGTTCCATAATGCTGGCTGCCGATGGAAGCCAGCTCGGAAACCATTTCTGATTCCTCTGCAATGACGCGGCGTGCATAGTTAAGGAAACACTCGCCGGCGTAGGTGAGCCTGAGTTTGGGAATACGCTCAAAAAACTGAGCTCCGTATGCGTTTTCCAGTCTCGCTATTTTGCTGCTCAGCGCCTGCTGTGTCAGGTGCAGCCGTTCGGCGGCATGTGTGATATTCAGTTCCTCTGCGGCGGTACAGAAGCATCTGAGGTCAAATGTATTCATGTTTCCACCTCGAAATTGAATCTTTTTAAAAACTTCCCGCAGCTCTTTTATACTACGTTTTTTCTCTGACGGGAACATACAACTGTTTTTTGTCAGGAAATACAAAAATCGGTTGTTTGAGGTCCGCGGAAATTTTTTGTATAAACGGAATATCCGGAGATTTTCCTGTATTCATTTTAAGAAAGGTGGTCGTTTACAAACATGTTGGGCAGAAAGTTGTTTGCAGCGGCAGCGGCAGTGATGATGCTGGGCGCGTCGGCAGTTTTCGGTGCGGATCCTGCCGGCACCGACGGCCTTTTCTCATGGACGCCGACTCACGGCAAAATTTTTGTGCGCTCGCCTTTTACCACGAGATATCCCGCGAAGGGGCGTTTTGTCGCGATCGGAGACAATCAGTATTCTGCAGCTGCTGGGTTTAAGATTCTCAATCAGGGCGGCAACGCCTTTGATGCGGCGGTGGCCATGGCGGCGACAATGACTTTCACAAATCCCTCGGCCAATGATTTCTTTGGCGGGGATGCGATGATCATTGTCTATTCGGCGAAAGACAAAAAGGTCATCACCTACAACGGAAGCGGATGGTCTCCGAAAAAGGCGGATATTGACACCTATATTGATAAGGGCGGCATTCCGCTTCACGGGATTCTTTCAGTGGAGATTCCTGGCGCTTTTTCAGGCTGGATGACTGTGCTGAAGGATTACGGCACGATGAAACTGAGCGACATTTTTGCACCGGCCATTGATCTTGCCGAGAACGGACATGCACTTTCACCTTCTATTGCGTCAATGGGGGCAAAAGCTTATGCCGACTTCAACGACGCCGCAAAGGCTGTATACGGCCGGGACGGAAAACTGGCGCCGGATGGAACTAAAATCAAGGATCCTGATTACGCAAAGACGCTGCGCGAGCTGGGCGGGCTGAGCTATCAGGAAGCGGAGGACTATTTCTACCGCGGCCCGATCGCGAAGGAAATTGCGGCATTTTCCAAAAAACTGGACGGCCTGATTGAATACGAGGACCTGGCCGAATATCACGCAGAAAAAGTCGATCCGCACAGCACAAATTTCCATGGCATTGACGTCTATGCCTGCCCGCCCAACAGTCAGGGCTGGGTGCTGCTTGAAGCGCTGAATCTGCTTGAGCCCTACGATCTGAAAAAAATGGGGCACAACAGTGCGGCCTACATTGACGTTGTCGTTCAGGCGCTGAATCTTGCGCTTCAGGACCGCAACCACTTTATTGCGGATCCGAGATTCCATGCCAATCCCATGGCGCTCATTTCGAAGAAATATGCTGACGAACGCCGCAAGGACATGCATCCCGACAAGGCCATGGAAGGCGAGCTGAGCGTCGGCTCCCCGACAGATACGGATAAGTTCGGCGACATCACTTATGGCAAGGGCGGAGACACAACCTTCATGGCCGTGGCCGACGATCAGGGCAATATCGTTGCCTGCACAACCAGCCTCTGCACAGCGTTCGGCAGCTGCCTCATGGTTCCCGGCCGCGGATTTTTCCTGAACAACCGCATGACCTACTTCTTCCTCGACACGGATCTGGCCAATTATCTTGAGCCGAGAAAACGCACCGTGCAGACGATTACGCCGTCAATCGCCCTGAAGGACGGCAAGCCCTACCTCGCATTCGGCACCCCCGGCGCCGACGTGCAGGAACAGGCGAAGATTCAGGTGTTCCTCAACTACGCCCTTTTCGGCATGGATCCCCAGCAGGCGGTTGAATCCCCGAGATTCCAGAGCCGTCATCCCATGGGCATCATGGGGCACGCGACGTATCCGAAGACCATTCAGGTTGAAGGGCGTGTTTCCGAAGATGTGCGCAGGGAGCTGGCCGAGAAATACGGCTACACCGTGCAGACACAGGGGCAGTGGGAATATGTCGGCATCATGGACGCCATCGGCTTCGACTATGAAAACGGCTTCATTGTCGGCGGAGCTGATCCCCGCGCCGATCCTGTTGCACTTGCATGGTAGACTGACATCTGCAGCAAATAGAGCGGAACCGCACATTCTGCGGTTCCGCTCTATTTTTCATCAGTCATTTTCCGCGCTGCTGCACCGGCTGCGGCTTATCCTGAAACAGGGCAGGCGGAGAAGCGGCCGGCGATGGCTGCAAGGGCCGCGGAGCAGGCTATTCTGCCTGGCGGTTTTTTTCCGGCGGAGTTTCTTTCCAGAACGCACTGTCCCAGTTTTCCTTTATAAGCTTCTGGGCAAGCGGCAGGTCGCGCTTTTCAAGAGCATCTATGAATGTCTTGTGATGACTGTAGCTGACAGTGCGGCGGCTGTATGACTTAAAAAACAGCGTTTCCCCGCGGAAAGCCTGCATCATCAGCGTGTCGGTAAAGCTGATCAGATAACTGCTGCCGCTCAGCACCGCGACGGCGTGATGCAGCTGAGTATGAATGCGGTTTGTTTCGTTGA
>CAZDXA010000116.1:0-2787 GCA_964509435.1 uncultured Synergistaceae bacterium | reverse complement strand
TGAGCACATCCGACTTCATGTCGGGTGAGGTGATCGTGCAATGGTACTTGGCACCGGTGGTAGCGGAGTTGAAGACTAACTGTCCATCCTCATAGGAGATCGTCGGCTTAGCACAGGCGGTCGGCGTTGACGGTGTCTCACCGCTCAGCGTCTTCACCGTCCCGAACTTCGTCCAAGGCTCCGTGGTCTGATAGTATGTGACCTTTTCCGCGGGGACATAGAGGGTAGCGTTGCTGAGATCGACATTGTAAAAGATGTTGGTGGAGCCGCATTTAGGAGGATTCTCTCCGGTAATTGAAAAATTTTGGATTCCGCTACAGTTTCCGAAAGCAGAGCCTCCGATGCTGGTCACAGAGTTAGGTATGGAAATGGAGGTCAGCCCGTTACAACCATAGAAAGCACTTCTACCGATGCTGGTCACAGAGTTCGGGATGGAAATAGAGGTCAAACCACTACAGTATTCAAAAGCACCCCCAATAATTTTTGTAATATTATTCGGAATCGAATACGCTCCCTTGAAACTCTCGGGAAGAAAGACGAACATGTCATTTACAATAATTGGGTCGGTAAGACCGCTACAGCGACCGAAAGCATAGTCCCCGATGCTGGTCACGGAGTTGGGGATGGAAATGGTGGTTAACCCGCTACAGCCTGAGAAAGCATAGTCCCCGATGCTGGTCACGGAGTTGGGGATGGAAATGGTGGTTAACCCGCTACAGCCTGAGAAAGCATGCAGCCCAATGCTGGTCACTGAGTTAGGTATGGAAATAGAGGTCAGACCGCTACAGCCTCTGAAAGCATCGTTCCCAATGCTGGTCACTGAGTTAGGGATTGAAATGGAGGTCAGACCGCTACAGCCTCTGAAAGTATAACCCACGATGCTGGTCACGGAATTGGGGATAGATATGGAGGTAAGACCGCTACGGTATTCGAAAGCACCTCCAATAATTTTTGTGATATTACTTGGAATAGAATATGCCCCCTTAAAATTATAAGGTAGAAATACGAACATGTCATTTACAATAATAGGATCGGTCAGCCCTCTACAGCCTTGGAAAGCACCGGCAACTATGAGAGTCACTGAATTAGGGATGGAAATGGATGTCAGCCCGCTACAGTTTTGAAAAGCACCATACATGATACTTTTCACGGAATTAGGGATGGAAATGGAGGTCAAGCCACAACAGCCACCGAACGCATCGTCGCCGATTGTGGTCACAGAGTTAGGAATAGAGATGGAGGTGACAAGAGAACAGTCATGGAAAGCATAATCTCCTATGTTGTATAAACCTTCCGGTAATTCAACAGCACGTATATAATACCTTAACGAATACCAAGGTGCGTGGTGAGTATCATCTGGCTCATGCTTATCATTAATAAAATTTGGCATAATACCTTTCCCCTCGATTTTCAGTATCCCCGTTTCTTTATTGAGGCTCCAAGTGAGGTCGTCGCCGCATGTGCCGCTGACGACTTCAGCATGAAGGAATGTGCTGATGACAAGAGCGCATAATGTGAGTAAGAGTCTTAACTGTTTCATAAGCGATAAGTGTTATATGTTTTTCGCAAAGTTATATAAAATTAATGACAGGGAGCGCGGGGCAGGCAAAAAAGTGAGGCTTGTGGGTGAAATTTTGAGTTATTCGGACAAAAACAAGCAGAAAGCTTGCTGAGATAAACGGTTCTCGACTGGGCGCGATACGGTTTTCAGCCTCCAGAGGCTGTGTCAACAGGAAGTCCGCTGCCCTCAGCGGACAATCGAGCATCTGTTCGAGCGTACTCTACATTATATAGTGGTGTGGCCGCTGAGGGCAGCGGACCTCCCGATGAAGGTTTTGGCAGAAATGTCAAATCACAGTCAACAGGGTTTATCATGGTTTTATACAGTTTTTGTTGGCTTTATCAACGTTACGTCAGCTTCTTTTTTCAACAGCAAGGTCGAATAAATATTGACAAAAAGTAAAAAGACAGGACAATGAGAGCAGCATGAAATAGAGCGGGAAAAAGGATAAAAGTATGCTAAAACAGGCGTGACGGATGAGAAGGAAAGGTGTGAAATGGACCTTCTTATAGGCATGGCAGTGCCATGCTTGCGGAGATCGCAGTGCCATCTCTATAAGGATGGCGATTTCTTGAGGGCGAAAGAAAAACGTTACAAAAGAAGAAATGGTACAATGCGTTGATTATTAACATCTTATAAACTAAGCGCAAGAATGCGTTTTTTCGTACAACACTGCCGTTGCTCGAAAAGAACGCATTCTCAGCGAGGGTTAAAAAGAAAAAATGTTGACAAGTACGGTTGAATTATTGCAGTGGCCGCCTCCAATGGCGGCCACCATCTTGAAAGGTAGTTAGAAACGAATGCGGTTAATTACCCCGTCGGATGGTGGCCGCCATTAGAGGCGGCCACTGCAACCAAAACCAATAACCTCACAGCCAAGGGCTAAGATCGTTAAAATTAATCGTACGGAAGGGAAAATATGACTGTTGTCCGCTGAGGGCAGCGGATCTCCCGGGCAGTGGATCTCTCGGGAACCACAGCCTCTCGAGGTTGTCTGCGGCATCAAGCATTTATCTTCCTATGCTGTCTGCAGCATCTATCCATACGCTTAGCCGACACTGTTTCTCCGGGACTGGTTGTATCACACATCCATGTGCGTCCCCTCTGGGGACATGACAGTGCCGCACCCAGCAAATTCGATAATTACCTCTCTGGCGACGGCAAAAATGTGGTCAATGCTGACTGATGTTGGCGGATTATTAGTAACTTTGTGCCGACACGATTTC
>CAZDXA010000115.1:0-2855 GCA_964509435.1 uncultured Synergistaceae bacterium | reverse complement strand
TTCCCGAAACAAATTACAGCTGCCGGTCAGGAGCAAACGCGCAAAGCATGCAGCGCGGCTGCATGCCGCAATAAACATTCATACGGAAAACGGGACGCCATGTTTTGCTCTGGCGTCCCGTTTTCTGTGTTCTTTCATACATATACTGCGTATGCTGTTCGGATCACTTTGCCATTTCCGGGATGATGGTGCTCAGCTCGTTGGTCTTCTGTATCAGATACAGCGGCACTTTCTTCTCTTCACACAGTTTCGTGAAATATCCGTCCGCGTTCCCGTCGCTGCGCACTATCGCATAGTCCGCCTCTCCTGCATAGTGCAGAAAGGGCTCGCTGTTCGGACCGCGGCGGTCTTCTCCGCCCACATGCAGCGCCACTACCTTTACGCCTGCACTGCGCGCTCCCTGCAGCAGTTCATCGCACCGCTGCACTTCACCGGGAATGTCAAGCCCTGCCGCCCCGAGTCCCTTGCCGCTGCCTCCCAGCACTATGAACATCGCCTTGTACTGGCTCCAGTCCACGTCCTTGTTGAACACGTGCAGGTCGTACTTGGTCTGTACCTTTTTGCGCTTGGCCAGCAGGTTGACAAAGTTCGCGTCCTGACTCTGTCCGTACGCCGTAATCAATATCGGTTCGCCGACTTTCATCAATGCGGGATTTTCCGCTGACGCCGCGCCGCTGAGGCCGAGCACAGCCGCACACAGCAGAACTGCCAGACTGAGTTTTTTCATGCAACGCATCTCCTTTTAATCCGCTTATTAGTTTACAGTCACTGTTTTACCGCGGCAAAAGGAAAAATGTAAAACAATCCCTTTTTGTCACACGGCACAAAAGTCATTTGTACTGTTTTTCCGGAAAAAATGTGCCGCAGGATGTTTAAAATCCTCCGGCACAGAAAGCTTTGCTTTTACCAGCCGTACGCAATTGCATCGGCGCGCGGATCAGAGCCGGCAGACTTCCGTCCGTTTTCGTTGTCAAAGGCAATGGCGCCTACAAGGCCGATATACTCCCAGTCAAACTTGGACTGAACGGTATAGCCGTATTTATCTTTCAGCTCATCGCGGACTGCCTGCGGCACGCGGCCTTCCACCTGAATCGTAGCCGGATACGAAGCATGGCTCTTGATGCCCATGGGATGGCGGCTCTGGAAGCGGGGCGCCTCGACGGCTTCCTGGGGATTCATGCCCCACATGGCGACATTCAGGAAAACCTGAAGTTTGGCCTGTTCCTGCACATCGGCGCCGGGCGTACCGAACGCCAGGTAGGGCTTGCCGTCCTTCAGTGCGATTGACGGTGTAATGGTCTGGATTGTGCGCTTGCGGGGCTCAAGGAAGTTCGCCAGGCTGTCGTCAAGGAAGAAGTAAGGCATGCGGTTGTTCAGAATAAATCCGCGGCCGGGAACCATCAGGCAGGAACCGAAGGCACCGCACTGGCTGGTGGTGCAGGCTACAATGTTGCCCTCTGCATCGGCCACGGCCATGAATGTTGTGTCGCCCTGACGTCCGTAATACACGTCGCCGTATTTTTCGGGATCATCCGGTTTGCCTGTGCTCAGATCGCCGGTCATGGCCTTGCCGAGATGCATGTCCTTGGCGCGGTCAGCAGCGTATTTCTTCTGAATCATTGACACAGGGTTCTTGTGGAACCGCTCATCGGCCATGTTGTGGTTGCGGTCCTGGAGTGCCAGGTTCAGCGCCTGCGTCAGCGCATCGATATATGCAGCGCTGTTGTACCCCATGGATTTGAGATCAAGCGGTTCAAGCAGATTCAGCGCTTCAAGCAGCGTCCATCCCTGACTGTTCGGCGGGCACACATAAACGTCAATGCCATGGAAGTTAGTGCTGTGAGCTTCAACCTTTTCAGCGTGGAAATCTGCCAGATCCTCGTATTCAATGAAGCCGCCGAGGGATTTCGAGAAGTCGGCAATTTCATGGGCAAGTTTTCCGCGGTACACAAAGTCCTCGGCTTCCTGATAGCTCATGGCACCGACTTCGCGCAGAAGTTTTGCATAGTCCGGGTTCCTGATGATGTCATTGTACTTTGCAAGAGCCCCGTCGCGGCCGTAAACTTTTTTGGCTTCGTCGTTCATAAATCTGTAAAAGTTCTTGCCAAGGCTTGCCTGAATCTGTGAAAAACTGTGGCCGTTCTCGGCAAGATCAATAGCGGGCTCAAAGATATCGCTCAGCTTCATGGAGCCGTAATCCTTCAGCAGTGTCATCCATCCCGAGAACGAACCGGGAACCTCTACCGAAAGAATGCCCTCTTCGGGAATGCCGCCTTTTTCGATGTAGGCGTCAATAGTCGCCTTTTTCGGCGCCCAGCCGGATCCGTTGTACGTGATGACTTTTTTGTCTTTCGCCGAATAGACAATGATCATCGCATCGCCGCCGAACAGATCGTTCATGCTCGGATAGGTCATTCCCATCACAGCAGCCATGCCGACTGCCGCATCAAAGGCGTTGCCGCCGCGGTCAAGAATTTTAAACCCTGCCGCCGCTGAATACTGATTGTCGCCGATCACCACATAACGTCCGCGCGCAGGAAAGCGCGTCGTGAAGGGAGTGCGGCACATCGGCGCTCCGGAAGACGGCGCCCAGACGTACTGGTTTGCAACCTTCGTGTCCTCAACAAGCAGACCGCCCATGGTGTTCCCTTTCTTGGGTGCGTCTGCAGCAAGGGCACCTGACGCACATGCAGCCATAACTCCCAACGCAAGAACAAACTTTTTCAGTTTCATTCTCACACCTCCGTCAAAAAAATACCCTGATGCCTCATACCGTGCAGCTTCGGCATCTGTTTTCATTATGACAGGAACAGGTGCAGAAGTTAAACAGACTGTTTTTGTCGAAAGCACAAAAT
>CAZDXA010000114.1:0-2886 GCA_964509435.1 uncultured Synergistaceae bacterium | reverse complement strand
AGGAGCTTGTGGGGCTCAAGGGGATAGCGTGAGGCGGAATGGTACGACGTGGTACGACGTGGTACAAAAATAGCCGCCCGCAGGCGGGACGGCCATTGCTCTCTGATAATTTCATCATTGCACGCGCTTCTATCCGGTCATATAATGATTACGAGAGGAGGTATCGTCATGACGTTACTCAAAGGCATCAAGGAACAGCTTCAGCGCATGAAGCAGTACCATCGCGAGTTCGAGCAGGACTACGACCAGTCCCGGCGCCGTGTCGACGCCACCAGAAAGGACATTGAAAGATGGACAACACCACAAGTCAATCGCCCAACCAGGCCGAAAAATTGATTGATATTCTCTATAAAGATGATTACCGCGTAAAATCCTATATCGCTCAGTTGCTTGCAGGAGCCGTGCAGAGTGTGAAGAAGCAAATCACCTCTGGCAACGGCTCCTCTTTTGATTTCAAAGGAAGTGTTGGTTTTGCCAATGGCAATTATCTCCGCAAGCAGAATGAGTCCAGTACGACAGAAACGGAGGCCGATGTGCATGATCACGCCATCATGATGCTGCTCCAGAATCTCGATCTCACACCCATGAGCACGCTCCCCCGCGACGCAACCGGCACCATTGTCCATCTGCGCGGCGAGCTTTCCTTGCGCGATTTCAGTTCTTTTGGAGATATTTTGTCTATCGTGGCCTCTGATCCAAAGCAGTTCAGCATCCCAAAGCAGGAGGCACGCCAGATTCAGGCCGCATTCAAGGGCATTTCTAAGGTCGTCCCCTTGAACCTAGAGGCTGAAATCATTATGGCCGATGGCGCTACCGTGCGCGGCATCTTGAAATCCGAATATATGCTCACAGCCTACCGTGATCTTGTCTCTATGTATAGCACGCATCTTCCCGGTACGTGGGATATCATCGGCATTCTAGATCGTATGAAACCATCGTACGCTCCGCCCTCCCAAGGGCTGCGCTCATCTATGGATACCATCGCTATGGCTGTAAAGCTCATCTACGACAACGGCGACATCGACTACGCACTCACCCCTTTTCTTATTTACAGAGAATTGTCGTGATCCCCGCCTCTGGCAAACAAAGAAGCCGCCCGAGTGGCGGCTTTAAATCACTGTGCGATATTCAGCTCTCTGCAGATGGCGTTCTGCAGGACGTTCGAGAAATTCAGGTTGTGCTCCCGTGCCAAGGTGTCCATCCATGCGGGGACGGTCAGGGTTTTCTTGACGGAGTGGCTGTCCGTGCGTTTCAAGTAAGCCACTTCATCATATTCGACCAGAGAGACGAAATCCCGCCCCTCTGTCTTGATGTCTGCCGGGTCAGATGGTTCGGGGTATGGCTCCTTATCCTCTTTCAGAGAATACAGGTAGATGCCCAGCGCGTCCTCAGCCATATCGAGGGCCTCAGAGAGCGTATCGCCCTCCGTCACGCAGCCGAGCAGATCCGGAAAATCTACCGAATAGCCACCGTCAGTCTCCGGATGGAACACCGCCGGGTAAATCAATTTCGTTGCCATGCTTAATCTCCTTTCCATGGAGCAAACAGGACTCATTTAAGTCCTGCCTGCTTCAAGATACTGTTATAAGTGCCAGGCTTCAAGTCTTTGTTGTGCATGGGGATTGTCGGCCGCCCAGGCTTTATTGGATGCTTCAGGATGTGATGCGAACCCTTGACGCGATCAATCACCCATCCATCCGCTTGCAGTATCTTCAGCAATTCCTTCGGCTTCATCATCTCTCCCCCTTACAGGTATTATTATAACACATATTAATACGTATTACAAGTGTTAGCACGTATAAATTGCGGCAAACAAAAAAGCCGCCCACAGGCGGCTATGAAAGGATGTGATTATAGTGATTATCAAAAATCAAAGTCAACAACCCGAACGTCGTGACGGTTATCAGCGCCCGAACACTCCGCCGCGTCCGAGCTCTCCGCCATCCCGTCCGTCGCAGGCGCCTACGAAGCCTTCTTCAAATCGCCATTAATCCACTCTGGCGGATATTCCGTCTCCGTGATGACCAGCCCGCTGGAAGCATCGAGGTATGTCTGCTTTGTACGATAGAGGTAAGAATCTTTTTCGCCTTTCTTGACGCGTTCCCATTCTTCCCGATACTCGGGATACTCTACAAGAGAGAACTCGTCTTTTTCGTTCTGTGGGTCGCCACAAGCATAGAAGAAGCCGACGGCAATATCTTTCCCGTCCTTCTGAACGATGAGGAAATGCCACTGCCCGTCATTGAATAAGTAATGAAACAGGCTACCGCCTTCCCAGCGAAGATTCCTTCCGCGCGCTAGGTTGACCGCATTGCATCTATCCAGTATCCAGTCAGACAGGAAGAGTGACCACGCCGCTCCGGATGCGACGCTGGCGGCAACCGACACCGCCATAAATGCCGCATAGAAGGAAAGTGGCATCTCGCCATTAACGACTTGCTGAAGATGCGGAGTGTCCGATGTCCATGAGAGTATCCCCATTGAGGCAAGCAGTATCACGATGGTATAGGCAGCATATTCGAGTACCAATGACACACCTGTTTTCTTCGTGTGTGTCTTGCCCAGCTTCTCGGCTATGCCGATTGCCAAGAAGCCGGGCAGCAACATCAAGACTGCCATGACGTATTTATCCACGATAGACGCCTCCTTTTGCAATGTTTCTATTTATATTATAGCATTTCGTTGCAAAATGAAGCAATGTGCAACAATGAGCATCAAAGAAGCCGCCCTCTGGCGATCCCCGCCTCTGGCAATCAAAAAACGCCACCCACGTGGATGGCGTTGACAGCATGAATCGCACCGGACGCCCGTAGGCGTTCCGGGGCTTATGGTTTCAGTATAGCACATTCCCGCGGGACAGGCCACGGAGAAAGGAGCACATCATGA
>CAZDXA010000113.1:0-2896 GCA_964509435.1 uncultured Synergistaceae bacterium | reverse complement strand
AAGACAAAGAATCATCGTCATCAATGGCAGATGAAAGAGATGATGATGTAAATTATGAGGGGGAAAACGAATATGAAAATAATGATAATGATATAAACTATGAGGAAGAAAATGAATATGAAAATAGCGATGATTTTTACAATGAAGATGAAGAAATTGATGTTATACAAGAAAAATATGTAAAAGGAATACAGGACGATTCTAGCACAGAAATATTAAATCTTTTACCTGATAAAGCTATAGAAAATATAGAGGATAAAGAAAAATATTTAAAAGAAGACTTAAAAAAGTTCTATAAAGATGTTTATGAAATATATGGTAATAATATTAAATTTGATTATAGCCAGAGTAGTTTTGAGGAATTTGATATTGAAAAATTACAGAGAATAATTGACTCAGATGATGATGATGATGACATTGATGTTATGGAAAGTTTGAATAAAAAAATGGTAGATATTATAGAATCTAACTGTAATCTACAAAGATGTATAAAATCGGACATGCTTATTACAATAAGCGGAGATAAGAATACTCATAGCTGGAAAGTGCCATCATATATTTATGAAATTGATTATGAATGGTTTATTGATATAAAAGCATTTGATGATTTATATGACATACAGGAAAGAGTTGTTGATACTAAAGATAAAACTGGAAGTTATTATGCTTTAGAATACGATAATGATGAGTATTATAACGATTGGTATATGGAAGAGGATATAGATTATTCATTGTTATTACTCAAAGATCAATATTAAAAACATAATATACGGGTGCATTTTAATGAAGACATATAGGTGGTGAAATATATATGAAACGTTTAAATAGATTATTTTCTTGTATTATTATTTTATCAGTGTGTTGTGAGATTCTCATGATACCTTTAAATAATAGTAGGAGTTTGGCAGCTGAAAATACTAAAAATGTTGTGACAATGTATAAAAAAGAAAATGTTTTTATTCATGAAGGCAGAGAAAACTCAATGATAATAAAAAAAGTAGGGATAAAAAGATATAAAAAAAGTATGGGAGAGGGGAATGTGGCTCCTAATTTAGGAGAATTAAAAAAGTTTAAAGTAAAATCTGGACCCAAAGGAACTGTTACATTTACATGGAAGAAAATAGATCATAAGTATGAAAAGGTTGAAATTCAGGCTTCATTATCATTAGAATTTGATAATGATAAAATTCTATCAATAAATTGTTTGGCGAATCGTGGAATATTGCGTAATATTGTAGGCTTAGAGCGTGGTAAGATTTATTATTTTAGAGCAAGAGTATTTGAGGGGGAATATTATAGTAAGTGGACTAAGACTGTTTCAGTTAAGATAGATGATAGCAGATATAAACCAACATTCGTAGGTAACAAAAAAATAAAAAAAACATATACTAGAAAGAAATTTAATTTGGAAGTAAAAACAGATAGTGATGGAAAGTTAAGTTATAGTACATCAAATAAAAAGGTTGCAACTGTTGACAACAAAGGAATGGTCTTTGTTCAAGGATATGGAAAAGCAATTATAACTGTGAAAACAAAAGCAACAAAAGAATTTGAAGCAGGTGAGAAAAAAATTACTATAATTATTGTTCCGGACAAGGTAAAGAAATTTAGTGCAAAATCACTTTCAAATGGGAGAGTTAAATTTACATGGAAAAAAGTTAAAGTGAAAAATGCAAAATGTCAGATACAGGCATCAACTTCTAAAGACTTTCCAGATGAGTTTACAAAAGTTGTAAATCCATGTCCAGATTTACAAAGGGGCAAATTTATAGCAGATGGTTTAAAAAGTGGTAAGACATATTATTTTAGGGCACGTGTTGTGGTAAAGGTATCTGGAAAAAATTATTGTAGTGTATGGAGTGAAAAAAAGATAAAAATAAGGTAGGTGGAATATATGAAAAAAATAAAAAGGTGGTTAATGTTTTTAGCATGTATGCTTGTTTCGTTAGTTATTATAAAAGAAGCAAAGGCATTGACGTCGATTACATATAACGTTTCAACAATACCTGTTCAGGCATATACTGGATGTAATGCAACAGGATGTGGATATGTGGGTCAGGACACTTACATTAATTTCTGGGATAGAAATAGAGAGAACGACATAAAATATATTAGAGTTAATGTATATAAGGATGGAAAGCTTGATATATATGATACAAGAAGTGCAAATAATTATATAAATTTTGCAAATGTTGGATTTATATTTTACAATTCCGGATATTATACATACAATTTTGAGGTGGTAGGAAAAAGTGGTGATTGTATAGAAGGAGATGGCAGTTTTAATATATATGATACACAGCCATATGTTTCTACTTATACATCAAATAAAAAAGTATCTGTTGGCGATAGTGCAACTTTCAGTGTGTCAGCAGGGGGAACTAATTTGTCATATCAATGGTATTATACAAGTTCTTCGACGGGACATTCAGGAACTCCGATTTCTGGAGCTACAGGTAGTTCTTATACAGTATATACATCAAGTGATAATGCATCTGAATTATCAGGAAGATATTATTACTGTAAAATTTCAAATTACGGAAATGATTCAATATATGCGGGAAGTTCTTCGACATCTAATGCCAGATTGAGTATTACAAAAAAGATTTATTATGATGCAAATGGAGGAACAGGTGCGCCATCATCACAGACAAAGACATATGGAACATCTATATATTTATCATCCGATAAACCAGTAAGGAGTGGTTATACATTTTTGGGATGGTCGACAAATAGTGGGGCATCTAGTGCTTCATATGAGCCTGGAGAATGGTTTAATAATGATGTAAGTTCAACTTTATACGCAGTTTGGAAATCAATAAAAAAATATACCGTAACGTTTAATGCCAACGGAGGATCAGGGGTACCATTATCACAGTCGAAGTCAGAGGGAGAT
>CAZDXA010000112.1:0-2917 GCA_964509435.1 uncultured Synergistaceae bacterium | reverse complement strand
TGTTGCGGGCGTGGGCCTGACCGCGGTTCTCGTCGAGATGGCGGATGATGAAGCGCCGGTCGCGCTCGGCGTAGCGGCTGAGGATGACCCAGGAGCCGTCGGTTGAGGCATCGTCGACGCAGATGGCCTCGAAGTCGGTCAGCGTCTGTGCGCACAGCGAGTCGAGGCACCGCGGCAGCGTGGCGGCGGCGTTATAGACGGCCACCAGGATGCTGAACTTAGCCACGGCGCCTCCTTTCCAGCAGTTGTCTGGCTTTTTTCAGGATGTCAGTATGGTGGGAGAGGAAGAACAGTGACGCAAGGGCGCTCAGCACGAGGCATGCGGCACCGGCGACCCAGTAGGCTACGCCGTCGGTGAGACGGACGGTGGCAAACGTGAGAACGACGATTGTCAGGTGGCCGGTGATGAGCATCCATGTGGTGCGGCTCATGCGGAAGTCGTATTTGAGGCCCATATAGACGTTGAGCAAGACGAAGTCGAACACGCTTGCCGCGAGCAGGCCCAAGCCCGCGCCCCAAAGGCCGTAGCGGGCATAGCACCACACGGTGGCCGCGGCAGCCACAACATCATAGACAAACTCCATGAGCAGATAGGACAGCGAGTCGCCCTTGGCCAGCGGGATGTAGGACACGGGCAGCTTGGCGGCGCGCAGCGACACGGCGAGGATGAGCAGCTGCGTCATGGGCAGCGCCGGCAGAAACGCGTGGCTGAGCAGCAACGGCAGAATGACAGGCAGGGCCACAAGCAGGGCCACGAGCATGGGGGCCACCAGCACCATTGACACCTCTATCTGCCGGTCGACGACCGTAGAGAGCGGCCTGCCATTGCCCTGCACCACTGAGAGGCGGGGGAAATAGTCGGTCTCCATGGCTGAGAACACCATGCTTGCGTAAACCATCGTAAGCATGTAACCGGCGTTGAACAGGCCTACGTCGCTCAGCGTGCTGTTGTGGCTGATGAATGAGCGTATGACGAAGTCGGTGCAACTGCCGAAGAATCCCGCTAAGGTGAAGGCGATGCCGAGGCGTATCATGCTCACGCCGCGGCCGAAGAACTGCTTCTTCAAGAAGCTTTTGACGGGGTAGTGGCGCCACGAATAGCTGATGGTGACGATGCATTGCGACAACGCCAGCAGGAAGAGCGAGGGCACGATGGCTTGCTCGCCCCAGATGTAATACAGCGGCACTGAGATGAAGAGGGCGCAGACGACATTGATGACCGAAATGGTGGCCAACTGCCGCAGCATGCGGGTGCCCTTGAGCACCGCCAGCTCACCCCCCGTGATGGCCGTCAGGGCGACGACTGGCGACAAAAGAATGAAATGCAGGGTGTGGTCGCCCCAACTGAACGTCCACTTGTTGAGCAGCGGACTGGCAGCCACGCAGACGAGCAGTCCGAGCGCGGCCACGAGCATGCTCCAGTACCTCACGATGCCGATGCCCTCGTCGAGGCGCCGTTGGTCGCCGTCGTGGTAGGCCTCTGAGATGTCGCGCACGCCGCTCATCGAGATGCCGAGCGACGTGGTGTCCGACACCATCTTGATGGTGGAGTTGAACAGTGAGACGAGTCCGACGCCGTCGGGACCGAGCAGCAAGGCCACAAGTTTGCTGCGTACAAGGCTAATCAATATATTGATGCCCTGTACGCCGCCAAAGATACCTGTGTATTTTAAGATGTGGCTGTAGCTGTCGTCTTTATCCATTAATATTGTAGAAAGAGAGCGAAGTTAGGAAGATTGGAAGTCCAGAAGTACTGAAGATTGGAAGTCCAGAAGTCCAGAAGTCCGGAAGTTCAGTCATTACCAAAATGATACGCCTTTGCCAGATGCTTATGCACATGACTGGACTTCTGTACTTCCTGTACTTCTGTACTTCCGTACTTCTGTACTTCCGTATTTCTGCCCTTACTTTGTCTGGTTGGCGCTGAACTTTGCCGTCTGCTCCTTGATGAGCTCCTCGTCCTCGAAATAGTTGATACGCATGGCTTTGCGCACCTCGTCCATGGTCTGTGCGGCCACCTCCCGTGCGCTCTCGGAGCCTTTCTTGAGGATGTTGAATATCTCGGGAATATCCTTCTCGTATTCTCTGCGGCGCTCGCGGATGGGGTCGAGCATGCGGTTGATGACCTTGTTGAGCAACTTCTTGCACTTCATGTCGCCAATGCCGCCGTGGGTGTAGGCCGCCTTCAGTTCGTCGAGGTTGTGGAATTCAGGCCAGAAGTCGGCGAAGTCCTGGTCGGTGGCGAAGGCGTCGAGATAGGTGAACACGGCGTTGCCCTCTACGTGGCCGGGGTCGGAGACGTTGAGATGGGTGGGGTCGGTATACATGCCCTTGACCTGCTTCCACACGGTGTCGGCGTCGTCGGAGAGGTAGATGCAGTTGCCGAGGCTCTTCGACATCTTCTCCTTGCCGTCGGTGCCGGGCAGGCGTCGTGCGGTGGCGTTCTCAGGCAGCATAATCTGCGGCTCCACGAGCACGGGCGCATAAATCTGGTTGAAGCGGTTGACGAGCTCACGCGTCAGCTCGAGCATCGGCTCCTGATCCTCGCCGGCGGGCACCGTGGTGGCCTTGAAAGCGGCGATGTCGGCTGCTTGCGACACGGGGTAGCAGAAGAAGCCCAAGGGGATGGAGTTGTTCTCGAAGCCGCGCATCTTCACCTCCGTCTTCACGGTGGGGTTGCGCTGCACGCGGCTCACGCTGACGATGTTCATCAGATAGGTGGTCAGTTCGGCCAGCTCAGGGATGCGGCTCTGTATATATAAGGTGCATTTGTTAGGGTTGAGACCTACCGAGAGGTAGTCGAGCGCCACATTGATGATGTTCTCGCGTATCTTGTCGGGGTTGTCGGCGTTATCGGTGAGCGCCTGCACATCGGCCATGAAGACGAACATGCGGTCGTAGTCGCCCTCGTTTTGCA
>CAZDXA010000111.1:0-2948 GCA_964509435.1 uncultured Synergistaceae bacterium | reverse complement strand
AGCGCCAGTTTGATAATCTTCTCGCCGTCAGTGGGATAGATGTAGGTGGCGGCCATCTTACCCTCCTGTATGGCGGCAATGCCCTCATTGGGCAGACCGTCGATGCCCAAGAAGCGGATGGACTTCTCCCGTCCCAGTTCCCGGGCCGCCTTCCAGGCACCGAGCGTGGAAAGGTCGTTCTGGCAGAAGATGATGTCCACGGGCTTGCCCGACAGGAGCCACTTTCTGGTGATGGCATAGGCCTCCTCGGGCGACCAGTTGCTCTCTATCTTATGATACGTGATCTCCGGATGCTGGGCCATCACCCCCGAGAAACCTTCGTAGCGCTCGTGGTCGGGCGACATGACCAGCCGACCGGTAATCTGCAACACTACAGGCTTGCGGCCTTCGGTCCGGATGCTGTCGCGGCAGAGCTTGACCGCATACTGCCCCATCGCGTGGCCGGCCTCAAGGTTGTCGCCACCGATGAATGCAGTAAAGTTGGGTGAGGCGGTCTTGCGCTCGAAGAGGATGACGGGAATGCCGCGCTTATGGGCCTTGTCGACGCTGGAGGCCAACGGGCCGTACTCGTTGGGCGAGATGACCAACAGGTCGATATTCGTGTTGAGCAGGGAGTCAATCTGTTGCCGCTGACGGCAGGTGCTGTGGTCGGCATTGGTGATGACGACCTTCACATCGGTATCGTAGAGGTGCTGGGCCGACAACATCTCGTTGTTGGCCTTGTCGCGCCACATGCCACCGACGCATTGTGAAACGCCAATCTTGTATTTATACGATTTGCCGGGTGAGCAGCCCCACACTATGCTGAGCAGGGAGACGACCACGACAAGCCGATAAAGATATCTCTGCACCATCTTTAGCTTTTAGTCAGACGCAAAGATAATGCGCCGCGCCGAATTGACCAAGTTTTTTTAAGTTTTTTTGGCATCGCGATACCATAGCTATCGCAACGTTTTACTTCACCGGCACGATTTGCACACGGAAGGTCTTGTCGCCGTAGTGCACGCGGTACTTCTCGAGCGGCCATGCGCCCCAGCTGTTCTCACCGCCCACACCATACTGGATGAGGTCGAAGCAAAGCTCGGTGTACTTGCTCTTCCTCACCTCGGGTGAATGGCGCTGGTGCTTCTCCATGCCCTCGTCGAGGTCGTTGATGCTGTAGTGCAGGGCCGAGGCCGACATCGTCGTACCAACGGGTGAGAACGCGAGGCCGGCGCCGGCATTGGTGAGCTGCTGCCACCAGCGGATGTCGCACTTCGTACCCGTCTCCTGCGGACGGATGTAGGAATAGAACTGCTGCTCAGTGCTCAGCGTATAAAGGCCAATCCACTGACCGCCGTCGCGGTCGATGTAGTTCTCCACCGGACCGCGGCCATAGAAATGGCTCTGACTCATGTCGTAGGGCAGATCCATCACCATACCGAAGCGGAACATGTCGGAGACCTTGGCGCCGGGCGTCGTGGTGAGCTGTTCGGTCAGGTCGATGCTGCCATCGGCGCTGACGAGATAGGTCAGCGTCAGCGTAGCCTTCACGTCGGGCATATCATAGGTAGCCACTACCTGTGCCTTCTCAGCCTTGCCCTCTTTCACCTTGTTGGCCGTGAGGCTCTTGAGGCTCATCGTCGGATTGCGCCACACCTTAAACCTGTTCTGCATGTTGGCACCCATGTCATTGTCGGTCACGGCGCGCCAGAAGTTAGGCTTGAGCGTACCGCCCTCACCGAGCATCTGCTTACCGCCCACAGTGTATTGCGCAAGCAGGCCGGTGGTCTTGTCGAAAGCCATCGTCATCTGGTCTGAGGTCAGCACAATCTGCGGATCTTTCTTCTTGTCCTGCACCTTCACCTTTGCGGCATCGTCGGTGTCGTGAGGGAAGCCCTTCGGATCCTCGCGCACGACGAGCTGGCGAGTGGCCACCGTCTGGTCGGCGCTCATCAGCGGCTCGGCGGTCTTCAACTTAAACTCGATGTTGAGCATCACCTCGCCATCGGCAGGCACCTGATAAGGCAACGTGAGCTGCTGGGTCTGCTGCGGCGCTGCATTGATCTCATCCACACGACCGGTCTTCACCGTCTCGCCGTCCTTGACGAGCGCCCAGGTCATGTAGTAGTTGCTCAGGTCGCGGAAGAAATATTCATTGCGCACGCTAATCTTGCCCTGCTGCAGGTTGACGGGCTCAGCCCAGATGTTCTGGTACTCGTAAGCCACCTCGTAAGCGTGGGGATTGAGCTGACGGTCGGGGCCTATGATGCCATTGCAGTTGAAGTTGTTATCCGAGGCGTCCTTGGTGTTATAGTCACCACCATAGGTGTAGAGCGGCGACAGGTTGCCCGACAGCGGCTCATAGCGGTTGGCGATGGCATCGTAGTCGGCCACGGTGCGGCTGGCGTCGAAGTTGGGTTTGCGGTGCAGAGCCTGGTCGACGAAGTCCCAGTCGTAGCCACCCTGATAGATGGGGTACTTGCGAACGAGCTCCCAGTATTCCTTGAGGTTGCCGGCCGAGTTGCCCATCGTGTGGTTGTACTCGCACTGGATGAGCGGCTTGGGTGAATTAGGATTCTTGCAGTAGCGCTCCACATCCTTCACGCTCATATACATCGGGCAGAAGATGTCGGTGTTGTCGCCCAGTCCGGCGCGCTCCCAGTGGATGGGGCGGCTCTTGTCGACGCTCTCAATCCAAGCCTTTGCGGCCGTGAAGTTGGGACCGTCGGCCGTCTCATTACCCAGGCTCCACACGATAATGCTCGGATGATTAAACTGCATCTCTACATTGTGCTGATTGCGCTCAAGTATCTGACGGGCAAAAATCGGTTTCATCGACTCTGCCTTATCCTCATAGCCGAAGGCGTGGCTCTCCTGATTGGCCTCAGCGGTGACGTAGAGTCCATACTCGTCGCAGAGGTCGTACCAACGTGGGTCATCGGGGTAGTGGCAGGTACGTACGGCAT
>CAZDXA010000110.1:0-2972 GCA_964509435.1 uncultured Synergistaceae bacterium | reverse complement strand
GTCCTCGCAGACCACGAGCCTCCGCACCGGGCGCCCGCAGCGCGGGCACGTCAGCGTGTCGGTCATTCGCCCACCCCCAGCTCCTCCATGCGCCTGTACAGGTCGCAGAGAAGGCCGTCATGGTGCGGGCAGACGGCGCAGTCGTCATCGTGCACCGGGCAGCTCACCCACATGTCCAGCACCAGCTCCTCCAGGCTGGCGATGCGCTCGCTCTGCTCGGCGATGCCCTCCAGCGTCTCGTACATGTGGTGCCTCACCCGCTCCTCGTGCGTCATAGCGCACCTCCCACGTTCGTCGCGGCCCGAAGCAGGCCCTCCACCTTCGTGAATCCGTGGTTCGCCAGCTTGTGCATGCAGTGCATAGGCGTGTTCGCCGCCGTGTCGCCCGTGGAGTACCAGCAGAAGTAGCCGTCTCCGCGATTGTTCGGTCGCTTGACCATGCCCAGCTCCCAGCGGTCGCCATTCACGTAGACGAAGAGCTCGCCCTCGGTAAAGGTCTGTTCCGTCATTCGTCCTCCATCCTCGCGCCGCAGTGGCGGCACCACTTGTCCCAAAAGTCGATGGCCCCGCCGCAGGCGCCGCACTCGCAGTGCCCCGTGGCGTGGTCGGTGTCGGCGTTGCTCGTGATCACGCGCCTGGCGGTGCGCTTCGCAGGGCCTCTGGCCCATGCGTCGATCGTCGACTTGCTTATGGGCTTGCGTGCCCTCATTCGTCCACCTCGATTCCCAGCTCGCGCATGCGGTCGTAGATTTCTCGCTCATAGTTGCACTCGCGGTCGATGCCGTAGCCGCATCCGTCCATCTGCATCTTGCAGTTGTTTCCGCAGCAGCTATGCGCCCATTCCCAATTGAGGACGGCCAGCTCCCGCAGCTTGGCGTTCTCGGTGTCGAGACAGTCCATCTTATCTGCCGTTCGGAAGCTGCGACCGATGATGCTTGCCACCTGCTGCCGCAGCCGCTCGTTCTCCTCGCACAGCTCGTCTATGCGGCGCTCAAGCGCCTCTGTGGCGGTCATGCGTCTGCCCTCCTGTTCCATGCAGCGATGGCATCCTCGCGCGTCTCGAAGTAGGCGGATTCAATCACCATCGCGCCCGTTCCTTGTCCGTACACGTTGCGGTGCTTGCCCATCGGAGGGCAGTCGTGCCAGAATCCCCACTCATGGACGTACTCGCCGGTGCGCGTGTTGAGATGGTCAAAATCCTGTAGTCGCACCTCGCCCCCGCAGAACGGGCAAGGCAGCAAAGTCGTAGGTTCTACGTCTTTTCTCGTAGGTGTCACTCCGCATCACCAGCCAGACGCAGCTTGGCGGCGTACTCGGCGAAGAACTCGCCATCGTTTGAATCATCGAGCGGCGTGTCCATGTAAGCTGCGACCAGCTCTCGCAGCACGTCCTCGACGGTCGGCTTGTGGTGGTGGGTGACGTCGCACGCCTTCCATGCGTTTTTGCCCTCGTTGCGGATGCTCCACGAGCCTCCCCCGAACGCGGCCAGCTCGTCGACAACGAACGTGTACTCGCCGTCCGTGAGCACGTCCCCCACGCAAATCGGCACGCCGTCGGCGTCTAGCGGGAGACGAACCCACTCGCGCCTCACGTCCCGCACGATGTCCTCGCCCGTCTCGCGCAGCTCCCTCTCATGCTCCGCGTCTATGCGGTCGGCGATGCCTTCCAGCGCCATCGCAACCGGAGAAAACCCATGTTCGCTCTTTCTCGCGGCCTCGTCGCTCAGCCTACCCGCGTACTTCCTCAGCTCGTCGGTGATGCTCATTCGCTCTCCCTTCTCTTGCCCCACGCGCAGAAGCCGTCAGGCTCCACGTTTGCGTACTCGCCGCGCGACTCGTCTCCGAACTCCACGCAGCCGTTGATTCGCTCGCGGTAGTGCTCGCAATCCCTGCACCGCACGATACGCTCATGCACTCGCCATGACGCGCTGCGGTCGCTAGGTTCCTCCACCACGTACTCAGCCATCGTCCACCTCGATTCGCCGTCCGCAGTTGGGGCAGTAGTGGAACTGCATCTCATGGCCCGTGTCTGCTGGTGTGACCATGTAGCTGTCGACCATGGTTCCGCAGACCGTGCACTCGAAGCCTATGTCAGGGTCGAATCCGTTCTTGTCGTGGCACGTCTCCGCTCGTTCAGCGTTCGTGCAGTTGTTCGAACAGTTGCACGAACCCAGCGTGGCGGCTTCCTTGCGCACCCATCCAAGCTCGGCCATGTGCTCGTCCACCGTCTGTCTGTTCTCGTTCCATCGAGGGTCGGAGCCTACAGGCAAGCTGCCTAGCGAGTAACCGCTGACAAAGGCGCCCTCCATGTCCTCGCGCGTGTAGATGTCCTCTTGCCCCAGCGTGGCGGCTATGGCCTGCTCGGGGGTGAGCAACGCCTGCGCGGACAGCTTGCCGTCTGGTATATCGTCTGCACCTTCGAGCGCCGTGCATGGCTCTCCGTCTGGGTCGCGCCATGACGTGCACGCATACGGGCGTATGCTCATGTCCTCCCACTCCACCCCGCGCTCGTCCAGCAGCGCCCGCAGGCGCTCGGTGGCGGTGGGTTCGAGTTCGGTAATAGTAGGTTCGAGTTCGCTCATTCGGCATCACCTACTCCGCATGTGACGGTGTATGGCGGCTTAATCGGGTCGTTTGGCCTCCAGTAGGTTATCCCCGGCACCGTCGTGCCACTGCTCTGTATCGTCCTCTTTGATAGCTCTGCGACGAGCGTCGCGTTCTCGTCAACCAGCTTCTCGATGATCGCGATGAGACGCTCCGTCTCGGTCTTGTCGCTCACTGCTTCCCCCAAACCGTCTTCGTGAGGTTGATTGAGGCACCGAGGTTGTCGCTGAACTCCTCGTCCTCGTCCTCGGCGGTCCAGCAGCCGATGCTCTCGAAGCTGCTGCCGTAGTAGTTGAGGACGGCAACCTTGAGCGTGGTGCCGTCATCCCACATGAGCACGTCATCGACGTCGATTGGGGTGCCGTTACGG
>CAZDXA010000109.1:0-2973 GCA_964509435.1 uncultured Synergistaceae bacterium | reverse complement strand
GCACTTTCCTTTATGAATCTGCCGATTACCAAAGTCAACGGAGCTGTGACCTTCGCTTCTGACAGAGTGGCATTCAAGGAGATGTCAGCAGCCGTGGCCGGCGGTCTCATCAAGCTGAACTCCACGCTGAAATTCGGGCGGAACCTGAACGGCACATATGATCTTTCCGTCTCAAACATCGATCTCGGCAGCGTGATGAAGACTTTCGGCGCAGACAGCCTCAGTGCGTCGGGAAAACTTTCAGGATCCATGAAAGGCAGCCTGACTGATACGGACATTTCCGGCAGCGGTACAGCGTCGATCCCGCTTTTCACTTTGACGGGAATGAAGTTCGAGCAGGTGAAGTCCTCGCTGAAACTGGCAAAGATGATCGCCACACTGCCTGATTTCAGCTGCCGTCTTGCCGGCGGCACGATCAACGGCAGCCTGAACATCGACATCAACAAGATGATCTACAGTCTGAAAGCTGCCATGAAGGGCAGCCAGCTGAAGGACATCATCACTCAGGCCGCGCCGGATCTGGGCGGCGGACTGACAGGCAAGCTGAACGGTGATTACACGGCTTCAGGAAAACTGGATCCTTTCACGCTCAACGGCTCCGGCACTGTGACATCTGCCGGCGGCGCCATGTATGGCTTTAAGGACTACAAAACCTATATCAACATAATTTCGCAGATTCACGGCAACAACAAAGGACTGACTTACGCGAACGCCAAAATCCCGTTTGCCACCACTGAAAAAGCGCTGACGATCAAAGACGGTTCGGTCATCAACGCGAACAAGGGCGACGGCGTTTATCAGTACGTCAAGGGCAGCGGGACAATCGCCTATTCAGGTGCGCTGAACATCAACGCCGATATCTTACTCAACACCATGCTCGTCAGAATGGTGTCATCGGCGTTCGGCGGCGCATCTGATGCAGGCGGTCTGTCGGCGCTTCTGCACGGCGGTTCCGAAGGCGTAGCCGGCGTTCTGATCGGTGCAATTTCTGGAGCTGGCAAGTCCTTCGGTAAACAGGATTTCCGCAATCTGACGTTCCACATCGGCGGAAACGTAAACAATCCAGGCATCGACAATTTCAAGATTAACGGGGCCGACCTGACAGACGAGCTGCTTTCCGGCGATGATGAGGGGAAGAAGGAAAATCCCGGAGGCAAAGCCTCCAGGACTCAGAAGAAGGACGAAGAAGAGGATGAAGAGGAAGATGAGGAGGAAGATAAAGAGCTGGACACAGAGGAGGACGAGAAAGAAGATAAACCCGGATCCTCCGGAGATCCTCTTCAGGATGCACTGAACGACGCACTGCAAAAAGGTCTGGACAGCCTGTTCAGCAAGTAAAAAAGCTGTCGGCGTGCATGGAAGAAACGGGACGTTTCCTCAGGGAAGCGCCCCGTTTTATATCCTCTTCCGACAGTGCGTTTTTTTAGAACAGAAGTTTGCCAGTACGGCGCGTTCTGCAGCATAAATATCATTGACATTGAGACTGTGAAAGTTTTTCTGTAAATAGCATATTGTAAGTGCGTAATGGCCTCCTGTGATATAGACTTATTATCATAGGAGGCCTTGATTATGGCAAAAGAAAAGAAACCGGTTCACCACGTACAGATGACAGAAGGCAAACGGCAGATTATCCAACAGCTTCTGGAAGAATACGATATACAGTCAGCGCAGGATATCCAGGATGCACTCAAGGATCTTCTCGGTGGTACCATCAAAAAAATGATGGAAGCTGAGATGGACGATCATCTTGGCTATGAAAAATCTCAGCGTTCTGATTCCGATGATTACCGAAACGGCTACAAGCAGAAGCAGGTTAATTCCAGCTACGGATCCATGACGATCGACGTCCCGCAGGATCGCAAATCAACATTCGAACCGCAGGTTGTCAAAAAGCGGCAGAAGGATATTTCCGATATTGATCAGAAGATCATTTCCATGTACGCGAAAGGGATGACAACCCGCCAGATCTCAGATACGTTGATGGATATCTACGGGTTTGAGGCTTCGGAAGGCTTTATTTCAGACGTTACGGACAAGATCCTGCCGCAGATCGAGGACTGGCAGAAACGGCCCTTAGACAGTATTTATCCTGTCCTTTATATCGATGCGATTCATTATTCCGTTCGTTCGGATGGCGTAATTCGCAAGCTGGCCGCATACGTCATTCTGGGAATTAATCTCGAAGGCAAAAAGGACGTCCTCACGATAGAAGTCGGCGAAAATGAAAGCGCCAAATATTGGCTATCCGTACTGAACACGCTGAAAAATCGCGGCGTGCAGGATATCCTGATCATCTGCGCGGACGGCCTGACGGGCATCCAGGAGGCCATTTCCGCGGCCTTCCCGAATACAGAGTACCAACGCTGCATCGTTCATCAGGTTCGTAACACGCTGAAATATGTCGCGGACAAGGATAAAAAAGCGTTTGCCACAGATCTCAAGAAGATTTATGGTGCGCCAAATGAGCAGGCCGCCTTGGATGAGCGTGACCGTGTTTCTGACAAGTGGAATGAAAAATACCCCAACGCCATGAAATCCTGGGAGCGTCACTGGGACGCAATCACGCCGATTTTCAAGTTTTCCAGCGATGTTCGCAAGATCATTTACACAACCAACGCCATCGAAAGCCTTAACTCCACGTATCGGAAGCTGAATCATCAGAGAAGTGTATTCCCGAGTGACCAGGCGTTACTGAAAGCGCTGTATCTGGCTACGTTTGAAGCGACGAAGAAATGGACTATGCCGATCCGCAACTGGGGCAAAGTATACGGCGAGCTTTCAATCATGTACCCGGATCGAATTCCCGAGTAACTGAGAGAAACTGAATAGATTGGGGCAGAATCAGCTGCCCTCTATTGACATGCCTTCAAGCATGCCGTATATATGAAACAGGACTGGATAGTTCGAATCAGCTATCCAGCCCACGATTCATATCACAGGAAATCCTATTTACAGAGATTTCTTCACACCCTC
>CAZDXA010000108.1:0-3031 GCA_964509435.1 uncultured Synergistaceae bacterium | reverse complement strand
CTGTTCAATCCGCTCAAAGTAGCGGTTGGACGTGTCGACGCAATGGCCGAGGGCCGCCCCCTCCTTCAGGATGTCCACGATTCCCTTCGGGACCACGATCCGATATTCATCGCCGATGTATTCGTACTTGTCTATGATCGATTCCAGGATCCCGTTGACCTCCGGGAATTGCTCCTCAGTTCCCTTCGCCTTGATCTTCCATTCCTGTTCGTGGAAGATGCGGACGCACTCATCGTGGGCCGCCTTGAGATTCTTCGGCTTGTAGAACATCTCGTGCGATAGGTTGAAGCGGAGGTCCTTTGCCATGCGGATGTAGTCCGCATAGTCCCAGGCTGTCGCGTTCACCGTTTTGCCGCTCGCGGCCGACTGCTTCTCCACGTAATTTCTTACCTTCCGCGGCGATCCGATCCTCTGCAGCATCTCCGTCCATCCGTCCATGTAAGATCCTGACGGGCTGACGTTCTTGTCGGCGAACCACTTCAGGTCCTCGTCGGAGATCTTCTTTCCGGTTTTCTCCTCCCAGCGGAGCCACTCCACTGCTCTGATCCCGCCGTCCATCTGACGGAGACGGTTCTGCCGCTGCCGGTTGAAGCCGAAGAACTCCTCCGCCGATGCGGGTTCATCCTCTTCTCGCCACACCTGATAGCCGTCTACAATCTGGCCGCTCAGCTTCCTGTAGCCTCCCTTGATCAGATATTCAAGGTATGAGTAGCCCTTCATCATGACGGCCCTGTCGGCATTGCAGTAGAACTCCGTGTCCGCGATCGCGCGGAGGCGTCGTGCCTGGCCTTCATCCATGAGCCTTTCCGCACCCTTGAAGTCCTTGTAGAGATATCCTTTCCGGAACATGATGTTGAAGCCGTGCCTCCTATCGCTCCACCCTGCGTTGAACAGATAGAAGCACTCTCCATAGTGATCCCTTCGCTTAAGGCGGACCACGAGGTCCGGATCGGCATGTACCTCCCACTCTCTCTTCTCGTCGGAGAAATATCCGTAGGCCGACATCATCTCGAGAAACCAGCTCACCCCGTCCTTACCTGGGGCGACGCGGTAGACCCGCTGCTCCGTCACGTAGCGTTCCTTCTCATGGCCGAGTCTCACCGGCTTGACTTTTTCTCCGCACTCCGGGCACTCGACCCAGTGCCCGCTCCGGTAGAACTTCTCCCGCTGCCATGTGGCACCGCAGCATGAGCAGGTGCATGTGACTTTCTTGTCCTTCTTCCGCTCGGTCAGCACGGCCGGCGTCGCCAGCTTCCGGGCCCACTCCCGGAACTCCGTGTCCGGGTCCTCGTACCACGAAGCGACCCTCTGCCGGACGAGCTCCTCGTGCCGATTCGCTCTCTTGAAGACCAGGCTGCTCTCGGCGCTGTTCTCCCACGAGGATATCTCCTTCCCGAAATAGTCGTGGACCGTGTCGTCGTCCCCGGTCCGGAAGCTGTAGTGGTCCGTCTGCCGGCCCCAGTATGAGTTATCCATCGGGAGGCTCAGAATCCCGGCGGCCAGATTGTCGAGGCGGATCTTCTGATACCATTTCCCGCTCTTGACGTCCCATCCCTTGTGCTCGTCCGTCACCTTGTCGGCAAAATAGCGCCCGACCATCTCGCCGCCGTAGAAGAGATCAATGACGAGGATGTCGTATCCGTTCTCGCCGAGCTCCTTGTGGGCCGCTGCCGCAAGGGTCGGTTCCTTTTCGGCCTTGTAGTTGCCCCCATGCCAGCTCCTGTAGTTGGAGGCAGGGGCGTTCCTGTATTCGTCGGCGAAGATCGCCGGAAGCTTTAAGCAGAATTTTTTTCTGAGTGCCATCACGCCCTCCTATAAGGATTGAAAGGCTCTTCCATGACTAACGTCGCTCCGCTTGCGTCGTAGAAGCGGTCCGGCCTGTAGTCCACCCCGTCAATCTCGAACACGCCCGCCTTCATCGCCCGGCCGTCTGCATCCGTTTTGATGACTCCGATCACGTCTCCGATCTTCCTGCCCATCGCCATTGCCTCCGGCCCGCACGCGATCGCCCATCCGTCCCCGCCGGCCTCGGCCTTGCTTCTCATCACACGGCCATTCAGCGGCATCCTTGGATTTTTAAGGATGTACTTGACGGCCTCGGCAACATACTCGGCCTTGCTCAGCCGTCTGACCAGCCGGATCCGCGTCGAGGAGACCTTGCTGTCTTTCTCGTCCTCGTCGATGTCGCCGGCGATCTCGCAGATCCAGCACTGATTCCCCTCGAAGCTCCCGTAGTAGTCGAGGCAGTCCAGCGGATTCTTCGCGCTATGAAAGCCATTCCGCGCACAGTTCGCCTCTTCTTCTTCGTACCAGACGCCGGGCTCGTACTGGAACTTTCCCCGGCCCCTCGTGCAGGTGAGGTCCGCGTTGAACATCTTATAAGAATATTCTGCCATGGCTCACCCTCCGAAATACTGCCGGATGATCCGCTTCGCGGTTCCCATTCCCGGCATCCCGATCTTTGTGTACTGAATGTGTCTGCGCTCCATGTGGAGCTTCTTCAGCTGTTCCTCTGTCACCGTGCGGTTGATCGCCTGGCATACCTCTGCCGGAGCCTGCTCCGCGTGCATGATGCCATAGGCGCACAGCTCCCCGATGCAGCCGATCAGCGTTCTTCCGTTCTTGATCACCTTCTCCGCGAATTCCGGCGAGTCCTCGATGAGGACAATGACGTATTCGGCCCAGTCTGCGAGCAGTTCCTCGACGCCCAGGTCTTCCGCCTCCGTCCGGATCCGGCCCTCGGCGAACATCTGGATGTCGACGAATTCCGGAGTTTCTCCTTCCAGATAAAGATCCGCGTAATCTGCCGGGATGCTGTTCTCGGCGGCCAGCGTCCGCAAGCCGTCGACATCCCCGGCATTGAAGAGCTCTTCCGCCTTGGCGTTGATCGCCGCAAGGCTCTCCATTTTGCCGAACTTTTCGTACATGTCTACCTCCTTTTTCCGGCGAAAATTGCGCCGGCGCAATTCCTTTCCTCTTCACCTCTGCCGCTTTTTACGGCGGCAGAGGCTTAAAAGAAAGGAGGTATCCC
>CAZDXA010000107.1:0-3112 GCA_964509435.1 uncultured Synergistaceae bacterium | reverse complement strand
ACGATTATTCGTATTCCGGTTAAGAGCACTCGCGACTACGTCTCAGTGGTTTCTTATCCCGGCTATCATAATTATACCGTTGGTGGCAAGGATGCTGATGCTGATTCCGTAGCTCATAAGGCTACCACGGCAGAAGTGAAAAATGGTTATGTGGAGGTTGTTGGTACTGGCTCAAGTTATCTGTACCGCATTCACGCTACATTTGTATCGGTCATTCAGGAAAAGGGTATATTTGATACCAACTTCCGCGACTGGACGGAGGTTGACAGAAAGGCAAATAACGAGACGCCGTCTGTTTACAATCTGAAGACAAAGTACAGTCATGAAAATTTCACCATGACACTTTGCGGTGTAGGCGCTTATCCTAACGGTACTAACTCTAAGTTCAGCGATATAACAGGTTTCATCGAAAGCGCCAAATACACAAATGAGGTTAAGACGCAGGAGCCATACGCTGTAACTTCAGCTTTGGCAAGTGTAAGCAAGATTACATTCCATCAGATGGCAACAGGAGGAAACCGCGGATGGGCTGTTGCATGCCGCACTGCCGGAACAGAGAAGTGGGACACATTATATTATCAGTCTATTGCAAAGTCAAACGGCGAGGATGTTTCCATTGACGTGAACCGTCAGAATGTCGAGATTAAATTCTTCCCGTTCAACATTTCTCAGAATGCCTATATGTCTGAGCTCCATATCTATGGTATGGTTGACTTGAGCAAATCTCCGTCTTTGGCAACATTCACGGCCAATGGCAAGACCTATCAGGCTGCCGACGTGTTCGATGAAGACAGTCAGGGCAACTATGTCACAACTGTTGAGGTATCCAAGAAAGATCAGATGATAGATTCTTCAAATGAAATCTCTGCATCTGCTGACAATGGAACAATAGGCAAAATAGAATATAAGGAAATCAAGAGTGATTTAAACGGTGGCAAACCAAATTGTGATGTAACAATTCCAATATATTTTGACAACGATACCGCAAATTATGTCATTTCTTTTGTATGGAAACCTGACTATGTCGTAAATTATTACAATACTGATGGTAAGCTTATCGATAAGAAGGTAGTAGAGAAAAATGCAGCTGTTGGCACACTCAATGACGGCAGCAAAGTAACTGTTTCACAGGGCTCTAAGTTCCGCGGCTGGCTGTTCAAGGTTAACGGGGATGAAAAGGCCTCTGCTTCTACGACTGTTGATGACCCTGTTCTGAATCTTTATGCTCTTGTAACAGATATTGAAGGTGACGGGGCAAATGAGCGCAATGTTTATGACTTCAAAAATAAGTTCTTCTATGTAGAGGATCACGAAGCATTTGTGCCTAATTCGGCTTATTCTTACAATGGTGCTCAGCACGGACTTAACATCAAACAAGGTTCTGTGACGCTGACAGTGGGCGGAAATGCTACGATTATTGTTGAAGCCTGCAAATACAGCAAGAGCTCAATGACTCTGAAAGATGAAGACGGTAAAGAATACGGCACCGTTGATATTCCGGAGACTGACGGCGAGAAGGTATGCCTGCAATATACCGGTGATGCCCGTAAATTGACTCTTGATTTTCCTGACGGAGAAGTTTATATACATTCTCTGACTATTATGAATACCGGCGATAAAGAATTGGGAGACAACGCTAAGTATTATGTTGTTGAGCCGGGCAATTCAGACAGCTTCCTTAATATACTTGATTATTTGTCGGCTAAATCCTCCGTGCCAGGCCATAATTATGGACAATTTGCTATTTACCTGCCTAACGGTGTATATGATTTAGGTCAAAAAGTAAATACAAAAATACCTATGAATGGTTTGAGTATTATTGGTGAAAGTAGAGACTCTACCATTATTGTCTCTTCTCCTGACATATCTAAAGAAGGTCTGGGATCTGCCGATTTGTTCTACAATGGCATGTCTTATTTATATATGCAGGACCTTACTTTGAAAAATGGTCTGGATTATTATGGTGCTGGTGCGGCAGGACGCGCTGCCGTAATTCAGGATCGCGGAGACAAGACCATTTTCAAGAACGTAAAAATGCTTTCTTATCAGGATACTTATTACAGTCAGAACAATAATTTGAATTGTGTCTTTGACAGTTGTGATATTCATGGTACGGTAGACTTTATTTGCGGAGGTGGAAATGTCAGATTCCAAAACTGTCAGATTACACTTGAAAAACGAAACGTCAACGGCACTGGCGGCAGAACTATAACTGCTCCGACTACAGCTAAAGACGGAATAGGATATGTTTTCGATGGCTGTAAGATTGTTGACCTTTCGGAAGGCAAAGGTAATTGGAACTACGGCAGAACATGGCAGAATGAGCCTAAAGCCATTTTCCTGAATACGACTCTTGACAGTGTCGCAGAAAAAACTATCGTTCCTTCACGTTGGACAGAGAAAGGCATGAACAATAAGGATCCTAAGCTCTTCGGAGAATACGGAACTGTCAATGAAAAAGGTGAGAATATTACTCCTGCAAGTAATATCATTAAATCTTACGGCGGTTCATTTGAAACGATTCTTAAAGCTTCAGATATCTCAGAAGAATACAGCTTTGAGAACATGACAAAGGGTTGGGCTCTTCCACAAACTTTTTTGCCTTGCTATGTTAAAAACCTTAAAATAAACGGTAATGAATTAACATGGGAAGACTCATGTGTTACTGGTTATAGCCCTTACAATACCGGAATTTATTTGGTTTCAAAAAATGGAAAATTTTATGAAATTACATTTGAACCTAAAATAGAAATATCTGGTGACGGTTTATGGTCAGTACGCGCATCCGGTTTAGCATTGGGATTCGGGCCTGCTTCTTCAATAAGTATTTCCACGGGTGTAGAAAATGTAAATACAAATACAGAAAAACCTGTAAAGACTGAATATTACAATATAGCTGGTTTCAAGGTTGCCAGACCTTCAAACGGTGTTTATATTGCTAAGAAGATATATTCTGATGGTAAGGTTAAAACTTCCAAAGTCTTGGTTAAATAAGTTTTAATCCAAATATTAAAAAAATCCAATGTCATAAATTCATGTTTTTATGACATTGGATTTTTTTTATATGAAGTGCCGTAAAACCCACAAGTCTTTAGCTTGCGGGATGTAAGGC
>CAZDXA010000106.1:0-3129 GCA_964509435.1 uncultured Synergistaceae bacterium | reverse complement strand
GGCGGCCGAACATCAGGCGGCCCGTGAACTCGTCGACGATGACGATCTCGCCGTCTTTAATGGAATACTGTTCGTCTTTCTTGAACAGATAATGAGCCTTCAGGGCCTGATTGATCTTGTGCGCCATGTCGGCGTGGGCGATGTCGGTGAACAGGCCGGGCGTGTTGAGGAGCTTCTCGCACTTGGCGATGCCGCGCGACGTAAGCACCACGGTTTTCTCCTTTTCGTCAACCTGAAAGTCGCCGTCGGGCTCGGGGCGTTCTTCCTGATCGAGAAAATTGCGCGTTTCGATTTCGTTGGGATCCTTGAACGTCCCCTGAAGCTGCGTGGCTATCTGGTCAGCCTTGATGTAGGAACTGGTGTCGTCCTCCGACGGCCCTGAAATGATCAGGGGCGTGCGGGCCTCATCGATCAGGATGGAGTCAACCTCATCAACAATGCAGAACGAATGGCCGCGCTGAACCATCTCTTCCGGATTGACGGCCATGTTGTCGCGCAGGTAGTCAAACCCGAACTCGCTGTTGGTGCCGTATGTGATGTCGGCCTGATAGGCTGCCCTGCGCTCGCCCTGATCCATGAACGCATAGATGACCGCCACCTTGAGGCCCATGGCCTCATACAGCGGGCGCATCCAGTTTGCGTCGCGGCGGGCCAGATAATCGTTGACCGTTACCACGTGGACGCCTTCGCCTTTGTAAGCGTTGAGAATAACCGCGAGCGGAGCCACAAGGGTCTTGCCCTCGCCGGTTTTCATTTCCGCGATGTTGGCATCATTCAGCGCCATGGCGCCGATGAGCTGCACGTCGAAGGGACGCATTCCGAGCCTGCGCTTTGCCTCCTCGCGCGCCAGCGCGAAGACTTCGACAAGATGCTCGTCCAGCGGCGCACCTGCTTTAATAAGATCCTTGATTTCAAGGGCGCGCTTCAGGATGTCGCCGTCGCTCATGGCCTGAACGCCGGGCTCAAGCGCATTGATTTCGGCAACCTTCTTGCGGTAGCGCTTGAGGGCATTTTCGTTGGGATCCAGTCCGAGCGCGCGTTTCAGTGATTCAAACATAGAATCTTCCACCTCTCAAAGTATGTCTGGCAGAATTTCTCCAGTTAAAATTTATGTTCCATGGGACAGCGCCGTGCCGTCCCCGTCTCTGTCCGTTCAGTCAGAATCGGTGATCAGGTTCCAGCCGTTTGCCACATATACCACGCCTGACCACACAGTCAGCACAAGGCTGACATACATCACATAGATTCCATAGGGTATTTTGAAGATCATCATGACAATCGCGATGATCTGAGACACGGTTTTCAGTTTTCCAAGCCTTGAAGCCGCAATGACCTGTCCTTCGGCTGCGGCTACCATGCGCAGGCCGCTGACCATAAAGTCGCGGGCTACAATGATCATTACCATCCAGCCGCTGAGGCGGTGCAGTTCAAGCAGCGCGATCAGCGCCGCCATCACGAGGATTTTATCGCTCAGCGGGTCGATGAACTTGCCGAGATTCGTGATCATCCCTCTTTTGCGCGCGATATAACCGTCTGCGGTATCGGTCAGTGCAGCAATGATGAACACAATGCCGGCCAGCAGGTCGCTGTAAGTCACATCAAGTCCCAGCGTCGTCAGGAAAGGCACTCCCCTGCCAATGCGCGTATAAAGCAGAAGCGCCATCACGCACGGTGCCAGAAAGATGCGCGACAGGCTCAGCAGATTTGGCAGATTCAGTGAACGGTGCATGAGAAATTTCCTCCTCAACAATAATTCATTTTCCGCTGTCAGACTTACGGGAGTCCTAACCTGTTAATTATCTCATAAAAGTACGATCTGTGCAGAGCTTAATTCTTGAAGTTTTCACTTTTCCGGCTCTTTTTTTCTTTTTCTGCCGCTGTCCTTCAGAGGAACCTTGCCGCCTTCCGTCTTTCCGCCGGCTTTGTCCGCCGCGGCGGGGCCGCTGCCGCCGTTCTGCCCGGCCCGGGCAATGAGCTTTGAAATTTCCTGCTGAAAGTTCGAAATGTCCGTGAATTCACGGTATACCGAGGCAAAGCGCACATAGGCAACCTTATTCACTTCGGCAAGTTCCTTCATGACCAGCTCGCCGATGGTCATGCTGGAAACCTCGTCCCCGCTTTCGCGCAGGCGGGTCTCGATTCTGCTTGCGATGTCCTCGATTGTGTCAAGAGAAACAGGCAGACGTTCACACGCCCGGCTGATGCCGCGTATCAGCTTGGTGCGGTCGAACGCCTCACGGCGTCCGTCCTTCTTGGAAATCCACAGCACCTTCTGCTCCTCAACCCGTTCATAGGTTGTGAAGCGGAAGCCGCAGTCCGCGCACAGACGGCGGCGGCGCACCGTGCGTCCGTCGTCGGCGGTGCGTGTTTCCATCACGCGCGTATCCATGGAACCGCATTGAGGACATCTCATCAGGCTCACTCCTTTGTCCGGGCATCGGCAGATCTAAAAAAAACGGATCCGGAAGATTGCAGTCTCCAGACCCGTTCATTGAAATTCCTAACCCTGCAGGACGCGCATAACCGTGTCTTTGACAAGCTTGCCGTCGGCGGCACCCTTTACCTTGGGCATGACCGCCTTCATAACCTTCCCCATGTCTCTGGGGCCTGACGCGCCGGTTTCAGCCACCGCGGCGCGGACAACCTTTTCCACCTCGTCAGCGCTCAGCTGCTTCGGCAGATAGACCTCAAGGACACGGCATTCGTCAAGTTCGTTCTGAGCACGGTCAGCTGCGCCCACGGCCTTGTACTGCTCGGCCGCTTCTCTGCGCTGCTTTGCCAGGCGCCCGACAATGGTGATGACATCATCGTCAGTCACTTCATAGTCAAGCCCCTTGTCAGCATGAAACTTCTGAATTTCAGCCTTGAGCATGCGATACACGGAAAGCTCAAGCTCTCTGTGTTCCTTCATCGCTGCTTTCAGGTCAGCAGACACGCGATCAGTCAAAACGCTCATGAATGACTACCCCCTGCTTCTTCTGCGAGAGAGTTCCTGACGTTTGCGTTTTCTCGCCTCGCTGGGTTTCTCGTAATGTTCTTTCTTACGGGCCTCGCGAAGGACGCCGGCTCTTGATACGTCTCTCTTAAAACGACGAAGGACGTCTTCGATCGATTCGTTTTCTTTTCTAA
>CAZDXA010000105.1:0-3169 GCA_964509435.1 uncultured Synergistaceae bacterium | reverse complement strand
GTGCGGCACCGGAGCGAGGATCTGGCTTTGTGTTTTTGTTTCTGTAGTCTTTTTATACTATGTTATAATTAAGTGTAAACCCCATGAAAAACAAGTCACGCTGCGGGAGTCCTGAAAAACGACAGCGTCAGTCTGCTTTATCGGTATGGCGTCAACGGTGAAGGGCTTAATCGGCAGCGGCTGGCAGGTGATCTCATATGCTGAACAGTGAGAAATATTTTCTGGTTGCGGCGGAGGAACTGAATATCGCACGGGCTGCAAAAAAAATCTTTATCTCTCAGCAGTGTCTCAGCAATCACATAAAACGGCTGGAAAATCATTACGGTGTTCAGCTGTTTAGCAGAAAACCCCGTCTTTCTCTGACAAAAGCCGGAATGCTGCTTGCAAGCAAGCTTCGTCAGATTCAGATTATCGAAAACAGTCTTCAGAATGAACTCAGCGAGGTTGAAAAAGATGACAACGGTATTCTGCGTCTGGGCATGCATTCATCACGTGCGCAGGTGCTGCTGCCCAGAATTCTGCCTCTTTACAGAAGGAAACACCCTAATGTAAAGCTCAACGTTTACAGCAACGTTGCACGTGAAATGGAGCAGATGCTGCTTAAGGGCAGGCTTGACCTTTTTGTCGGCAATCATTTGAATGCTGCAGGCGGCGTTGAGCTGAAGCTGCTCTGTTCGGAGCGTGTATACCTTGCGGTTTCGGATAATCTCCTGAAAAAATATTTTCCGCTGCGTTATCCTGAATGCAAGGATGAATTCAGAAAAGGGGTTGATATTCACGATTTTGCCCAGGTCCCCTTTATAATGAACAGTGATTCCAGCAATTTGCGCCGCTATGTTGATACTTTTTTTGCCGAAATGGGGATACAGCCTGAAGCAGCTGTGACAACGAACATAACGGAAATGCACTACCAGTTCAGTCTGAATGACTACGGTGCCAGTTTCTGCCCCCGGAATGGTACTGGCTCTGCTTCCGCGGGGTCTGACATCCGGCGGACTTAATATTTTCCCCATAAAAAATTATACGCCGCGCAATAATATAGTCCTTGCGGTGCTGAAGGGCGTGCGTGTGCCGCAGTATATTCAGGATTTTATAGACATAGTAGTTGATCTTTGCAGCAGCATTGATACAGAGAACCTGATAAAATAATCCCCCCTTTCCCGAGGCATGAAAAGGGGGATTTTATGTTACCGGCAGGATACTGCCGGTTTCCTTTTTTTCTGGTTGTACAGAACGAGATAGAAGAGAACAAGCGCCATGACGGAGCACCAGAGCGGTGACGGGTAGATAAGGATCACAGCGACGGCAGCCAGAAGAAAGTCATCGGTCAGGGAATTGCGGACCAGCAGCCAGCGTTCGAGCAGGGCGGACAGTGCGATAAGTCCAAATGCGGTGGTTAAGGTGACTTCAAGAATTTCAAAAAGAGAGCCATCCATAAGCATTGCAGGCTTGAGGACAAAAATAAATGGAAGAATAAATCCGCTGAGCGCCAGTTTAACAGCACAGATGCAGGTTTTATTGTAGTCAGCCCCGGCCAGACGTGAGGCGACGATCGAGGCGTTTCCGACAGGCGGCGTGACAGCGCCGATAATGGTGAAGTAGTAGCAGAACAAATGAACGCCCAGCAGCGGAAGTCCGGCCTGGACGAGCGCCGGAGCTGCCATTGTTGCCAGCAGAATATACGAGGCTGTGGTTGGCACGCCCATTCCAAATACAAGAGCAATGAGCATTGTAATGAACAGCGACGCGATTTTGTTGTTGTGCCCCAGATTAAGCACAATAATGACCAATCTGTGCGCAAGTCCCGTGCTGACAATGCAGTTGACCATCAGACCTACGCAGGCGAGCGTAGCCGCGACGCCGACAAGGCTTTTAATGCCGTCAACGAGACCGTCGGAGACTGCTTTCCACGATTTCGGGTTCAGCAGTTTTCTGGGGCTGTCAAACAGTATCTTCAGCACGAAGATCAGAAACAGTATCTTGATGCCTGCGAGCGCTGACTTTGATACGGAGTATCCTAAGCACATACACCAGACTATGGCAATAATCGGAAAGAGATAATAGAATCCATGCTTGAGAGTCTGGCGGATCGAAGGAAGTTCGGAATTATCGAATTGTTTTAAATTCAGGCGGTTGGAGTGCAGAACTACAGACGTCCCGCACAGAAGATAGTATAGAAGTGCTGGAATCAGAGCCCCGGCGCAGATCCGCGCATACGGAATGCCTGTCAGTTCAGCCATGATGAATGCGCCGACACCCATGACCGGCGGCAGAAGCATTCCGCCTGTTGAGGCCGTTGCCTCCACGGCGCCGGCGAAGTGCGGTTCGTATCCGCGTTCCTTCATCAATGGAATTGTAAACACGCCGGTAGTTGCCACGTTAGCCACGGCGCTGCCGTTGATTGAACCCATGAGTCCGCTTGAAATAACCGCGGCAAGTGCGGGGCCCGCTTTCGTTCTGCCGCCTATTCCCATTGCCAGATCCATGAAGAACTTGCCGGCGCCGCTTTTGCCCAGCAGTCCGCCGAACAGCATGAACAGGGCCACAAATGTGGCTGAAACGCCGAGCAGGCTGCCGTACATGCCGCTGAAGCTGATGGTCAGCGTCGAGACAACGCGGTTGAAGGAGAAGCCGCCGTGGTAAAGAATTCCCGGAAGATACGGACCGGCGAACATGTAGATGATGCAGATCACTGTCAGGAGAGGGATGGGCAGGCCGAAGCTGCTTCTTGTGGCTTCGAGTGTGACAATGATCAGTATGAAGCCGATGAAAATATCAACGGGTTCCGCCATGCCGACGTTCAGTATGAGATTTTCGTAGTTGATGTGGATATACGCTGTTGCGGCAACTGCCGCAGCAAGAAGAACCAGATGGATTATTTTTGAAATCCTGCCGATAGTGGTGTCAGATGCTTTCTGAATGGCTGTCAGGAAGATGATGACATAGGCAAAAGCAATATGCATGTTCTGCAGAAGTGTTGGCGTAATGGTTCTCACAGTGCTTGCATAGAGCTGAAAAATTGCCATGGCAAACGAAATAATATAGATCAGCTTTTTGAGAAATTGAGATTTGTCCAAAATCATCAGGGATTCAGCCTTTCTTGTTTTCGATAATTTTTACAGACGAAGGGCGGACACAAAAGAGACTTTTCATGTCCGCCGCCTTGATA
>CAZDXA010000104.1:0-3194 GCA_964509435.1 uncultured Synergistaceae bacterium | reverse complement strand
TGACAAAAGGCGGTGCGACCCTTGATCAGTTCGTAGATTTCAAATAAAAATAGCCTCATCCCTTATGAATCAAGGGGGTGAGGCTTCTTTTTGTCTGCAATTTGTCTGCATCAGCGTTTTGTCTGCATGGTTTCGAGGGTTTTCTCAAAGGCTTTCTCGGTGTCTTGCTGGATCTTTTGGGTGTTGTGGGTGTAGACTTCGTCGGTCATCTCGACGCGCTTGTGGCCGAGGCGGCCGGCTACGCCCTTGAGGGAGGCGCCGGCTTCAATCAGCATGGTGGCGTGGGTGTGTCGGAAGGAATGGGCGTTGAGGTCGTACTTCTTGAGGGTCTGCATGAGGGTGGCGCGGCTGAGGGGCTTGCCGGTGGGGCCGGTGCAGACCATGTAGCGGCGATGGGCATTGGAGCGGGCGGCTCGCTTGGATGGGTAGCGCAGTGTATGATCATCCTGTTCGTCGACGATGCGGTATGTGTCACCCGCCTCGAGCTCCCAGGATGACTGCATGGCCTTCCAGCGTTTAAGCTCGGCGAGCAGGCTCTCGTCGACGATGATGTCCCGGATGCTTGTGGGCGTCTTGGGCGGGACGAGCAGGTTGCCGGAACCGCTGATATAGGTGTACTGCTGTCGGATGCAGATGACGCGCCGCTCAAAATCAACATTTTCCCAGCACAAGCCCAGTACCTCGCCGATGCGCGCGCCAGTGTGGTAGAGCAGCATGATGGGGATGTGGCACAGTTTCCCGAGTGGATGATCGCGCAGGAGCTGTTCGTATACGTCCGGCGAGATGATGGTCCGCTTGACGAGGTTGCGCGGTGCCGACTTCGGAATCTTGATATAGTTGACCGGATTGCTCTGGATGAGCTCGGCAGGATAGACGGCATAGTCGAGTGCCTGATGCAGGATGCGGCGCATCTGCAGCAGGTAGGAGTGGGAGAGGCCGAGAGATGCCTGTTGGCGGATGAAGCCGTCGAGAAGGGCGGGGGTGAGGCCCTGCAAATCGGTCATGCCGATGACAGTCAAGATGTGATGCTCTAGGATTCTGCTATAGACATCGTAGGTGCTCGCGCGTACATTGCTGCGCACGACGTTTTCCATCCACTTCTGGCAGAACGCGCGGAGCGTGATGCGGTCGCTTGTGATGCCGATATTGCCGTGGCGGTAATCCGTGTAGGTGGCAACGCCGGCCGCATAGGCATCATCCTTCAGGGCAAAGCCGCCCTTCTCGATGACACGGCGCTTTCCGTCTGCGGTTTTGCCTGCCTCGAAGATGTAGCTGTAGGTCTTTCCGCGCTTGCGGACACGGACGGTAGCCATATCGAATACCTCCTTCTTGTGGTATAATGGGACTATACAGTTATCCAAAACGGCGTACCTGCTCACGCCATGCGCGCATCCATCGCGCAGATGAAGAGCAGGAGCGGCCACGGCTGATTGTGGTGCTGATGAAAGAGAGCAGGGGTCATGAGAAGGCGCCCTGCTCTTTTTGTTTGCCATTTTGGCGGCGCTGCCAATATGGTACTCATGCCGCACTCAACTTCTTTAGGTTCTCTGGATCATTACGCTGTGAGAAAAGGATGTACTGCGTATCTTTGGATGCCAGCGCTTCCAGATACTTCTGGTTGACACCTTTCTCATCGTTGATGATGGCCAAGCCGGCCACTTTCTTCTTGGCGCGCTTCTGGCGTGCTTCCTTGATGTCCAGCCAGTCGAACAGGAATGAGGACAGGTTTCCACGATTCATGGTGTTAAACGAGTTGATCAGTATCTCAGACTTCCGTCCTGCAATCTGAAAGTGGAAGTTGAACTCAAGCCCCGTACTGCCCTTGGCGATGAAGCTCGGCGTGTAGATAATCTGCCGCTCGTCAAGGAAAGCCGCCACATCATCAAGGAAGATGGTCTTCACGGTGCTGTCGCTTAGCATGAACATATCGTTCACGGCAAGCATGGCCTGGATGAACATGTGCATGCTGACCGGATACTCAGAGATCGTGGTGTGCATGATCATCTCATTGTTCACGTTCTGCACGCCGTAGGACATCAGGAAACTGTCCAGCAGTTCCTTGCGCTTCTTGCGGTTCAGTGATATGCCATCTGCAAGCAGGTCGTTAATGATATAGCCGTCATCGGACAACGTGATGTTGTCACCTTCCATCTTCGCGTACACCGTCAGGCCGTCGTTGTGGCGGTCCATGAATGGCGTGCCAATCTCGGTCCACCCATTCTGCAGTTGGCGGGCGGATGCCGCTCCGCGCAGCCATTTATAGTATTCTTCAATCCATTCAAATTTCGCTGTCATTCCATAGCACCCCCTGTATGTCGACTTTCACCTCATTACTATTTATTATACGGGAATAGGACAGGAAGTCCATAAACAGGCTTGAAATATCCTCGGCGTTCCGAAACGCATTCGGGAGCGGATAGGCGAACTTATCTCCGTATCCCTCTCGATAGATGTGGATATGGGGCTGATGCGGCTGGATGACAATTTTCTTGTCTGGATTGGTGTGTGGCGTAGCATCTTGGGTGTCAACACGCACCAGCATCACATTGCCGTTGTAAAGCAGGCGACAGGATATCTTCTGGGCATTAATTTGCGCATGGTAGGTAGAGATCTTCATGTTGTCCATGCGGCGGCCTTCGCGATGATAATGGACTGGGTGCAGGACAGTGCCGGTCGGCGGAGGAAGCTTCACGAGCTCCGGACTGGTCAGGTATTTCTCGATCATGCGCAGGGTATCAGCTTCTTCTTGGGACAGTTGCATGGTATCCTTCCTTTCTTGGCCGCCTGCGGGCGGCTTTTTTTATTGTCAGTACGGCCAGATACAATGCCAGATTGCTTCACCCATGGTACCGGGGCGAATGGACCTACTTCTTTGTGCGTAAGAAGGAACATCTACATTATCTATTACATTCCCATCGGCATCATAATTTGTAAAAGATAATATGGTGTATGTTTTTGGCCTGCGCGTATAATACACTCTTTGCAAGGACTTCTTGTTTTCTGAAGTAATCCATTTAACCCAAACGATAGCCCTGCGATTATTTTTTATGACAGATGAATTATCGATGTAGACGGATTCTGTTCCATTGTTACTATTCCCAACATAATACCAGCTCGCTGCAAAAGCGGGCGTAGAACCAATAGAAAGAACCATCAGTACAAGCAGACACAAGGTAAGATATACTTTTTTCATG
>CAZDXA010000103.1:0-3275 GCA_964509435.1 uncultured Synergistaceae bacterium | reverse complement strand
TTTAATACAGGAGAGGAACTATTCGGCTGGTGGGTCGAGGATCCGAACATCCCCGGACAAATGAGCATAGATGATTATATCAGGGATGAAGAGAAATGACGAACGAATAGAGAAAGACGGATGTGAAAGAAAAACAAATGAGCAGATGCATTGATGCGGATATGCTGAAAAAGACGTTGGCGGCTTGGATTAGAGAACATTGGACGGAGGCGTTCACTGGAGATGATGCGGGGTCAGAATTTGTGGATATGATCGACCACGAAGAGACTGTTGATCCTGTCAAAATAGTACACGCACACTGGAAACTTGCCCCAGAAGATACGGCATATGACAACGTGTGGGTGTGCTCTAACTGCGGTGAAGATTTTATACAACACAGTAAGCCGAAAATTAGATATTGCCCAAACTGCGGAGCGAAGATGGATGAAGCAGCAGAATGAGTCCAATCGGCAGCGGAACGATAGGAAGGACGGCGAAAAGATGACAAATACGGAATGGATCGATATCCAGACGGTTGATTCGAAGGATCGGTATATTGTAAACATTCATAACATTAGTATGATTCACTACGAGTCCAATACCGTCTTTCTTGCCGGGAAGGAGCACCCGCTTCATATTACCGGTCAGTCTATGGAGAAGCTGTACGAAACGGTTTTGAGGAATATGTAAATGACAGATGCTGAACTGGACGAACTGGTACGACGAAATTATCACGATGCAAATAAGTCGTATCTTTTGGAGCAGAAGAGAATTGCGGAAAGGATAGTAGGAATGAAGGACGAATCAATGTTTGTGCTCACGGAAGACGGCGAAGGAAAATGGGAAAAATATGATGATGCATATGACATCACTATCCATTAGAAACTCATCAGTTTCCGTGCATCCACTCTTTCCAGAGTTATGACGGAAGAGCAGAGACAGGCGGCAGCAGAAAGATTAAGAAAAGCGAGGGAGAGTAAATGAAAGTTGTACTTGATGAGGGAGCATATCTCCCAGAGAAAGCACATAGAGCTGATGCAGGGTATGACCTGCGGACACCAAAGCGTGTAGTGCTTCGCAGACACGATAGAATCTGCATTGATACCGGGGTACACATTGCAATTCCGGACGGATGGTACGGACAGCTTTTCAGCAAATCCGGGCTGAATGTAAAACATGATATCGTATCACTCGGCGGAACGGTGGACAGCGGGTTTACCGGAAGCATCGTTGTGAAACTTTACAATCTCGGAGAAGAAGACCATGTATTCGAGGCCGGAGACAAGATTGTACAGATCGTGTTTATGCCTTGTGGAAATTTCTGCATGACGCAGGTTGATGAGTTGGAAGAAACAGAACGCGGAGATAACGGCTTCGGAAGCACGGGAAAATGAAAGCACATTGTGGCTTACTGCCCAGCACAATTTAAGAGCAACCGCTCAACCATAACAACAAAAATAATGGGGCACACACAGACCGCCGGGCGGGCAGCGGCGCACTAATCAGATCCCTGGTATATCCGATGCCGGGGATCTGGAGGAGGGACGCTTGAAAGGGGTAGGCGATGACAGTAAAGCAATTCCTGTACTCTGTAAGGGATGAGCAAAAGGAAATCGAAGAACTGAACAACAGAATATGCGAGCTGAGGATGTCCTTCCTTCCGGGCGCGATCAGGTATGACAAAGACCGTGTGCAGACGTCGCCGACGGACTCGGTGACTGAGTGGATGGCGGAGCTGGGGGACTACGAGAAGACGCTTTCCGACAAGGTGCGGGAACTTACCGAGAAGCGGAACCGGGCACAGAAGCTGATTGATTCCCTTGACGATTCCATAGAACGCCAAGTACTGGGTATGTACTTTTTGTCAATCGGACGTCCAAGGATGACAGACGTGGCAAGCTGGATGCATTTCTCTGTGTCAAGTACGTATGGCCACTATAAAGCGGCGTTGAAACATCTCGAAGAAAAGACCGGAGTAAATTGTAGTCGATTCAGTGATATGCTATAGACTGGAATTAACGAAAACAGATAGATCGCAAGTAATGGCGCGTTCCCGGTCAGGCGGAGATGCGCTTTTACTTTGGGGCGGGGAAACCAATTAAAACGTGTTTTTTCAACTGCCAACGACTGTTACGCTCCTCCTATGACCCCGCCCCACTTTTGACAATAAAAAAGATAATAATGAGAGACGAAGAGAAAATGGAATGACAACGAAAGCGAGGGATTACATGATTGATTTTATCATCGGTCTGTTGGTAGGGGTAGTTGGCCTTGCACTTGTGAACACTATCGGAGAGTGAGGATAGAGACATGAATGGGGAAGGTTACAAAGACACGACAGCGGACAAAGCAATCGCACACGCAGAACATGAGAAAACCCCCGCCCGCGTTTCCGAAGTCATCCGCACACTGCGGCTGATCGCAGATCTCGCCGGCTTTGAAATCGTAGGCCGGATACATTTGAGAGACCGGTCCACCGGGCGTGAGTTTTTCTGACCGGGGTATATATGCCGGATGACTGAGAATATAGCAAAGGCATAAAGGCAGAGCGACAAACCAGAGGGAACAGACAGAACAAAGCGTAAAGCAAAAGCGATGCGCCGATTGCGAGAAATCTCCCACGCCATGCGGAGAAAGTCCTACACATACCCGTCACACCGGAGTGAAGCCCACGCCAAAAGCCCGGCACACTCCGGACAGGTGGACAAGAGTTGCCAGTCGATGGGAACAAAAGTTCGATGGTCGATAGGCATGGTGCAACATCGTAAGGAAGGACGGCAGCGCCTTGTATCCGCGTCCTGATAAGAGCGGCAGGCAGAGCGCAAGGGCAAATGCATGAAGACAGCAAGGAACATCGACGGCAGCGGAAGAAGAGAAGCACAAGGAAGATGGACGACAAAGAAGCAAAGAAGTTTTACAAAAGCGCAAAGTGGATACACAAGCGCGAACAGATTCTGAGAAGAGATCACTATGAATGCCAGATCTGCCGCCAGAGGATCACGAGCGCGGAGGAGGACGGAAGGGAACTACCGGCACAAGACCGCCGGATAAGACGCGCCGTCATAGTCCACCACATCCGGCACTTGAAAGACTTTCCAGAGCTTGCGCTTGATGACGATAATTTGATTTCTGTCTGTCACGAGTGTCACGACAGACTGCACGAAAGAGATACGGAAACGCTGAACGCTTACCGACGGCTCACGAAGCCGAAAGCGATCACAGAGGAGAAATGGTGAGCGATTACGGCACCGGAAACACCCCGGTAAAATTTTCTGAAAATTTTTACGAGGCCGGTC
>CAZDXA010000102.1:0-3301 GCA_964509435.1 uncultured Synergistaceae bacterium | reverse complement strand
ATATCAGATAAAACTTGAAGAGGCGCCGGCTGGTTCAGAAAGCCAGGCGCCTCTTCGTTTTTATTTCTGTACCGAAGTTTTTTCCTGTACTCTGGATTTGCGGTTGACATAATTCATGAGGAGCGGTGTAAACATTGACAGCAGCACTAAAACAAGCAGAACGACACTGATAGGGCGGCTGAGAAAATATCTGAGCATATTACCGCGCGACATGATTAAAGCGCGCCGCCAGTTGCTTTCAATGATTTCCCCAAGCACCATGCCGAGCACAAGAGGTGCGGTAGCAAAACCTGTGCGACGGAGCAGGTAGCCCAGAAGGCCGAATACAAGCATTACATAAACGTCAAACATATTATTTCTGATAGCGTAGGTACCGATGGCTGAAAGTGCAACAACCAGAGGCCCAAGTATGCCCATTGGAACCGTGCTGACTTTTGCGACGTACTTTGCGATGCAGAGGCCGATGATCCCCATTAAAATATTTGCAAGCAGATAACCAACGATGATCGTGTAGGTTACAGGCGCTTTCTCTGTGAACATGGAAGCTCCGGGGACAAGACCGTGCATCAGCATGCCGCCTAGAAGAATTGCCGCTACTGCGCTGCCGGGCAGAGCCAGTGTGATGAGAGGTACAAGCGCGCCGCCGGTTGCGGCATTGTTGCCGGCTTCAGAGGAAGCTACGCCTTCTAACGCGCCGTTGCCGAATTTTTCAGGATGTTTTGAGAACTTTTTCCCCAGGCTGTAGCATACCCAGGAAGAAACTCCTGCGCCGGCCGCGGGGATAATGCCGATGATTGTCCCAATAAAAGAACTTCTGAGAATAGTCGGAATCAATGTCTTGAACTCACTCCACGGCGGCAGAGTTCTTCCGGTCATGCTTTTTTCATTGACTATGGTGTGTTTGCCTTTGAAAACATCGTCTGCGATGATCATCACCTGTGATATTGAAAACATTCCAATCAGCGCAGGGACAAATTGTATGCCGTCTTCAAGCTGAATTGAGCCGAAAGTAAAACGCGGCGTGCCGGTGATGGCATCAAGTCCGAATGTACTGAAGAATAAACCCAGAATGCCCGAAAAAAGTCCTTTCACAAGAGATTCCCCTGCAAGTGAACCTATAATTGTGACTCCAAAGACAGCCAGCATAAAATACTCAAGTGCTGAAAACTGAAGCGAGAATTTTCCAAGTGGCGGCGAAAGGAAAAGCAACGCAAGTGCGCCGATGACACCGCCGATCATTGAAGCAACAGTACAGACACCGACTGCTTCCATACCGCGGCCCTGCTGGGTGAGTTTATAACCGTCAATAGCGGTTGCAGCTGAAGCCGGTGTGCCAGGAGTGTGACAGAGAGTTGCTGTAATTGAACCGCCGTAAATGGATGAAGTATAGACTGCAGTCAGCATAATCAATCCGGATACCGGACTCATTCCATAAGTGATGGGAATAAGCAGCGCAACGCCCATTGAAGCACTGAACCCGGGCAGCGCACCGATAATGATTCCGCCTACCGTCCCGACTATAAGGCCTGTCAGAGAGCCCCACTCGAATAGCATGCTTATGACTTGTTTTACGAGATCCATGTAAAACTTCTCCTTTTCCTGCTACATACGGTGCATCTGCATCCATGATCCAAGAAAACCCAGAGGATCAATGGAAATATTCAACTGGCGGACCAGGAAGAAATACGTAAAGGCGAGAAAACCTGCTGTTATCAGAAGTATAAGCCACCAGTTTCTTATTTTTAAGTAACGCATGGCGCAAATAAGGAACGCAGCTGTCGCCAAGTAGTATCCTGCAAAGAAGAAGAGCAGAATGTACCCAAGTATTAGAAGAAACATTGTGATCGGCGTTTTCAAAGATGACAGAGTTATAAAAGGTTTGACAGGGTTTTCTGGCGTAGCTGCACGGCTTTTTTTGATGCCGTCATATAAGATAAGAATCCCCAGAACCGCCATAAGAGTGAGCAGAATAAGCGGCATCATAGCCGGGCCGATGTCCATCTGAAGAGACCTGTATCCGAAAAAAGAGCAGAAGATGATAATGATTATCCCAATGGCAATATCCTGATGAAATTTCATAGAAATAACCTCTCAGCCTGCTTAAAATAATGCCGCCGGTGCAGATAAAGGGCAGCGGCGGCGTTGCTTTACTCTGAAACGTCTAGCGTTTTACATCCCAGATTCTGCATCTCCAGTCCAGCTGGTCGGTAAGGAGTTTTTTGTAAGCTTCGCCGGTGTAGAGTTCTACATTTACACCCATTTTGTCCATATTTGCACGGCACTCAGAATCTTCAATTGCAGCACTGAGAGCATTCTGCATTTTCTGCACTATTTCAGGGTTTACACCTTTCATATATGCATAGCCGCGGGCTGAAAACGACACGTAATTACCCAGACCGAGTTCTTTTTCTGTAGGAGTATCAGGAAGTTTTGCGTCGCGTTTGTCAGCGTAAATTACAATGACTTTGTAATTTTCTGGATTCAGTGTCACATCTCCTACGTTCGCAATGAGAAAATCAATATTACCTGAGATGAACATTGTATTTGCATCACCTGAACCTCCGACAGGGACAACGCTGACTTTTGCTCCGTGAACCTTCTGAAGCATTTTTGCTACGGTTGCTTCGCCGCTGGTAATACCCGTACTTGCGGCGGCTGTTAAGAGTTCATTGTTTTTCGCGTATTCAAGCAGGCTTTTATAGTCTGTAAAACGTTTTTCGTCAGGACGGATGGCAATAACCTGATAGTCAATAGCTTGATTTGCAAGAAGTTCGAAATCATCAATTGTTTCTTTACGGGGCGTTTTGTCGTCATAATGGCCGAAAACGGCGCTGAGATTAACAAGAGCAAAAGTATAACCGTCAGCAGGCGTGTTGTGAAGGAATCTGTTCCAGGCAACCCAGCTGCCGCTGCCTGGTCTGTTTTCAACGACCACCGGCACGCCGAGCTGTTTTTCAAGCGCCGTTGCTGTGTAGCGGCATCCTAAATCTGAACTGCCGCCGGCACTGTAGCCGCAGATGAGGGTTATTGGTTTTTCCGGCCATTTTGTTTCAGCAGCGGCAAAACTGCAGCAGCAAAATACGGAAAGGAAAGCAAACGTTAAAATTTTCATTGCATTCTTTTTCATCTTTATTCCTCCTGATTAAATTTAAACTGCTTCGTGACGCGGCTCCTTCTGCTGTTTTTGTTCTCATTCAAGAAAAAACAGAAGTTCGCATTTTCTTGCTGAAACTAGAATTTTGATTCTTTCAGATACTGTCCGTTGACAACACTGCGGGGATTTACCTGGCCGCCGTTTTCG
>CAZDXA010000101.1:920-3345 GCA_964509435.1 uncultured Synergistaceae bacterium | reverse complement strand
TCGGTCGTCGTAGAGGATGACCCGGCCATGCTTCTGGTATGCGATCCGACCTTCCTTCCGAAGGCGGTAGAGCGTAGACCTGGACACGCCAAGACGCCTCATCGCCTCCTCCTCGCTTGTCGCGCACCGGAGCTGCCTTGACGCGATCAGGGCGAGGTTCTGCTTGATCTCGGCGATGTCGCTCTCGATCCGCTCAATCCTCTCGTCGTCCGGCATCGCTGCCCTCCTCAGAGTTCGCCAGCTCGCGCTTGATGAGCTGGCCAAGCCAGCCCTTGAAGGTCATTCCCTTGGACCTCGCAAGTTCGTGCGCATACTGCTGCTCGGTCGGCGTGATGTCGGCTCTAAGCATGATTTGTTGGTGCGATTTTTTCACTTGCATACCTGCATTTTAGTTACATATTTAGCACTTGTCAACGTATAAGTTACGTTTTTGTATCTTTTATCCCAAGTGGTGATATCCTGCGAGTATGACAAACGAAGCCATAAGCAAGTATTGGGAACGTGTGGATATGCTAAAGGGAGGAATCTCCCTCAGCGAGATATGTGCACAGGCTAAGCTGAACTACAACAGGGTGAAGCACAACCGCTCCGACATGCGGCTAATGAACACGGAGGATACTCTTGCCCTAGCCGAAGTCTTGCATACGACTGTCGAGTACCTGCTCACAGGGACAGAGAAGACCGCCTATCCACCCCGGATCAAAGCCATTGCCGATCATCTTTGTACCATTCCAGACCAGGCCCTCGACACCGTCGAGGCGATGGTCAAGGCGCTTCCTTCAAGGCAAGACGAATCTTATATTTCCCCAAAAGAGGCATAAAATGAGAAAGTCGAAAATCCTTTTCTCCATTGTTTTCCTGCTTGGGTTGATGCCCGTTGAGGCTAGGAGCATGTCGGATTTCGGACCAGCAAAGCATTCCGGCAAGAGGACTGATCCGATACCAGCTCTCGATGGCTATGCAGATACAAAGATTGGAAATTTCTATGAGGACAAAGCAATAGTAAGGATTGGAGTTTCGGGAGTGTTGCGAGGCAAGGACATCTTGCAGGTCGTCGACCCTTTGAGCTTGGAGTTCGTAGAAATAGAACCTAAAAACGAAATCGCCATTGTATACGTATATGTATCAAATATTAAGGACCTGACGGGAAAAGATGCACCTGTATCAATCATGGGCAGTTCATTCAAGGTGGTCGATAGCAGATACAGCCAAAAACCGAATACAACATTCTTAATCATGCAAGAATTACTTGCTACTGAGTTATACGAAGGGGGAGAAGCAGAAGGATGGGTTCCGTGTGAGGTACCGAAAGGAGAACCGTTTTATCTTGTTTTGGGTGACAAATGGTTCGTTTTAGGCACAAACTCCGACCCATTTGAGCAATTATAAAAAAAGGAAGGTTAATTATGAAAAAAGGTGTACTGTTGGTTGCAATGCTTCTGCTTGCACTTGCGAAGGTGTTTGCCGGTTGGGAAGATGAGCTTTCGCTTCGTGATTATTTGGCAATTCAGCGCCACTTTGGCATCACAATCTATACGCCCACATCTTACTACCAAAAGATTCCTGGATTGCCAAACATCTGGGACTATGGCCGCAAATGCCCAACTGGTTGTGAGGTGTTCAGCATAAAACCGCCCGAAGTTTGCCCTACAATATTCCAGCAATATGGGATCGCTTTCCGTGACAATCGGTTGATCGGTATCGTAGCCCAAACCCCACATGATGCGCACAAATACGAACTGCTGCGAGGGGTACTCACTGATTTGTATGGGCCTTCCTTTAAGACACTTGATGGCACGTTGCTATTTACAGCTTACGACGAATACAACGCCATTTACGTAATGGACACTGATCTCTGGACTACGATGCTTATGTGTAATGGCAGGCTATTTTGGGGCAACTAGCATTTACCCGGCATAGGCTCCCATAGGGTAATCCATAGGCTCCCATCTACTGGCTCAGCTGTCGGCATGGCGATATAATCAGGCAAGCTCTCCCCCAGGCCTCTGGCACCCGCCATGCACACTTGGGGGAGTTCTGCTTTGTAGGCTCAGCTACCTGCCGGGAATCCGATCGCCTTCGCGACCACATCGAGCGAGTACATGTCATCGATCACCCGCGCTACCGGAAGGAGGTTGCGGGCATAGACGTGAGTATATCCGGCTTGCACCGCGTTCGCTCCCTGGTGCTCCCAGGACAAATAGGTGCGGACAAGCAGCGGATTCACCCCGGCGAGCATGAGATTGGTATTGAGCGAGTGTCGTAGCTTGTGCGCCGTCATCTGCGCCACAGCCTCCCTGCACACCAGTCCAGGCAATGCCAGCGCCCCGATCCTGATGGCGTCCATCGTCTCCTGGAAGATTTTCGGGGTGACGCCAGGGAATACCAGCCCCCGCCCGCCCGTCAGCTTGCGTTGCTCGTCGAG
>CAZDXA010000101.1:0-910 GCA_964509435.1 uncultured Synergistaceae bacterium | reverse complement strand
AGCGCGTCTTTGGCAATCTCAGACATCGGGATCACCCTGATCTTGTCCCATTTCGGCTTGCCGACAAGGCGGAACGAGGCGTCCTTGACGCCGCGGTCGATCCTGATGACGGCGATTCCGTCCTCGATGACGATCTGCGACCAGTCAAGGGCCAGCAGCTCTCCTCGCCGCATGCCGGTGCTTGCGAACAGCCGCAACATGTTCCGACTCCAGCCGCTGGGGAAGATGTCGGCATGCATGATCAAGGCGATGTCGTGCGGATCCAGCGCCATGGCTCCTGGGCCCTTCCTCTCGACTTTGATGTCCGGAAGTCCTGCTGCCGGATTTGATTGCACCAGCCCCTCGTCGTATGCGTATGCCAGGGCGCCCTTGAGAGCCTTGAACTCCTGTTGCGCATCGTCCGTCCTTCCCTTCTTGTCGAGGATCAAGAACATGATGTCCTTGCATGTCTTGCGGTCGATCGACTTGACGGGACGCCTAAGGACGGAAGGCATGTGCACGTTGATGAGGTCGCCCACCCGCCGGGTGTAGAGCGCAACATTCTGGGCGTGTCGCAGTCCGTAGAGCCTGCCGGTGACGGAGCTCTCCAGCTGACGGGGATTGGTCTCGGGGTCGCAGAAAGGACTGAGCACGTCGGCGAGCGTTGTGACAGACTTTTTCCGCCGGGGTGACTTTAATTTGCGGATGTAGTCCGCCTGGAATTTAAGGGCGTCTGATTCGATAGCCGTGCCTGTGTTGACGGCAATCCTGCGGCCATCCCGCATGACGCGGAAGTAGAACGAACCGTGATGAAGATAGATTTTTGGTAGTTTGGTTGACACAATAAGTCCTCTGTGGTAGCCAATTCGGCTGGCTACCATGGTAGCCAAATCAGCCCTTTCTAGGGGGCTGGTTTCGGGGTTGGTGCGTC
>CAZDXA010000100.1:0-3414 GCA_964509435.1 uncultured Synergistaceae bacterium | reverse complement strand
CAGTGGTTCCTTAAGCACTGCATTTTATGATATACTAGGATTATATCATAAAATGCAGGAGCCGAAATCGTTGAAAAAGTTCTTTGTCTTCTTACTGCTCATCGCAGGGCTCTGCCTCGTGAGCATCTTCGCCATAGAAAAAAGTGACCCCCTCGGCCTGCGCGGCCAGGCACTCCGTGCCTCCTTCCATGAAGAAGTCCAGGGACGCCTGCGCCTCACCTGGAAAAAATCTCCCTACCCGTGCCGTTATCGCATCGACACCTATACTAAGACGACGGGCCGCGTAGACGGCTCTCCTGAGTATCACCTGCTCCATACGGAAACAACCTTTACAAACAGCTATGTCGTACCGACAGGTGCCATTCCGATGTATTACCGCGTGACGCCCATCGGACTCTTCGGAGCGCTCGTCGCGCCCTCGGAGCCTATCGCGAACCCAGATTACACGACGCCGCCCGTGCCCGTGACGATCTCTCACTACACGCCGAGCGCTCCTGCAAGCTCCATGCCATTCCTGCTCTGGCACACGGTTCCCGGCGCCGTCTGCTACGAGGTCGAACTCCTCTCCGAACCGCCGCAGACGGAGGGCGGCATCGCCCTATCGCCAAACGGCCACCTCGAAAGTACGCGCGAAGTCTTCACGAACGGCTGGCAGGCCGACCTGCGGAAATACCAGCAATTCACACAGCTCTACTGGCGCGTACGTGCGCTCGGCCTGCATCTCGAGCCCATCGGAGAATTCTCGAAGGCAGAGCCGCTGACCATCGATTGGGCGCTCACGCCGCCAGATGCACCGCTGCTCAACGAGTATGACCGCATGCCGGATTTCTCTATGCCGCTCTACCCCGTCTACAGCTGGATTCCACTGCACGGCATCACGCATTACGAGGTAGAACTCCTCACACAGCCGCCCGCTGACGAGCATGGCACGGAGCCATCGCCGCAGTGCGCCTGGCACCGCGAGGTGCACAGCGCAGCGAACTGCTACGACGAATACGCGCGTCCCTACGCCGGCGACTATTACTGGCGCGTGCGCGCACTCGGCCCCGACGGAAAGACCATCGGCCATTACTCCGACACGGCGCATTTCGTCATGCCGGAGCGCACGCACGTCCGTGTCGCGCTCTTCGGCGACAGCATCACGCACGGCGGGGGAGCCGTCTCCTACCCGCCCTCGGCGCTCGAGTACAGCTATGCGACATACCTCGACTTCCCCGCGGTCAACATCGGGCGCAGCGGCGACACGAGTCGCATGACGCTCGCGCGCTTCGAACAAGATGTCCTGCCGCTGCGACCGCAGAACCTCATCATCCTCACCGGTTCGAATAGCCTGCGCGACCCCGGCATCAAGGCCGACGACGTCATCAAGGATCTCGCGCGCATCAAGGCACTCTGCGAGGCGAACGACATCCGGCCCGTCTTCCTCACGCTCATGCCCATCCATCCGGCGAACATCCGCTACGCGTTCCATACGGAGACCGATCCGCTCTGGCACGACAAGCTCAACCATATCAACGGCTACATCAAAGCGCAGCCCTACCATATCGACCTCGAACCGTATTTCTACGACCAGCGTCAGATGTACCTCGATCCCGGGCTCTCCATCGATGGTCTCCATCCTGATATCTTAGGAAAGATGCTCATGGGCGAAATCATCAATGCGCACAAGGACGTCCTGGAATGACAGCGGACGCAGCTGCTCTTTTTACAAAAAACACCCTTCCCGCGTGCCACGACACATGTTGCAGCACGCGGGAAGGGTGTTTTTACTTTCGCGCTCAGCCCACGAGACGCTCTGCCCGCTCGTCCGCCTCGCGCATACGCAGTGCAAAAGACGCCGTCACACGGAACTCGACGCGCGCGACCTCTCCGCCCTCGAATGCCTCGACGAATGCACGATCACCAAACGCATGCGCAATCTCAGCCGGACTCGCCGCGAGATGTTCCTCTGCGAGATAGCGGACGAGCACCTTGTAATCTGCAGGCTCTGCCTTTGCCGCCTCACCTTCCGGCGTATAGACGAGCAACGACGGCTCTGCCTTGGTGCTCGTGAATACAAGGATGCGGTCAGCACCAACGCCCTGACGGCGATCAGCCAACAGGCGGACGCCTGCCGTCCCCGGCAGGTAGCTCCCCTCCGCGCTTGCATTCAGCACCAGATACTCTTTCCCGTCCACCGTATAACTCATCACCATCATCATATCGGACGCCTCCCTTTCATTTCATGGGTTCATTATACCAAGCACTTTACGCCATAAAAACAATAATCATGCTGTATTGATTGCAAAAAATGCTCACAGATTCTATAATAGACACGAATAACGCCAGGGGAAGTCCAACGTCTGGATACATCCAGATAATTCTTCCCTGTCAAGCAATCATCTGCCAGCGGCATCTCGGCAGTCGCTTCTCGCGTGCCGATGCCGCCAAGCAAGGAGCAGCCATGGATACTTACGAAAAAAAGGGTTACCTGCTACGCGACTTTCGCGTCTTCCGCCTGAAGGACGCTCGCCTCGCTCCTATCCCTTTCCACTATCACGATTTTCATAAAATCATCCTCTTCCTCAGCGGCAATGCTGAATATATCATCGAAGGGCGCAGCTATCCTCTCGCCGCCCGCGACATCATCTTCGTCTCCGCTGGCGAAATCCATCGCCCCGTACTCCACGCAGGCGCTCCCTATGAGCGCATCGTCATCTACGTCGCACCTGCCTTCCTCGCGCGCTGCACGCGCGGGCAAGACAACCTCGCCACCTGCTTCCGCAGGGCACGGGAGACCTCGCGCGTCATGCATGCGGGCACGGGGCTCAGCCACGACCTCCTGTTCCACATGGAGAAGCTCGAGCATACAGCGCACGCGAAGGGATTTGCCAACGGCCTCTACACGGAGATTCTCTTCATCGAGTTCATGATCCTTCTCAACCGCGCCCTGCTCGCGCACGAGCTCGGAGAGCTGCACGCCTCCTCTTACGATGAGAAAATCCAGTATATCCTCTCCTATATCAACGAGCACCTAGACGCCGATCTCTCCATCGACACGCTCGCCGGCAAAATCTACCTCAGCAAGTATTACCTCATGCGCAAGTTCAAGCGAGAGACGGGTTACAGTATCCACCAATATATCACGAGCAAGCGCCTGCTTGCTGCGCGCCATCTGCTTGCTGGCAAAGAATCTGTCACGGACATCTGCTACAGTTGCGGCTTCCGCGACTACTCTACTTTCTCCCGTGCCTTCCGCTCGATGTTCCACATGACGCCGAAAGAATGGCGTGAAAAGATGCTTTAACTTGCCCCATTGCTTTCTTTACGAAAGATTTACATTCCGTTTACAAATCTGCGGTCTCAGCGGCGTATCCTTTATCTTATGGCCATCCGGCAGGATTTTCCTTTTCCGTGGCGAAATGGTCATAAAGA
>CAZDXA010000099.1:0-3500 GCA_964509435.1 uncultured Synergistaceae bacterium | reverse complement strand
ATACTTAAACTGTAAACGCGGAAAGTCCGCGCCGCACATCCCGGCAGTCATGAAGACTGCAGCATCCGAAAAAAACGAAAAACTCTCAGACTGTGAACAGGGTAACGGTTGGTTCCTTTAAATCGATAAAAAGCAGCAAAGCCGGCAGGAAAACAAAATTAAAACATTGCTGATCTTGGGGCAGACGGCAGTTATAAGTTTGTTGTCTGCCTTTTTTATTGTCACGGTCTTATAGAACTGCTGCAGTACCAAAACTGTCTGATGCGCAGTCTGTCAGCAGAACAGTTCCGGCAGATTAGTGCTATATAAGCAGCAGGGCGGATGCTCTGAATAGGATTAAAGGACACTGCTTGTTGTGCGAACAATCCAACAATTCAGAGCATTGAAACAGGCATAGACTATCGCTCAGACTAAGAAATAAGTACAAAATATTTTGATATGCGATTATAATAAATTCATGTTTTATAAAACCAAAATGTAATTTCTCAATATTCGATTTTGAGCCTGTGGGTTCACAGACATGTTTTGGCTTGTGAGGCGGGTAAAATAAATGACGACAACGGCAGGCCGTCATGAAATTCTGATATGTACATGGGGTACGGTTCATGCACGAAGAAATACAGAAATGAATAACATTACCAGTGTGAAAGTGCAAAAAAAGAGGAAGATCAAATCGGAGGATTCCTTTTTTATATAGCCGGAGAAGGATACAGGGGACAGAGAAAAAAGGAAAAACATGAGTGATACCGAAGGATACCGGAAAAAACGACAGATCTGCGGATAAGAAGTCAAAAAGAAGGGGAAGACAATGAATAAACAGCAGCTTGCAGCAAAGATATGGGAATCTGCCAATCGTATGCGGTCCAAAATTGAGGCAAATGAATATAAGGATTACATTCTTGGCTTTATTTTTTATAAATTTCTGTCAGACAAAGAAGAGCAATGGCTTCGTCAGCGGGGCTATGATACGGATAGTATCAAAGAGTATGTGAATGAAGAAGCTGAAGATCAGTATTCCAGTAAATCCAGCGCTCAGCAGAGCCTCGGTTACTTTATCGCATATAAGGATCTGTTCTCGACCTGGATTAACATGGGGTACGATTTCTCTGTTGATAACGTCCGCACGGGGCTCTCTTCTTTCAACAGGTTGATCTCACCTTCTCATAAAAAAGTATTTGAGAGGATTTTTGAAACACTTGAAACAGGGCTTTCCAAGCTTGGAGAGGACACCAGATCACAGACAAAAGCCGTCAGTGACCTGATTCACCTGATTGATGAGATTCCGATGAATGGGAAACAGGATTATGATGTCCTTGGCTTTATCTACGAATATCTGATCTCAAATTTTGCGGCAAATGCCGGCAAGAAAGCCGGTGAATTCTATACGCCGCACGAAGTTTCTTTGCTCATGTCAGAAATTGTTGCAGATCATCTGAAAGGGCGCAGCGAAATCAAAATCTATGACCCCACGTCCGGTTCAGGAAGTCTGTTAATCAATATTGGCAGGACAGCTGCCAAATATATGGAGGACAGAAACCGTATCCGTTACTATGCGCAGGAACTCAAGCGCAATACCTATAATCTGACCAGGATGAATTTGGTTATGCGTGGCATTCTGCCGGATAACATTGTGACCAGAAACGGAGACACACTTGAAGAAGACTGGCCGTATTTTGATGAGTCAGACCCGCAGGGCACCTATGATCCGCTTTATGTGGATGCTGTTGTTTCCAATCCTCCGTATTCGCAGAGGTGGAATCCTTCAAACAAAGAAAATGATCCACGATATGCCAGCTATGGACTGGCGCCAAAATCGAAAGCGGATTACGCATTTTTGCTGCACGATCTCTATCACCTGAAGCCAGATGGAATTATGACAATTGTCCTTCCTCATGGTGTTTTGTTTAGAGGGGGAGAAGAGGGAACCATCCGCAAAAACTTGATCGAACAGAACAATATCGATGCGATTATCGGACTTCCTGCCAATATTTTTTACGGAACTGGCATTCCGACGATCATCATGGTTCTCCGACAGAAAAGAGAAAACACGGATGTTCTGATTATCGATGCTTCAAAAGGATTTGCTAAGGAGGGCAAAAATAATAAACTCAGAGCTTCTGACATCCGGAGGATTGTTGATACTATCAAGGAACGCAAAAGTACTCCGAAGTTCTCACGCGTTGTGAGCCGGGAAGAAATCCGTGCCAATGACTACAACCTGAATATTCCGCGTTATGTGGATTCCTCCGAGGCGGCAGAAAGCTACGACCTCTATGCATCGATGTATGGCGGTATTCCGGAAACGGAGCTTCAGAATTTTGATGCCTGGTGGAGCGTCTTCCCCAGCCTCAAGGAAGAGCTGTTTTCTGGGGCAAACGGGTATTTTCAACTTAAGACAAAAGATGTGAAGGCAACGATCCAGGCAAATGCTGATGTCGAGAAATTCAGAAAATCCTTCCAGAATGCGTTTACGGATTTTGGCAAAGAAATGGATTCTATGTTGATTGACAGAGCAGAAGCACTCTCGATTCCGAAGATGGAAGAAGAGGCAGCTGCCGGAATTTTTAAACGCTTTGAAAAGATTCCTCTTTTGGACCCGTATCAAGCTTATGAGATCTTTGAAAATCAGTACAGCAGCACTGTCTCCGGTGATCTGGAACTGATTCAATCAGAAGGAATCCAGGCTGTGAAAAAAGTCGATCCCAATATGGTCATCAAAAAGAAAAACAACAGAGACGTGGAAGTTCAGGATGGCTGGAAGGGCCATATCCTGCCCTTTGAGCTTGTTCAGAAATTCTGCCTGTCGAAACAGGTGGAGGCGATCGATGAAAAAAACAGAAAGCTTGTCGAAATTTCCTCGTCTTATGATGAGTTTCTGGAAGCTTTAAGCGAAGACGACAAAGAAATCATTTCGGACGTTTTAAATGATGAGAACGATGCATTTGTGTTTAAAAACATCAAGAGAATGATCGAAACTCTGAATGCAGATAGGGATACCAGGCCTGGACTAATTGAAATTCTCCGGAAAGCAGACGACCTGAACGCGACAGAGAAAAAACTGAAAAAAGAACTTAAACAGGAACAGGAGGATCTTCATCTCGACACAAAAAAAACCATCGAAACCCTTACAGAGGAAAACGTGAAAAAACTCCTTCATGAGAAATGGGTTCAGCCTATTTACCATGATATTCTGAAGCTTTCCGATGTGATGCTGGATACTTTTATCAGAAACATCGAAAACATGGCAGAAAAGTACGCCGTTACGATGAGCGATCTGGAAAACGAAATCCGCGAGACAGAAAAATCACTTGCGGTGATGTTAGGTGATCTTACAGGCTCAGAAACTGACATGGAAGGCATCCGTGAGTTCCGTCAGTTGCTGGGAGGTACGGCAGATGAATGAGAAAAAAGTGCCGGGAATTCGCTTTAAGGGATTTGAAGACGATTGGGAACAGCGTAAGGTTGGAGAACTCACGACAGAGTTGACCGAGTATGCGACA
>CAZDXA010000098.1:0-3636 GCA_964509435.1 uncultured Synergistaceae bacterium | reverse complement strand
TTCACTTCGATAAAAAACAAAATACTTGACCATAGCTTAAAGCTTCCTGAACCCCAGGCACTGCCGGGGGGGTTCGTTTAACAAAAAAAAGACGCTCCGCTGAAAAGCGGAACGTCTTGAATTCAGTCTGCTTACGCAGCTTACTCCATGGTGACAGTGGCGCCGACGGCCTCGAACTTCTTGACAAGGGCCTCGGCCTCTTCCTTGGGAAGGCCTTCCTTGATGGGCTTGCCGGGGTTCTCGACAAAGTCCTTGGCATCCTTCAGGCCAAGGCCGGTGACTTCGCGGACGGTCTTGATAACCTGAAGCTTCTGATCGCCGGCAGCCTTGAGAACAACGTTGAACTCGGTCTTCTCTTCGGCAGCGGGAGCAGCAGCACCAGCAGCAGCACCGCCGGCAACAACGGCCACGGGCGCAGCGGCTGAAACGCCGAACTTCTCTTCAAGGGCCTTCACCAGATCGGCAAGGTCGAGCACTGACATGCTTTCAATCGCGGAAATGATCTCATCTTTGGTCATAGTAGTTTTCCTCCTGGGAAAAAAGTTTCCGGCGGCTTATGCCGCCCTGTTTTCTGATATGCGCGCACGGCGCGCCGTTATGCCGCTTTCCTTAAGCGGCAGCCTTCTTCTTGTCGGCAATCTGAGACAGCGCGGTGACAAGACCGCGGGGCAGACCGGACAGGACGGTGACAAGACCGCGGAGCGGGCTGGCGATGGAGCCGACCGCCTTGGCGATAAGTTCCTCACGGCTGGGCATCTTGGCAAGCGCCTTGATGTTATCAACCGACAGGGGATTTGTGCCAAGGAATCCGCCTTTGATCACAAAAGCGGCATTCTCCTTGTTCTCGCTGAACTTCGTGATGGCCTTTGCAACGGCCGGGCTGTTGGTGGGGGCGACGATGTAAAGGTTGGGCCCTTTCATCATCTCCGCGTCCTTGCCAAGGCCGTCATCGGCCAGAGCAATGAGCGCCAGGCGGTTGCGTGCGACTCTGGCTTTTCCGCCGGCTTCGCGGATGGACTTGCGGAGCTCGGAAACCTGAGCCACGGTCAGACCGCGGTACTCAGCCACGAAAAACGCCTCTGCGCCGCTGAAAAGCTCTTTCAGTTCGGCAACCTGATCTACTTTATACTGTGCTGGCAAAACAGTTCACCTCCTCGAAAAAAAACTTCCCCGCCACCACAGGACGGGGAAGTTTATGCTCAATATCAGCCTGCGCTGACGCGCGGCTGTGATCATTTACTTTTCCGAACCTCGGTGGGCGGCAAACCTTTGTACCCGAAGGTACCCACTGTCTTTAGTTCACATCTGTGAATTATACAGAAAGAACGGCAAAAAATCAACCCCTCATTTTCATGAGGGGCTGAGCTCTTCTGCAGAAAAACTATTCAGCAGCAGCGGTGCACGCCTTTTCGGCGTCCGCTGTGTCGACTTTCACGCCGATACCCATGGTCGTTGAAAGGGTAAGGGACTTCACATAAGCACCCTTGACCGCTGCGGGACGTGACTTCAGAACAGCCGCGTAGTAGGCCTTCACGTTCTGAAGGATCTTGTCCTTGCCGAAGCTGGCCTTGCCGATGGCATTGTGAAGAATGCCGAACTTATCAATGCGGTATTCCACACGGCCTGCCTTGATTTCCTTCACGGTGCTTCCAATGTTCATGGTCACCGTGCCGGCCTTGGCGCTGGGCATCAGTCCGCGGGGTCCAAGCACCTTGCCGAGGGGGCCGATGAGCTTCATCATCTCAGGAGTGGCCACAACTGCGTCAAAATCAAGCCAGCCGCCCTTGATCTTGTCAACAAGATCCTTGCCGCCGACGAAATCGGCGCCGGCTTCCTGAGCTTCAACGTTTTTATCGGTGGAAGTCAGAACAACAACGCGCTTCGTCTTTCCTGTTCCGTTGGGAAGGCCGACGGTGCTGCGCACCTGCTGGTCTGCCTGGCGGGGATCAACGTTCAGGCGAACGTGAATCTCAACGGTCTCGTCGAACTTGGCCTTTGCTGTATCGCACAGCATGCCGACGCTCTCATCAAGGGTATATGTTTTCTGGAGATCGTATTTTTTCAGAATTTCTGCGCGTCTTTTGCCAATCTTTGCCATGATTCATTCCTCCCTGTGGTCATAACGGCGTACGCCTGCCACTAAATCAATGCTTCAGGTCAGTCAGTGACTGTAACGCCCATCGAGCGCGCGGTGCCGGCCACCATAGCAGCGGCGGCCTCAACATCATTGGCGTTCATGTCGGGCATTTTGACCTTTGCGATTTCAAGGATCTGCGCCTTGGTCAGCGTTGCGACCTTCGTTTTGTTGGGGGCGCCTGATCCCTTTTCAATGCCTGCTGCTTTACGGATCAGCACGCTTGCAGGCGGTGTTTTGAGAATGAAGGTGAAGCTGCGGTCAGCGTAAATCGTCAGAACCGCGGGAATGATCATTCCCGCCTGTTTTGCGGTCTTCGCGTTGAACTGCTTCACGAACTCCATAATATTCACACCGTACTGGCCAAGCGCGGGTCCTACGGGCGGCGCAGGCGTGGCTTTGCCGGCAGGAAGCTGAAGCTTGACCACGCCAACTACTTTCTTTGCCATACTTAAAGACTCCTCTCGCTTTACACAGATTTAGAAGCCCGCTGCGGGAACGCTTGCGTTCCCCGACAGGCTTTTATATCAGAGCTTTTCAAGCTCTGCATAATCCACTTCTATCTCCGTATCGCGGCCGAAGACGCTTCCCATGAACTTGACCTTGCCTTTGTTGGGCAGTATTTCAGTCACAGGGCCTTCAACTCCCGTGAACGAGCCGGAAATAACGCGGACGCGGTCGCCCACTTCGCATTTTATTTCCACCCTGGGAGCAGACGGCGCTTCTTTCTCGCCGATTTTGACAAGAATTTCGTCGATTTCGTCTTCAGTTACGGGCAGGGGATGGTTCCCCGCGCCCACAAAACCGGTCACGCCCGGAGTATGCCGCACCACGTACCACGACTGATCGTCCATAATCATCTCCACGAACACATAGCTCGGAAAAAGCTTATGGGTCACCCGCCGTGATTTTCCATCCTTGAGAACGACACGGTCTTCAGTGGGCACGAGGACGCGGAAAATCTTGTTCCCCATGTTCATCGAAGCAATCCGCTGATCCAGGTTGGCCTTGACCTTATTTTCGTATCCGGAATACGTCTGTACCGTGAACCACTGGCGTTTATTTTCGGTCATATTAAAAAAGGGACCCGAAATAACTCGGCCCCCTGAACCTCCCTGCAATGGAATCGGATGCCCGGCAAAAAGACTCTAACCAAGAATCTTTGAGAAAACTCCTGTAAGAATCAGGTCGACGATCCCCAGATATGTCGCCACAATGAGCGTCACGAAGATCACAACCAGAGTAGAATACCATACCTGCTGCCTGCCGGGCCAGGTAATCTTTTTGAGTTCAGCGCGTGCGTCGCGGAACATGGTCTTGAGTTTTTCCACGATTCTGGCCCCCTGTTCTTTTTTATAATTTGACATAAAAAATGGCAGGCCCGGAAGGATTCGAACCTTCAACCCTCGGTTTTGGAGACCGACGCTCTACCAATTGGAGCTACGGACCTGCGACAATTGAGGATTATACACTACTTGCTCTCTTTGTGCAAGGTGTGTTTT
>CAZDXA010000097.1:0-3796 GCA_964509435.1 uncultured Synergistaceae bacterium | reverse complement strand
TAGTACGGGCTATCTATCAAGCATTTAGAATCCATGTTTTTTTCTCCTCTGAGGTCACTCAGCAGGATGGACCCCCGCCGAATTGACTGAGATCCATCCCGTTCAATGCCTTACCTGTGAAGCAAACCGATTGCAAATGCCACTGACGAAGCTCACTTCGCTTCGGCCGGCACAATATTCTCAGGAACGTTCACGCCTTGCTCAAGGTAGTATTTAACTGCTCCTGCGTGCAGCGGAACAATAATACTTTTAATGTTAGCATTTGTAATTTCCTTACAGGTTGCATGCGAACCAATCCAGGCATCACGATTGTCAAAAATATCATGCATCAGAACGTAGACCTCATCAGCTGAAAGCACATCTCGGTCAGTAGCAATAAACTGCCCCGTAGCAAGGGTATGAATCTCTGTATCCTGCTTGCTGTATGTGTTCGCAGGAATTACGTAATCCACATACCCTACGTGCTCAGACGTATACTTTTTTCTAAAATCTTCAGGAAGTGAAAGTATTTCAACGTCGGAAGTCAGGGAAAGCTCTGTGATAGCGCTGCCGGGGGCCTGCACAGGGTAGAAGAAGGCGTCAATCTGTCCATTTTTCATAGCATCTGACATTTGAGAGGGGTTAATCTTCTGAACGCTCATATCATCGTAAGTGAGCCCAGCTGTATCTAGTACATTGCGAGCAAAGAGTTCATAACCGCTGCCCGGTCTGCCTACGGCGATGCTTTTGCCTTTAAGGTCATTCAGAGATTTAATGCCGGAACCTTTTCTCACAACAATGTGCATTGCTGAAGAAGGAAGAGCAATAAGGCTGCGCAGTGTATTGCGGCCGGCATTTTTGTAGCTGCCAGCTGAAGTGTAGTAATAATATCCCATATCACAGTTCAGCATTGCAATTTCAATATTGCCATCCTTCAGATTGCGGAGATTTTCACCGCCGCCGGATGCAGCCTCATTAGTAATAGTAAACCATTTGGAATTCAAATTTACCGCATTAGCTATCCCGCCGCCGATGACATACCAGGCACCGCTTGATGACCCGCTACCAATACTTAGAGCTCTTTTTGCGGCAGGAGGTGTTAAGGTCTTAAGATAAGCCGCATCAGAACCAGCACCCTGTGCTCCACTGATCATGCCTGCAAAAAGCATCAGCACGCTTAATGCGACCGCTAGTTTACTTCTTTTCATACATATTCCTCCTTAAAATATACGATACTCACAAAATAAATGCCGCCACACTGCATCTTTCGCGAACATCTTTACATTGCACGTTTATGCTGCTGTCTCCTGACAACGCTGGACATTATCATGAAGACGACAACGGAAATGACTAAACAAAAAACGAAAGCAAACTGATAGTTTCCCCACAGGTCATAGCAAAGCCCCATCAGCGGATTGCCAACGGCCATTCCCAAAAACACCACGGCCAGCATAATTCCTACAAACGTCTTAAAGTCAAACCCATCAAACACCTGACTTACCGTCAGAGGAATCATGAGATTTTCCAGAGGAATAGAAAAACCAAAAACGGCCGCAAAAAGGTAATAAAAATAGATGTTTTTGACAAAAATCAGCAGGATGAATCCCGAAATGTTTGCCATAAAGCACAGGCACAAAGTCGTCATGTATCCCAGATGGTCATAGACCCATCCCAGAATGATTTTCGACACCGCTACAGAAAAGAAAAGAATACTCATTACCGTTGCAGAATAAGACACGGGGATACCCTGATCCGACATTTGCGCCGGCACAGACACATAAATAGGATTATTCAGGAATCCGATAAAAAACGAAGACAGCAGGATCAGATAAAACTCCGGCATTTTCAGAGCATCAGATAATTTTTTAACAGCACTGACCTGCTGCCTGGCTGCCTTTTGAGTTTCGCTTTTTCCTCCGATGGGTTCAAGTCCCTTTTTCTCTGGTGTTTCAACAACCGTCAGCGTTACGAGACATGCGCAGATAAACACAACGGCTGCAGAAATCTGGTATGAGTAACGCCACCCTCTTGTCAAAATCCAATGGGATACCATCTGCGACGAAACAACGCCGCCCAGACCGCTAGCACACATGACGATGCCCAGCACCAACCCGCGATGCCTGTGAAACCAGTTTGTGATAATCGTTGAAACAAAGGCCGTGCTGGCAAAAGCAGTACCTATCCCCCAGAAAACGCCGCCTAAATAAAAGAGCACCGTCTGGTATGAAAATGAGAACAGAAGCAGCGCAGACGTCAGCGACAGTAAACCAAGTATGCCTGTTCTTTTCAACCCCAGTTTCGTACTGAAATAGCCGAACAGGAAATTAAAAATCATGCTGAAAATGTAGCGGAACGTCGAGATCAGCGAAAACTGCATGCGTGACATATTCAGGCTTGTCGTTACTGGAACCATGTATAATCCATGCGGTGAATTTACCAGCCCCAGCGCTATGAATATAGTCACGAAACATACAGCAAAAATAACCCAGCCGTAGTGAAACCCTTTTTTCTGAAGCATACTGCTCTTCTCCCAATACGCATATCTGTGTTTTTACGCACGACTGCAACAGCTACAGGCTGACTGAAATTTACTGGTCTTTCAAAAATTCATCAATCAAACTGCAGACAATCTCCGGCGCTTCCACAGCGATAAAGTGGCCGTGACCTGGGACTTTAACAAACTTTACTTTTTTGGCATTTACCAACCCGGCCATAGCAGTCTTGTAGTAATGTTCAGGTACGTTCCAGTCTTCTTCTCCGCGGATCAGCAGGCATGGACAGGTAATCTTGGGAAGATCTCCGCGGACATCGTAATTGTTGTAAATTGAAAGATCCGCCTTTTTCGTCCGCCCGCATTCCTGGCAGACACCCCACATAATGAAGTCATGGGCCTCCTTGGGGCATTTCGAACCAATGAGGCTCTCTGAAAAATCCCAATGTGAATGCTGGCAGCTGACATAAGGACTGTCAAGAAGATCAACCGTTGTCCCGTAGGAGCTTCCCATCGCCTTGATATATGTGGACCCCTGCATTGAAACCATTGCCCTGACAGGATAGTTTTCAGCCAGATAATAGACGATATTGCCTGCTACAGAACAGCCGATCACAATCGGGTCATCAACGTGCACTGCCTGAATGAAGTCCCAGATAAATTTTCCATATTCATGGTAGTCCGTAATCCCGACATTGCCGGGAAGCGGCCAGGATTTTCCATGTGCCGGCATGTCAAAGGCAATGACATTGTATTTGTCTGCCCAGATATCCATCATTCCATGATACTGGCGTGTATCTCTCCCGGCGGTATGGAGGGCAATAATTGTTCCCGCAGGGTTATGCGGCCCGTTATTCGTCTCATAATAGGTTTTGATCCCGTCAACTGTAATATATGCACCTGTTATAGCCATCGTTATTCCTCCGCTCATTAGTCGCCGCAGCTGACTTTTGCGAAAAGGCGCATCACCTGCGCAACAACAGTGTTATTCTGGCGGTTTGCAAGGGCACTGCCCAGCTGTTCAAAGGGACGTTCGCAATGTTTTACCGAAATTGACAGCTGAAAATTACGATGCCTGAAAAATTCCTGCCACTGCTGTTCATCGCCTTTTATTCCCACGTAATAACCGCCGGCAGGTCTGCCAATCTGGACGTCGATCATTGTTCCCTGATAAAAAAACATATTGTAAGGTGTATTCCCAAAAACAAAGGTCATATCACCCGTAAAAAAGCGCCCGTCCCAATAGTTTTTAAATTCATCAGCTGCCGGACCATTGATTAACTCTTTCAGTTTCTTGAATTTTTCCAGACGTTCAAGGTCTGTCAT
>CAZDXA010000096.1:0-3833 GCA_964509435.1 uncultured Synergistaceae bacterium | reverse complement strand
TTTTAGTTCCGGCTTTAATTCCGGATGTCGCTCGAACACCTCCTTCAGCATGACAGCGATAACCTGTTCTCTCGCTCCCAATCCATAGTCTTTCATTTACACTCCTTACGTCAGGACCTGGCCAGGTTTGGATTTCCTGCGTACGGCTAACCATACTCAGAATCCAGTTACATAGCAAGGTCCGGCAGCAAAGTTCGTGAAATGACAACAAAAAAGGCCGAGCCAGAATTACCGTAGAATTGGTAAAACTGCTCGGCCTGTATATATTTGGGAGGTATGATACCTAGGCAGCAATTTCCTGCCGTGGTCCCCGGTAGTGAATCAGCGCCCAAGTATTACATCTTGTATCTTGTAATGTCTCTCCAATTTTCTGGAAATCCCATAGCGGAAAGAAGTTTATCTTCAGTAAGCGTGGATGCGTTTTTCACTGTCCTGCCAATTTCCTGCACTAATGCTTTCTTGAACACAAGGAACGACTTTCGAGGTAGAAGATAACGCAATGCAATAACGACTGAGAACAAATCAGACTTTCCACAAATATAGTGAGTTCCCTTCTGCTGTATCTTCAGCTTTTTATGCAGCACCGTATCTGGAATCTCATTCCTGTCGACATAAGAGAAAAGTCGTTCATTGTGTGCGCACACATTTCTGAAATGGGTAAGAACCTTCAAAAACTTGATTAGATCAGATTCGTTTACATTTACAAAGTTCTTGCTGATCTTTGACTTGACCTGAGGGTATAGCAGTGAATACATCTTAGAAGTTTGTCCCAGCGTAAGAGTCTTCATTACAGCCCACAGTGGGACATTCCCATACGTATTTCTCTGATACACAATATACGGATGATCTATGTCACGATACGCTTCATAGGTGAGAACATTTATCAATTTCTGAATATCGGAACGGGAATTCTTTGTGTTGATATAATGGCCGGGGTCAAGATAGTCAGTTTGAAGATTGGAATATGTCTCGCAAAAATAATAGGAAATCATCGAGCGCATTTCCTGCTCAATAATTCTGATGTTCTTAAAGACAAGATCACGAAGAGCATCGTCAAAATGGTACAGCACCAAGATATCGTCAAACGTGGTTCCCTGAAGATATGTTCTTGTCATCGGGTTATAAAACAAATTCTTATAACCGCCAATCAATGCATAATATGAAATGCGGGAAAGAGCATCCTTTGCAGCATCAGCATCCGAGATTGTTAAACCCTTCTTCTTGACAAGATGATCCACTTGCTGATCATATGTAAGAAATGGTTTGATTGGCTTCATGCATACCTCCCTTAGGGCAAAAAAAGAAGGGCCCGCAGGTCCTCCTTCCGGTCGCAGGCATCGCAAGTTTCTGCAACCTGATCACTGAAAGAAGTATAGCATACCTGATCTTCAAAGTCCATGCTAATTTTTAACTTCAATGTGATCCTGAAACACCGTCACCCTGCCATCAAAGGATTCGTCGATTGGTCCGACCTGCTCTTCAATCATGTGAATCAGGTCATCCTCCAGAATGATCCGCATCTTGCAGCCATGTCCGTTGTTGCGCTCTCTGCAGCACCATGCCTTCTTCTTCCACTTTCCCCGACCGGATTTTCTCCTGACAAGAGGAGCGCCGCAGTCGCCGCAGAAAACCTTGCCGCGAAGGAAATGGCTTGATCCGGTCCTTAGTTTAAGGCCAGCCGCTGCCATCTCTTCTCTATGCTTCAGGACCTCCTGCACCTTATCCCAGGTCTCCCTGTCGATGATGGGTGTGTGACCGTCCTTCACATAGTACTCCTCACGCTTCTCTTCCTTCTCATGTGTGAGGAAGTTAACCGGAGTTGATTTGTTGAGCCTCCTGTCTCCGACATAGACCTCGTTCCTCAGAATAGTACCGATTTCGCAGCTGTTGAGAGCGTTTCCCTTTAATCCGTGCCCGCCATGCGAATTGACCTCTTCTGCAATCTTTCGATAACTCAGCCCTTCCAGAAACTTGTCAAAGATCATGCGGATGATCCATGCATCCTCGTTCGGTACCGGCCTGCCGTCTTCACCTCTTGAGTACCCGAGGATCTTATTGTTTCCGATCGTGTACTCCCCTCTCTTGTAGTGTTCCTGAACAGCCCAGCGGATATTCTGTGAAATCGACTCACTTTCGCTCTGTGCGATCAGACCCATCAGGGAGAAGATCATGCCGGATGACGGGTCCATTGTACTCAGGGATTCCTTCTCAAAATAGACCTCCACACCGTAGCTCTTCAACTTTGCCACATAGCTCTGGCAGTCCACGATGTTCCGGGAGAAACGGCTGATGCTCTTCACCAGAATCAGGTCGATCTTACCGCCAATGGCATCTTCAATGCAAGCCATGAACTGTGGCCGCTTCTCTGCGCTGGTACCAGAAATACCCTGATCAGCATAGATCCCGGCGAAGTCCCATTCAGCATGACACTGAATGAAAGTCTCGTAATATTCCTTCTGGGTCTCGTAGGATTCTTCCTGTGAGCTCTCCATCGTGCTGACTCTGCAGTAAGCTGCCACCCGTTTCTTTCTCAGATGGCGCTCGCTCTTGATTACATGTACCTTCATATCAGATTCCCTTCAAAATGTCATAGGCCCGTTCCGGATGCCGGTAAAATTCCCTCTCGTCCAGCCTTCCGAGAACAATCTTTACCCGGTTGATCAGCTCCTGCTCGACTGCCTCCTGCACCGCTGCTGCCCGGTCCTTATCCTCATAGCCTTTCGACTCTGCGTAAAGGTAGATGAGAAGCTGTGTTGTCCAATTGCCGTAAGTGTTCATGATGAATACCTCCTTCAGAATTTTTGTTACGGTATTCATCACTCTGACTGCCACACTTATCCAGCATCTAAATGTCACAAAGATGAGGCCGGATTAGTGTGGAAATAAGACAACAAAAAAGACAGGAGTTTTTTATGCTCCTGCCTTCTGCAATAACTTATTTATCAGTTCGTTCTGCTCCTGCTGGCGTTTTAACAGCTCGGCCAGTTGGGATTTCAGTTCTGTATTCTCTTCCTGGACCGGCTCCGGTGATTCTTTCTTCCTGAGTTTCTCCCGTCTGAGCTCCAGCTTCCTCGCCTGCATTTCCCTCCGCTTCTCAATTGACCTCTTACAGAGCTCCTGGGGAGATTCCGTCATCTTGGAGGGGTCCGTCTCAGCTGTTGTTGTCAGGCCGCATTTCCAATGAACTGTCACTGTGTGATCGTCTTTCCCGGAGTGCGTTCCCAGCTCGATGGATTCGATCAGATCATCCACCCAGTAGAAGTCGACCTGTGAAAATGTCATGTGTTTCTTCTTATATAATAGGGTCATCTGCACAGCCGGGTCATCCGTATCTGTCAGCTCTTCTACCGGAAGTTTCTCGTAGCATTCCAGGACAGCCGGATCGAGCAGGTCTGACCGGAGAAGGAAGTCCTCTCCCTCGCATGTCCATCCTCGCTGATTGCCGTAGATGCCAAGCTTGCTCTGATGAAGCTGTTTGCCGCAGAAGGGACATTTCAGAAGGTCATAGTAAGGATAGTTCCCACCGATCTCTGAATTCTTCTTGTTGTTCATGTGGCGGATCTTCTCGACCCTCTTGAACTGTTCCCTGCTCACGATCGCCGGGTGATGATCCTTGATGTAGTACTGCGGTACTTCGCTGCCATCGTTCTTCACAAAGCTGTGGGAGAGATGATCCTCCGTGTAGAATTTCTGCAGGATGATGTCGCCGCAGTACTTCTCGTTCTCCAGGATGGAATGGACCAGCGCCGCATCCCAGTGCGCCTTCCCCAGCGGAGTCGGAACCTTCGCCTCGTCCAGCTTCTCACCAATCTTCGATGTGGAAAGTCCGTGTT
>CAZDXA010000095.1:0-3917 GCA_964509435.1 uncultured Synergistaceae bacterium | reverse complement strand
TGTTCCCCCGGTGCCAGGCTGCAGGAAAAGTCCTGCAAAATGGGCCGGGACGGATCATACCCGAAGGTCACATGGGAAAAGGCCACCGCCTTGTCCTGCAGGGCGTCCGGCACAGGCTCCAGAGAGGCCGGTTCCTGTTCCGGCTCTGCCAGGAATTCCCCGATATGCTGGATTCCCGCCATGGCACTCTGGATGCTCTGGATCTCCATGCCGATGCTTTCCAGGGGACCGAAGATCTTCCCCACATAGGCGATCACCGCCACGGCGGACCCTACGGAAAGGCCGAACAGATCCGCCCAGGACGGCCCCAGGGAGGCTCCCGTCATGATCACCCCCACCACCGCTGCCTGGGTCACCAGGATGATGGGAGAATAGATCCCGTCGAACACATTGGCCCGGTTGATGGCCCGGAAGCTGTCGGTGATCAGGGAATCGTACCGTTCCTCCATATACCGTTCCTTCCCCAGGGTGTGGATGGTCCGGATATTCCGGATGGTTTCCGGCACATGGCTGTTCACCCGGCCGACGGCCCGCCGGTTTTCCCGCTGGGCCGCCAAGGTCCCCTTCTGGAAATGCCGGGTGAGTACGAACAAGAGGGGCAGCAGCAGGCACAGGAGGCCGAACAGTCCTCGGCTCCGGCTCCACAGGATGCCCAGGATCCCCAGCAGCTTGCAGGCATCGGCCAGCATCCCCACGATTCCGTCAGAATACAGGGCGTCGATGGTATCTCCGTCATTGACGAACACCGAGGTGGTCTGCCCGCTGGGATGGCCGGTGAAATACTGGGCCGGCAGCCGATCCAATTTGGCGCACAGGGTGGACCGGAGTCCGTGGGTCACCTTCTGGCCGAACAAGGTGATGGCCCCGTTCTGGGCCGTTTCGCAGCAGTCTGCCAGCGCGATGAGCCCGATATACAGCAGCCCCAGCTGCCAGGAGATCCCCCGGCCTTCAGTCAGGCCGTCCACCGCCCGCTCCAGTACCAGGGGTGGCAAAAGAGAGGTCGTCACGGAAAGGACCACCAAAACGGCCACCAGGGCCCCGGTCCGGGGATGGGTCTGAAAGGTGCCCTTCACACTTTTCCATACAGGGTTTTCACTGTTCATCCAGATCCACTCCTTCCTGCTGCAGCTGCACCAGCCGGGCATAGCCAGGTTCTTCCTGCAGCAGCTGCTCATGGGTGCCGAACCGTCCCCGACCGTTTTCCAGGAACAGCACCCCAGTGAATTCCGGAAAATGGGTGAGCCGGTGGGAAATCAGCAGGATCACCCGGTCCGGAAAAGCCTTTCTCATGGCTTCCAGGATCTTCGTCTCTCCCTTCCGGTCCACCGCCGCAAAGGGATCATCCAGTACTAACACGGACCGGGCATGGGCCAGGGTCCGTGCCAGGGCAATCCGGGCCTGCTGACCGCCGGAAAGCTGGGTGCCGCCGCTGCCCACCGGGGTATCCGCTCCCTGGGGCATGGCAGCCACTTCTTCCCTGAGGTTGGTCATGGACAGGAATCGATCCACATCCACCGGGTCCCCCATCCGGATGTTCTCTCCGATGGAAGTGCTCAAGAGCTCTGGATCATGGCCCAGGTAAGAGATCAGGCTCCGGCGCTGGTGCCGGTCCAAAGCGGCAAAATCTTATCCCTTGCACCGGATGGAGCCGGTCCAGGGCACCTCGTCCAGGAACACCTTCCCCAAAAGGCTCTTCCCGCAGGCCACCGGGCCTGTGATGCCGATGATGTCCCCGGGACGGGCGGTGAAAGAAATCCCCTCCAGGCCTTTCTCCTGGCCCGGATAATGACAGGCCAGGTCCCGGACTTCCAGGTCCACCGGTTCCACCGGCCCCAGGGGCTGGTCCATTCCTTCCGGCGCTGCCTGCTGGAGCAGGGGTTTGATCCGCTGCCAGGAAACCTGGGCCTTCTGGACCGCATTGAACAGCTTGGCCGCATGGCTGGTCTTCACTGCCAGTTTGGTGAAACAGGCCAGGAAGGTAGTGAAACTGGCGATGTTCCACATTTCCCAGCCAGTGCCCTGGACGTTTTTCGCGCCGAACCAGAAGATCATCCCCGTGCCCGCCATAGCAATGGCATCGTACAAAGGCCCCAGGGCCCCTTCAAAGATATTGGCCCGGGCACTGGCTTTTTCGTAGGCGGTGAGCTGGGTTTCGTAGCCGGCGTCCCGGTTCTGTTCCTGGCCGTAGATCCGATAGGTGAGGGCATGGCTCACCCGGTCCAGGGTCAGGGTGTTCAGCCGGGCTTCCGCAGCTTTGTAGACCCCGTTGGCCTGGGCCACCTGTTTCTTCAGCCGGTCGGCGATCCAGTAAGCTACCGGAGTGGACAGAGAAGCCAGAAGGGTCAGCCGCCAGTCGTAAGCCAGCAGCAAGGACAGGTATACCACCATCACCACCCCGGTGTCGAAGACTTCCGTGGTGAATTTCCGCATCCCTTCCGCACAGGCGTCCACGTCCCCCATGGCTTTCGTCATCAAGTTCCCCAGGTTCTCCTGCTGGAGGGCATGGGCATCCAGCCGCACCAGGCTGTGGTACAAGGTGTGGCGCATGGTCCGGCTCACCCGGTTGGCAAACAGCCGCACGCTGTACCGCTTCCCCGCCCGGGAAAGCTGGACCAGGAAGATCACCCCCACATAGAGCGCCGCCAGACGGGCCATATCCCCGGCCGCAGCCCTGCCCTGGGTAATGTCGTAGAGACACTGGGCCAGCTGCCCTTCGAAATAGGGCCCCGCTCCCATCCCCAGGTTATAGAGGATGCCGGTGACCGTCACCGCCAGCAGCACGGCCTTCTCCTGTCTAAAATAGGAAAGGACATGATCCGGCCGTCCCACCTCCCGGATTCTGCCTTCAAACATAAAAAACCGCCCCCCGTGCTGTATTCTCTCTATTAGTATACAGTACGGATGAGCGGAAAAAGTTAAACTTTTTAAAAATAGCGCTGTACAAATCTGATGTCTCAAAGCCTGTCAGGGCCGTGTCTGATTTCTTATTTCTTCACCGGCATCTTCTGATAGATTCCCTGGAGCCGTTCCAGGGCCTCTTCCAGGGTCTCCCGGTTCTTGGCGAAGTGGAGCCGCATGTACTGGGTGATGTTTTCGTGGAAGAAAGCCGACCCGGGGACAGCTCCCACTCCCACATATTTGGCCAGATCCTCGCAGAATTCCGTATCGCTGGCATAGCCGAAATCCGAAATATCCACCATGATGTAATAGGCCCCCTGGGGTTCCGTGTGCCGCAGGCCGATATCCCGGAGCCCCTTGAGCATCAGGTCCCGCCGGTCCGTGTACAGGTCCCGGAGCCAGGTATAATACCCATCCCCGAACCGGAGTCCGGTCACTGCCGCTTCCTGGAGAGGGGATGCCGCTCCTACAGTCAGGTAATCATGGACTTTCCGGGCTTCTTCGATGACCTTCGGCGGAGCGATGATATACCCCAGCCGCCAACCGGTGATGGAATAGGTCTTGGACAGGGAACTACAGGACAGGGTCCGCTCCCACATCCGGGGCAGGGTGGAAAAATAGATGTGTTCATAGGGTTTGTAGACAATGTGTTCGTACACTTCATCGGTGATCACCCACACATCGTATTTTTCCGCCAGGTCCGCGATGATCTGAAGTTCCTGCCGGGTGAACACCTTGCCACAGGGGTTGGAAGGGTTGCACAGGATCAGGGCCTTGGGATGCTGCCGGAAGGCCGCCTCCAGTACCTCCGGGTCGAACCGGTAGGCCGGGGGCACCAGCGGTACGTAAATGGGCTCTGCCCCGCTGAGGATGGCGTCAGCCCCGTAGTTTTCATAGAAGGGGGAAAATACGATCACTTTGTCCCCCGGATCCGTCACCGTCATCACCGCCACCATCATGGCTTCCGTGCTGCCGGAGGCCGATAGAAAGAAGGGCCGTCAGGATTCCCAGGTTCAGTT
>CAZDXA010000094.1:0-3969 GCA_964509435.1 uncultured Synergistaceae bacterium | reverse complement strand
ATCGGCAAGACGGTGACGCTCCAGACGACGGGCACGATCGATCCGCGCAAGATCAAGGTCGCAGGTGCAGAGGATGCATCGAAGACGTATGACGGCACGACGAATGTCCTTGTGAATAAGGACGGCAGTGCGTCGGCCGTCGGCAAGAATATCAAGTTCGAGGGTGCTACGGATACGACGCTCGGCGTTGTCGATGGTGATGATGTCAAAGCGACGGCGACGGGCACGTATCTTGAAACGGCAACGGGCAAGAATGATGCTGCAGATGCTTCGACGGATGGCGGTACGGATTTACTTCATCATGACGTGAAGTATACAAATATTGCCATCAACAATTCGGATTATGAACTGACGGGCCCCACCGAGTATACGACGACGAATCAGGGAAGCCGGATCAAGCGCGCGCCGTTGACGCTCACGGGCAACAAGCAGAACATCACGACGGGTTCGACGCCGAGCTATGATGGTTCGACGTCGGGCTGGCAGGGCTCGGATAAAAAGGATGAAACGCTCCAGAAAAAATGGAAGGACAACCTCGAATGGAATAGCAATCCGGGTTCGGATACGGACAAAGCCGGACAGTATGCGGTCAATGGCTGGTATACGGATGCGACGAAGACGGGGGTAACGCCAGGGGATAGTACGACGGAGACGGATGCGGATGATAGTACGATTCTCATTACGACGACGCCGTACAAGAATGCATCGGGTGATACACTTTATACGAAGGTCGTTCGTACCAAGGTAGTGACATCGGTCGATCCGAATGATCCCACGCAGAAGGTGACGACAAAGAATCCTGTTTCGACGACGGAGACGCTCTACAATCCTGTGGATCATAGCATTTATACCGTGACTGTCACGGATGATACTACGGGCAAGGTGACGAGCCAAAACTTGGTGAAGGAGGTCACAGATGCAGATGGAAAGGTGACGAAGACTACGACACCGATCACATCGAGCAATCAGCGGTCGCTGGCCGACTGGTATGGCACGACGACGGCGTATGCTTATAATGCAACCTCTGAGCCGGCTTCGTATTTGACGTATACGCTCTCTGGCAATTTCGACAAGAACTATACGTTTGTGCAGGATTCTGGCAACGCAACGGCACTGACGGTCTCGAATCCGTCGTATCATGGCGGCGGCGGTGGCGGTGGCGGCACGACGCCAGTGACGCCAGTCACACCGGTGACGCCGGATGAGCCAGTTACCCCGGTTACTCCAGTGACCCCAGTTACCCCAGTGACGCCGGAGGAGCCCGTTACGCCGACGATTCCGGATATTTCTCCGGATGTGAATGCGGCGAAGCAGTTTGTGCCGAACAGCAATGCCTACAACAATGCATCGCATGACGATGTCCAGAGCGTGATGCGTTCCGGGCAGGCAGGGCTCGAGTATGCTTCGGGCGGCATCAATGTCGCAAGTGAGTCTGCGACGCCGAATGTGAATACGTCGAGCGTCGATAATGCTGCGATTGGCTTGCAGAATGCGGGCTCGGTCGTCAACCTTTCGGGCGGCGACGCCATGGAGGTGAATGCATCGCGCATCGACATCACGGGCGGCGATTCGTTCACGATCACGGGCGATACGCAGGTGCAGGACAGCACGGCGGCCATCGAGTCGACGGGCGCACAGACGCATGAGAGCTCGGCCGCGATTGAGACGGCGGAGGCAACGACGAAGGATGCTGCTGCTTCTATCGAGACAGCAGATGCGACGACGAAGGAGGCTTCGGCTTCCGTTGAGACGACGGATCTGCAGTCGACGACGGATGGCTCGTGGCTCTTTGGCGATGAGGCTCCAGCCTCGGAGAAGCAGTCGGAGACGTCTTCTTCGGGGGACAGCGAGGCTTCGCTCTTTGCCAATCCGCAAGATGACGATGCAGCTGCCGCGCAGTCTGCCATTTCGGTGAAGACGGCGGAGGATACAGAAAACGCGGATGACAGCGATGCAGAAGACGACAAGGACAAGGATAAAGATCAGGAATCGTCAGATCATGCAGATGACAGCTCGATCGGCATCGAGTCGGAAGGCGCGGGTGTGAATGTCGCGTGATTCCTTTTTAGGTATCTGGAAGGGAAGGAAGATTTTGAGATATAAAGCTTTGACGGCGACGGTGCTCCTCGGCTTAGCGATGGGCGGACAGGCTTCGGCCGCGCCCTCGCTGTGGGGGCCGGAGCAGGATATTGGCAATCAGGCGCCGAAGCCTTCGGTTTCGGTCGAGCTCTGGGAGATCGGTGACGAAAAGGGCACGTTCACGCCGGAGCAGAAGCCGGAGCCGGAGACAGAGCAGCCAGCGGAATCGGCGGAGCAGCCTGAACCGGCGGAACCGGCGAAAACGGAGGCTTCAAAGACCTCTGAGACGTCGGAGCCGCAGCCTGCAAAGACGGAGACGCCGAAGCCGGAAGCTTCGTTTACGGTAAAGAGTATTGACATCGATGCGTCGGAGCTGAAGGTGGACAAGGCAAAGCTCGCGGAGCTGATGCAGGAGTGTATCGGGGATGGAGTGACGCTTTCGAAGCTGAATGGCGCGATCGCGCAGGTCACGGCGTACTGCCGCACGCATGGCTATCCGGCGTCGGCGGCGTACCTGCCTGCGCAGGAGGCGAAGGATGGCGCGATCCAGATCAAGGTCATCCCGGGCCGCTACGGCGATGTGAAGCTCGAGAACCACAGCAAGTTGAAGGATGGCGTGGCAATGCGGTTCGTCCAGGGGCTCAAGAAGGGCGATATCATCCGCTCAAAGGGGCTTGAGACGACGCTGTATTCCATTTCGGACGTCAGCGGCACGAAGGCAGTCGGCGTGCTCGCGCCGGGCAAGGATTTCGGCACGAGCGATGTGACGGTGCGCATCGAGGACGGCAAGCAGTCGAATACGACGCTGTATGCGGAGAATTATGGCTCGAAGTCGTCGGGACGCTACCGCTATGGCCTGCAGCAGAGTTTCTATGACATCGCAGGCACGGGCTCGCGCGCGAGCCTCGGCGGACTGATCTCGAATGCGCACATGCACAACTACTATGTGAACTACGAGATGCCGGTCGGGCGCGGCGGCCATACGCTGGGCCTCGGCGTCAGCCGGATGGACTACAAGCTCGGCGGGCTGTACCGTGCTTTGGACGCGAACGGCAAAGCGGATACGGTGAGCCTGTTTGGCACGGTGCCGTTCTACCATCTGCATGATGGGCAGCTGAAGTTCCTGTATGGGTATGATTACCGCAAACTGAAGGATGATTTTGATGCGTACGCAGGTGCGGACACGCACAAGCATTCCAATGCCGTCCATGTCGGCGTGGCGGGCAATCAGCAGCTCGATCCGAAGACGTCGGTGGATTTTGATGCGACGCTGACGCATGGCAAGCTGATGCTTGATTCGTCGTTTGCACGTTTGCGCGACAACCACTCGGAGGGCTCGTTCACGAAGTTCTCGTTCGACGGGACGCTCGTGCGTTCGCTCGGCCATCGGACGGATGTGATGGAAAAGGTCTCGGGGCAGCTCGCAAACCACAATCTCGATGGCTCGGAGCAGCTGTACCTCGGCGGTGCGAACGCGATCCGCGCGTATCCGCAGGGCGAGGGCTCAGGCGATGACGGCATCACGAGCACGACGGAGTTCCGCTATTATACGGATGTGCCAGGACTGATTCTCAGCACGTATTTCGACATCGGCCACACGAAGATTGCGCACGATGGCAGCCTCGGCAGCGAGACGCTGAAAGGCTGGGGCCTCGCAGCGAGCTACCAGCGCCCCGGCGACTGGTTCGCCCGCCTCGACTACGCAAGGCGCATCGGCGAGAGCAAATACCTGAGCGATGATGCAAAGGCCAAGGGGCGGCTGTGGTTCCTGCTGGGCAAGATTTGGTAATCGAGAACTGTTTGACAAACTTCGGCGACTGTTGCTATAATAGTAAAGTCGTGGAGAGGTGTCCGAGCGGTTTAAGGAGCCGGTCTTGAAAACCGGTGATG
>CAZDXA010000093.1:0-4016 GCA_964509435.1 uncultured Synergistaceae bacterium | reverse complement strand
CGTTTTAGGGACTTGACGCGGGGCGTGTGCGTGGTATAATGCCCTTTGTCACGCGGAGGTGGCGGAATTGGCAGACGCGCAAGACTAAGGATCTTGTGAGGAAACTCATGGGGGTTCGATTCCCCCCCCCCGCACCACTTGAAAAATCAAAAACATGCTGTATAAATGGCGGAAAGGCTTCTGTTCAGGCAGAAGCCTTTCCGTTTTTTATATCCGCCGCTCCTCAGCCAGCAGGTCTGCTGAGCAATGCACCGGCAAAAGATCCTGATACAAAATATTGATATTCTAATCATTCCGAAAATGCTGATTTCTGTATAACTTTACGGTCTGTCGGATAAATAACTGCGATGTATTTACAAAATTAACTGTTCATGTTTTCTGCCTCTTTGACTTTCCTGTCCAGACAAGTATAATCAGTTATCAGGACTCTGTTTCTATTTCCGGGTGTTTTTGTCTGTCAAGTCACATTGTTCTGCGCAATGCAAAAATTAATGCAGGGAGCCTGTGTCTATGTATGACTACTCTGTACTGATTCCGCTGGGGTATACAACTCCCCCTGAATATCTGCGTCAGTGTCTCCAGAGCATCGCGGGGCAGTCAGCCGCACCGTCCGAGGTTGTTTTTGTCTGCGACCATCCGACGCCGGCCGTGTTGAAAAACGTTGTTTCCGAGTGTTTTGATCCGCAAAGCATCCCCTGTTCCTATGTAGACTGCACTGACATTGAGAAACGCGGCGGGCGGCTGGGCGCCATTCTGGCCCGCGGCGTCACAAAGTGTGCCTTTGAACTGATCGCACGCATGGACGCTGACGACATTGCACCGCCTGACCGCTGCGAACAGCAGATTGAGGCGTTCTGCCGTGATTCTTCTCTTGCTGTAGTGGGCGGGGCGGCCGCCGAGTTCGAGAACTCGCCTGACAATGTGGTCAGTTACCGCTGGCCGCCCGAAAGCTATCAGGATATTGTGAGCTTTGCGAAATACCGCAATCCTTTTAATCACTCATCGGTAATGTTCAGAAAATCGGCTGTTCTCAAGGCGGGCAATTACAATCCCATTCTGATGGGGTGTGAGGATTACGGTCTGTGGTACAAGATCATCGCGGGCGGCGCGAAGGTAATAAATCTGCCGCGAGTGCTGCTGTATTCGCGCGTGGATAATGACTTGATCAAACGGCGCAAGAATCCCGGCAATACGACAAGCTACATTAAAATCAAAAAGATGATGCTGAAAGATGGTTTCATCACGCGCTTTCAGTATCTGGTGTCTCTGGGGGGCATTTTTTTCATCCGTTATGCTCCCGGGCTTCTTTTAAAGCAGATTTATCTCAGGATTCTGCGGAGGAAAAGCGCAAAGTCCTGAAATTCTGACAGATGGTATGTGTTTGCGGCGAAAAGGTGCTGTCAATGAATAATACTCTGAAAAGAATCAAAGAACTGATTGACTACCGTGAGATGATCGCCATGCTGGTGCACCGCGATCTGCGCGGACGCTACAAGGGATCGTTCCTGGGATTTGCATGGACGTTCATCAATCCGCTGCTTCAGCTTGTGGTCTACACGATTGTGTTCAGCGTGATCATGCGCGCGGGAATCGATAAATTCTATCTTTTTCTGTTTGTGGCGCTGATTCCCTGGACGTTCTTCTCGGCATCGCTGACTGGCGGCTCGGCGTCGGTGCTTGCACAGGCCAACATGGTGAAAAAAATCTACTTTCCGCGGGAAGTGCTTCCCATCGCCTATGTCACAACGTGTTTTGTCAATATGCTCTACAGCTTTATCGTGGTGTTCGCCGTCATTTTCATCTCCGGGGTTCCGATCAGTCTGAAAGCACTGCTCTATCTGCCGTTTGTCATGGCAGTCGAATATATCATGTGCGTGGGCACGGCAATGTTCACCTCGGCGCTGACGGTGTACTGCCGCGACCTTGAGTACATGCTCAACATCATTGCCATGATGTGGATGTACTTGACGCCGGTCATCTACCCTGTTTCAATGGTGCCTCAGCGGCTGATGCGGTTTTTCATGCTCAATCCCATGACGCCGGTGGTCATGGCATACCGTGATATTCTCTACTACGCACGGGTGCCTGAAACCTCGACACTTTTTATGGTGCTGCTGATGGGACTGGCTGTTCTGGCAGTCGGGTGGCTTGTTTTTGAAAAACTTTCGAGACACTTTGCGGAGGAACTGTGATGAACGCCATAGAAGTCAATAACGTCGCAAAGTGTTTCAAGGTTTATTATGACAAGAACAGAACACTGAAGGAAAGGCTGCTTTTTCTGAACCGCAATCACTATGAGGAACGCTGGGTGCTGAAGGACATATCCTTTCAAGTGGGACGCGGCGAAGCTGTCGGCCTGATCGGTGAGAACGGCTGCGGCAAAAGCACTACGCTGAAGCTGCTGTCGCGCATTCTTTATCCTGACCGCGGCACGATCTCGATCAACGGGCGGCTTTCCTGCCTGATTGAGCTGGGCGCCGGCTTCCATCCTGATCTGAACGGTATTGAGAATATCTACCTCAACGCTGCGATGTTCGGCATGAAGCGGCGGGAGACTGCAAAAAAACTGGACGAGATCATCGCTTTTTCTGAACTGGGTACGGCCATAGAAAACCCGATCCGCACGTATTCGTCGGGCATGTATATGCGTCTGGCTTTTTCCGTGGCAATCAATGTTGACGCAGAGGTTCTTCTCATCGACGAAATTCTTGCCGTCGGCGACATGAACTTTCAGGCCAAGTGCTTTGAAAAGCTCAAAGAGATCAAGAAAAACGGCACAACTATTGTTATTGTCTCTCACTCCATGGGGCAGATCGAGTCGATCTGCGACAGGTCGATCTGGATCAGCGGCGGTCTTGTCCGCGCTGAAGGGCCGGCGGCTGAAACTGACCGGCAGTACCTGGAATACATGGAAGCAAAGCGCGCTGCACAGCAGAACGGCTGACCGATGATTACCATTCTGATGGCGGTCTGGAACGGCGAAAAATATCTGGCCGCACAGCTTGACTCGCTGTTCAGCCAGACAGTGCAGGATTTCTGTCTGTACGTTTCAGACGACGGGTCTTCTGACGGCACGATGGATATTCTTGAACAGTACCGCTGCCGGCATCCAGACAGGATGTTTGTGTGCCGGAACGCCACGGGCCGTCACGGCGCCATGAGAAATTTCTTCTCGCTGATGACGGTGCGGCGCGACGATTATCTGATGCTGTGCGATCAGGACGATGTATGGCTGCCGCGTAAAATAGAACTGACTCTTGCAAAAATGCGCGGCATGGAGCAGCAGTACGGAAAATCTGTGCCTCTGCTGGTTCACACTGACCTGAAAATTGCTGACAGAAACCTGAACGTGCTGTGCTCTTCCTACCGGGCCGCACTGAACGCAAACTACAGCCGCACGGCGCTGAAAGATGCGCTGATTCAGAACATCATCACGGGCTGCGCGGCCATGTACAACCGCGCGCTGGCTGACCTGATCACTGAAGAACCTGCCCGTGCCCGGATGCATGACTGGTGGCTGATGCTGATCGCTGCTGCTTTCGGCGCCATCGGACATGTGGACGAGCCTCTGATTCTGTACCGCCAGCACGGCAGCAACAGCATCGGTGCGGAAGATATGCGCACGCTTTCATACAAACTGAGGCGGCTTTTCAACGGCGGTGAGGTAAAAAAAGCCATTGACATCACCTATCCGCAGGCGCAGTCATTTCTTGACATCTACCGGGACAGGCTCTCGCCGCAGCAGACCAAGCTTCTGGAGCAGTACATTGAGATTCCCTCGCTTCCTAAATGGAAAAGGGTTCAGCGGATTTACCAGCTTGGAACCTATAAAAACAGTCTGGCGCGCCAGATCGGCCATATTCTTTTTATCTGACTCTCCTTTTGCCGCAGGTTTCAAGTTATGCCGCGGCCGCAGATAAACACCTGATTAATGCAGCCGTATCCGGAGCCGCAGGCTGAGAATCATAACCACCGGCCGTGCCGGTGGTTTGCACTGCCCCCCTGGGGCACTCCCT
>CAZDXA010000092.1:0-4280 GCA_964509435.1 uncultured Synergistaceae bacterium | reverse complement strand
AAGTATGATAATAGCACGGCAATGGCGGAAATGTTCTGTTAAAATTACCAGACAGTTAAAAACCTGACCGAGAGGGGGTACCAAACACTCGTAGAGGCGGGAAAGGTCAGTTTGGTGAAGGAAAAGGGGCAAAAAATCTGTGAGGAACTACAAGGGCATGGCAGCGTGAAAAACTGCCTGAAAGATCTGAAACATATTTTCAGTGACATGGGGGTTTGTGAATTTATGAGATTGTACAACACAGGAAAAAAGCGGCACGCCAATTCAGCAAAGAGAAGCGCATTTCTGACCATGTGCGCCCTTCTTATGCTGTGTGCCTCCGACGCGCTGCACGCAGCATCCTATGATAACGCGTACTGGAGTTGGGTTAATGTTCCCTCCGGAACGCTGACATTATCAGACACAGAAAATAAATTCAATATAACAGCATACGGCAACGGATCAGCCATCTCAGTAAGAGACGGGGTATCAGTCAGTGTCACGGCGACATCAGGCAGCAATCTGGCAGTGAACCCTGCAGTGCTGAACCAGGCGAACTGGTGGGGCATCTACGTGAATGAAGGCAGTACTTTTGAACTCAGCGCCGCGGAAAATAACCATATCAAGGGATTAGGCTTGAAAAATTTCGGCGTCGGCACATGGGCAAAGGGATCAATTACGCTTTCAGCCGATCAGAATAATCAGATTGAGGCCTGTTTTTCAGGGGTATTTGCAGGATGCAATGACTGGTCAACTGACAGCAAAACAGTTACTCTGACAGCCGGAAAGGACAACATAATATCCTCATCCTCAACAACCGCTCAGAACGATGGTAAAATCCATGCCTATGCCCTGCAGGCAGAGAGGCCGAATGCCGCTATTACCGTTCATTCAATCGCGGGCAACAACAGGTTATCTGTTGATGCTGAAGATGTTTCCTATGGCGCAGTTGCCAGCTATGGCGGGAAGATTGACATGCTGGCAGACAAGGGAAGCAATATTGTGACTGTTCAAAGCGATGCCGTACGCGTTACGTACAGTTTTATAAACAAAACTGAGGTTACGGTAAAGGCTCGCAGGGATAACATTCTTACTGCCGAAAACACTTCAGGTGATACACGGGCTGTCTCCAATCTCAACGGGACGCTGAAAATCACGGCAGAAGAAGGCGACAACCAGATTACATCAAACTCAGATTATCAATCTTCCGGCGTTTTCACTCGTTACAAAAACCTCGCTAACTATGATGGTGATGCTGGTGACACTGCCATCACGGCGCTGAAGGGAAACAACATCATCAAAGCTGAAAGCCCAAGTATCAGCTGGGGTGTATTTTCAGGTGAAGACGCTTCTGTGGAAATCTCCGCTCCGGAAGGAAACAATGAAATCACAAGCTCCTATTATGGCCTTTACGGGTACAATCTCGGCAAAATCAGTGTTGTCACGGAAAAAGGCACAAATACCATTGTAGGAACCAGCGCTGCAGCCGTCTTTTCAGAGGAAGGCGCTTCTGTGGATATCTCCGCTCCGGAGGGAAACAATGAAATCACAAGCTCCTATTATGGCCTTTACGGGGTCAATCTCGGCAAAATCAGTGTTGTCACGGAAAAAGGCACGAATGTCATTGAAGGAACCAATGCCGGCGCTGTCGTTTCAGCCAATGGCGCCACTGTCCAGATCGACGGACAGTCAAAAATTACGGGCTCCGTGGCGCTGCTGTCAGACGGTGAATATACAGACAACAGTGGAACTTCCCCTGCGGCTGCCGCAGCATCCATGACGATAAACTACGATGGCAGCAGTTCCATCGCCGGCAGCGTAATTGCCTGCAACAACGCCATTATCGATATTGCTCCGCGGGACACAAGCGCCTTTTCTGAAAAAAAGATGGCCGTTTCAGGAGACTTGATTGCTTCATGGCAGGACCCGATACAAGATCCCACAACGAGCGATGAAATTGCTGCTGAGCCTGCCACTTACGTCGGCGGCACAGTGAGTGTTGATCTGAACGACGGCAGCCTGTTCACCGGAAAGGCATTGACAGCTCTTGACCTCGGCACGGATCATAACACTGAGCGTGAGGGCATCATCAATCTCAACCTGGCAGGCTCCGCCCTCTGGAACATGACCGGTTCAAGCTCTGTCACCAGGCTTTCAGGCACCGGCACAGTTCATTACAACAGCGGCGGCAATGCACTCCAGGTTGTGAACCTTTCCGGCTCTCACACCTTCGAAATGGACCTCTCCACCACCGGCTCCAACAGTGACATGCTCTATGTCATGAACAGCACCGGCGACCGGCAGTTCCTGAAAATCAAGAATTTCACTCAGCTCAACAGTGAGATGGATCCCGGCAGCGCCGTACGTTTCGCGGTGTTCAGAAACGGCCATGACGAGTTCCGCGACGGCACTGTCGCGGGCACCTATGCCAACGGTGTCTATAACGATACCCTGACTATCCGCACCCGCAATATCGACGATGACCCTGACAACAACGAGACCTACAATCAATAATGCCTACAACGGCAGCGACTCGGTTGACAAACCCACGTCTGAAACGGTGCAGACGCTCTATTATTCCGCCGACAGCGACAATGACACTGTTAACCCGCAGAATGTCTACGTGGTCAAGTCGCGTACCGAGAACGACGGAGGCACAACGCCGGTAAAGGCCCGGCAGCTTGTCTGGCGCTACGGCACTGACCTCGACACGTTCACCAAGCGTGAGGGACAGACGGTTTACATCACGCCCGACAGCAACAACGAAGGCTACTGGTTCCGCGCCGCTCACAGCAAGGTCGGCATCGACGGAGTCGGAAGCACTTCCGGCAACAGCTTCGAGCTGGGATTCTCAAAACTCGAAAAGAACGAGACTGAAGAAAAACAGCGCTGGGGGCTTTCAGCACGCTATGGTCGCCAGACCGGACACTGGGACGGCACCTACGGCGATCTGAGGATCAACGACGGCTACATCGGCTGGTACAACACGAAGGAATACTACAGTTCTGAAGAGAAGCAGAAAGAACTTCCCGAGTGGAAACGTGATGCCCATAACTACTGGGACACGTTTCTGAAAGTCCACCGCCTCAAGACAGAATATGACGTCACCGACTCGGCCACAGGAGTTGAGTACGCCGGCCGGTTCCACAACTTCATGGTCAACCTGAGCACCGAGTACGGACGCAAGATCCCCCTTTCACGCACCTGGTACTGGACGCCGCAGGCCCAGATTCAGCTCAGCCTGTTTGAGGGCTACAAGTACACCGACTCGCAGGGTCTGCAGACCAGAGCCGACGACTCGTGGAGCCTGATCGGGCGTCTCGGCTTTGACCTGGTGCATCTGCTTGACGAAGAAAGCGATGCGAAGATTTACCTGAAGGCCAGCGTGCTGCACGAGTTCCTTGACGGCGGCAACGTGGTGACAAGCTCAACGGGCAATTCCGACACATGGCTTCTGAACAAGGGCGACCAGAGCGGTACGTGGGCAGTTGTGGGCTTCGGCCTCAGCACGAGAATCGGCAATGGCAAAGACGACTATATTTTCCTCGACGCTGAACAGGCGTTCGGCAACGATTTTGAAAGCACATTCAACATCCGTGCAGGCATCAATCTGAACTTCTGATTTTTCATGCTTTCTGTTTTCAAAGGGGCTGCCCCGGCTGTCCGGGACGGCCCCTTCTGCTATTCCTCTAAAAATTAAATAGGACATGGCCGCTTCAGCAGGACCGTGGTTATATATCAAACGGTATTTGCAAAACATGACGTCATACATTATTATGTGAGAAAGAATTTAATAATTTTATAAAAATATCAGTGATAATAAAGCAGAATAAAGTTATCGGATTTTTCTGTACTGCAGTATCATTCCGCATATTCTTAAAATTTTATTAACTGGCATCAACTGCACCCGCAGTGCTGTACGGATAAATTTTTTATCCTAAAATTCATGAGAAGGTGACCGATGTGAAAGGAAAATTTCGTTTCATCAGCGCGTTGGTTCTGGGCGCTGCACTGTTTTGTGCGCAGCAGGTCACAGCAGAAGAGAAGGTTCTGACGTTTGGCAGCTATATGTCTGTTTCCTCGCTCTGTCCGTGGAAAACCACTAATTCAGGGGACAGCATTATCCTGACGCAGATTTACCAGACGCTCATCACCACTGACAGGAATTCCAGGTACATTCCCAACCTCGCGACGAGCTGGGAATGCGCTGATGACGGCGTCACATGGACAGTTCACATCCGTGACGACGTCTACTGGCAGCGCGGCAACGGCCTGTTCGGCGACGAAAAGGTCAAAGTCAC
>CAZDXA010000091.1:0-4341 GCA_964509435.1 uncultured Synergistaceae bacterium | reverse complement strand
AATATACCATTAATTCTTCTATTGCACAAACGTTTTGCAAGTTTTCCCTCAAGACTAGATATTAAATATCGCATCGCGATACCATAGCTATCGCACCACGATACCATAGCTATCGCATCGCGATACCATAGCTATCGCACCACGATAACATAGCTATCGCACCGCGATACCATAGCTATCGCAAATTTCTACAACTCTAAATTGTACAGTTCGTCATCGACATCTACACGCAACTCGTCTATGCTGCATTTCAATTTTCTGGCCTGTTTCTTGAGATGGGACAGGAAGTCATTGTATTTCAGAGTTCCGTATGAGGCGTATTCCATAATGCTGGCAAGCTCATTCAACCGGGCACGTCTATAGAAGTCAGCCTCTTGGAGATAGTACTGTTCCACATGCTCCATCGTGTCCATCAGATAAGGATTGGCGGCATAGATGGCGCCATGCAGATAGGGCTTAAGCTGCGGATAATATCTTTTGCTTTGCTGCTGCAACAGCCGTTCGATGTTCTCCGTGAACTCCATCATGACCTCCTGCGTACCCAACGGGCACTCCTTGTGACGCAGGCATTCCCACCACGAGGCCATAATAAACAACTTTTAGAGGCATCTCTTCCTCTTTCTGTAAGTGCGCTAAAATGGTAATTACATAAACCATTTAAATAGCTTAATAAGAGTTCGATAACCTTAGAATATAAACGAAAACCTTAAGAAATGGAAAAATAATCTGCTACTAACTTGCATTATTGTTCTATTATTCGTAATTTTGAAACCAATAACTAAAACGAAATCCACAATGGGGGAACTAGTAGGATATGCAAGGGTCTCGACCCGTGAACAGAACCTCGACATGCAGTTGGCTGCACTACAGGATGCCGGATGCACCAAAATCTTTCAGGAGAAGGTTTCTGGCGTCAAGGAGAAGCGCCCTGTCATTGAGGAGTGCTTCCAGTACCTCCGTGAGGGTGATGTTTTGGTTGTGTGGAAGCTCGATAGACTCGGCAGATCGCTGAAAGACCTTATAAATCGCTTTTCTTGGCTTTCTTCGCACAATGTGTCATTACTGTCCATAAAAGACAATATAGACGCTTCTACTGCCTCCGGAAGGCTTGTAATGAATGTTTTCGCAAGTCTAGCCGAATTTGAGCGTGATTTACTTATAGAAAGGACTACTGCGGGGAGAAATGCTGCAATTAAGCGTGGTGTCAAATTCGGTCGGCCTGTTGCGAAGAAAACACCAAAGTCAAAATCCGTTGTCGGACTGTATAAGGAGGGACTTGAAGTTAAGGAGATAATGCAGCAGCTCGGCATTCGTTCTAGTTCACGGTGTACCGATTCCTACGGATGGAAGGAGTCAGCCCACAACGTCTAAAAATTAAAAACCAATGAAATGTCTGGAGCTAATATAACTATTACATATGTCAATGAAGTAGCTGACCTTGGCAAGCAAGCAAAAACTGACTTATAATAAAAAAGACCATTCAATTCGTGAATATTCTGAAATTTTCGGTGGTACTTATTTTTGAAAAGCAATATTAAATGAATACGGAAAAACAACAACGTGCAGCAGCTGAGGAATTTTCAAAGCGTTGGACATGCAAAGGCTATGAGAAGGGCGAGAGCCAGCGGTTTTGGCTTGATTTGATCGGCAATGTTTATGGTGTCGAGAAGCCTACAGAGTTTGTTGAGTTCGAGGACCAGGTAAAACTTGACAGCACATCGTTCATCGATGTGATGATACCATCCACCCATACCATGATAGAGCAGAAATCCCTTGGAAAGGATTTGCGCAAGCCAATCCGCCAAAGTGACGGTGCACTGCTAACACCTTATCAACAGGCACAGCGTTATATCGGTGGACTTCCACGTTCTCAACATCCGAGATGGGTTGTTACATGCAACTTTGCCGAGTTCGATATCTATGATATGGAGCAACCTAACACACCGCCACAAAGAATTTATCTCAAAGACTTGGGAAAGGATTACTACAGACTTCAATTCCTGGTCGATACAGGAAATGAACATCTGAAAAAAGAGATGGAAGTTTCAATGAAGGCCGGGGAGATTGTCGGCAAGCTCTATGATGCTTTCGTCAAGGAGTATGATGCAGATGATCCTCAGTCGCTTCGCTACTTGAATATTCTCTGTGTCCGTCTGGTTTTCTGTTTATATGCGGAGGATGCCGGAGTGTTCGGGAAACATGATATGTTCCACGATTACATGGCACATTACCCAACACAAGATATGCGGATGGCACTTATGCGGCTATTTGAAGAACTTAATACCCCATTTGACAAGCGTAGTCGGTATGACAAGAGCGAACTTGCAGCTTTCCCATACACCAATGGAGGGCTGTTCGCCGAGCACATTGACATACCTCAGTTCACAGACGAGATCCGTGAAGTGTTGCTGGAACATGCTTCACTTGATTTCGACTGGTCTGAAATATCCCCTACAATTTTTGGCGGTGTCTTTGAAAGTACACTGAATACAGAGACACGGCGCAAGGGCGGCATGCACTATACTTCCATTGAGAATATCCACAAGGTAATTGACCCTTTGTTTCTCAATGAGTTGAAAGCCGAGTTTGCTGAGATAATAGAGGGAAAGGTTCTTAAAGTACGACTTAAGAAACTGCATGTCTTCCAGGACAAACTGGCTTCGCTTATATTCTTCGACCCAGCTTGTGGCTCTGGAAATTTCCTCACAGAAACTTACCTCTCACTCCGAAGATTGGAGAACGAGGTTATCAAGGCTATGTATGCCATTGAGCCTATGGATGTCTTTACGAATCCAATTAAAGTGAGCATACAGCAGTTCTACGGCATCGAGATTAACGATTTTGCTGTTACCGTTGCCACTACAGCTTTATGGATTTCAGAAAGTCAGATGATGGCAGAGACAGAAAGAATCATACATCAAGACATAAATTTCCTGCCTTTAAAAAGCTATGCGAATATACATGAAGGAAACGCTCTACTCATAGATTGGCACAGTGTATGTCCTAATCCGAGTTATATCATAGGCAATCCTCCTTTTATCGGTGCAAGCATGATGAATACCGAGCAAAAGAATGAGGCTGTTGCAATATTCGGCAAGGTGAAATTGTCGAACAGCATTGATTATGTCGGTGCGTGGTATCACCTTGCCGTTAGGATGATGAAGAACACCAATATTGAAGCGGCTCTTGTATCGACCAACAGTATTACCCAAGGCGAGCAAGTCGCACCGTTATGGAAACCACTTGTAGATGAAGGTTTGAAAATAAATTTTGCGTATAGAACTTTTAGATGGGATAGTGAGGCAGACATTAAGGCAGCAGTGCATTGTGTCATCATAGGTTTTGGAATGCATGATAGGGATAAGAAATATATTTATAGCAATGGGGGGAGTCCTGCCCTGTCAAAGCATATAAATGCTTACTTGTATGATGCACCTGATGCTTTTATTGAAAGTCGAAGCAAACCTATTTCAGATATACCTAAAGCGACTAAAGGTAATCAACCAACGGATAATGGTAACTTTATTCTTACTCTTGAAGAAAGGAATAAACTGCTAGCACAAACTCCAGAATTAAAGCCTTATATAAGGCGTTATATAGGAGCGAGAGATTATCTTAATGAAGATCAAATTCGTTATTGTCTTTGGCTAAAAGATGCTTCTCCTGCTTTGATAAACATGAATGCTGAAGTAAGAAGGAGAATGGATGCCATACGTGAGTTTCGAGCTAAGAGTTCAGCTGCACCAACAAGAAAGTCAGCAGAAACACCATATAAATTCTTCTCTACACCACAAACAGAAGGTGAATATCTTATTATTCCAAGAGTGTCTTCTGAGCGACGCAGATACGTCCCGATAGGCTTTATGCCGGGTGATACAATAGCAGCAGATTCGTGCACGATTGTATGTGGTGCAACTAAATATCATTTTGGAGTGTTGGAAAGTAACGTTCATATGGCATGGATGCGTGTAGTCTGTGGTCGCTTAAAAAGTGACTATCGTTATTCAGCAAGTGTTGTCTACAATAACTTTCCTTGGCCATCTCCAACAGACGAACAGATGCATCGTATAGAACTTACGGCACAGGGGATTCTTGATGCAAGGGCAAACCATTCTGATTCAACATTGGCAGAAATGTACAACCCGTCATCGATGCCATACGATTTGCTTACAGCCCATCGGAACAACGACCGTGCAGTTATGGCTGCTTATGGTTTCAGTACAAAGATGACGGAAACTGAGTGTGTGACCAAGCTCTTTGAAATGTACTCACAGTTGACAAAATAACCTCGTGGGGGAAACTAAAAAAAATAGTCATTGTTGTTGCAATAATTGCATTTAT
>CAZDXA010000090.1:0-4481 GCA_964509435.1 uncultured Synergistaceae bacterium | reverse complement strand
GGTCGTGACCGTCCTGTCCCATCTTGGCAACCATGATGCGGGGACGGCGGCCTTCGCGCTTGGCGAAATCGTCGGTCATCTGGCGGACTTCCTTGATGGTTTCATCGTCGGAGAATTCGCTGCTGTAAACGCCGGAAATTGTACGAATCACTGCTTTGTACCTCCCGCAGACTTTTTCAATGGCATAGGAGATTTCGCCCAGAGAGGCGCGTGCGCGAGCCGCTTCAACGGCCAGTGCAAGCAGGTTGCCGTCGCCGGTTTCTGCCGCGTGGGTCAGGGCGTCGAGGCACTGCTGAACTTTCTGAGGATCGCGGTTGTCGCGCAGTTTCTTCAGACGGGCGATCTGTGCTTCACGAACAGCGGTGTTGTCCACATCGAGAATGTCGATGGGATCTTCTTTTTCAAGGGGATAGTAGTTGATGCCGACAATTTTCTCAGCGTTGGAGTCGATGTGCGCCTGACGGCGGGCAGCGGCTTCTTCAATGCGCATCTTGGGAAGGCCGGTTTCAATGGCTTTTGCCATGCCGCCGAGGCTTTCGACTTCCTGGATATGGCCCCAGGCGCGGCGGATCATTTCATCGGTCAGGGCTTCAACGTAATATGAGCCGCCCCACGGGTCGATGACTTTGCAGACCTTGGTTTCGTCCTGGATGTAGAGCTGAGTGTTGCGGGCGATGCGGGCTGAAAAATCGGTGGGAAGTGCAATGGCCTCATCGAGGGCGTTGGTGTGCAGCGACTGGGTATGTCCGAGAGCTGCGGCCATGGCTTCAACGCAGGTGCGGGTCAGGTTGTTGTAGGGATCCTGTGCCGTAAGGCTCCAGCCGGAAGTCTGGGAGTGAGTGCGCAGTGCCATGGATTTGGTGTTCTGCGGGTTGAACTGTTTGACGATCTTTGCCCACAGCATGCGGGCAGCGCGCATCTTGGCGACTTCCATGAAATAGTTCTTGCCGATGCCCCAGAAGAACGAAAGGCGGGGTGCGAAATCGTCGATCTTCAGGCCTGCCTTGAGTCCTGTGCGGATGTACTCAAGTCCGTCGGCCAGCGTATAGCCGAGTTCAATGTCGGCGGTGGCGCCGGCTTCCTGCATGTGATAGCCGGAAATGGAGATGCAGTTGAACTTGGGCATGTTGTGCGACGTGAAGGCAAAAATGTCGCCGATGATGCGCATTGACATTGCAGGCGGGTAGATGTAGGTGTTGCGCACCATGAATTCCTTGAGAATATCGTTCTGGATGGTGCCGCGCAGAACTTTCATGTCAACGCCCTGTTCCTGGGCGGCCACAATGTAGAATGCCATGACAGGCAGAACAGCGCCGTTCATGGTCATTGATACTGACATCTGGTCAAGAGGAATGCCCTTGAACAGGATTTCCATGTCGAGAATGGAGTCGACGGCGACACCCGCCTTTCCGACATCGCCGACGACGCGGGGATGATCAGAGTCGTAGCCGCGGTGTGTGGCAAGGTCAAAGGCGATGGAAAGACCCTTCTGTCCGGCAGCCAGGTTGCGGCGGTAGAAGGCGTTGGACTCTTCGGCGGTGGAGAATCCGGCATACTGGCGCACAGTCCACGGCCGGGTGACATACATTGACGGGTACGGCCCGCGCAGGAAAGGCGGAATTCCGGGCATATACCCGAGATGGGTCATGCGCGCGTAGGCGTCTTCAGTGTAGAGCGGCTGCACGTCCACCTGTTCCATGGTGCGGGTGCAGAGTTCTTCAACAGTTTTGCCCGTTTCTTTTTTCACGCGGGCTTCCCAGTCTTTGCGGCTTTCGTCGCGGCCTTCTTCAGCGAAGGCCATTTTTGTGAAATCCGGATTGAGCATCATGGTTTAGCACATCCCCTTTTTCTTCTGCATCGCTGTGAGAATCTGAAGGCAGTTGGCTCTCACGTGAATGAAATCGTCGACACCGGCATCAAGGTAGGCCTGCTTGAACTCAGGCGCCGGAGCTCCGGCCAGGAATACGGTCATGCCCGGGCATTTTTCCTTGATGAGCTTTGCCAGAGGCGGCACAAGCTCCGGGTACGTATCGTCGGTGGAGCAGATCACGGCAGCGTCGGCGCCGGACTTGGCGGCAGCGTCGGCTGCTTCTTCAACGGTGGGGAATCCGTTGTTCTTGAGCACTTCAAAATGAGCGACTTCAAAGAAGCCGGTGCTGAAATCCTCACGCGCCTTGTGCTGGGGAATCGGCCCCATGTTGGCGAGGAAGATTTTCAGATTGCTTCCGGTCTTTGCCATATAGTCCTCAGTGGTGCGGCGCAGCTTTTCGTACTGTTCCGTCCAGCGGTGTGCCGTAAGAGGCTCCACTCCGCTGACCGGCTGTGAACCGCTGTCAAGAGCGCTCCACAGCTCACTGAGCAGAGCACCTGCTGAAAATGCCTTTGCCGCTTTGTCGACAAGGCCGGCTGATTTTGAGTCCACCGCGGCAAGGGCTGCGCTGACAGACTTTGCATCGCGGGATTTTTTCATTTCCTCCAGCTTTGCTGCACGGCGTGCCGTGAAGTCCTTCAGACTGTCACCGGGGACTTCAAGCGGCTTTTCAGCCATGTTGGCATACATGTTGCTGCCTACAGCACGGTCTTTGCGCGTGGCAAGGTTCTTGAAGCGGCTTGACAGAACAGCCCCAATCTCATCGTGCACGACGCCGTTTTCGAGAGCCTTCACAATGCCGCCGGCTGCTTCAATCTTCTGGAACAGCTCCCAGGCTTTGTCCTCAACCTGACGGGTCAGCGTCTCAACATACCATGAGCCGCCGGCAGGATCCATGGTGGCGTCAAAGTTGAATTCCGTCTGCAGCATGATCTGCTGATTGCGGGCGATGCGCTTTGCCTGTTCTGAGGAGGGACGCACCACGGCATCAAACGGGTGAATGTCCATGGCATCGACGCCGCCGACCGCAGCCGAGAAGGCCTGAGTTGCAGAGCGCAGAATGTTGACGTAGGGATCATAGGCTGTCATTGTAAAACGCGAAGTCTCGGCGATGACATTGACTTTCAGACCCTCGCCCTCGCAGCCGAATGCCTTTGCCACATGGCTGAACAGCACACGAAGCGCGCGCAGGCGGGCGATTTCCATGAAGAAGTTGGCGCCGAGGGAAACTTCAAAGCGGATGCGGCGGCAGGTGACGCTCGGTTCAATGCCGCGGGCGCCCATGGCACGCACAAAGGCAGCCATCTCGCCGAGAGCGCACGCCATTTCCTGAACAGCGCTGGCCCCCGCGTCAGCATAGACAGAACCGCGGATCAGAATTGTTCTGAGGCCGCACTTATGGGCTTCGGCCCACTGTATGGACTGAGCCATTTCGTCATAGAATTTTTCCAGGGAGCGACTCAGCGATCCGTCTTTTGCAAGAGCTGCAATAGGATCGGCGCCGACGCATCCCTTCAGAGACGACAGGTCTCTGCCGTTCTTTTCAGCCCAGGCGGAAATCAGACCGAGCATCGGCACTGCCGAAGCTCCGCAGGCGATCTGAAGCTCATGCTGAGACGGATCGGCGGAAGCGAAGAATTTTTCGGCATCGGCCAGACTGTTCAGACACACGCCGCGGCCTGAAAGGTCAGGCAGATCGCAGCCGTGCTTCACAGACTCGTTCAGCACAGGATGGATTGTTGTGGCGCCGCGTTTCAGTTCTTCAGCGGCAGCCTCTCCGGCGCATTTCGGGCAGTGGTCATCAACGCCCTGGGCGATCTGCCACATCGTTTCGCCCTTTTCGCTGCTCCTGGTGCCTCTGAGAAAATCCTGCGTTCCGGGGAATCCGTGGCAGTCTTTGAGAGCTTTCAGGCTGTCCTGAGTGTAAATCGGGTCCAGCGTGATGCCCTCATAAGTGGAAGTGAACATTTTCTTGTCAAACGGTGCGCCTTTCAGCGATTCAACCGTAGCTGCCTTCCACTCGTCATACGTGGGGACGTGAAACTCGTCAAAGGATACCGGCGCGTTTACGTCAGGCTTCTTTGTCTCATTGTCCATCGCGAAAATCCTCCCTGATGCATGGCATGAAATAAAGTCCCTGTTACAGGACGCCAAAACGGCTTCTCCTTTCCTGCCGGAGAAAATTCATTTCCGCCGGTTTCGGAATGAGAAGCGCTCACACGGCTGTATCCCGCCCGCGCAGGATTCCGCACCTGACCCCAGTTCCGCACCGGCTGCCTGACTTGTGCGCCGCAGAAGCACACTCACAGTGGCGGGGCCGCTTTGGTTTTTCACCAAATTCCCCGGCCGCAGAACTGACTCTGCTGTTTACTTAACAATTTTACACCAAAAAAGAGCACTTGAAAACATCATCAAGCTAAAAAATTCGATATATAAATCAAATAGATTGAATATATTTTATTATGTTTTTGCAGATTTAAAATCTCACTGTTGATTGGTATTATTAATTATTTGATATTAGTGTTTTATTGTATATTTAGTCATGCTGTACTGTTTATTTTTTAAAAGTCTCAGGCAAAAACAGGGAAGTTATAAAACATAGCGCAATAGC
>CAZDXA010000089.1:0-4692 GCA_964509435.1 uncultured Synergistaceae bacterium | reverse complement strand
TCTGAGAGTTATCGTCTATGGGCGGTAACTCTTTTTCAATTTTAACCCCTACCTAACCCCTACCGAGATTTTTCCATTCAGTCCTTTGTTGTGCTTTCCTGTTTATTCATAGTCGCTTTCGTGTTCATCTAACTCATATAGAGCGTCTATGATGTCTTCAGCTAAATCGCTATCCCCTGGAACACCTTTAGTCCCATCTATATACGGAATTAGCTTATTAACAGCATAGTCATCTGGTGCATTATTGTCTTCATCGTAAATAGCCTGAAGATTATCTGTACCAAATACTTTACGCATTAGGTCTTTGTGTTTTTCCTCTAAAATCACGTTTCTCCCTCTTCCTTTGGGTAGATGTGTTCATTCAGTACTTTACCGTGCTTTCCAGTTTCTTTATATCCTCTTGTTTCAAAGTATCCAATACGTGGGTATAGGTGTTCGCAGTCTGCTGGATGTTGGAATGTCCAAGCAATCTTTGCATGACTCTTACATCAACATCATTTTCTGCCCCTCTCGTTGTGAAGGTATGCCGTAAGCAATGCGGATGGAGTCCTTTGACGCCAATTTTATCACAGATGGAGTAAAAGGTACGCCGCATATTGTTTGGGTCAAGCGGTCTGCCGAGTTGGGTGCAGAATACAAGGTCATCATCTTCGTAGGCTTCACCAGCTTTTTTCTTGGTTTCTTCTTGCCGTTCAAACACATCCGCCAGCACCTTTATAGCAACATCATTGAGGGGAATCGTGCGTTTGCCTGCTTCCGTCTTGGGGGCACCAAAGTATAACCGCCAACGTGAAGATGGGTCATCGGGGTCTTTCGCTTTGTAGAGTGAATGATTTACACTGAGCTTATCATTGGGAAAATCTATATCGCTCCACCGTAATGCTAATAGCTCACCTAACCTCATTCCTGTGCAGAGGTCAAAAATATACATGCTCCCCATATAGGTTTTCTTTGCTTGCTCAACGAATGCGTCTTGTTGTTCGGTTGTCAATACGTTGATTTGTGGTCGTTGTATCTTAGGGAGTTTAACCCTGTTGGCAGGATTCCTTACGATATATCCCGCATCCATCGCAGTTTCGAGTGCATTATGCAACAGTTTGTATATATCCTTTACGGAGGAAGGAGATAGTCCTTTGTCTTGCAGACGGTTAACCATATCTTGAACATGGATTTGCTGTAATGATTTCAGCTTATAGTGTCCTATGATAGGGTTGATATGGTTATTGACCTTTACCGCATAATTATTATAGGTAGCAGGGCGCACATACTTTTTCTTATATTTCAGCATATACTGTTTAAGCCAATCGCTGATAGTTATTTCCGTGGGATTGGTGAGAATCCCTTTTTGAAGGCTATTCTGCAAGTCCGTCATTTTCTCAAAGGCTTCTTTCTTCGTCTTTCCATAGAGGGACTTTCGGACTTGCTTGCCATTCGTATCAATAAAGACAGTTACACGGGCTTCCCAAGTACCGTCTTTTCGCTTACGGATGGAGCCTTCGTTTTGTCCTCGCTTTTTTGCCATTCTGCTCATCCTCGCTTTCTACCTTGTCTAGCATTTTGGTGAATTTTTTGGCAATTTCGCTTGATTTTTGCTTGTTTACGTTCCAACCTGTTCTAATGCGGAGTGCTTTTCTGGAGTTTGCCGAAAAACTCATAACAGCGGCAAAGCCTATTCGCCGTATACCTTCTACAACTTTTGCTATGTCATCATATCCGTAGAAGTGAGCAGCTTCGATAGCGACATCTTCCGCTGTAGTATCTTTTTGGGAAAGAAAAGTTCCGCTTTTCGTCGTGGCTTTAACATATTCTGCGAGAGTGGTATTTAGTTCGCCAAATAATTCAATAAACTCACGCCGTTTTTGATTCTTTTCGCTGATGGATAACGCATAAAGAATATCAGCCGTTGTAGATACAAGATAATCCCCTTCATCTTCTGCGACAGTTTCCATAGCATGAAGTAATTGATTGACACTTTCACGTTGAGAATAGTCGGGCGCGGTTTGAGTGGTTTTATCTGTTAATCCATATAGGTAATCGGTGGTACAACGATAGTAGTTTGCAAGGTCTATCAGTATTGCTGGGTCAGGTAGATGTTTACCACTCTCATAGTTGCTTAAAGCCTGCTTGGTAATACCGATTTCCTCAGCGACTTCCTTTTGCCCTAGGTCAGTTTTCGCTTTGCGGAGTTCCTTTAATCTTGTTGCTATCGTAGTGGCAAGGGCATCTTTATTCGTTTTTTCCATACTCCATTCAACTCCAATACTTTAATTTTTTCCCCGTTTTATCCAAAAGTAAAGTGGGTAAAACCTTTTTTTCTGAAAATAAAGTTTTATCGTAATTTTACTTTTGTTATTGACAAGTATACATCATCTCTGTTATACTGTCAACAATAGATATGATTATTCCTAAAAACGGGAGCAATCAAATGATTTTATGATTGAGCAAGGGCGGTTTATTCCTTGAATTTCGTACTCATACGCTTGATGTGTTCATCTATCTCCTCATCGGTTATGGTATCAGGAAAAGAATCTATTGACCTATCATTAGCAAAATCGTGTTGTATAGGTTTTTTCTCAAATTTCTTACGCAAGGCTACAAAATTTTCTGTGCTAAGTACATCTTTTTTGGTATCCATGTTTATACCTCCTGCTATTAGTTTATGAAAAAATTTGCACATACATATAAAACTATGAAAGGGGAATTTGATATGAATGCTTATTTCAACTGGGATGAAGTGCCGTTGGTACTCTTCGCAAAGGACTTGATGAAAATCTTGAGATTATCAAGAGGGAAAACCTATGAGTTAATGAACTCTGCAAATTTTCCGACACTTTCAGAGGGAAGGCGTCTGTTTGTCACAAAAGAAGCATTTCGGAAATGGCTGGACGGTAAACGCCGCCATATCAAAAGAACGCCAATCATATTAAGGACACCGATTATCCTTAAATAGGGAGAATTTTTGTATCTGATATAGTTACCACCATTCTCCTATATCCTACTTAACAGGACAGCCCTACTCGTTGCAGAGTAGGGCTGTTCGTTATGCTTATTCGTCTTTGTTATCTGGATTATTAGGGTCATTCCATCCATAAGGGTCATTATCCTCGTCATAAGCATAGCCGTGCTCTGCATCATACATCAGTTGTTCTTCCTCAGTCATTTCTGGTTCATGCATAGCAGCCTCAATAGCCTTGTCAGCTAAAAGAGCCAATTCATCCGCTGTTTTGGTATCCAGTGGAGTTTTTCCCGCATTTTGTTTTTCGATAATGTCCCATGCGGCATCCATCCATCTGACATATATGTGTTCAGGGGGAGTTCCTTCGCCTACCGCCTTTCTGAAATCGTCATATACATCTTTTCGTATGAGAAGATGATTTCCAGCACCTAGATACTGATACGCCCAGTTCTCGGGGAGTATATCATCGTAATTCCAAGCCTTTATAACAGGAACAGAGCGATAAAGACGGTCAAAATCTATGTCGCCCATATAATAGTTGCCATGAAAGATACTGCCGCCTGATGTGATAATCAATATCTTTCCAGGCTCGCCCATAGCACCATATTCAGCCATTAAGATAAATTGGGCATTTGTGAACGCTTTTTTCTTTAGGTCTTGATTTTTGATTTCCGTTATAATTCGTTCCATAGCGTACCCTCTTGTTTCAATCGTTCCATTCTGTATCAGATTTTCCGCCCAATCAGACAAATTCTTATTCTGTGTTGTTGTATCTGCTGTGATAACAAATTCCTGTCCTCTAGCGGCAGAATTTAACACCGAGAAGCCATCCTTCATAACAGGGACGTTTTCCCCTTGCCAAGAGATAGAAATGCCTCCCTCCGCAAAGAACGGCGGTAATTGCCATACTCTGCGGTTGCTCTGCTCACTTTGTGTAAGTACAAGCGGTTCTGCATAGCGGAACGTGCCATATTTCGCGGGCAGGTACAGGCGGTTATTTTGAGAATCATTATATTGGCTATGGGGATGCCATGAATATAGTTCCTTCATTTTCTTTTCGTCTCTGATAATTTCTCCAATCTGCATATATCCGTAGATGATATGACGGACAGGAGCGCCTTTAACATAGGCAAGTTTTCCGTCCTCTAGCCATTTTGTCTGTTGGAACATACCATAAAACAGGAATATATCGCCTATATCCACGCCCAACTTATCCAAGTGGGTAGCTGGCAAGCCCCATTGTCCAAAAGCTGGCTTCCAATCGGGCGGTCTACTCGTGATTTCACTGTATATATCAGGGTCAAGGTGGCAGGTAGGATTTTCCGCAAAATCAAAGCGTGGGTTCAGTTGGGTGATGATTTCCCGAAAACTCTGCCCTCTATAGCATAAATCCCCATATTTATTGAGGCTTTTCCTATCAGGAATGGGGAGTGACAACAGCGCACCGTCTGGAAGTATCGGGCTAGGCATTTTTCCAGTCCTGCTATCCATGCCTTTTCTACTAAGTATAGCTTTCATGTGGCTTCATCCTCTCTTTTGCCATAATTTTAGCATAGAGCAGAGGATAAAACAACAAATAGCATATATAAATAACGCAATGTGCGGATTAAATGAAATCCTTGCTATCTGTATCATTTTAGTATGCAGGTAGCAAAGGAGAGGTTGCACAATGGCACAGAGAAGCAGGAAACAGGCAGAAGGTGAAACTTTTAGCCAGAAAATAGGGAAACGGATTC
>CAZDXA010000088.1:0-4749 GCA_964509435.1 uncultured Synergistaceae bacterium | reverse complement strand
CCACAGGATCGTAGCCAAACATTCGGATATTCGCGTTGATGTCGGCGAAATCCTCGATTTCATTAATTTTCGTTCCGTCCATAATTAATATTACTTTTATTCTCCTGTAAAAACTCCTTCAATAGCATACCAGCTTCCTCCTATACTTTTGAATTTGATGAAACGATCCCAGTATACTGTTACCGAAGTCCCCACGAAGTCGGTATATCCTACGTTGAGATTATCAAATGTGGGTATTAATCTTTTTTCCGTTGACCCAGCATCGTACGTCGCGCTGCATCTGCAATAAAGATGATCCGTCTGTTCTACACAGCTGATATGTAATCTTGGTATTCCTCCGTATTCTGTAATCTTAGCTTTCACGAAGAAAGATATCTCGAGTCCATCATAGTCAGCTGCTTTCGGTAGCTTCACGTAGTAGTGACCACTTGCCGGTTCGTTATAGAGATAGCAGTTTGCCGGCTCATTGACTGGATCAATAGTGTAGTCTTTTATGTTGGTAAGGTCCTTTGTGTTACTGTAAAACAGATTTGCCCTCACTCTACCTTCGACATCCACGTTTTGAAACTGGCCTCCAGTCGCAATCATATTGACAACTCTTAAAAGTCCTTCTTTGAAATCAATCGCCACCAACGGCCTCCAATCCCTGTCATCACTTTGTTCCCAGGAAGTCGGGTCAAAACTCTTATAATTGTTGTCATAAACGTAGGCATTCTTCGATGTATCGAAATACCTTCCTCTTTGCGATATCATATAGTCGCCGTAGAACACGGCAGATGCAATCTTTCCGAACTCTATCATCGCCAACTGAGCAAGCAGCAATGGAACTTTCTGCTGTTGTTTCCATGCTGTATTGCTGCTCGACGGTTCATTATTAAGCAATGTACCCTCCTTGGCAGGAAAATAGAAGAACTGATCGCTACCGTGGCTCACAAGCGGCACGACTTGGGCTGTTCTGACATACGACACGCCCGACTGCCACTCACCTGCATAGTACATCATCGGACCGACTCCGCCTGTCTGACCAGGCTTGCCTTGCTCTCCAGTCAGCCGCATATATGTCGGCTGACCGTCCTTTGTCGTCGTGTCGCTGTATTTCTGCACTTGCATCCACAGATAAGGGAACGATGACGTGGTCGCCATCGGCGCGTCGGCCCAGCTGCTGCGTCCTAACGGGGTAGGAGCTGCCAGTGGTGAGGATGTTGTCAAGGCCGAGGAGATGTTGAAACGGTAGTCCGTCCATGCACCTCCGTTGCCCTTCTCACCCACGATCCGCACGGCTGCGCCCCAGGTCTTTCCGCCGTCTTCACTGGTGCGCATCCAGATATCGCCGTTGGAGAATGGTGAATGCCAGTTCGTCTTGCCGTCAACAGAGTATTGTGCTGTCACATTCTTTCCATCCTCACCGGTCAGACGGACGTAGGTATATTCATGGCCATATAATATTGCCGTGCCGGCAGGCAGGTTCTTGCGTTCCATCCGCATCCAGAGATAAGGGTAGTCCGTATCAGGCACCTGAGGAGCATCCGTCCAAGTTGTAGACTTCAGATTGCCAGGAACGGTGTATGCGTCTTTCGTCGTCTTATCTTTGCTCAGATTAAAGGTATAGTCGGTATATTCACCGTCTGTACCTTTCTCACCTACAATGCGGAACCAGCTGCCATAGGCAGCGTCGGTGCTTGATTTAGTGCGCATCCACTCATCACCATCCTTGTAGCTATCATGGATATTCGACTCATCTGGTTTCGTCGAGGTTCCACCGATATAGTAAATCACACGACTGGGACAGTACTGTGCAAGCACACTTGTACCATTCACGCCGTTTACGACGGGCGAGATGGTACAGACAGCGAGCACGTCTTCGTCTATTAGTTCAATAATAACGGCTTTGGTACTACCCTTTGGCATAACTATGGTGGCTGGATTGTCATTTATATACTTACCTTCCGTTGCATTGCCAAAGCACAGATGACCATCAAACGTACACATTTCCCGCTCACTGCCGACAGTCATGTATGCCGTGAGAGTAACACTCACGTCACTATCAGTAACATTCGGGTTGCTATTGGAGCAGACTATGGAATATACCACCGCGTCGTTGCCCGGCTTACCATCCTTAGGAGCGGGATAGAGCTTATCTAATGCTGTAACTCCAATCATAGTTATCTCTTAGCATGAATGCGTACGGCGACACCTTTGTGCTTATCAATGTTGTCGTAAGTAAGCGTTTTCTCCGTTAAGTCAGTTATTTCGTTACCGTCGTTATCCATGAACGTAAAGTCGAATGTCCACCCCTCAGAGAGTTTGCCGGTTGCCCGTTCATAAACCTTTGGGTTGTACGTAACCGTCTGTCCTACATTCACACTCTGCGATGGGATGTTGCGTCCGACGTCGATATAGAACGGATCGTGGATATCCGTAGCCTCTGCAGTACCGATATAGGTCTGGTTGTTGTAGTTTGCCAAACAGCGGAACAGCTCCGAGCCTTCCACACCGGCATTATATAGCTTCAAGACATTTCCGTTCACCTCCTGAATGCTGGCGATGGTAGTTATATTCTTCCATGTCCCATTCTCATTGCGCTGCCATTGATATTGTGCGCCATCCACATTCAATCCGCTGCGCTGCAGGTTGGCAGTGAACTGGATCCAGTCGTTGTCGTTTGACAGCACGTTGTCGCCGCTGCCATCCGCTCCCGTACAGGTGACGAGTACCTTGAAGCTGTCGCCAGCTGATGCCTGAATGGGAATGAGCTGGTCGCACACGAAGTTTAGTCCGTTGTATGAGCTCTTGTAGTAGATGTGCTTATCGCTCTTATACTTATCTGTAAGATTACCCTTTATCTTCAATGCCGGGAAGGTCTTGCCATTGGAATCTACAGTGGCCAGCTCGAAGTAATCTTTCCAGATATCCTTCACCTTACCGTCCTGGAGGATGCCACCCTCCTCAGTGATATTGCCGATATACCACTGTTGGCCTGCCGTCTCCGGCACAATGATGTCGCCGCGCTTCGTGCTGTACGGACGCGGATACATCAAAGCAGGATGTTTCGTGAAGTCGGTGCCCACCACCTTACCCGTAGAGGGATTGTAATACTGTTCCAGTCCGACATTGGTCTCACCGTTGACCCACACGATACCAATACCAGGGGTGAGGGTATCACCATCATCGAAGGTATAGAGATTGTCAATTGCTGATATTGAGTTCATAATCGTATTGTTTACTTGTTCGTAATCTCTTTGATAGTTTTCTGTGCTTCCCACGCACTTACATACCGTGCACCCAGCTGTTTGGCTTCCTCTATGCCGAACACCTCCAAATCAGAGGTGTTCACCACATAGCCATGCTGCTCATCACCGGTACGGAAATCAGTTAGGCCGAGCTGCCTTGCAAGATCGGCCGGAATAATGTAGTAATCCATATTTTTTCGTATTATTCTGTTTCTACTTCAGATGTCGGGAACCTGCCTACGAGAGGCTTGCCATCGGTGTCTGCGAGGAAACTGCCGTCTGGCAGTATGATAGGACGGTAGGCACTCAGCTCACGGCATACGCCGCCAATCTGGTGCTCGCCGGATAGCTGCTCGCGCTGTATCGTGAACTCGGTGCCGTTGCCCAGGCATTTCCACTCACTCGTGGCATTCTCACGATAGAAGAGCTGGATATCGAAGTACCGTTGTGGGTTCGAGATGTCCCCTTGCCGGTTCGTTACCTTGGCCACGGCCTTCGTCTGCCGTGTGGTGGATTTAAGGAACTTGGCATAGGCGAATTCATACGTATCATCCCACTGCCCATACCAGCGGCGGAGCAGCGTTGATGCCCCCAGCTGCTGTGCCGGGTCGCTCTTCGGCCATGCCGTGACGCGCAGCAAAGTATGCTGAATGAAGTCCACATCTACGGTGATCTGAGAAGCATCCTTACCGGTGACATACCACAGATCTGATGTTTCGTCGATGTCTCTCCAGCTCTTATTGGTAGTCTCGAATGTCTGCCATTTATACCCGGCATGGTCCTTATCGAGAGGCACACCGCCGTTCATCAGCGCAGCCTCGATGGGAAACTTACCGTAATTCTTAAACGGCGAGAAATTCATCTTCGACGGGAAGCGTAGTTCCAGGTTCAGGTTCGTTTCTGTCTCATCCGCCGTTTTCAGGTTCTTATGCCACTCAAAGCGAGTGGTTTCCTTACGTATGGCATTATAGTATTCGCCGTGGAAGTCTATGCTCAGCATTTGAGAGGTCTCAACATTCCGTCTGACGGTCAGCGCATTGACGGTATCGACGAAGTAGTCGCCAGTCGTAGCACTCGTGCCCTTTGTCATCTGGATGACATTCTTACCGTCAATGAGTCTTACCGTCCACACGACATTTCGCATCGACGAGGCGTAGTCGCCTGTCGGGATGTTGCCTTCCGGGTCGCTGATGATGAGACTTGGCTTCATCTGGTACGGCGTAATCGTCCTGTCTGGGACGAATGTTCCCAACAGCGTGTTGTATTTCTGAATCTTGCTGCCACCAAACTCCACCATGGAGAATGCGAAGCTCAGCGCAGGGTGGATAACCCGGCCACCCGTAATCTTCATCTTCATATCTTATCCTCTTTATATCACGATTGAATAATCCTGGTCATATTTGCTGCCGTCGGGGAATATCACCACGACCTTGTAACCCACCTTACTGCCGGCCTCCCATACCGATGGCAGATCAATCTTAGAATCCACGAACAACGAAAGTTCATGAAAGTTCTCATG
>CAZDXA010000087.1:0-4774 GCA_964509435.1 uncultured Synergistaceae bacterium | reverse complement strand
CGGCTTTGCCGAGCACGATTTTCTCACCGGCAGGGAAAGGGAGCTGTCTCTCAGCCAGAAATTGCCCAAACAAGTTTAGGAAAGACTCTAAACAAAAAAACAGACTCAGGGAATCTGGTACCATATCTTTGCAGCATTAATATTTATTGGTCGGGTATAAATTTAACAACTGTAAAAACAGCTCCTTTTTCACAAGATGAAAAGGAAAAATACCAATTACAGTATGGCGATTTGCTAATTTGTGAGGGTGCGATGCAGGAAAAACAGCTATCTGATATGGCAATACCGAAATGTACTATCAAAACGCCCTCCACAGAGTTAGATTTTACGGCAAGGTAATCTCTGAATACTTCAAGTTACTTATGGAGTGTTACAAAGGGCTGAAAATCTTAGATAGAAACAGCAAAGGGGGTACTATTAAACACTTAGTGCAGACGGCATTAAACGCGATTCCCTTTCCCCTCCCCCCTCTTGCCGAACAGAAGCGCATTGTAGCACGGCTGCAAGAGCTTCTGCCGCTGTGCGGCAGACTGTCTCAGATGAACGCCTGACGGCTCTGATTTTCGCCAGAAACAAAACAGGGGCTTTCGGTTCCACCCGCTTTCTGCGGTCGGTCCGAAAGCCCCTGTTTTTTTGATTTTCCTCGTTTTACGGCCGCAACGTTTGTGCCCCGTGGGATTTTTCTGCCGCTGCGCCTTACTGCGTCTTTCCGCGGCCGGCGATCTTCATCTTTCTCAGGAACCTGCCTTCTGAAACAAGGTACGCTTCATCGTAGAGGTTGCAGACGGGGCAGATGTGGTTGGGGATGATCTCGATCTTGTCGCCGATCTCCACGCTGTCGTGAAGCTCTTTGTTCTCAATGACAGTATGTTCATCGTAGAGTTTAGTGACATGTACGCCGCCGCTTCCCCTGATAATGCCGAATCCTTCGGTATGGCACAGACCGGGGCCGCGGGATTCCTTGGTCAGCGCCTTGGCGCCGGCGTCACAGATAACGCGCCTGTCCGCGGGTTTGCTGATAACTGTGGCCAGCACTGTGGCAGCGCAGTATTCATAAGTGCCGATGCCGGCACTCTGTCCGGCATCCATCAGCGCGTACGTGCCCGGACGCAGTTCGGTGATGCCAGGCAGCAGTTTTTCGCTGTGCATGATGGAAGGCGTTGAGCCGACGCTGACACTCTCCACGCCGAAGCCCTGACTGCGCGCCAGCTGCGCATAGTGCAGCGTGATGCGCTGGGCTTCCTCAAACAGCCGCTGGCAGTCCGCGGCGTCATGAGCGCTGTAGCTGTGCCCTTCATGGGAGAATATGCCCTCCAGCCTGATGTGCGGCGCTTCTTTCAGCGCCGCCAGCAGACGCAGGAAATCATCGTCACAGGTGACGCCGGAACGGTTTTCTCCAGTCTCAATTTCAACCCTGATTTCAGCCCGGGCGCCGCGGGAGGCAAAATGCGCCTCGATCATTCTGACGGCTTCGGCACTGTCCGCGCCGAAGATCACGCGCGCCGCCGGCGCGAGGGCGATGATGCGGTCCCATTTGGCCGCACCGATGATTTCATTGGCAATAAAAATGTCATGCAGACCGGCGGCTGCCATGGCTTCTGCTTCACCGACCTTGGCCACGGTGATGCCGACGGCACCGGCATCAAGCTGCATTCTGGCAATCTCAGGCATCTTGTGCGTCTTGGTGTGCGGACGCAGTTTCACGCCCAGAGCACCGGCCCGGCGCTGCATGGCAGTGATGTTTGCGGCAAGGCGGCCGGCATCGATCAACAGCGCGGGCGTGTCGAGAAAACTGTAGGGACTTCTGACGTTCATGTTGTTCCCTCCCCTGTCAGCCGTAACCTGAGGTCACGGCTGATTCATCTCAGCGACTGCCTCGATTTCCACAAGACAGCCGAAATGCAGCGCCGGCACAGGCACGATGATGCGGGCCGGCCGATGCTCGCCGAAGAATTCACTGTACACGTCGTTGACGTCACCCCAGCTGTTTACGTCGGTGATGTAAATACGGCACTGAACGACACTGGTGCGCGTGAGACCGGCAGCAGCAAGCACCCGCTCGACGTTCTTCAGGGCCTGGAGTGTGTGTTCGCGCACGCCGCCCCCGGCCGGCCTGCGTGTGTCCATATCAAGGGAAAGCTGTCCGGAAACATAGAGCATGCCGTTTGAGATGACGCCCGGGGAGTAGTGCCCGGCATTCCTGCCTTTAAAATCAGGATGTACAAAGCGCATTGATGGCTGCCTCCTGTGAAAACGCTCTGCGCGGCGTTTTTCAATTATAAAACGTGTTTAAAAATATTAACTTATACTGACCAATTAATTCTGTCCTGCAGTTTTTCAGAACCGGCGGAAAAACTGATCTTTGTTTCAGCACCTGTTCGGCACAGCGTTTTTCTCAAAATCCTCGCGCATGGCCTTCCGGAGTTCTTCTGACTGGAACACATCAGCTCCGGTCATGGCAAGGCCTTTCGCGGCCAGCAGCACGACCTGGTCGGCCCGCTTTGACGCAGCGGCGGCACAGAGTTCGGGAGTATGCCCGGCAACACCGGGAGCGTGCAGCGACAGGTAAGTGTGGATTGACGGGGTGCGCAGCGAAACGGCACCGACGTCAGACGAACCCGTCATACGGTTCGGATCAGGCCATTTCATGGGCTCGCCGAGACGTTCCATGTTGGCCTTGAATGCTTCGTCAAGCGGACGGTTCATGTAGCGCTCCGCGCAGAACGGCGAATGGCTGATTTTCAGTTTTGCCCCGGTCATGGCCGCCGCAGCTTTGGCAAGCCGCTCAAAGTCATCGTACATGGGCAGAAGCTGGTTCATTTTTTCAGCACGCATGGAGAATTCACAGTGACAGAAGCCGGGAATGATGTTCGGCGCCGTGCCGCCTTCAGTGATGATGCCGTTGATCTTGCTCTTGTTGGGCCACAGGTGAAGCTGCGCATTGACAGCGTTGAACAGAGCAATGGCCGACGTCAGCGCGTTGATTCCGCTCGCCGGCTTGGAGGAATGGGCAGGCTTTCCGGTAAAATCAACATAAATGTCGGTAACAGCCAGACTGCCCACGCCGACAAGGTTTTCCTCAGCAGTGGGGTGCATCATCATCGCGCAGTCAAGATGATCAAAAACCCGCGCATCAGCCATGGGGATTTTTCCGCCCACAGTTTCCTCGGCAGGCGTGCCGAACAGAATCACGGCGGCTTTTTCGCCTTCAAGAGCCTGAGAAAGCGCAATGGCAGCGCCGACTGACGAAGCGCAGATTACATTGTGTCCGCAGCCGTGTCCCAGCCCTTTCAGCGCATCGTATTCGGCGAGAATGCCGATCTGCGGGCCTTTGCCAACTGTGCCTCTGCTGGCCCGGTAAGCAGTGTCCATGCCGCAGAACGGGCTTTCAAACGTGAAGCCGTACTTCTCAAGGATTTCCTTCTGCCATGCCACGGCCTGATGTTCCTGCAGCCCGATTTCGGGGTGATCGTGAATCTCATGGCTGAGAGTGATCAGTTCCGGAGCCAGCTTTTCCACTGCTTCTGAAATTTTCTGTTTTAGATCCATATGTTCCGCCTCCCGCGTGTTTTCTTTCTGCATATCCGGCTTTATTATAGCGCAGCTCCGGCAGGCTGCGGCAAAAAGAGGGAAAAGGCCGCCGGAGGCGGTCTTTTCCCTCTGTGATGCTGCTTTTTACTTTTCGCTGATAACCTTGAGCAGATGGTACAGCAGCGACGCGCCGTAGCCTGTTGCTCCCTTGTCGCACCACGGCTGGGCTTCGCCGACATAGGTCACGGGCGCCATGTCAATGTGAAGCCACGGTTTTTTCTCGGCAAATTCGCGCAGGAACAGCGCCGCCGTCTTTCAATACTGCCTAGTTCAGAATTTGCTTAGTATGGTTTTAGCACATTGAATAAAATTTAATATTGGCTGTGAAAGGTATGTTTCTTTTCTGTAAACGATGCTGATTTTGCTTGGAGGCAGTTTGTTTATAAGAGGCAGCACATGGAGTCTTTCAAAATTTACGATGTTGTTGTTATTAAGCCCCATCGGATAAAGTATGCTGATGCCTGTTCCTATGCTGCAGAACTGATACAAAGTACTGTGCTTGCTTGACTCAAAGATGATATTGGGGTGGAGTGAATATTTTATGAAAAAATTTTCGAGTGTTTGACGACTGCCATTTACAGGCAATTGTGTAATGAGCGGAAAGTGCTCAATGTTCAGCAAATCAAAATAGCCGCTAGGGTCTTTAAGATACTTTATTTGCTGCCGGTCAGCGTTGTTGAGAAAAGCGTCACTGTAAATGCAGCATAAAAATTCATTTACGAGATCAATTCTTTTCGTATCGTTTCGGTTTGACGCATTAATTCCAATATAAAGATCTATCTGCCCCTTGCGAAGAAGCTCATCAAGGCGCTTCGTAGAGTCTTCTATTACAGAAAGGCGTATATTTGGAAATTTTTGAGTAAAACATTGCCAGATATAAGGAATATAAGAGCTGGCCACAATTTGGTTAGCACCTATCTGCAAAGTATACGTTGCGTGTTCCGATAAGACTGCAAGCTCAGCAAAGAGATGTTTATTGATTTGGAGAATTTCTTTTGAATGCTGCAGCAGCGTTTCTCCGGCAAGCGTGAGACGTGTGCGGGGACGACGTTCAAATAAGATTACATTAAGTTCCTTTTCAAGGTTTTTTATGCACGCACTGAGTGTTTGTTCCGAAATGAAAAGCCTGTGCGATGCTTTTCTGAAATTCAACTCCTCTGCTAAAGCAATAAAATATTTCAGA
>CAZDXA010000086.1:0-4859 GCA_964509435.1 uncultured Synergistaceae bacterium | reverse complement strand
TCGGGTCCTTGATGAGTTTAAGAACTTCACTGCGCAGCTTTTCATTTTTTATGCTGCCGGAAATCTGCAGCACTGCGTCATAGGAACGGCGCACAAGCGGCGAGGCGACAGCCGCATCCTGGGCGCGGCGCGGCAGGTCCCTGAGATTGACAGGGTTCAGCGTGCGCGAGGCGCTTTCCGGCGCAGCGGCAAAACTCAGCGCGGGCAGATGAAGAAGCGCCGCGCCCACTGCGCTGCCGGCGGCCAGCTGCAGAAACTGTTTACGTGACATTACAGGCTGATTCATGACAGATCCTCCTCGGAATTGAGATGATTTATTTGCTTCACGCCAGAGTGTAGCCGCCGGAAATCTCAATTCCATAAAAGTCATGAAAATTCTGTGAAAAGATTTTCTGCCTCTGTAAATTTTTCTGCAGGGGCAGAAATTTTACATTTGCCGTACAGAACCCTGAATCTTGCCTGTTAGACTTTCGGGCGAAGGAAAAGGAGGTCATAAAACATGTTTGGCATAGGTGTTCCTGAACTGATTCTGATTCTGGTGATCGGGCTGATTATCTTCGGGCCCGGCAAACTGCCCGCCATCGGCGGTGCACTTGGCAAAAGCCTGCGCGAGTTCAAGTCGGCATTCAGCGGCGAGTCTGACAGCAGCAGAAAGGAAACTGCCGCGGCCCCGGAGAACAAACAGGCGCGCTGATGTTCCGCAGGACGCCGCAGAACCAGGGCGGCGAAGCAGTCATGTCCCTGACAGACCATCTGACAGAACTGCGCCGCCGCCTGATTCATTGTCTGATTGCTGTTGCTGTGTGCGCGGCAATCTGTCAGTTTTTCATTGATGATCTGTCACGCATCCTCACGGCTCCGGCAGGAAAACTCTATTTCACAAAACCCGCCGAAGCGTTCTTCATCTACATAAAACTGCTCATCGCCGGAGGCGTTATTTTTGCCTCGCCCCTGCTTTTCTACGAACTGTGGGCATTTCTGGTTCCCGCTTTCACGCTGAAAGGCCGCAGAACGCTGACTCTTCTGACTGCCGCTTCGCTGCTTCTGTTTGCCGCCGGCGCCGCACTGGCGTTCTTTTACGTTGTCCCGACAGGACTGAAGTTCTTTCTGAGTTTCGGCGGCACCATGGCCCAGCCCCTGATTTCCATGGACAGCTATCTGAACTTCGTGATCATGCTGGTGCTGCCCTTCGGTTTCGCGTTCAACCTGCCGCTCGTGCTGATCCTTCTCGGCAGAATGGGCATCATCACATCGTCGTGGATGAAACGCCGGCGGAAATATGTCGTTCTCGGTTCATTCATCGCGTCCGCAGTGCTGACTGCAACCACAGACGTGTTTACGCAGTGCCTTCTCGCGCTGCCCATCATTGTTCTCTACGAAATCAGCCGGCTCATCATCCAGTACGTGATGAAGAAATAAAGAAACAGGCCGTCCGTTCGCAAACCGCGGCACGGGCTGATTTACAACATGAAGATTTGCTTTTCACCGGGCACTTCGAATGCATCGTCATTCGAAGAAATATAAAAGGAGCGTGAAGTGAATGATGTTCAGGAAAAAGTACGTTCTCGCCGCCGCGGCGCTGCTGACCGCCGCCAGCCTGGCCGCGCCGTTCAGCGGTGCCTTTGCCGCTGAAAAGGACTATCAGCGCGTCGTCGTCCTCAGCGATGTCCACTACGGCAGCAAGGAGAAAGTGGATATGCCGGTGCGCATTCAGAAAATGGAAAGAAAAAATAAAGCCGTCGATGAGATCAACACCTGGAACGACGTTGACCTCTGCGTCTTCACAGGCGACATGGTGGAGCTGGCCGGAAACAGCTATGAGTTCGATCTGGCAAAACAGCTGACCGACAGAGTGAAGCATCCTCAGGTCGCTGTGGCCGGCAACCATGAGATCATCTACAACAGCTACCCCGCAGTGAGAGGAAAGCTCGAGTACGCCGATCAGTATGAGCGCCTTGACCATCTGAGAATGTTCCGTGAAAAATACGGGCCGCTGTATTCCGCACAGAAGCTCGGCAATTACCTGCTGCTTTTCCTTTCGCTTGATGAAATTGACGGAAACTTTGCCAACGGCAAAGATGCCTATTACGTCGAGCTTTCCCGCGCTGAAAGAGCGTGGCTGAGAAACCAGCTTGAGGCAAACAAGGACTGCCCCACACTCATCTTCTGCCATGCCCCGCTGAAGGGCACTCTGCTCGGCGAAGTCGATGAAGTCGAATTCGCCTATCCCTCTGATGATATCCGCGACATTCTTGAGAAGAACCCGCAGGTGCTCGTCTGGGCTTCCGGCCACATGCACACTCCCGTCACCGACCCCAGCTTCGTCAATGAAGTCAACAAATTCAAGGGCACGAACGTGCTGAACGTTCACAATTCCGACTGGGACGATGCCGCCGAAATCTGCACCAATTCCTTCTACCTCTATCCCGATAAAATCATGATCCGCACATGGAACCACAATACTCATCAGTGGATGCCCCAGTTCGACCGCACCATTCCGCTGCCCGCCGAACTGCAGCAGAAAGCAGCAAAAAAAGCCGCCTGACCCCCGGCAGAAACCGCCCCGCAGCTTCCGCGGGGCGGCGCTTTTCGGCACCGGGTATTTTCTCAGGCGTTATACATACATTTAATAAATCTGCAAAAGGAGCGTGAAGAAAATGATGTTCAGGAAAAAGTACGTTCTCGCCGCCGCGGCGCTGCTGGCCGCCGCCAGTCTGGCCGCGCCGTTCAGCGGTGCCTTTGCCGCTGAGAAGGGCTATCAGCGCGTCGTCGTTCTCAGTGATGTTCACTACGGCAGCAAGGAGAAAGAAAACAAAGCCGACCGCAATCAGAAACTGGAAAACAAGGAAAAAGCCGTTGAGGAGATTAATTCCTGGAACGACGTCGACCTCTGCGTCTTCACCGGCGACATGGTCGAACTGGCCGGAAACAGCTACGAATACGACCTTGCAAAACGGCTGACCGACAAAGTGAGGCATCCGCAGGCCGCCGTTGCAGGCAACCATGAAATCATCTACAAGGATTCGCCCGCGGTAAAGGGAAAACTGCAGTTTGCCGACCCCTATGAGCGCATGACTCATCTGAAACTTTACAGTGAAAACTACGGCCCGCTGTACTCAACCAAAAAGCTCGGCAGTTATCTGCTGGTCTTCCTTTCAGCAGACACGACAGACGGACACTTCCTTGACGGAACAAAGCCCTATGTTGTTGAGCTTTCCCGTGCCCAGCTAGCCTGGCTCAGAAGCCAGCTGAAGGCGAACAAAGACTGCCCCACGCTGATTTTCTGCCATGCCCCGCTTGAAGGCACCTTCCTGCCCGCAAACAAAGTGTCAGTCAACAACTTCGCCGCACCCGCGCAGGAAATCCGTGAAATCCTTGAGGCAAACCCGCAGGTGCTCGTCTGGGCCTCCGGCCATACCCACACACCGCCCACCGACCCCAGCTTTGCCAACGACGTCAACAAAGTCAACGGCACCAATGTGCTGAATGTTCACAACCCCGCCTGGGAAGGCAGCGAAATCTGGACCAACTCCTATTACCTCTACGACGACAAAATCGTGATCCGCACATGGAGCCACAAAGATCACAAATGGCTGAACCAGTTTGACCGCACCATCTCCCTGCCGGCCGAACTGACGCAGGCAGAAAAGAAAGCCGCCTGATCCGGCAGATTTCCCGCCGCACATCAGCACAGGCGGCGGGATTCCCGCTTTCACTGATGTTTTTACACAGATCCGGAAAACCTTCTGAAGGAGCGTGAAAAGATTGATGTTCAGAAAGAAATGTGTTCTCGCCGCCGCGGCGCTTCTGGCCGCTGCAAGTCTCACCGTGCCGTTCAGCGCCGTACGTGCCGCTGAAAAGGACTATCAGCGCATCGTCGTTCTCAGCGATGTTCACTACGGCAGCAAGGAAACTGCCGATAAAGCTCTGCGCGCGCAGAAAATGGATAACAAAGAGAAAACTGTCGACGAGATCAACACCTGGAACGACGTTGACCTCTGCGTCTTTACCGGCGATATGACCGAGCTGGCCGGAGACAGTTACGAGTACGGCCTGGCCAGACAGCTGACCGACCGTGTGAACCACCCGAAGGCATTCGTCGCCGGCAACCATGAAGTCGTCTACAGCGAAGTGCCCGCCGTCAACGGCGCGCTTCAGCCCGCCAACGCCAACGAGCGCTTCAGCCATATCGAACTGTATAAAAAGAATTTCGGTCCCCTCTATTCCGCAAAAGAGATGGGAAACTACCTGCTGGTCTTTCTTTCGCCCGATGAAATCATCGGTCATATCGTCGGCGTCAAGCCCGTTGCCGTCGAACTTTCACAGGCGCAGCTGACCTGGCTCAAAGCCGTTCTGAAAGCGAACAAGGACCGCCCCACGCTGATCTTCTGCCATACCCCGCTTGAAGGTACCGTTCTTCCTGACAGCAGCGAGAACAATCCCCGCAATTTCACATCACCTGTCAAGGATATCCGCGAAATCCTTGAGGCAAACCCGCAGGTGCTCGTCTGGGCTTCCGGGCACACTCACACGCCGCCCACCGATCCCAGCTTTGCCAATGACGTCAACACGTTCAAAGGCACCAATGTGCTTGACGTGTACAACCCCGCATGGGAAGGCGACGAGATCTGGACCAACTCCTATTACCTCTACGACGACAAAATCGTGATCCGCACATGGAGTCACAAAGACCACAAATGGCTGAACCAGTTTGACCGCACCATCTCCCTGCCGGCTGAACTGATGCAGACAGTAAAGAAAGCGGCCTGACCTGCGCATTTTTTCAGCAGCAGCTCTGCGGCGCCCGGAATTCCGGGCGCCGTTTCGTTTTCCGGCAGAAAGGGCGGATGGGAAAAGCC
>CAZDXA010000085.1:0-5091 GCA_964509435.1 uncultured Synergistaceae bacterium | reverse complement strand
CCGTGCAGGTTGCAGTAGGAAACAGCAACAAGGGTGCCGCTTTCCTTCAGCTTCACGGTCAGGCAGCCTTTCGGCTCTACAGCCATATCGCCGTGAACGTCAAACTTCAGTTCGCCCAGCTCAACGGCAAACTTGCTGGAAGCACCTTTGAAATAAAGTCTGATCCATTCAATGTGATGCTCAGGGGTGTTGGGATGGGCAATTTCCCTGCCGACGCAGAGTTTCACGCAGACGCTCTCACCGGCTTTGACGCTCTCGGGGGCCTCAATCACAGGAACGTGCTTCTCGCCTTTCCAGTCACCGCTCTGAATAAGATCTCCAATTTTCATTTGTATAAACCTCCTCTGCAGGTATATTCCTTTTTCCGCCGGTCTAATTATGACCAACTGAGTCTATTATAACCCGATCATTCTGTTTGTGAAGCCCCGGAGGCATTATAAATATGAACAAATATGACTATTTTAGTTATTTTTTGAATCCAATTATTTCCGGGTCCTCAGGTTCAGCTGAAAAAAACTGCGGAACGGAAAGTTCTCCGCTCCGCAGCCTGCTGCGCTACTGATGCAGTGACCTGATCTGCTCCCACAAGTCCTTTTCACGGGAAGATATGTCTTTCGGCACTGAAATCTGAATGCGGGCATACAGATCGCCGCGGAGATTGGTACCGCGCATCGGCAGCCCTTTTCCGTGCAGGCGCAGCCGCGTGCCGCTCTGCGCACCGGCGGGGACTTTGACTTTTACAGAACCGTCCGGTGTGGACACTTCTGCGGTGCCGCCGAGTACGGCATCCCACGGGGTTACGCTAACTGTGGTGTTCAGGTCATAGCCTGAAATCTCAAAACGGGGGTCTGTGTCAATGTGCACTGTCACATACAGGTCGCCGTTTTCGCCGCCGTTCCAGCCCGGCGCACCCTGTCCGCGCAGTTTCAGACGCGAGCCTTCGCGGATTCCGCGGGGCAGATTGACTTCGATGGTGCGGCTGCCGCTTCCGCTGTTGATTGTCATGCGGCGCGTTGTCGACGCGTGCATCACGTCATCCAGTGACAGTGTGATCCGGACCTCACTGTCCTCGCCGCGGGCCGTGCGCGCGCGGGCACGGGTTCTGCCGCCGAAAAGATCTTCGGCATCAAATGCACCGGAGCCAGCGCCTCCAGCCATGTTTCCGAAAATGGTCCTGAAAAAGTCGCTGAATCCGCGGCCGTCATCGCTGCCGAACTCCATATGCACATGGCCTCCGCCGGGAAAGCCTTCAAAGCCCTGGAAACCTCCCTGCCCCCCGAACTGCTGTCCGGCCTGCCAGTTGGGACCGAGTGCATCGTATTTGCGGCGTTTCTCGGGATCGTGCAGCACTTCATAGGCTTCATTGACGTCTTTGTACTTCTGCTCGGCGCCGGGTTCTTTGTTGACGTCGGGATGATATTTTTTTGCGAGTTTACGATAGGCGCTTTTAATTTCCTGATCTGAGGCGGTCTTTGAGACGCCAAGGATCTCATAATAATCTTTATAGGCTACGCTCATTGTGATACACCTCCAATGGCAAACTCAGCCTCTTAATGTTTAACCAAAGCTGACCATATTATATATTACTGACTTTTCTTTGTCCATAGCAAAAGAAATAAAACAGACCGGGGGAAAATATTGTTTCCCGGTTTTATAATTTATATTTGGACAGACTCCGCGTCATGCGTTAGAATAGATGCAGAGGCGGGTGATTTTATGGAATTCTGGAAGATCAACGGCAACGGAAACGATTTTATCACAGTCAGCGCGCTGACAGAACACATAAATGACGCAGAACTGTCGGCCCTTGCGCGCCGTCTCTGCCGCCGCCGTGCCTCTATCGGTGCTGACGGGCTTCTGGTTCTCGAGCCGTCGGACCGCGCCAATTTCAAAATGCGCCTTTTCAACGCGGACGGCTCTGAGGCTGAAATGTGCGGCAACGGAGCCCGCTGCATTGCCCGCTATGCTTACGACCGCGGCATTGCGCCTGCGGAGATGACTTTTGAAACGCTGGCCGGAATCATGCATGCCCGCGTTGATAAAAAATACGTTGAAGTGGATCTGGGGACGGTTTCCTTTGATAAAGGCTGGGCCGACCGCCCGCTGTCAGCCGGCGGGACGGAATTCCGCACCTGTTTTCTGTGGGTCGGGGTGCCGCATCTGGTCATCTTTCTGAACGACGATCTTTCCCGCGAAGAAAAGACAGAAATCGGCCGGAAATTCCGTAACGCCTTCGACCTGTTCCCAGAAGGAACCAATGTTACGTTTGCTCGTCCCTCAGGGCGGGGGGAAATTGAAGCTGTCACGTATGAACGTGGCGTAGAGGCGCTGACCGACTCGTGCGGCACAGGCTGCGCCGCGTCAGCCCTTTCGGCGCACATGGTGCTGCGCATGGCAAGTCCCATTGATGTTTACAACCCGGGCGGCATGAACCGCATTGTTTTCAGCCGCCTGGACGAACAGCGCTTTCACGTTGTTCTCGGCGGTACAACCGCTGTATCGGCGCGGGGTGAAACCGGCCCTGATGCCTGAAGAGCACATAAAAAAATCCGCAGAGAAGGAGGAGAAGAGTTCATGAAAAAGGACAGACGCGAGCTTTCAAAGGACGAGCAGGCACTGCTGAGAGACGAACCTCTGCCGCCCGCAGACGATGAAATGATCGTCGACGACGACTGGGCAGAGTTCCGCAAGCTGAGCCCGGAAGAGCAGAAATGGGCTCTGATCCAGCTTCAGCTTGACCGCGAACAGAAATATATGGAAAATATTTCCACATCTGAATAGCACCGCCGCAAGCGGGCCGAATCGTTCCGGCCCGCTTGCGGTGTCTTTGTTTAAAAAGTCGGGAGTCATCAAAATGAGACATTTTCTGAACGCCTGCAGGAATTCCTGTGACGGATTTCTCGCGCTGCTGCACGAACGGGCCTTCTGTCAGGAGCTGCTGCTTCTGTGTGTCGCTCTGCCTGCGGCCATGCTGAAAGGCGGCCTGCCGGCCCTGCTGGCTGTGCTGCCCTGGGGGCTTCTGGTTCTTGCCGCTGAAGCTCTGAACACCGGCATCGAAAAAACGGTCGATCTTGTCACCAGCGAGTGGAAACCACTGGCAAAGACCGCAAAGGATGCCGGCAGTTTCGCCTGCGGCGCCGCCATTGCCGCTTTTATCATTGTGTGCGTGCGCACACTGCTGTTTTAACCCTGCTTTTTTCAGAAGGACTCTATCATCACCGGCCGGATGTCCGGAGGCCGGGCTGTTTCTGAACAGCCCGCTCCGGTTCAGCCGCCGGAACAGCAGAGCTTACGAAAATTCCTGGAAAAACCGGACCGGCCGCATCAGAGTCCTGTTTTCCTCTTTGGCCATATAAAAGCCGCGGCCCTGCGCCGCACTGTGGACAGCCGCACCGGACGGCAGCTCCGTTCCGGACGGATCGTGAAAGTAGAGGGGGATTCATGACACTCAGCGTCATTTTCAAAATTATGGGCGGCGTAGGGCTTTTTCTGTACGGCATGAAGCTGATGAGCGATGCGCTGCAGGATCTGGCCGGCGACCGCATGCGCGAGCTGATCGCCTCACTGACCAGCACTCCTGTAAAAGGCGTGCTGATCGGCGCTCTGGTCACCATGGTCATACAGTCAAGCTCCGCTACCACCGTCATGACAGTGAGCTTCGTGCAGGTCGGCATGATGACGCTGCGGCAGGCTCTCGGCGTGATCATGGGGGCCAACATCGGAACCACCATCACAGCCCAGCTCGTTGCGTTCAACGTCAAAGAACTGGCTCTTCCCATACTGGGCATCGGAATGGTGCTTGCCGTGTTCTGCCGTTCACGGCGGAACAGGTACATCGGAAACGGCCTTTTTGGTTTCGGGCTGCTGTTTGTCGGCATGAGTACCATGGAAAATGCCGTTTCGTTTCTCGCCGGCAACAAAGAGTTTTTCCTGCGCTTCGCGGCTCACCCCATGCTGTGCGTTGCTGCCGGAACCCTGCTCACTATGGTCGTGCAGTCAAGCTCCGCCACAGTCGGGCTCACCATCGCCATGGCTGTTCAGGGACTGCTGCCCCTCCAGTCTGCTGTGGCCATCCTCCTCGGCGACAACCTCGGCACTACCGTCACCGCCGTTATCGCTTCGCTCGGCTCCAACCGCGCCGCAAAACAGACCGCTGCGGGGCATGTGCTTTTTAACTTTATCGGCGTGCTGATCTTTCTGCCTCTGCTGAAGCCGTTCACCGCGCTGGCAGCAGGAACCTCGTCAAACATCGCGCGGCAGCTTGCCAATGCCCATACCATTTTCAACGTGGCAAACACGCTGCTGCAGCTGCCCTTCATCAACCAGCTTGCGCGGCTCATCCAGTTTCTCATCCCCGGCCGGCAGACTACTGCTGCAGACAGGGCGCGCTTTCTCGATGAAAAACTTCTGCACACCTCTCCCGCCGCAGCCGTCACCGCCGTGCGCAGCGAACTGCTTGAAATGGGCAGCATGACGCTGGGCATGATGGATCTTGTGAAAAAAGCCTTCGGGCAGAACGACCTGACGGCCCCCGCCCTTCTTCTGCAGACTGAAAACGATCTGAACGACCTGACGCGGCGGATTTCAGCTTACTCGGCCAAGCTCTGGCAGCATCACATTTCAGGCGCCCTTTCCACTCTGCTGGAATCTTACGTCAACGGCTCCAGCGATCTGGAACGCATCGGCGACCATACGCAGAACATGATGGAACTTTTTGAGTTTCTCTCGGAACACCGGCTCAGCCTTTCTGAACAGGCCTTGTCCGAATTCATGCAAATGTTCGATCACGTGCGCAGAATGCTGAACGCATCGCTTGAAGCCCTTAGAACCGAACAGGTAAGCATCGCCCAGCAGGTGACAGAAATTATGGAACCCCAGACAGACCAGATGGAAAAGACATTCCGCCACAGGCACATTCTGCGGCTTAACGGCGGTGAATGCTCGCCTGCCGCCGGCGTCATCTTTGCCGATATGCTCTCCAACCTGGAACGTATCGGCGACCACTGCACCAACGTGGCAGAAATCGTTCTGGCCCGCGCCGGATTCAGCACCGGCGCCGAAACGCCCAAGACGTTCGACGATTAGCGGAAC
>CAZDXA010000084.1:0-5415 GCA_964509435.1 uncultured Synergistaceae bacterium | reverse complement strand
TGCGTGTCAGCCTTGATGCTGACGGCAACCTGAACCTTGCCATTGAGAACAAACTCGAGCACAAGGAGGAAGAGCCTAAGCAGGAGGAGCACAAGGAGCACTATCTGCGCCGCGAGTTCTCCTACAGCAACTACCAGCAGACCTACACGCTGCCTGATGATGTGGACAAGACAAAAATCGCAGCTAAGGTGGCCGATGGCATCCTTACCATCACGCTGCCTAAGATGACAAAGGAGGATGAAAAGAAATCGGGTAGGGCTATTGAAATCAAATAACAATAGCCGATGCGGCCTTTAGCCGCCGAGCTATACGAAGGGTGAGCCGGACTGTCGGCTCACCCTTTATTGTTTCTGTGTGTTTAAGTGAGCTGAGACGCGTTGGACTCCTTTGAGAATGCGTGGCCGGTGAGGCTGTCATTTCTTTGTAACAACATAGTAATCTCTTTATCATACCATCGAAAAGGCTCTGTAATGTTGCGGCCGTAACTTTGCAGCAAAAATAGTAAAACAGAGCGTTAATGATGATTTTAAAGAGAGGATTACTGTTGTCGGGATTACTGTTTTGTGTATCCGCGCCACTGTTGGCCGACGATATCAGCGGCATAGTTACTGATGCCAAAACCAACGAGCCTTTGATAGGAGCAACCATTGAGGTTGCGGGAACTTCCGTCAGGACAGTGTCTGATGCCGACGGAAAATTCCACCTGACCGGCCTGAAACACGGGAAGTACAACCTTACCATAAAATATGTGTCCTATCAGCCCTGTACGCTCAACGGCGTTGAGGCTGTCAAGGATGCCCCGGCCAATGTGGTCAGCGTGAGGATGCAGGCTGACGAGCAGACGCTGCAGGGTGTGCAGGTGACGGGCGTGAAGCGCCGCAACACCGAGCGCGCCATGATTCTTGAGACCAAGCGCAGCGATGTGATTGTGAGCAATATCTCGGCCCAGGAAATCAAGCTGTCGCAGGACAACAATGCGGGTGAGGTCATCCGCCGCGTGCCGGGCGTGTCACTCATCGACGACAAGTTCGTCATGGTGCGCGGACTGTCGCAGCGTTATAACAATGTGTGGATGAACGGCGGCGCCGTGCCGAGCAGTGAGGCTGACAGCCGCGCGTTCTCGTTCGACATCGTGCCGAGCGGACAGATTGACAACCTCACCATCATCAAGACACCGACGGCCGAGTACCCCTCCGACTTCACGGGCGGCTTCATCATGATCAACACCAAGGAAATTCCATCGGAGAACAGCTATAACGTCTCGGCCGGTCTGAGCTACAACAACGAGGCCCATTTCCAGTCGTTCCTGCTCAACCGCCGCAACAGCCGGTGGTTTACAAAGAAGATAACGCCCTGGGCCGACTGGAAGCTGTCGGCCGACATGGCCCACGGCTGGAGGCTCGGCGGCAGGAAGCTCGGCATGATTGCCGCGGTGAACTACTCCAGCGAGTACCGCACCAACCACGACATGCAGAACAACCTCTATGGCCTGTACGACGTGACTCACGACCAGCCCAACTACCTGCGCCACAGCACCGATGACCAGTACAACCTCAACACGCGCCTCGGAGCGATGCTCAACTTCACGCTGCTGTCCAAGGACGGCAACAGCAAGTATGAGCTGAAGAACATCCTCAACCATCTGACCAACACCCGCTATACCTGGCGTGAGGGCATATCGGCACAGTCCAACCTGGAGAAATCGGCAGAATATTATTATAGGAGCCGTACTGTCTACAACGGTCAGCTGACCGGCAAGCATACCTTTAGCGGCGATGCCCTTGACTGGAGTGTCGGCTATGCCTATGCCAACCGCCGGTTGCCTGACCGCAGACGGTACCTCACCGACGACGCGCTCGAGAGCGGCCGCTACGCCCTTACCACGGGCAACGACATCTCGCGCGAGTGGACCAGACTGGGCGAGCATATCTTCTCGGCCAATGTCAACAATGTGTATGACATGCACCTCGGCGACTGGGTGCCGAAGCTGCACACCGGCGCCTACGGCGAATACCGCACCAGGAAATACACCACCAGCGAGTTCATCTACAACTGGGATGCCAACAACAACAGCCTGCCCTCAGGCTTCCGCTATATCGACATCCCGACACTGCTGTCGAGCGACGAGTACCTGGGGCAGGACAAGCTCTACATGCTTGAGCTGTCGAAGTGGCGCAACAACTACCGCGGCAAGAACACGCTCGGTGCCGGTTACGTCTCGCTGACCCTGCCCTTTGGCGCGCTCAACGTGCTGGCCGGTGTCCGCTTCGAGCACAACGACATGGAGCTCATCTCCAACACCCGCGACACGGAGAAGAGCGAGACCAGCCGCCACTACAAGGGCGACGACTTCTTTCCGTCGGTAAACGCCACCTACCGGTTCAACAGCCACCACCAGCTGCGCTTCGGCTATGGCCGCAGTGTCAACCGCCCTGAGTTCCGCGAGGTCAGTTCCTCGGTGTACTACGACTTCGACCTGGCCTCCAACGTGCAGGGCAATACGGAGCTGAAGAACAGCTACATCGACAACCTCGACCTGCGCTATGAGTTCTATCCCACCGACGGCGAGATTATCTCGCTGGCAGCGTTCTACAAGCATTTCAAGAACCCGATAGAGTGGACTTACACTGTGGCAGGCGGCACCGACCTGATCTATTCGTTCAAGAACGCGAACCAGGCCAACAACTACGGCCTGGAGCTTGACATCCGCAAGCGGCTCGACTTCATCGGCCTGCGCAACTTCAGCCTCTCGTTCAACGGCTCGCTCATCAGGAGCCGCGTCAAGTTCCCCGCCGGCTCGCATGAGGAGAACCGCCCCATGCAGGGCCAGTCGCCTTACCTCATCAATACGGGCCTGTTCTACCGACACCCGGCCAACGGCCTGAGCATCGCCGTGCTTTACAACCGCATCGGCAAGCGCATCATCGGCGTGGGTCGCTCGGAGGGGTCGACGGGCGAGGAGGACAACGCACGCATCCCCGACAGCTACGAGATGCCGCGTGACATGATTGACCTCTCGGCCACCAAGACGTTCGGCAGCCACTGGGAGCTGAAGCTCAATGTGCGTGACCTGCTCTCGCAGGACGTGCAATACAAGCAGTTCGCCCACGTCACTTACGGCGACGGCTCGAAACGGACGGTAGAGGAGATAACAAGGAAATACAAGCCTGGAAGAAATATAGGCATAATTATTACATACAAATTCTAACTTTCTATGAACAAGACAATGATTATCGGATGTCTCGGCATCCTGATGCTGTCAGCCGGACTTGCCGGTTGCAGCAGTGACAACTCTGACAATGGCGGAACTACCCCTCAGACCGAGACCTACAAATGGACTAAGGACGGCGGACTGAATGCCTGCGACCACATTCTCTTCACCAACGGCAAGGAGGATGCCAACGGCACCGAGATTGGCAACGGCGACCAGGAATTCGTGTTCACCGGCAAGCAGACCCTGAAGAAAGGCACCTACCTGCTCAAGGGCTGGGTCTATATAGCCAACGGCGCCGAGCTGACCATCGAGCCTGGCACCATCATCAAGGGCGACAAGGACACTAAGGCCAGCCTCATTGCCGAGCGCGGCGGCAAGCTCATTGCCAAGGGTACGGCAACCAGTCCTATCGTCTTCACCTCTGAGCAGCCTAAGGGCAGCCGCCGGCCCGGCGACTGGGGCGGCATCATCCTCTGCGGAAAGGCCAGGAACAACCAGTCGGAGATGCAGATTGAGGGTGGCCCGCGCACCAAGCACGGCGGCACCGACGACGCTGACAACTCTGGCGCACTGAGCTATGTGCGTATCGAGTTTGCCGGCTATCCCTTTGAGAAAGACAAGGAAATCAACGGCCTGACTTTCGGCTCGGTCGGCTCGGGCACCCAGATTGACCACGTGCAGGTGAGCTATTCCAACGACGACTCTTTCGAGTGGTTTGGCGGTGATGTCAACTGCAAGTACCTGATTGCCTACCGCGGCTGGGACGATGACTTCGATACCGACAACGGCTTCAGCGGCAATGTGCAGTTCGGCCTGTCGGTCCGCGACAGCAAGATTGCCGATACGTCACAGAGCAACGGCTTCGAGAGCGACAACAAGTCAGACGGCGGCGACGTGTCGCCCTACACTTCGGCCGTATTCTCCAACATCACCTTTGTCGGCCCCAAGATGGACGCAAGTTTCCAGAACACGACCGACTACATCACCGGCGGCAACCTCAACCCCAACAACGGTTCGGCTCTTGGCCGCTTCCAGGCTGCCATGCAAATCCGCCGCGCATCGAGGCTCAACTGCTTCAACTCGGTTGCCGTGGGCTGGCCCATCGGTCTGATTCTCGACGGCGAGAAGGGCGACACCCAGACCTCTGCCACCAAGGGGCTGCTCCACCTCAACAACATCTATTTCGCCGGCATGGACGTGACGGGCAGTGACGCCAACAAGAGCTACGTCGACCAGCTGGTCACCGGCTATGATGCCTCCAAGAAGCCTGTGTATGACACCACGCAGAAGAGCTTCTCCTCTACGTTCTTCCTCGCACAGAGCGGCAACAAGGTCTATCCCAGCATCAGCGACCTCAAGCTGACCGACGGCTACATGCCCCAGGCCACAAGCCCCGTGCTTTCCGCAGCCGACTTCTCCAACTCGCTGCTCTCCACCTGGTTCACCAAGGTCAGCTACATTGGTGCGTTCAACGTAGGTGACAACTGGCTCCAGGGCTGGACCAACTTCGACCCTGAGAACACCGACTACTAAGCTGGCAATCCCTCAGGGAAGACCATCCTAAAAGCGTCCGTCACCGGTTAATGTGTACTGTTCAGGATAATATCGGGACGGGATGTAACAGAATTGGAGAAGTCCGGACTTCCGGACCTCTCCAATTCTTGGTGCAGCGGATAAAGTCCGTGGAGGTATGCAACTTTGGTAGCAGTGTAGTGGCGTACATCTCCACAGGGCTTGTCGGGTGCGCCTGGATTTCACACAGACAGCACAGGTGCTGCATCCCCAAAATCGGCGTAATCGGCGTGAGAAATAAGTTGCGACAGCAACCCATGTACAGTTGGCCCGGTACAGACGCATCCACAGGGTTTATCGGGTGCGCCCAATTCTTTGATTCGTCCCCTTGATGGTTGCGCATGAAGATGTTTACCCCCGGCCGGGTAGATACAGCCCGGATGACGCTTCCATATCGGCGATGTGTGAATGCGAAATGGCTTGAGTGAGAAAGTGTGGCGGTCGAAGCAGTTGTGCGTGGCGGTCGAAGCAGTTGTGCGGTCCTGGTGAGACGAAAAACATGCCGCTGAATCATTTTTAAAGCATGTTATTATGAGAAAAGCAATTATCTTGTTGATGGCCGTATGTGGCGCCCCACTGGTATATCCGCCACGGCGCCATCGACCGCGACACCGCCTTCCCCATTCCGC
>CAZDXA010000083.1:0-5545 GCA_964509435.1 uncultured Synergistaceae bacterium | reverse complement strand
CATGGATCTTTTTATTTATTCAGATGGTGTCCAAGTTGATTTTACAATCGGCGAACATTTTATTTGAAACGCATATTGTGGTTTTTCTTTATACATGATAAAAACACTACGATTCTGGCAGAACGGGCATTCTGCCGCGTTTCAGCGTTTTTCTGCATTCTTCCTGAGAAAAAACGCGGCGCCGGTCCGGGCGGAAGAAATAATGCCTGCCGGAAGAACGGCAGCTGTCAGTCGGACACTGCCGGTTCAAATCTCACAGCACAAAGCGAGGATCTTTTTTTATGGGGAAAAGCACCAAGGGCGGGTTAGTTCTCTTTTTCACGGCTGCACTGGCGGTTCAGTACGGCACCGGTTTTCATCAGGCGCTGGCGGCTCCCCCGCGGCGTTACAGCGTCGCTGTGGACACTGCAGATTTTTCGTACGACAGCGCAGACCATCTGCAGGAGCAGCAGGGGGCGCTGAATATCTCGTCAAACAGAATGACGCCCTCTGAGATTACATCTTATACAGTCAGGGCGGAACTGAAAGCGGCACACCGCAGCGAATACTCCGATCTTACAGGGCACTGGTCGCATATCTACACTTCCGGCGGCGGTCCGACAAGCATCAGCAATGTATCTGTTTCAGTGACAGGCAGCGTCGTGGGCAAATTGAGGACGTTTGACATATACTCCGGCGTACCGTACACCGTAAGCCTGAATAATGTGGTGATCAATACAGACGTTGAAAACACCTTTGAAGATGACCCTCTGGAAGTCACCAATATCAGAATCTCCTCCGCCACGGCGAATATCCACAATCTTTACATCAACAGCAGCGTGGATTTTCATAGTGCCAGGGAGGCTGCGCACAACGGCATATACGCGATGAACGAATACGGCAATCCCGGCATCATCAATCTGACGGGCGACGTTTACATCAACACCAACATCTCCTCGCTGGCAGAAGTCTACGACGGCGAATACGGCGTGGGCGTCAGCAAGAATGACGCCATCAGCGGCAAGTACGGCGGCCGTGTGTACATCAACACCGACGGCAGCGGAAGCATCCTCGGCAGCAGCACTATTCAGATTTTCGGAAACGTTGACGTAAAGAAGGGCGCTGTGTACATGGCTCTTTCGGGCAGCAATTCATTCTGGCAGGGAGCTCTGGTCGGGGCGATTTCCTACGACGCGGACACGAAGACCTACGGCAGCGTGCGCACGGACAGTGACTTCAAGCTGATTCTTGCAGACGGCGCCCAGTGGGTGCCCGACATTCTGCCGGTCAGCGACGGCGGCGATGCTGATGCCCGCAGTTCCTACATCAGCAATGTCACGCTGCGCAGCGGCGGAATCATCAACATGCACGGCCTGAACCGCCACACTCAGGCGGCCGAAACAGTAAATAATCTCGTCATTTACAATCTGGAAAGCAGCGGCGGCATTATCCGCATGGATGCGTCAGGCAGCCCGGTGGGAGCGGATTCACGCAATGAATCCGATTTTGTCACCATCCGTTCAGGAAGCGGGCTTGTGTACGTCCAGCCGCTGGACGGCAGACGTCTGGAAGGGGCCAGTTACACTAATCCCGTGAGAATTGCCGATGCCGCGGAGGGGATAACCATGACGGGACTTCAGAGCACTTCCGGCTTTGTGGAGGGAACGCTGTACGACTACACGCCTGTCATTGAAAAGAACGTTGTCAGCACGAGGTTCGGCGAGTACGGCAGTGACTGGTACATTGTGGGTGTTGAACAGAAAAACAACAGCGCGGTTGACACTGCCGAGGACGATGAGTCACTGCGCTATGCCCTGACTGCATCGCACCGGACAGTGGACATGCTGAATCAGAGGCTCGGCGAGCTGCGCGACTACGGCAGTGCGGCCAGCGGTGCATGGTTCCGCTGGAAAGGCGGAAAGATGGAATCTGACGAGAACGGAAAGTACACCTATAAGTGGGACTATTATCAGCTGGGCGGCGACAGCACCATAACCGACGCCGACGGCACCTGGCACTACGGCGCGGCGCTGCACGGCACAGGCGGCGAAACGGACTACCGGCACGGTTCCGGAAATCTGAACGGACTCGGCGCGGCCGTATACGCAAGCCGCGCGGCTGCCAGCGGGTGGTACGCCGATTTCATCGCTTACTACACTCACATCCGCAATGAGATTACCCTTTCAGAGAAAACGAACACAGTGTACGCGGATTACAGCACGGGCATTGCCGGATTCAGCGCTGAATACGGGCGGAAATACGACCTGAAGAACAACTGGTTCATTGAACCTCAGGTTCAGCTGGCGTACAGCTTTGCTCCTGCCCTGGGATACCGGTACAGCAACGGCATTGAAGTCAGCGAGAAGGCCGTCCACAGCCTGATCGGACGTGCGGGCTTCCGTCTCGGCAGAAGTTTTTACGACAGAAACGGGCGTCAGAGCCAGATTTATGCCAAACTCAACGTATATCACGAGTTCAGCGGCGACCGCGGCCTCGGCATGATCGGCACTGACGGGTCAATTTATGAGCGCAGCATTGAAAGCGACGACACGTGGTTTATCGCCGGCATCGGCGGCAGTGCCGCTCTCGGGAAAAATCTGTCTCTCTACGCTGACTTTGAGCGTTCCTTCAGCGGCGATATCGACGTAAACTGGCAGATCAACGCCGGGCTGCGCTGGCTGATGTAGTTCAAAAAACACGGTTCGGAAAAAATGATGACGCCGGAGGCCGGAAACAGGCAAAACTGTTTCGCCGCCGGCTTTTTTCCCAGAAACAGGAAAGCCCAAGCTGCACGCAGAGCGGAATTTCTGTGAACAGTGCAGAAAAACAAAAATGGTACTTGACGAAAGTTATCATGATAAATATAATTAGAATTGTTCTAAGAAAAGCGCGCGCAGCAAAGCAGCACCGAAACACAGAAACAGAACCGCAGGGCAGAAGTTCGAAACGGACAGCAGAGCGTTCCTGTCTGCGGGTTCGCAGAAATTTTCAGCAGAAATACAAAAAAAATACTTGACAGGAAAAGTCATTGATATTAGAATTAGAATTGTTCTAAGAAAGAGCAGGAGAGGAGGCGCTCCGGTGACAAAATATGGGAAAGTGATTGCGGACGTGGTTCTTTCCGCTCACGATCATCCCACGGCAGAACAGATATTCTTCAGAGTGAAGGATAAGGCGCCTCAGATTTCGCTGGCCACCGTTTACAACAATCTGAAAGCCCTTACTGAACAGGGCGTCATCAGAAAGCTGTCAATGGACCGCTCGCCCGACCGGTACGACCGGCCGACGCGGCACGATCACATGGTCTGCCTCAAATGCGGGCAGGTGACTGATGTGGAGCTGAAGGACATGACCCCTGAACTGGAGCGCACCACAGGCACAAAAGTTTATGCCTATGATCTGACCATTCACTACGTCTGTCCCGAATGCGGCGGCCCGGCGGTGAAAACAGCCGGAGGAAGCGCGCCCGGAACAGGCCCCGCGCAGCCGGGTCTTCGTGAGAAAAACCGCGGCAGTTTGTCTTCAACATGTTAAAATGAACACTGAGGGGTGTTCATAATTTAAGCAGTCAAATTTTTAAGGAGGAATTTTGCAATGGAAAACATCAAAGGCACCCAGACAGAGAAAAATCTTCAGACCGCTTTTGCCGGTGAGTCACAGGCCCGCAACAAGTACACCTATTTCGCCTCGAAGGCCCGCAAGGAAGGCTATGAGCAGATCGCCGCTATTTTTGAGGAGACTGCCAACAACGAGAAAGAGCACGCCAAGATCTGGTTCAAGCTGCTGAACGGCGGCGACATCGCCGGCACTGCCGAGAACCTGAAGGCCGCCGCTGCAGGCGAGAACTATGAGTGGACCGATATGTACGACGGCTTCGCGAAGACCGCTGAGAAAGAGGGTTTCCCCCGCATCGCCAAGCTGTTTGAGATGGTCGGCGCCATTGAGAAGGAGCATGAAGCCCGCTATCTGAAGCTCCTTGAGAACGTCAAGGACGGCCTTGTTTTCAGCCGTGACGGCGACGCCATCTGGCAGTGCCGCAACTGCGGCCACATTGTGGTCGGCAAGAAGGCTCCTGAAGTCTGCCCCGTCTGCGCTCACGCAAAGTCCTATTTCCAGCTTCAGGCCAAGAACTACTAAACTGAAAACTGCGTCTCCCTGCCGGCGGAAGGATGATCCTTCCGCCGGTTTTTTCGTGCCGGCTGACATGAGCCGCGGCACGTCCAGCATAAATGAACGGCTTTCTGCCGGCCCGGATTTTCTTGAACGGCGCCCGCAAAAGAACTAAAATTAAACTGTCTGCAGCAGTTAAATCAGGCGCAGGCGCCCCTGCCGAACAAAGCGCTTCCGGCAGCACAGGCGGCTTCTGCCGTGTCGTGAACCGAAGCCGCGGAACACGAACCGTTCCGTATGGCCGATCAGCCGTCTGTCGCGGACACGATGCCGGCACCGGCAGCGCGCTGCGGCCGGGCGTAAGCTGTGTGCGGCGACAGCGGCGGGGACATGATCTCTGCTGATTTGACTGCCGGAAACGCCCCCGCGGAAATGCGGCCGGCCCTCCTGACGGCTGCCCGCAGCGGAAAAAGGCAGAGCCGTCATTTCCGGTTCAGAAGAGTTCATGCGTAACGAAAGCGAGGCGCATTTTCATGCTTGGAGCGGTCATCGGCGATATTGCGGGCTCACGTTTTGAACGGAACAACTGCCGTTCGAAGAATTTTGAGTTTCTGAACGAAAAATGCACTTTTACTGACGACACGGTGATGTCCCTTGCTGTCTGCGATGCGCTGCTGAAGTCGGCGGGGAACAGAAGTTCTCTGCCGGAGCAGGCGGTCATTTCCATGCAGTCTCTCGGAAGACACTACCCGGACTGCGGCTACGGCAGCCGCTTCGGCAGATGGATTTTTTCAGAATCCCCGCAGCCCTACGGCAGCTTCGGAAACGGCGCCGCCATGCGTTCAAGCGGCTGCGGCTGGGCGGCGCGCACCCTGGAAGAGGCGAAAAGCCTTTCACGGGCGGTCACGGCAGTCAGCCACAATCACCCCGACGGTCTGAAGGGCGCCGAGGCTGAGGCCGCGTGCGTGTATCTTGCGCGGACCGGCGCCTCAATGCAGGAAATCCGCGGATTTTTCACTGAAAATTATTACAGGATTGACTTTACGCTGGATTCCATCAGAGACAGCTATGAATTTGACGCAACCTGCCGGGGCAGCGTGCCGCAGGCGTTTGAGGCGTTCTTTGAGTCAGACGGCTATGAGGACGCGGTGAGAAACGCAATTTCCATCGGCGGCGACAGCGACACACTGGCGGCTGTTGCCGGCGGCGTGGCGGAAGCCTATTACGGCATTCCGGAAAAGCTGCGCAAAAGGGCAGTCTCCTTTCTTGACGGTCGGCTTCTGAAAATTCTGGGACGCTTTGAGGCGGATTATCCGCCCCGGATTCTGAAATAAAGCGGCTTTCCGGCTGCGCGAGCGGCGGTCCTGCACGGGCCGCCGCTCTTTCTGTGCCGCGGCGGGAAAACTGCGGGGCACGGCTGTCTGCGTTTCTGCGGCAGACTTTACCGTTTTTTAAA
>CAZDXA010000082.1:0-5777 GCA_964509435.1 uncultured Synergistaceae bacterium | reverse complement strand
TCCTTTACGTCCCCGCTCAAGGGACATACCTGCCACTCGATCAGGTATCCGACCCTGCCTTTGCCAGCAAGAGCATGGGCGATGGTTTTGCCATCATGCCGGAAGGCAAAATTCTCTATGCACCGGTCAGCGGCGAAGTGGCCGGAACATTCCCGACCGGACACGCCCTCACACTCAAGAGCGAGAACGGACTGGAAATCCTGATTCATGTCGGCATTGATACGGTCGAGCTCAACGGACGGGGCTTCGAGCCCATCGCACAGCAAGGCCAGCAAATTACAGCCGGTGATCCGCTCCTGCGCTTTGATCCGACAGCCATCCAGAAAGCCGGTTACGATCCCACCATCATGGTCATTGTCATGAATCCCCGGGACGTTCACCTGACACCACTGGCAGAAGGCAGCGTCCAGGCGCTTGACGAGGCAATGCAGTTTTGATTATGGAAGGGAAGGATGCCATTGTGAAAATTGAACGAATCTACAACAACAATGTCATCTTGGCTCATGACGACAAGAACGAAGAAATCATCGCGATTGGACGGGGCCTGGCATTCGGTCGTCACGTCGGCGATACCATCGAAAAAGACCACATTGAAAAGCTCTTCATCTTACGGGACAAATCCATCCAGTCCAAGCTGCAGACAATCCTCAACGATATCCCCTCCGTCTACCTGGAAATCGTGGAAGAACTCATACAAGACATTCATGCAACGTCAAATCTAAAGCTCAATGAAAGCATTTATCTGACGCTGACCGATCACATCAGCGTTTCCCTCGAACGGGAAAAGCAGGGCATCATCTGCCACAATCCTCTGCTGCCGGAAATCAAGCAATTCTACCCGCAGGAATATCGGCTGGCCCATCTAGCGGTAGGTATCATTCGGCGTTATCTGCAGATGACGATATCCGATGACGAAGTTGGTTTCATCACCCTCCACATCGTCAACGCCAGCGTCAATCAGCAAATGATGGTAACGATAAAAGCAACGCGCATGGTCCGGGATATACTCGCCATCATCCGACAGTCCTTTCCGGATAAGGTCACGGCCAATCCGATGCTTTATCAGCGCCTGGTCCGTCATCTGCAAATTTTTACAAGGACCATACTTACAGTTGAAAAGGTGGAAGACAACAGCAACTATTTTTATAAGCTTGGCAAAGCACAATACAACGACGCCTATCGCTGCGTAAAAGCAATTAACCATTACGTAGAGAAAAAGACCGGCAAAACCATTACAGATGGTGAGCAAGGCTATCTCCTGCTCCATATCATCAATTTGATTTATTCCTGAAAGCAAAATCCCTGCATCATGTCACTCAAAAAGGAGGAAATTTCATGGATGCAAAAATGATTGATCAAATCGTCGATGCCGTCGGCGGAACCGACAATATCAGTTCCGTCGTCCACTGCGCTACCCGTCTGCGCTTCTCGCTGCGCGACGAAAAAAAAGCCGATGACGCCAAAGCACAAAGCATTCCTGGTGTCCTGTCCTTGGTAAAGAAGGGCGGTCAGTATCAGCTGGTCATCGGCAATGATGTGGATCTCGTTTACGATGCTCTGATTCAGAAATATCCGCAACTGCAAAAAGACCAGGCAGCAAAGCCAGCCACGCCTGTCAAGAAAAAAGGCATCGTCAATGCCGTCCTCGGCGCCATCACTGGTTCCATCGCCCCAGTCGTCCCCTTGCTGGCCGGCTGCGGCATGGGCAAAGTCCTGCTGCTCGTCCTCGTCATGAGCGGGTTGCTCACCAAAACATCCTCTTCTTACATCCTGCTCAATATGATTTTCGATACAGGATTTTACTTCATGCCGGCCTTCATTGGTTTTTCCGCAGCCAAGATGTTTGGCTGCAATGCCTTCATGGGCGGCTTCATCGGCCTGGCCATGGTTCATCCGACCTGGACAGGACTCGTGGCCAAAGGGAATCCCATTGACTTCTTCGGTGTACCTGTCCTGCTTGCCAAATATTCTTCTACTTTAATCCCGGTCCTGTTATCCGTCTGGATCATGTCTTATATCGAAAAAGGTGTCAAGAAAATCGTACCGGGGATGGTCAAGGTCTTCCTCGAGCCCATGCTCATCGCCCTCATCAGCGTACCGCTGGCCCTCGTCTGCATCGGTCCTCTCGGCAATCTCCTCTCGCAGGCCATTGCCGATGGCAGCATGTTCATCTACGGAGCCCTCGGAGCTGTTGCACTGGCCATCCTGGCGGCTCTCTACCCTTGGCTCGTTTCCGTTGGACTGCATAAGGCCCTGAGTCCGATCAGCATCATGCTCGTTGCCCAGCAGGGTTTTGACCCCGTCATCCGCGTGGTCGCACTCTGTTCCAACATGTCTCAGGCGGCAGCCGCCCTGGCCGTTGCCTGGAAGACGAAGAACAAGACCCTGAAATCCCTGGCCTTCTCTTCCAGTATGACCGCTTATCTCGGCGGTATCACAGAGCCTGCCATGTACGGTGTCAACCTCAAGCTCAAACGTCCGATGTACGGCTGCATGATTGGCAGCGGCATCGCCGCACTCTTCGCCGGTTTTGTGAAGCTCAAGGCATTCATCTATGTCACACCAGGACTCCTGAGCATGGCTATGTGGATTGGCGAAGATGAAAACTTTATCCTGCAGGCGCTCATCACCCTCGTAATTGCCTCCGTCGCCACGTTCATTGCCACCATCATAATCGGCTTCGAAGATCCTGAAGAGAACAAGGAGGAACAGGCATGAACGCATTCATATTCGATATGGACGGAGTCCTCATTGACAGCGAACCGCTGCACATTGAAGTAAAACTTGAGACATTCCACCATTTCGGCATACCGTTCCCTCCGGAGAAACTGCCATCCTTTGCCGGCCGCACGAGCAAGGATCTCTTTACCAAGGCGTTGCTTGCGCATCCCCAGGAAGGACTCACTTGGCAGGAGCTCGCCTCCTTTAAGCACCAGCGCTATATCGATCGGCTTATACACGATCCTTCCATTCAGCCCATTGCCGGGGTAACTGCGCTTTTACGGCGCTTACGCGACAAGAAGTTCCGCATTGGACTGGCCTCCTCATCCGGCCGCAATATCATCGAGATGGTACTGAACCGCTTTGGCATCCGGTCCTACTTCGACACCATCGTCAGCGGTGCGGAACTGCCGCACAGCAAGCCATATCCCGATATCTACCTGAAGGCTGCTGAGGGGCTGGGCATACCGCCATGTGACTGCACAGTCGTGGAAGATGCCACAGCCGGCATCGCTGCGGCCAAGGCTGCGGGCATGACCTGTATCGCCTTCCACAACCCTCATTCCGGCGAGCAGGACCTCAGTCAGGCTGACCGCATCGTCGAGCATTTCTCAGAGATTCTTGTTTAACTTCGCCCCCTGACCCCTTCATATAGGGGCTGTTGCACGTAATGTGACGTGCAGCAGTCCTTTTTCATGTGCAAAAAGATAATCCCGGGGCTTGAATGCCCCGGGATTAGGTGTAGAATTTAGATATGCTCAAACCAAATTCACAGAAAGATTATACGTCTTTAGGAGGAAGTTATCAAGTATTTCTTCCTTTAAATCTTCAGTTTCAGGTTAGCAAAGATGACTCCGTCCGCCTGCTTCGTCACTGTATTGGAGGTATGGATATTACGGCACTGGAAAAGACCTATCAGCGGATAGATCGAAATTCGGCGTCACCAAGGCAGATGCTGGCCATCGTTGTTTATGCCGGGATGAATCATATCTTCAGTTCCTGCAGGATAGAGCTTGCCTGCAAGCGGGATATCAATTTTATGTATCTGCTGGAAGATAAGCCTGTGCCTGACCATACAACCATTGCCCGGTTCCGTTCCAAGCATCTGGCATCCTGCATCAAGGAACTGTTTGCCCAAATGGATTTCATGCTGGAAGAAGCTGGAGCCATTTCCCTGCAGGATATGTTCATCGATGGAACAAAAATCGAATCCGTTGCCAACAAGTATGAGTTTGTCTGGAAAAAGTCTGTCCAGAAGAATCAGGCCAAGCTTATGGAAAAATTGCCGGACTTCGTAGACAAAGCCAGGGAAGAATTTTCTGTTTCCCTCGCTCACGGCAAAGAAATCCACCTGCACCAGCTAAAGAAGCTGCGCCGCAAGTTGAAAGCCCGGCAGAAAGAGCAGGGACTCCAGTTTGTCCATGGAATCGGGAAACGCAAAACCAGCCTGCAGAAAACCTTGGAACAGCTGGATGAGTTCATCGCCCGGCTCAAGAAATACAACAAATACCTGCACATCATGGGAAACCGCAACAGCTTTGCCAAAACGGACACAGGTGCCACCTTCATGCGGATGAAAGAGGATGCCATGAAAAACGGCCAGCTAAAGCCTGCCTATAACATCTAATACGGTACGGATTCCGAATTTGTTACCTGGGCCACGGTAGGGCCGCAGCCAACGGACACGACAACCTTGATTCCCTTTTTGCAGGAAATGGAACGCTATACCCACAAGCGCTACCGTAATGTTGTGGCAGATGCTGGCTATGAGAGCGAGGAGAACTACCTTTATCTTGAAACAAACCAACAGCGATCCTTTATAAAGCCAAACAACTACGAGAAGAGCAAGACACGAAAATGAAAACAGGACATTGGCCGCAAGGAAAACATGACCTATCTGGCCGACGCGGATGCCTATCTCTGTGCCCAAGGCAGGAAGTTGACCGTAACCAAGGAATTTATCCGCAAAAGCAAAAACGGCTTTCAAAGCCAGATAACCCATTACAGTTGTGAGCATTGCAAGGATTGTCCAGTAAAGAGTCAATGTATACACGGAAATCACTGTAAGGCGCCACTAGAAGAACGAATCAAGAATATAGAAATATCCAAACGGTTCCAACGCCAGCGGCAGGAAGATTTGAAACGGTTAACCTCACCGGAAGGCATCCAGTTGCGGGTAAATCGCAGTATTCAGGCAGAAGGAGCCTTTGCCATGGTAAAAGCAGATATGACCTTCCGCCGATTCTTAACCCGTGGCAATAAAAATGTCCTTGTGGAAACGATGCTGCTGGCGATGGCTTATAACATTCAAAAGCTGCACTGCAAAATACAGGCAGAAAAGCTTAACCGGCACCGAAGCCCTGTGGATAACGCTGCTTAAAAAATCAAAGAGCGCAAGAAACAAAGACGATTTTCAGATTGTCTGGTGTCTTGCGCTCAAAATTTCTATGTTTTGTTCTTAAATTAGGATATTGATAGGTTTAATAGCAAAAGGGGCTGTGCATAAGTGATTTTTTACTCATGCAACAGCCCCATCCTGCTTACTCGTAGCGCGGATGTGTCTTCACATATTCGACGGGGCGGCTCCAGTCGACATGGACCTGCGTCGCTTCCCAGAGGCGCGTGAGCGCGAGCTCGAAGCTCGCCCGATCTCCCTGCGGATCGATGGTCTCCTGCGTGAAATCCATGAGCGTCTCATGAGGCACCTCGAGGGTCAGCGGCTGCCGGAGGAAGTCCTCCGCTTTCCTCCGCCCCTCCTCGTTTGCGAGATGGACCTCCGCCTTTTTCGCGTCCTCGTCATAGCTGATCCAGCCGACGTCCTTGCCATAGCTGACGGCTACGCTGTATGTATGTTCCATGAAATTTTACTCCTTTTCATTTGCGGTTTTTTCCATTATAATATTTTTTGCTTGAAATGTACACCTCAGCGCAAGTTTAGGGAAGTGACGAATGAAGCAGCCCTCCTTAGGGAACCACTGATTCATTCGGCACTTCCTTAAAACTTGCACCGGCAAAGAAAGGAAAGGCGATTCTTTGGCTACGGAATACATCACACT
>CAZDXA010000081.1:0-5970 GCA_964509435.1 uncultured Synergistaceae bacterium | reverse complement strand
ACTCGTGCTTGCTGCAGCTACAGCATTTACATTCGCACCGGTTGCTAATCTTGGATCAGTCAATGCTCTTGCAGGAGATATCCTGGAGCAGGACGACACTTCCATCAGCCTCATTGCTGGTGAGTCGAAGACATTCAATGTTAAAGAGCTGAGTAAAATTAAAGGTTCGATTGACAATGCTATAATTCATGCAGAGATTGGTGATGATCAGTATGCGACAATCGGTACCAATGCTCAACCAACCGCAGCGAATAATGATGTTTCGGGTTCAGTAGCCAACGTTAAATCTACAGATATTATTCCGAAAGGTTCAGGATTAAACTCTACTACTGATGCCAAAATCACGGTTACAGCGAAGCCTGGCGTTTCTGGTGATACAACACTTCGCTTAACTATTAAGAATGTTAACGGTGATACTATTTCTCACCAGGATATCGCAGTTCATGTAAATGCAGCTGTTGATTATCTTTCGTTCGGAAATCTTAAGGATTTTGAAAAAGTAAATACTACAGGTGTGGAGTCAACTGACTTCAAATATGATGGTGGTGCAAACCAGCAGACAGTAGCAGTTACTCTTAAGAATGAAACAGATAGAACGTCTACTTATAGCTGGAGCACAGAAGTTTCTTCATCAGATAAGAACGTAGCTACAGTGGATGTTGCTGGACAGACGCAGCCTGGATCTTCGATATACGCTCCAGGTACTCTTACTATTTCAGCTAAAGGCCCTGGTCAGACTACTGTAACTGTTAATGTCTTCAAGAAACCTGCTACTGGTTCTAAGATTCTGGTTGCTACAGGTACTCTTACTGTAAAGGTAGTAGACAAGACCGATGAACTTTCAGTATCTTATGACTACAACAGAGATGGAGTAGCTGATAAGGATTCTGTTGGTGTTAAATACAATGCAGTTTATAACGACTATGGTGCTTCAGATGCCACATATGTTTCTGGAGCAGATACTTATTATTACAGAACAAAAGATGGTGTTGTAACTGACTCAAAGAGCTCTGCGCTTACCGGAACTGACAAAGTCCAGGGACTGACAAAGACTCTTACCAACAGCATCTATCTTGATACTGTAACTAATAAGACAGCACAGATCACAGCTACAGACCATCTTGGAAAGAACATTCACTTCAGTGCTTCTTCAAAATACTTCAGTGTTAATAACTCTGGACTTATCACAGTAAGCGATAAGAACGAGTCATGGAGCGGAGACAGAAACTGGAGTGATTATGTAACTGTATCTGTTGACAAGACTGTTGATGGAAGCGGAAACACAATTGCAGGACTTACAATTAAAATCCCTGTTTCAGTATCAGATAAGGACACAGTTTCACTGAAGGTTTCCAAGCCGAATGGCAAGGTAATTGCTCAGACAGTTGGTTCTGCAAACAAGAATCGTGGACTTTCAGTATCTGATTATCCGGTAGTATATCTTTCAACAAAGGATCTTAAGACTTTACCTCTTACAATCGAAGCGGGTTCAGGTCTTGATTATGTACAGGGTACTGTAAGTGCTATTTCTAATAGCAACATTCTGTACGATACCACATCAGATGTTGTTTCTTACAACCAGGCAACTCAGACTCTTACAGCTCTTAAGGCTGGTCAGGCCCTTGTAGAGATTACTGCAAGAAATAATACTTCTACATACGGTAATGCAACAGTAAGATTCGTAGTTGATGTCGTAACAAAGAACGCTAACAACACAATCGCAGCTCCAGCAGATATATACCTCACAAAGGGTAATGCTACAGCTGAGATCGGTGCAAAGGCTACAGATTCAGCTACAACTCTGAAGTATGAGATCGTAAAGGATGCAGATGATACTGCTGATACTACATCTTCATCAGATGTTACAGTAGACGCAGCTTCAGGTAAGGTAACATATACATCAGGAAATCAGGGTACAGTGATCGTTCGCGTTTCTGGTAATGAGACTACTTCATCACTTAAGCCGGATAATGCCTATGTAACAGTTCACTATACCTCAGCTCTTGCAGAGAACACTCTCAAGGTTACATCTGATAAGAAGGTAAGCCTTCAGGTTGGTGAGACTTCACAGATCGTTGCTTCTGGTACAGCTATCACATACGCTTCATCTGATGATTCAGTAGCTACAGTTGATGCCGCTGGTAAGATTGAGGCTAAGTCAGCCGGTGCTGCTGTAATCACAGTTGCATCTCCTGCAGATGCTACACATTCTGCTGGTACAGATTTCGTAACTGTAATCGTAAGCCAGAAGGGTGAGATTACAGCTACTCCTGAGAAGGTTACTGGTGTAAAGGTTTCTAACAAGAAGGGTGCTTACGTATCAGTTAAGTGGGCTTCACAGGGCAAGAACATCAACTACCGTGTCTGGAAGAAAGTCGGAAACGGCAAGTGGGTTGGCAAGAATGTTGCCGGCAACAAGACCACACTTTCTGTAAAGAAGGGTGCTAAGGTTCAGGTAAAGGTTAAGGCTTATGTAAAGGATACCAATGGTAAGACTACATGGGGCCCTAAAGCTACAAAGGCAAAGACCTTCAAGACTGACAAGAAGTAATACCCAATCCTTCAAAGAAAATCAACAAATTTGACACAAGACCGGGATTTGACTGAGCGAAAGCGAAGGCAAATCCCAGGATATCAGAGAGTCCCTGTATATTCTCTCTGAATAAACAATTGACAACCCGGCTCCGGGATGCTCCTCCCAGCATCCCGAAGCTTTTTTTTGAAAAGATGAAAAATTTTCGATGAAAAATGAAAAACCTTACAACAGGAAGGACAAAAGAAGATGAAGACAATACATAATTCAAGGCGGACCATAGCAGTGATAATGGCAGTGGTTTTCGCGTTAACTGTCGTACGCGCAACACCGCAGGCGGCCTTTGCCAAAAAGAAAAGCACTTTCAGGCTCTCAAAATCAAGCATAAGCATTTCTAATAATACAGATGTAACAATTACCTCTGACAAGAAAAAAGAAAAAATCAGAATCACAGTTCAGAAACCGGACATAGTGGCTGTCGCACAGAAATCCCAGAAAGGCAGGAAAACCGTATTTACGGTGCAGCCAAAGATGAAGGGATCCACAAAGGTGACCTTTCAGACTGGGAAGAAAAAGGCAACTCTTAAAGTGACAGTGACGAAGGCCTCACTGGAATCAATCAGAAATGGATTTACAGCGCAGATGTTTGTGTCCAATGCAAATGGAACGAATAGTTCAATAAGACTTATGATTCATAACCATACAGGTTTGCCGGTATATCTGTCTGATTTCATAACCATATATGGCGATTATGAGTATGATGGACACTGGTTCGACCCATCTGCCGATGCAGCCTCGCAGGTAGTACAGCAGTATGCGACAGTTGGCCCTGATGAAGACCGTCAGGTTGAATATTTCAATGCCCCGGTCTATGGACTCAGACTTTCCGACACATACAATATCATGACATTCGGTAAGCAGGCATATGCAGTTCTTACAGTATATTTTGACAAGCCGACAGCGGATAATGCGTACACGGTTACTGTAGACACGAATGGGGTGACGTCGGTGGTGAAGCTGTAATCCAGACCTTTTATTTGTTAGTGATATAGTGTATTATGGAAAGGGGAGAATAACTCAATACGGAATTTAATTTGGAGGAAGAATTATGTTGAAAGATGAAAAGACAATGATAAGCAATGAAACGATTACAACTGAATTACAGGACCTGAGGGATTTTTTTAAAAAGATCTGGAAGGAAACTCCTGAGGACGTTGCAAAGGAAGAGGGAAAGGGAACTGCATATAATAGACAGATTGTGCTGGAGCATATCTTCCCGTGGTTTTCACTGGGAGTGCTTGTGCTAACTCTGATCTGGGAAGCTACAGGACTTCAGAACAAGATATTTGCAATACTTTCACTAGCCTCGATGATAGCTCTTTTTATATATTCAAGCTATATGAGCTCATATCGTAAGCGGGTATTTTCCAATAATATGGAAGACAAAAAATCAAGGTTTATTCTGATGAGACTGGATAGGTACTTTGATAGACCAGATGAAGCATTTGCAGATGGGGATGAAAAACTTCGGGTTATGACAGTTTCGCTAGAAGATGAGAATAGCATTAAGAATAGGACGCATGACACAGTTTCATCTATAATCAGTACTGGTGCGGCGGTAGCGGTCGGATTCATACAGGTTATCTTAGAAGTGCTTAACGTAAAGCCATTTGATGGACCGGAATACGCCGGCCTTATATTTACACAAATTATGATGTGCCCGTTATTGGTATATGTGGTTATGGATGTGTTTAGCCTGATTAAAGGAGATATTTTGGATGGTGTATTGCTCGATAATCTAAAAATGCTAGAAGTTAACAGATGTAATTTTGCTAGTGATGATCTGGAATACCTGAATAAGTATTATGATAGGGAGATTATGAACAATGCTGATTTAGGGACAGAAGAGAGAATATTGAAAAATGAGCAATATGTAGTGAGACTCATGAACGTCGGACGGAGGTTCTTTAACGAGGGTGATTTTTCTACAGCAGTGAAGTATTTCCAGAGCGGACTTCAGGCAATTACAATACTGGAATCTTGTTTATGTGATGATCATACTGTAGATATAAGTGAAATTTCACAACTTCGAGAACTTCTATCTGAAAAAAACGCTGAAGCTGAGAAGCTGAACGTAGGCTAAGAGAGCGTGCCAGATATGCCAAGAACCATTTCAAATAAAAAAGATTCCCGCATCAGTAAGACTGACCGGGATATTAAGAGAGCGATGCTGGAGCTGATCCGCAAGGAACCCTTCAGCCAGATCAGGATCGAGCAGATCATGCAGGAAGCACCGGTGACGAAGGTGACCTTTTACAAGCATTTTGCTTCTAAGGATGATGTGCTGGAGAGCATCCGGGAGGATATGCTCGATGAGATGCGGGATAAACTTAATATAATATCAGAAAAATCCGTGCGGGGGGGGTAATACTATTTTACACCTATTTTAATACAGATGATCCGTCTCGGAAGAAGCTGCTGAATACTGATGAGCACAGCGATTTCGCAAAGAGGCTGAGAGAAGAATATTTTGCCTCAGACTTTTTCAGAGAAGTCTGTGGTTGTAGGCAAAAGTCATTCGACATGGTAAGCAGCTTTATCTCCGACGTGTGTGGTGGTATCTACAGGCGCTGGTACAGGCAGCCTGATTCTGCGGATAAGCCAGACCTCGATACACTCGCCGACAGGACTGCGCAGATCCTGATGGGAGGGTTGAAAGGATTGAGGTGAAAAAGGGGACGGGTCCCTTTTTCATCTTTTCAGAACGTGGTGATTCCCATCTGAGAAGCCAGCTTTCTGACTGCTGATTCTGACAGCTTGCTTATCTTGGAAATATATGATACCGGCTGGGTTCCGTCTTTAAGCATGTCAGATGCTACCTCAACCTGCATTTCATCACGACCTTCCTGCTTTCCTTCAATTCTTCCTTCCTGCTTTGCTTCCTCACGACCTTTTTCCAGTACCTTTTCCTGGTCATATTCTGTAATAAACATTTTCTTTACCCCCTGCTTGGCGTGTAATGATAAAGGGTGAAAAAGGGGACGGGTCCCTTTTTCATCTTTTCAGAGCGTGGTGATTCCCATCTGAGAAGCCAGCTTTCTGACTGCTGATTCTGACAGCTTGCTTATCTTGGAAATATATGATACCGGCTGGGTTCCGTCTTTAAGCATGTCAGATGCTACCTCAACCTGCATTTCATCGCGGCCTTCCCGCTTTCCCTCAATTCTTCCTTCCCGCTTTCCTTCAATTCTTCCTTCCTGCTTTGCTTCCTCACGCCCTCTTTCCAGTACCTTTTCCTGGTCATATTCTGTAATAAACATTTTCTTCACCTCCGCTTGGTGTGCAACGATAAAAGGCTTTATTACGTAGTCCTCCGGCATGCCTTCAATTGTCGCATCGATGGCAGACTCGAGATCGTTTTTCTCCTTCTGATACTT
>CAZDXA010000080.1:0-6184 GCA_964509435.1 uncultured Synergistaceae bacterium | reverse complement strand
ACCGTTTTTTAAAGAACATTTATAATCATTGATCATGGCTTTGTTTTTCCAGAGGTGGAAAATGATGACAGGGTGGACAGTAACAGGAATTGTGCTGGTTCTAATGGTGATCATCGGCGTCGGAAGCTATTCGGGGAAAAAGGTGAAGAACGAAAACGACTTTCTGACAGGCGGCGGCCATGCGGGGCCGGGGCTGGTGTGCGGTGTTCTGCTCGGCAGTCTTGTCAGCAGCCAGTCCACAATCGGGTCAGTGCAGCTGGCGTTCCATTTCGGGCTGACTGCCTGGTGGTTCACGCTCGGTTCAGGGCTCGGATGTCTGCTGATGGCGGTGGGATACGTGCGCGCACTGCGCCGGTCGAAGTGCGTGACAGAGCTGCAGATCATCTCGTCAGAATACGGCACAGCTGCCGAGGAAGTGGGGTCGGTGCTCAACAGTCTGGGAATTTTCATCACCGTGCTGTCTCAGGTGATGGCCTGCATCGGCCTGTTCACGCTGATGTTTCCGTCCATGCCGATGGTGACGGCGGCGGTTCTGACTGTGGCGATCATGTGCTTTTATGTTGTTTTCGGCGGCGCCTGGGGCGCCGGAATGGGCGGCGTGGTAAAGGTGACGCTGCTGTATCTTGCGTTCATGGGCGGCGTGGTCATTGTGCTGATGACAGAAGGCGGCATTTCCGGGCTGGCGGCGTCGCTGAACGCGCTTTTTGCGGGAAAGCCTCTTGGCATGGTTCAGGAGGCGGCTCACCATCTGAACAATCTGCCGACGGTTTCTGACGTCTCGGCGCGCTTCGGGCGCATGATGGCGCGCGGCTTCATGAAAGACTTCGGCTCGTGTCTTTCGTGCATGCTGGGTGTTCTCTCAACGCAGACATACGCGCAGGCCGTGTGGAGCGCAAAGACTGATTCCGACGCCCGCAAAGGCGTCATGCTCAGCGCGCTGCTGTGTCCCCCGCTGGGCAGTGCGGGCATTCTGATCGGCCTTTCCATGCGCGCCCATTACATCACGGCCTCCGAGGCGGCGGCCCTGCAGGCGGCGGGACAGGCGGTTCCCGATCTGCCGGTGCTGGCCAGCACGCTGCACGTTCTGCCGGCGTTTGCCGTCGATCATCTTCCGCCCCTTGCCGCCGGCGTTGTGCTGGGAACGCTGCTGATCACTGTTGTGGGCGGCGGTGCGGGGCTTTCCCTCGGCATGTCGTCCATCCTTGAAAAGGACATTTTCAGGCGCTTCATGAAGGACACCTCGGCACGGCACGAGCTGCTCGTCACGCGGCTGACCATTGTGGTTTCCCTTGTTGCCGCCGCGGTGATCGCGCTGACAGTGCCCAATAAGATGCTCAACGATCTGGGGTTCCTGTCCATGGGGCTGCGGGGCGCCGTGGTTTTCGCCCCGATGACCTGCGCGCTGATGCTGAAAGGACGTCTGTGCTCCGGTTTTGTCATTGCGTCGATTGTCCTTGCCCCGTCGGCAATGATACTCGGACAGTTTATGAAATTCCCTGTGGATCCGCTGCTGGTGGGCATGGCTGTTTCCGTCGGCCTGTGCGCCGCGGGGCTGCTGTTCCCGCCCGATAAGTCCGGGGCACGTTCACCGCAGGAATAAGACGCTTTGCAGGGGCGCAGCCTTCTGCCGGCATCACAGATTTCCCGGAGTGCACGGCAGGGCTGCCGGGAAAACAGTATAATCTGCGTTGGAGATCTGTAAAAATTTTTCGGGGTGTGGAATCATGCAGGGTTTTTCTGAACACCTGAAACAGTCTGTCATAAAAGGGCTGTTCGGCGCGGCAGTGCTGCTGCTTGCCTATCATCTGGCGCTGAGAGCCGGCGTGCTGATTAAAGTGGACTACGGCTCTGAACTGGCGCCGGCGGCGCAGCTGCGCCACTGGGGGTTGGAATTTGCCGCAGCTGCCCTTGCCATGTCGGGCTGCGCCTTTCTCGGCCGGCGCGGCGCGGCTGTGTACGGCGCATTTTTCGCCTGCGAAGCGGCCGTTGCCGTGCTGTGCCGCATGCCTGTCGGACGGTACGAGCTGCTATGCATGCTGCTTTTTCCGCTCACGTACACGGCGGCTGCGTGCGCTGTTTGGTACGGGGGGCGTCTGCGCAGGTGGATCCTGGCGCTGTTTGTGTTCTGGGGGGCGCTGCAGTACGGAATTTACATTGCCTATATTCATCGCTTCGGCGGACGCACAAGTGCGGCGGCCTTCATGGCTGTTTTTGCCACGAACCCGTCTGAAGCAGGCGGTTTTCTCCAGAACCAGTTCGGACTTCCCTATGTGCTTCTGGCTACGGCGCTGACGGCGGGTCTTACGGCCTGGGCTCTGTTTTTCGGCCGCGGTCCGTCTGTCTGCCGGCATTACTGCGCCGGCGCAGCGCTGATCTTTGTTGCCGCCGCAGCTGCGGCGCTCGGTACGCGCTCGCGTTCAGACTACTACAGCACGCTGTTCTTTGACATGCGGGGCGGACTGAAGGAACTTTATCTGGCAAAAAAATACGCCGTCTCCGATCCGGCTGAGCGCGCGGCGGCAGCTGCAGCACTGCATCCCGTCAGTCACGGCAGCGGGATCTGCCTTGTGGTCATCGGAGAGTCGGCCAACAGAAATCACTGGCATTGCTGCGGCTATGACCGCGAAACCACACCGTGGGCTGACACAGACCCTCACGCTGTGGTGTTTTCCCAGGCCTACTCCTGCTTTACTCATACTGAACCGGCCGTGACCATGGCGCTGAGCCGTTTTAACAACTACAGCGCGGCGCCCGGCGGCGCAGAGCCCTCCGGCACGAGCGATTCAGTCCACGGCGGCAGCATGATGCCGCGCATCATCAGCTCGCCGGCGCTGCCCGACGTGCTGCGCGCCGCCGGTGTGCAGACAGCATGGCTGAGCAGCCAGAACCGCTACGGCGTTTACGATAATTTCGTCACGGCGTATCTGGCGCTGGCTGCCGACAGCATGATTTTCACGCGCAGCCTGCCAGTGGTGACGCGCCTGAAGCCGTCGGACGACATGCTGCTGCCGTATGTGAAAAAGGCGCTTGAGGCGGTGCCTGCGGACGGCAGCGCGGTAATCTTTGTGCATCTGCTCGGCTCGCACTGGCCCTATGCCGTCGCAGTGCCTGAAAACTGGCCGTTTCTCCCGCCGTGCGCGCGCGTGGAAGCGCTGACGCCGGAGCTGCGCGGCACGATCAACGACTATGACCGCACGATTGCCTTCACAGACCGCATTCTCGGCTCTCTTGCCGGACTTCTGCGCGAAACGGGGCGCCCTGCCGCGATGATTTATTTTTCCGACCATTCTGAGGACGTCGACGGCGCCAACGGGCACAATTTTGATGCGCTGACGGCCGAAATGACTGAAATACCGGCCCTGTTCTGGTATTCTGATGAGTACGCGTCGCGCTGGCCGCAGACAGTGGCGCAGATTAAGGCGAACAGGGAGAGGATTTTCACAAACGATCTGGCCTATGAACTGATACTCGGCACCGTGCACGTGACCTGCAGCGGCCTTGATGAAAGACTGCAGTTCACGTCGCCGCATTATGCCGTGACGGCGGATAACGCCCGTTTCTGGCGGGGGCGCCTGCTTGCCGGCATCGTCCCCAGTCTGAAAAGCGAGGCAGCCGTCAGGCAGTGATGGCAGCTCCGGCACCGCTAGCGAAACAGATTCAGCAGCATCTGCTGCTTTTGCCTTTGTGGCTCAGCGAATGAGGTGGTTGTTTGAAAATCCGTGCTCCTGAAAACAGAGCCGCCGCAGCCGTTCTGTGGGGATTCCTTGCCGCAGCTGCGATGATGCTCTTTCTCGGCCGTCCTATGTACCGGCTGTGGCTTTCCGCCAACTTTTACACATACATCCTTTCGGCGGGGGAAAAGGTCCTTCATCTGGCGGCTGAAACAGCGCAGCTTACCGCGCTGTGGGCGCTGTTCATCGGCTGCGGCGGCGCAGCCTGCGCGGCGCTGTACGGCTTTTTTCTGGTTCTTGAGTTTGCACCGGCGGTCATCTGCCGGGCACCGGGAGGCCCGTGGGAATTTGCCTGCCTGTGCCTTTTCCCTGCGTTCTGGACGCTGGCCGCATGGGGCATCAGGCGCCGCCGCCGCGGCTTTGCACGCTTCTGGCAGTGGTGTCTGATCCTGCTGGTCACTGCGGGCGTGTCGCAGTACATGGTGTATCTGTGCTATCTGCTGCGTTTCGGCCGCAGGCTTGGGGCCAACACGATGATGACGATTCTGGGAACCAACCCCTTTGAGGCCCGTTCCTTCATCACAGACCAGTTCGGACTGCTTCCCGCGGCGGCCGGGTTTGCCGCCGGTGCGGTGATCTGGCTGTTTCTGCGGATGACAATCCGGCGCTGCCGCGCTGCGGACATCTCCGTTCTTGCCGCGGGCGCCGCCGTGTGTCTGGCCCTGGGAATTTACTGCCGCGGCCGCGCGCCTGCCTACAGCAATCTGTTCTTTGATTTCGAAAAGGGCTACCGGCAGTATCAGACGGCTCTGGAAAGCCTGAAGGAAGCGCGCGCCGACCCTTCGCGCCGCATTTCGGACCTGAACGTGTCAAAACAGGGGCACGGTGAAATCTGCGTGATTGTCATCGGCGAATCGGCCAGCCCCCGGCACATGCAGCGGTGGGGATATCCGCGTCCCACCACGCCGTGGCTGTGCTCCTCAGACCGGGAAACGCAGAACTCCCTGATTGTGCTGAACAGGGCCTATTCGTGCATGGTGCACACAGAACCGGCCGTGACCATGGCGCTGAGCCAGTTCAGCAACTACGACCCGTCTCTGCTGCTGCAGAGCTCTGAAGACGACAATTCAGCCGTGTTCATGAGAATCATGAAGTCCTTTTCTCTGCTGGAGATTTTAAGCGGCGCCGGCGTTAAAACCTACTGGTTCAGCAATCAGGAGAAAATCGGCGCCTACAACAACCTGATCAGCGCGCTGTCGCGCAGCGCCCTGAAACAGGAATTTCTCGAGGATTTCCCGCCTTATAACGTGAAAAACGGGCACCAGGACGGAGAACTTCTGCCGCTGCTAGCCAATGTGCTCTCGTCCGCTGATCCGCAGGGCAGCTATGTTGTGTTTCTTCACCTGCGCGGCAGCCACTGGAGCTATAAGTTCAGCGCACCCGAGGCATGGCCGTGGCTTCCCGAAGTGAAGCACAAAAAGAACGCCAAGCCTGAGATGAACGAGCGCATAGACGCCTACGACCGCAGCATCAGCTACACAGATGCCCAGCTGCGCCGCATCAGCGAAATGCTCAAGGAATCCCGCTTCCCCGTGGCCAGCATGCTGTATTTTTCCGATCACGGCGAGGATGTGACCGGCGTCGGCCATAACTTTGACGCCTTTAAGCCCGTCATGGCCGAAATTCCCGTTGTGCTCTGGCTTTCGCAGGGATACCGGCTGCGCTACCCAGAAACGGCGCGCCAGCTCCGCGCCAACGCAGGACGCATTTTCACAAGCGATCTGATCTGCGAACTGGCGCTGGGGCTGAACCACGTCAGCTGCGCCAATGTGATTCCCGAACGGCAGATCACTTCGCCGCGCTACGGCGTCAATGCCGGAAACGCCCGTTTCTGGCGCGGAAAGCTGCTTAGGTCAGTCATTCCGGAACTTGAGGACTGATCTTCGTGGTACAATGAGAACAGGAGTTACGAGAAGGAGGACTGTAAAAATGAATGAAACCTTAGCGAACATTCTTGGCCGCCGCAGCATCAGAAAATACACCGGCGAGCCGGTCTGCGAGTCAACGCTGCAGCTGGTGCTTGCCGCGGGATGCGCCGCGCCGAGTGCGTGCAACGCGCGCCCAGTGCGTTTTATTGTGCTGGACCGCAGCCAGATGGGCGCCCTTGCAGAGCATCTTCAGCAGAAAGAGCCCTTTCAGCAGGGACAGTGGGCAGTTGCAGTGTGCGGTGACACGCGCAGCTACAAGTTCGGACAGGCATGGATTGAAGACTGCGCCGCAGCCATGGAGAACATGCAGATCGCCTGCCGGGCGCTGGGACTGGGGTCGCTGTGGTTCGGCGTTTATCACCGTGAGAGCAAGGAGTCCGCGATCCGCCAGTTCCTGAAAGTTCCTGCCGGCGTCGAAGTGCTGGGCATTGCTGTCATGGGCTACGGCGCCGAAAGCAAGGAGCCCTATGGGGCAGCACCCGATGACAGCGTAATCCGCCGCGGAACGTGGAGCGACTAATTTTT
>CAZDXA010000079.1:3064-6443 GCA_964509435.1 uncultured Synergistaceae bacterium | reverse complement strand
GAATAAATTATACGCTGCTTAATAAAATAAATCAAGATGTCTCATCAGATATTGCAGGAGCGGTTGGAATTCGAATCGTTTTGACGTATAATAAATTTTAAAACATGTGTAGAAATTATAACAAGGAGTGTTTCTTCATGAACAGAGTTTACAGGATGGGATTGGACATCGGCATCGGTTCAGTAGGCTATGCGGTTGTTTCCACAGATAAAAACAAAGAGAACGGCAGAATTGAGATCTTCGGAACGCGCCTGTTCGACTCTGGAGAACAGAATGACGGCAAGGACCGCACAAGCCAGGAACGTCGGGGGTTCCGCAGCGTCAGGCGCGTTTTGCGCCGCCGCGCATCGCGCAAGGAACTTCTGAAAAGATATGTCGAGACTTTGGGGCTGCTGCAGGACGACCAGATCGTAGAAGCCGTTGAAAATCCTGATGCAAACGTTATTCCCCTGAAATGCCGGGCCCTTGAGGAAAAAGTCAGTCCCGGTGACATATTCAGAATCCTTATCCACTACTGCAACCACCGAGGGTATAAGGATTTTTATGAAACAGACCGCCCCGCAGCAGCGGGGCAGGCAGGCGGCACTGCTGATGAAAGCAGTGATGATCTGACGGAACAGGAAAAGAAAGAACAGGAGGATGAGAAAAAGACAAAAGAGGCTCTTGCTGAGTTTGACCGCAGATTTGCCGAGAGTGCCTGTCAGACAGTATCGCAGTTCCTGTGCAAAATCTGTGCAGACCCCAGAACAGGAAAGATTGCGTACCGCAACCGCGATTATAAGGTTGAAGGCCGTATGGTTATCCGCAGAGCGCTTCTGGAAGACGAGACAAGAAAGATCCTCGTCCGTCAGGGCAGTTTTTATCCTATGCTTGACAGCAGGGCGATTGAGGACATCCTTGAGATCATTTACCGCCAGCGTGCCTTTGAAGACGGTCCCGGCAATAAGGACGACCGCTGGCGCCGCTACAAAGGCTTTCTGCAGAGCATCGGCATGTGCCGCTTTTACCCGGAAGAGCGCCGCGGGTTCAGATTTACCGCGCTTGGCGATCTTTATGCTGCTGTGAATGCCTTGTCGCAGTACCGTTACTATCCTGCTCTGAAAGAGGAGCTGACACTGCCTCCTGAACAAAGAGAGGAAAAATTTGCCGGGCACATGAAACAGATTGCCGCCAGCCTGATTGAAACGGTCATGAAAGACGGCGGACTGACGTTTAAGAAAATTGAAAAAACAGCGGCAGAGAACGGCATTATTGCGGCGCCCAACAAAGATGTCAACAAGACACTGGCAAAATCGTTCAAGTACATCCGCGTCCTTAAAAAAACAGCTGAAGCCGCCGGCCTGCAGTGGGAGCCATTCATTCAGGACCGTTCCCGCTGGACTGCCTGTGGTAAGAACGTGTCGTTTCTGAACTTTCTTGGTGAAACTCTGTCTAAATACCGTACGCCTGCCTACAGAAAGGAAAAACTGAAAGAAGCAGCAGAACTTGCCGTGCAGCAGCAGATTCCGACGAATGAAGCCTTCTGGAAAGCAGTCAGCACCTTAGTACCGCAGGGCACAAGCGCCGTTTCATATCACTATATGACCGATGTTGTTGAAAACTATCTGAAGGGACATTTGTACGGCGATTACCAGTGGCAGCAGGAAGCTGAGAAAATCAACAAACAGAACGAACAGCGCACAATGCTCCTGTCCCATGAACTGTTGACCCGGGATGTGAACCTGAAGGACAATCCTGTGGTTCTGCGGAGTGTCAATGAAACGCGGAAGGTCGTCAACGAACTGATCCGGATTTACGGCATGCCTGATTATATTAACGTGGAAGTGGCAGACGACGTTGCCAGAAGTTATCTCGAAAGACAGAAGATCAAAAAACAGCAGCGCCAGAATGAAAAGGAAAACGAAAAAATCAGAACTGATATAGCCGAGAAGCTGGAAATTTCTGCTGACCGCGTAACCGGCAGGCAGATTGAGCGTTACAAGCTCTATAAACTTCAGGGCGGAAAATGTCTTTACAGCGGCGAAGACATGGATTTGTGCGCAGTGCTTGACGATAAAGAACGCACATATGAAGTGGATCATATCGTTCCCTATTCACTGGTTCTTGACGATACACTGAACAATAAAGCGCTGGTCTGCGGCAGCGAGAATCAGGCCAAGGGACAGCGCACGCCGCTGATGTATCTGACAGGAAATAGAAGAGAGAAGTTTATAGAGCGCGTCAAAGCTGCTCTTATACAAAAAAGTCACCCCATCAGCAGAAAGAAATATGATTATCTGATGCTGGATGATCTGTACAGCGATGAAGCGCGGGAACTTCTGCAGGGATGGAAGTCACGCAACATCAACGACACCCGTTACATCACTAAATATATCACCGGCCTTCTGAAAAACAATCTCAGGGACAGCACCGGAAAAAGCCCGAAAGTGTACGGCATCCGCGGCCACATCACAAGCCGCTTCCGCCGGCACTGGCTGTGCACAGACACATGGGGCGGCGACATCAAACCCCGCGGCAATGACCTGAACCATGCTGCTGATGCTGTGGTCATCGCCTGCCTGACTCAGGCAGACGCCGCTTTTGCCATGGCATACGAGAAACTTCAGTACATTTTCCGTTATTACGGCAGAAAACAGGACACACGCCAGTATCGGGCGTTTCTTGAGTCCTGCGTCAGCCAGCTTTCACATTATTACGGCATGGACCCTGAGTTTGCCCGCAGCCGCCTGTCTGACAGCGGAACACTGCCATGCATCATACCGGATCTGATCAATGAAGTTGACCTCCGCTTCGGCAGCCCGGAAGGCGATGAGCGCACTGATTCAGAATTTCAGCGTGAAATTGAAGAATATTACAGAAATAAAGGGTATGACGACTTTATCGTAAAGCCCTTTAAAGTCATTGCAACGACAAAGCCGAACCGGCGATTCCGCGGCGCTGTGGCCGATTCAAATCCCGTCAGAATCGTAGAGATCAACGGTGAAAACTGGAAAATCAGACGTGTTGATATAAAAAGCATCAATGCCAGGAACATCGATTCTCTTTACACCACTGACGGCAGACTCATCAGCGCGCTTCACAAGGCTCTTGACGGCAGACCAGACAAGTATACTGTAAAAGAATATCTTGAGGATAACAAGCTGCCGTTCTTTACGAACGCAGCAGGCCAGCGCGTCGAAAAAGTGTCAAAGAAAGAAAAGAAACTCCTCGGCAGCGGCAGTTTTTACAGAAAGGACAATACCGCGAAAAATTACACCATCCTCGGCGGCATGAAATACTACTGCGTAGAAGTTTACCGTGATGCAGAGGGGCACGATAAAGTCTGGGGAATCCGCTATGTGGACCTGATCCGCCGCAGGAAAAAGCTGTACCTGAAAAA
>CAZDXA010000079.1:0-2964 GCA_964509435.1 uncultured Synergistaceae bacterium | reverse complement strand
CATAAATACGCAATTGACCTGCTCGGCAGAAAGGGCGGGGAAATTGACGAAAGCAGAGAGGGATTCCCATGTTTCGAACCCTTGTCATCGAAGAAGGCGAACGCTTAACACTTTCACACAATTCTGTTCATGTTGAAAAGCAGGGGGAGAAAATCCCCCTGCCTGTTGAAGACCTGTACTGCATCGTGCTCGATAATCAGCGCGTCATGCTCTCAGCGGCGGTGATCACCGCGCTGACCCGTGCAGGCGCTCACGTCGTGATCTGCGATGAACGCCACATGCCGTCGTCGGTCGTCTATCCTGAAGCAGTCCATTACAGGCCCTTTACGGTGGTTCAGAGGCAGATCTCCATGCCGCAGGGACAGAAAGACGCCCTGTGGGACAGCATCGTGCGCGCAAAACTTCTGAACCAGGCAATGGTCCTGGAGTGTGCCGGCAGCACCGGCGTTTCGCGACGTCTGCGCGAACTTGCCGGCGAGGTCGAGGAAGGCGACGCGGGAAACCGCGAGGGCATCGGCGCGAAAATGTACTTCAGGGCGCTGTTTGGTTCAGACTTTATCCGCACCTGCGACAGCGGTGTCAATTCAGCGCTGAATTACGGCTACGCAATCCTGCGTTCATCAGTGCTCAAGTCACTCTATCTCTTCGGCTTTTATCCGCCGCTCGGAATTCATCACATCGGGCCGGAAAACCCGTTTAATCTGGGCGATGACCTGATGGAACCCTTCCGGCCGGTAATTGATCTGTGGACCGATCTCCATCATGAAGAACTGATTGACGAACTGACCTCGCAGCAGCGTCGCAGTCTGGTGAACCTGCTGAATCTGGAACTGACATACGGGAAAGCCCGCATGAAACTGCGCAATGTGATCAGCCGCTGTGTCCGGAGTTTCACTTCTGCCGTGGAGAAGAAAGCCCCTGGACTTTTTGCGCCGCTTCTCCTTACGAAGCAGATTCAAAAGGAGATGGAAGGACAGTGTCACGGTTTATGAGACTGCTGGTGCTCTTCGATCTTCCCACGGCGACGAAGCAGGACCGGAAAAACTACATGCAGTTCCGTAAGTTTCTGATTTCAGACGGCTACGACATGCTTCAGTTTTCAGTTTACAGCCGCATCGCGAAAAACCGCGACGACATTGATATGCACGTCTACCGTTTGAAAAACAGCCTGCCCCCGAAAGGACAGGTGCGCGCACTGGCTGTGACCGAAAAACAGTATGCCCAGATGATCGTCCTCCTGGGCACATTGACAGTGAGCGAGGAAAAACTGGCCGACCGGGAGCTTCTTGTACTTTAGTGTATGTCTGGTATAATGAATTTTAAGGTTTTAGTAATCTGTTGGATAGAGGTAAACTGATACCGTTTGTGTTTTTCTCTGAGGGCTGGTAAAGTTTTAGTAATCTGTTGGATAGAGGTAAACTGATACATCCCGCGCACATGCAAGAGATCATTGAACGTTTTAGTAATCTGTTGGATAGAGGTAAACTGATACTTATACTTGTATACGGGCACAATGTCAAGAGTTTTAGTAATCTGTTGGATAGAGGTAAACTGATACCAGGCCGTTCAGCACCATCTCAAGCGGCAAGGTTTTAGTAATCTGTTGGATAGAGGTAAACTGATACTGAAGCAGAGAACCGGCTGCGGATTCGTCAGTTTTAGTAATCTGTTGGATAGAGGTAAACTGATACGGATGGCCAGCTTCGTACCGATCGCGGTAAGTTTTAGTAATCTGTTGGATAGAGGTAAACTGATACCACTTGACGAGGCGATCTCCAACACGTTGGTTTTAGTAATCTGTTGGATAGAGGTAAACTGATACAGCATCCAGTTAAAACGGTCGTCGTCAGAAGTTTTAGTAATCTGTTGGATAGAGGTAAACTGATACAAAAACAAGCAACGGCTATATGTCGAACACGTTTTAGTAATCTGTTGGATAGAGGTAAACTGATACCGCGCGAGCAGAAGCGGCTGCGCCCTCAGAGTTTTAGTAATCTGTTGGATAGAGGTAAACTGATACCCCTGATTTTTTTCTGCGAAAGCGGCGTTAGTTTTAGTAATCTGTTGGATAGAGGTAAACTGATACCAAAGCTGTTCACACTGTTCACAACGGATGGTTTTAGTAATCTGTTGGATAGAGGTAAACTGATACGTGAAGAGCGCGGCATAAAAGTAACGGAATGTTTTAGTAATCTGTTGGATAGAGGTAAACTGATACGATTGAAGGGCGGGACATATGATGTATTTGGTTTTAGTAATCTGTTGGATAGAGGTAAACTGATACGACGGTCAAGATCAGAGTGACGATCGAGAAGTTTTAGTAATCTGTTGGATAGAGGTAAACTGATACCTTTGTCGCCTCAACGTCCGACAGCCCCTGGTTTTAGTAATCTGTTGGATAGAGGTAAACTGATACCCTCCTGCCGTGTGCCCTTGCGGCAGAATTGTTTTAGTAATCTGTTGGATAGAGGTAAACTGATACGGAAGTATTTTGATCCAACGCGCCGAATTTGTTTTAGTAATCTGTTGGATAGAGGTAAACTGATACCACTACTCTGATGAAAGACACGGCCTCGCTGGTTTTAGTAATCTGTTGGATAGAGGTAAACTGATACCTATGATTCCCCCAGCTATGCATAAAACACGTTTTAGTAATCTGTTGGATAGAGGTAAACTGATACCAAACTGCTGTACTTCTGTGATGTTCTTCCGTTTTAGTAATCTGTTGGATAGAGGTAAACTGATACAAACAACAACTTTATCAAATGTAACTTTTAGTTTTAGTAATCTGTTGGATAGAGGTAAACTGATACACATCGTGCTACGATTATGTCGTCTATGTAGTTTTAGTAATCTGTTGGATAGAGGTAAACTGATACAAAAAACTTGGACAGGATATTATGTACACGGTTTTAGTAATCTGTTGGATAGAGGTTCTCTGGCATATTTCAAGCCTGTTTTTCA
>CAZDXA010000078.1:0-6519 GCA_964509435.1 uncultured Synergistaceae bacterium | reverse complement strand
TTTTACAGACGAAGGGCGGACACAAAAGAGACTTTTCATGTCCGCCGCCTTGATATTTTCTGGCTATTCTTTTATTTCCCCAATAATCCAGGAATCATTCCACAGACCTTTTTCCTTGTAATATCTGGCAGCGCCGGGGTGCACAGGCATGCCGGCGAAGATGCCTCTTACGGCGAGTTCCGGTCTGATATTTTTCCCCTGGCGGTGATAGGCGTCGACCTCAGTGCAGTGATCAAAGAGAGTTTTCATGTATGCATAGACAATTTCTTCGGAAATGTCAGGACGTGCATAAGTGGCGTTATAATTTGTCATTGCATAAATGTCTCTGTCAAGGTTTGTGAGGTACGGGCTGGGAGAGATTTTTTCAATCATCTGGAACGGCTGCACGCTCTGGATTTTTTTCAGCGCTTCTTCTGATTCGCCCATGATATGGAGATTTTTATTTGTAGCATCCAGTTCAGCAAAGTAAGAAGCAGGATAGCCGCTGTTAAGGTGGGCTACCATGGCGTCAATGGTGCCGTCTTTCAGAGCTTCAACCTGGTCACTGTAGGACATGAAAACCTTGTCGATCTTGTCCCAGAGATCGTACCCATACTTAAGGACAGAATACGCAAGGTCCATGGCGCCGCTTCCCTGCGGGCCGACAGAAACGCGCCTGCCTTTCAGGTCTTCGATTTTTTCTATGCCGCTTCCCTTCAGAGTGACAAAAACGCACTGATTGCTGTAAGCACTGAACATCTGGTAATTAACAATCGGCTTTTTGAAAGCGCCGGTGCCCTTGAAAGCCGCATAGGACGCGTCACTGTTGATTGAGGCGAATTCAATTTCCTTCTGCGCCATCAGACGCACGTTTTCCATTGAGCCCTGAGTCGTAATGGCCGAGCATTTAAGATTGGGCAGATACTTGCTTACAATTGCGGCAATGCCTGCCTGAAGAACCTGCCCGGTAGAACCGAGCGAAGCGGTGCCGATCCGGATCTCGGCTTTAACCTGTGAAATGTCAATATCCTTTGCATAAACAGCCGTACCTGCGAAAAATGAAGAGCAGCACAGAGCAATACCTGACAGTACAACAGCGCACTTTTTTGAGAACATCTACTTTCACCTCTTGAATATAGATAGAGTTTTTTAAAATCAGATCCCATGTTTCTATTCGTAAAGATAATGTTTAACCGCTGCCTGATCAAGGATAAGGCCGTGCCCCGGCCCGTCGGGAGCCTTTACTTTCCCGTTGACTGCCATAACGGGATTCTGCAGGATTTTCTGAATGTTGATCACGTCGCCGGCCGCATCCATGTATTCCAGCATCATGATTTCCGGACGGGCGAGTCCGAGTTGGACGCTGAGATCGTGAAAACAATGCGGCGCAAGCATTAAACCATTGGCGGAACACAGCCCCGTCACATTCAGGTACTCCGTAAAGCCTCCCATGACTGTCGGATCTGCCTGGATGATTCTGCCCGCGTGCTGCCTGAGAATTTCGGCAAACTGCCATTTTCCGAAATGGTTTTCACCAAGTGCTACAGGTACGGGAATCCGCTCTGCAACATAGGCACAATTTGTGATGTCGTCGACAGCAACAGGTTCTTCCAGCCAGGTGATATTATATTTCGCAAACTCCTGAGCCATAGGAATGATTGTTTCTGCCGTGTATCCGCAATTTGCGTCAAGCATGAGCCTGCAGTCAGGTCCGATTGTCTTTCGGGCGAGCGCGATGCGTTCATTGTCAACAGCAGGGGAAACCGCGCCGATTTTTATTTTAAAAGCCCGGAACCCCCTGTCTTTTGCCTGTCCCAGCTCTTTTTCAAGTGAGGACAGCAGATCTTTCTTCCTGCTCCTGTCTTCAGGGTAGTAGCCGCCGCTGTAATAGACGTCGATTTCATCTCTGCAGCCGCCGAGGAGTTTATGAATGGGAAGTCCCGCGTATTTGCCGAGAATGTCCCACAGTGCGATATCAATCACTGAAAGCGCTCTCATAATGATGCCGCTTCTGTCCCAGCGGTCAGCCTGGCTGTAGATTTTGTTCCATATCTTGATGCGGTCAGTGGCAAGCTCTCCGATAACCAGATCCCGGTACATATCGATCATCGTCTTTACCGCAGGAATCCCCCAGACGAAAGCCCACCCCGTAATGCCTGATTCCGTCGTAATTGTGACAAGTGTGTAGTCGCGGTAAAAAATTTTTTTGGTCGAAAAGACTTTGGGGTGATCAAGCGGGATGCGGATATTGACGGTTTTCAAACTGTGAATTCGCACGACAGTCATCCTCTTTCAGCAGAAAATGCGATCAGATGACAGGTTCTTCGTAATACTGAGCTACGCCTTTAACTGGGAATTCTTTTTTAAATTCCTGGTAGGGATGCTTTTCAAGCTCTTTCAGGTCAATATCGACGCCGAGCCCCGGAGCTGACGGAAGTTCAAGGAAGCCGTCCTTAAACTTGAGAGGGTTGATGACAATTTTGTCGCAGGCGGGTTTGATGTTCAGGAAGTGTTCAGCAATCAGGAAATTGCTTGCGACTGCAGCAACATGAACCGTGGCGGCCATTCCGATGATTGTGCTGTTGTAGTTGTGCGGGCTGAGCATAAGGCAGTACGGTTCTGCCATTGAGGCAATTTCAAGAGTGCCGAGAATTCCCCGGCAGATGCAGACATCAGGGTTGATGATATCAGCGGCCCGTTTCTCGAATGCCTCCCTGAAATCCTCTTTGGTGCACAAATTTTCGCCGGTGACCACAGGGATGCTGATGTGCCTCTTTGCCTCCGCAACAAGGTCAATGTTGTCTGAAGGGCAGGGTTCTTCGAACCAGAATGGGCGGTACTCCTCGATTCTTTTGGCAAAGTGGGCCGCATACCACGGAGAAAGACGGCGGTGAACCTCAATCAGCAGGTCGGTTTCCGGTCCCACAGCTTCTCTGATCTTTTTTACACATTCGACAGCCCGGTCTTCCTGCTCCTGAGTTACTCTGTAGCGCCAGGGAATTCTGCCGAAAGGATCCCATTTCATTGCCGTAAAACCCATGCTTTTCACTTTCAGCGCGCGTTCTGCCATCCCATCTGGAGAATCGTCACCGCCGAAGTTTACGTCATACCACCCGTTGGCATAAACCCTGATCTTGCTTCTTGAAGCGCCGCCAAGAAGATTATAGACAGGCTGGCCGGCAGCTTTTCCTACAATATCCCAGAGGGCGATTTCAATTCCGCTCCAGGCGCTGAGGAAGTCTGCAGTGTTTCTGCGTATTGCGAAGTCATTGTACATCGCATTGCCCGTATGCTTTATATTAAAGGGACTGCGGCCGATCATGTAGGGCGCCATGGCTTTGATATATTCGGCAACAGCGAGCTCTTTTCCCTGAACTACATAGCTTTCTCCCCAGCCGTAAATTCCTTCGTCCGTTTCAACACGGCAGAAAAGCAGATTCTTTCCAACGCCCGGATAAAATAAATAAGGTTTTACGCGTGTTATCTTCATAAGGCTGAGCTCTCCTTCTTTCTGAATTGCTGCAGTATCCTTCAATGTTTCTGGCTTTGCGTACAGAGTCTAACAAAACGCGTACGGGCTGTAAAACATTTATTTATAGGGTACGAGACAATAAGAACGTTGTTTTGTTAATATTGATGACAGTAATAAGAGATTTAACGTAAATAGGAGCTGTATAGGCAGAAGCCATTTCAGTTAAATAAATCTGCGAGTCCGCCCGCGGCCTGATGTTCTGTAAAGAAGACATTCCCGGGCACATACTCGCTGTGACATACAGTCTTTCGTGAACTTTGTCATAATGCCGGACAAAGTTAAAACTGCGGGGCTGCGTGTTTGGCAGTGCCGGAGTCTAAGGGCGGATTGAACCGGAAGTTTTAGATCACCTGCGGGTTCTGAGCGGTTGTTTTGGGTCGTTCGACCGCTGCCGTACTGGTCGTTTTGTTTAAGGTGAATGTTCATTCTCTTTTGCTTGTCCAAAAGAGAATGAACCAAGAGAAAAGACACCGGCAAGCTGCGTCGTGCCTCGCGCTCTGTCGCTTCGGCGGGAGCTTCGAAGTTCGCCTGCGGCTCACCTCAGCTCTTTATCCGCCTGCGCTGGACTCACGCGTTTTAAGCGCGGAGTCCGCGCGCTTAAAACCGGCACTCCTTAGAATGCCGGAAGGTCAAAACCGCGGGGCCGAATGTTTTGCTGTGCTTAAGTTTGAGGACGTACTGGGCCGAAAAATTCAGATTATTTGCGACGGGTACATTGGCGGGGATTTACCGCAAGTGTGGAGTGAGGCGAAAATTTTAAACCGTCTGTGCCGTATTGTTTTGCGGTGCTTAAGTTTGAGGGCGCACTGGGGCGGAAATTTTAAATCGTTTGAACCGAATATTTGAGAACAAATTACGGGAGCGGAAATTTTGATATTTCTATTCCCGTTTGTTTTGCATGGTACGGCCGTTATCTATGACGGGTGCCGCGGCTTTTGTGCGGCACGCGGCAGCGGAACGCTCTTTTCCGCAGCCGTTGCACCGCTGCGGGTATTGCTTAAATGTGAAGATTCACGTCTTTATGAAGGGATTATTCCTGTATGCTCGACCGTGGATATTTTAAGAATGTTTTACTTGAATGTCCTCTTTCTTTCGGGCGCGAAAGAAAGAGGACAGAAAGAAAGCGCCCGGCATATTCCTTGGTGCCTCATTCCGGCTCGCGTCGTCGGGGCCTGCAGAACTCGCCGCTTCGCGGCTCAGACAGCTTCGGCCAGAACTCCGCCGCCGCTCGCCTTCATGTCTGTTGACGCCCTTTCTAAGTGTCTCGCTGGAAAACTCTGAGGACAAGTCAAGACGCCCTCGCGGGCTGCCGGCTTCCTCCGAAAGCCGTCTGCGCCCGCGGTGCGCTTGCTCACGTGCCGTGCTGCGCACGTCACTGCGGAACTGCCTGCGGCAGTTCCGCGGCAGACTGCCAAAAACGCAGTCTGTTGTGATCTGCGCAGTCGTCATAATGCCGGAAGGTCAAAACCTCGGGGCCGCATGTTTAATTTTGCTTAAGTTTGAGTGTCTCCTGAACCGAAAGTTTTAAATCGCCTGTACCGTATGTTTTGCGGTACTTGAGTTTAAGGACATACTGAACCGCAAGTTTTAAATCATCTATACCATATGTTTTATGGTGCTTGAGTTTGTGGGCGTACTGGCCCGAAAATTTCAGATCGTTTGCGCCTTACGGCTGGGTGGAATTTTACTGTGAAAACGTATTGAACCGAAAGTTTTAAACCATCTGGGCCGCGTGTTTTGCGGTGCCTGAGTTTGTAGACATATTGAGCCGCAGATTTTAGATCATTTGTGCCTTACGGCTGGGTGGAATTTTACTGTGAAAACGTACTGAACCGCAAGTTTTAAACATCTATACCATATGTTTTATGGTGCTTGAGTTTGTGGGCGTACGGGGCTGAAAATTTCAGATCATTTATGCCGTTTAGTTCGACGGGATTTTACCGTAAGGGTGGAGTGGCCGGAAGTTTTAAACCGTCTGTGCGGGGTATTTTTCGGTGCTTGAGTTTAAGGGCGTATTAAGCCGAAGATTTCAGATCATTGATGCGGCTTTGTTCGATGGGTTCCTACCGCAAGAGTATACTGAACCGGAAATTTTAAACTATCTCTGCTGTCCGGTCTGATGGGATTTTACCTTGAGGGCGGAATGAACTGAGAGTTTCAGATTATCTGTACTGAACGGTTCGGCGGGCGCGGCTGGTTCGGGACGGTTGATTTATGGGAGTTTTTTACAATTTAACTTTGGTGTGATCTCCGATTCGTTATTGAACTTATTCATTTAAACTCGGGATGTCGGACGAAAAAAGGACATGGAATACTTACTGAAACAAGATTTCAAGGCAATTCAGGGAGGCTGATTCAAATGAAAAAATTTGTCAAAGCCATTGTTCTTTGTATGATGGTCTCAACGGCAGCTGCGGGAGCTGCTTTTGCGGCGCCGCGCGGACAGGGGCCGGCACCTGCGGGGCCGGGCCGCGAACAGCGTATGCCAGAACCGCCCCGCGGGGATTTCTATGACCGCCGCGGACCTGTGCGTGAAGGTCCCCGTCGTCCTGAACCGCCCTGTGAAGCTCCGCACAGATGCGGTCATAGTTCGGCAGTTGTTCTGGGCGCAATTTTAGCAGCCGGCGCTGCTGCGGTGCCTGCTGCCTCCGACTGACCGGCAGACTGTTTGCGTTTGAAATTGTCTTTTCCTGTTTCTTCTTTCGCTTCGGCAGCGCGGCGGTCTTTATAAAAGTCGAAGCTCTCCCGCGGCGCCGCAGGAGAGCTTCGACAGTTCTGTGTTTTCCTTTTTTTATTGTGCTCAGTGATTCAAAAACTGCAGCTTCATTACAGCTGAAACTGAGTCATGGTTTAGCTGTCGGCGGTTATAAGGAGAAAGCCCTCCGGAGCAGTCCGGAGGGCTTTTATCTTTCATCCTTCTGCCAGCCGGCGGCGTGAATAAAACCACGATGCCGGCCTGTCTGTGATTTGTTTTCAGAACTCAAATCTCACGCCGCACTCGAAGCGGT
>CAZDXA010000077.1:0-6583 GCA_964509435.1 uncultured Synergistaceae bacterium | reverse complement strand
CTAATATATTTCCGGAAAAAAAGAAACCTCTGCAGGACGGCCCTATTTCAGCGCGGCAGCGTAAAACTCCCTGAGATCGCGGCGGAACAGAAGGTGGGCCTGCGGGTTGGAGTAGAACATGTGGCCGCCCAAGTAGGATCTGAACGTGATGTTTTTCCTCAGAAAATCAGGAATGTCCATGTGGCGGATGCAGTAAAGCGTCGTGTCGATGGAGCAGTGAAGGTCAAAGTGTCCCGCGCAGGCAAAAAATTTCAGATGCGGGTCCATTTTCATCGCAGTGCACAGGTCCCCCAGCAGCGAGGCAAAACCGCCGGCGCGCGGATATGCGCCGGTCGATGTGGGCAGATATCCGCTGGCAAAGTCCCACTTTCCGCCGTCAACTTCCGGGTTATAGGCGCGGTAATCGTAATTTTCAGGCAGTTTCATCATGCGCCCGAAATACTCATAAAAAGCGGTGTAGCAGGCGGCCGACATGTTATAGGTCTGCGAATCCGTATTGGCGTCAAAGGCGCGGCCCGGGTGAGTCAGACGCGAGTCGAAATAGCTTGTCACAAGCCCGTCGTCTGCCAGCAGCAGGCCGGCAAACTGCTTGTCATTGAGCCGCAGGCCGCGGGCCTCAAGGTCTTCCCGCTTCAGCCCCGTGTAACAGTGCAGTTTTTCAAGCACAGCCCGGCGTTCGCTTTCCGGGGCTTCGCAGCCTTTCCACAGAAAGGCCAGATATTCGGACTGCGCCCACCGGGCAGCCTCGGCCCGGACGTCCTCCATGGGGCGCGCCAGAAGTGCTGCGTCCAGCTTTTTGTGATACCATGCGGCGGCGGTCATCGCCGGAATAGTGTGAACAAGATGGTGTTCATAGAGCATTGACGTATGAAGTTCGCCGTAGGAAAGGGCCGGCGATACGGCGATGAATCCCGACGGCATGATGTGCATCTGCTGAAGTTTCAGAACAAGGCCGCTGCCGCGCAGTCCGCCGTAGCTTTCGCCGAGAATGAACACCGGCGAGGCAAAACGCCCGTGCCGCACCAGCCACGCGCGGATAATGCGTGCCATGGCGTCCACATCCTGGCGCACGCCGTAATACTGACGTTCCCGCTCATGATTGGTCACCCGGCTGAAACCAGTGCCCGGAGGGTCAATAAACACAATGTCTGAAAAATCCATGATTGTGCCCGCATTGGCGCTCACCTGAAAGGGGCGCTGCGGCGCATCGGTGCCAGTCCCTGTCAGACTGTAGGTTTTCGGCGCCAGACCGGCCATGTGAAGGTACAGCGTTGAAGTGCCAGGCTTGCCGTTGAAGGCAAATGTGACAGGCCGGCCGGCGCCGCCTTCTTTCAGCGTGTAGCCTGCGCAGAAGCTGAGCGCCTGCTCTTCGCCCTGATCATTGTACACAGGGATTTCTTCGGCTGTGACAGTGTACTTCAGCGTCCGGCCCTCGAGAACAATCTGATCTTCGGCCGCCTGCGGCGGATCAAAAAGACTTTCCTTCCGGGTGGTGCAAGGTTCGTTTTCCATTTTCCCGCTCCTTTTGTATGTAAGATTTTTTTACAATTTCTATTATACAGCGTCGGCAAAATCCGCGGAAAACTTTGTAAAAACTGGAAAAGTCATGAAAATGACGTTGCGGCGCGTTAAATTGACAATATAAAAAAGACACTCTAGAATAGTAAAAAAGAATTATTCACATTATGGTAGTTATATTCAAATATCTGACAGCGGCCCTTCAGGGCTGCTGAACTTTACCGCCGAGAGTGAAGGTGAAGCATCGAGCAGGGAGTATTTGAGAAGGAATCTTCGCTGAAGGGCGGGGAATGGGGATGGATTACATGCAGAAACATAACAGACAGAAAGAGGAAAAACTTGAAACGAGGCCCGACTGTTCGGCGAACCATGGTGAAAGACTGTGGAATGACGATGATCCGATTCAGCAGATCATCGGCGCTCTGATGAAAGTCCGGCGCTCCAGGAAACTGACCCAGCGGGAACTGGCCGACATGACGGGAATCACCCAGCCGGACATCAGCCGCCTTGAAAATGGGCGTGCCAACCCGTCTGTGAAGACGCTGAAAAACATTGCCGACGGCCTTGGAATGAAGCTGCGCATCGATTTTGTGCCTTTCTCCAGGGAAAAGAACTGAATTTCAGGCAGTTCCGGCAGACGGGGAGACGAGGAAAAAAGTAAGGTTCTGCAAAACTGCCGGAAAACTGCATATTTCACATGTTTTCTGCCGGGGCGTCTGTGCTGAATCACAGACGCCCCGCGCCGTTTCCGGCAGAACTACCGCAAAGCATGAAATGCAGAAGCGCCCGCCGGGGCTTATTACAGCCCCCGGCGGGCGCTTGATTTTTCGCGGCGGATGCAGCCGTCCCTTACATGGCCTGCCCCATGTACTCGCCGATGATGACTGGCAAGCCGAGGGAAAGACTTTTTTTCACGTCGATAATCCTCTGATTCGACGAGCCGCGGAAGCGCAGCGACAGATCTCGCTTTTCCCTGACAAACCGGCCGTCGACAAGCACGTCGCACTGGTTCAACAGGGTCATCCTGCTGCGGTATTCTCCGGCCCGACGGTCGGTGAGCTGTTCGTAGGTGAAGCCTGAAAAGGCCCACACGTCAAGGCCGCGGACATGCGCTGCCTGCGCAACTTCTGCAAGCGGCAGCGGCTGGAGAAAAGGCTCGCCGCCTGACAGCGTGATGCCCTGCTGAAGCCGCAGCGTGCCGAGTTCGGCGATAATGTCGGCAGTGTCCATTTCAAAGCCGCCGAAGGGGTTGTGCGTGCAGGGGTTATGGCAGCCGGGGCAGTTGTGAAAGCATCCCTGTGCCCAGATGACGGCCCGCAGGCCGGGGCCGTCGACAATGCTGTCGCGGGTCATGGCACTGGCAAGCCGGACTTTCATTGTGCGCTGCCGTTTCCGCTGCCGGGGCGGTTCATGCTGTGAACCACGCGGTCGCGCACTTCGGCACGCTTGGCGTTGTTGAAACGGTCAAGTGTGCCCACAAGATACCCCGTGATCCGGCGGATGCGTTCAAAACCGACGGGGCCGTCCTTTTCGTGCCGTCCGCACTTCGGGCACACATCGCCGGGAATGACGCCGGTATAGCCGCATACCGGATCGCGGTCAACGGGGTGATTGATGCTGCCGTAGCCGATGCCGGCTTCTTTCATGGCGCGGACGATGGCTTCAAAGGCTTCAGGATTGTTGGCACCGAGACCGTCCAGCTCCACATAGCTGATGTGCCCGCCGTTAGTCAGGGCGTGATAGGGAGCCTCGCGTGCGATTTTGTCAAACACGCTGATAGGGTAATACACAGGCACGTGGAACGAGTTTGTGTAGTATTCGCGGTCAGTCACGCCGGGAATTTTCCCGAAGCGGGCAGCGTCAAGGCGGGTGAAGCGGCCGGAAAGCCCTTCAGCCGGCGTGGCGATCAGCGAGAAGTTCAGGTCATACTGTTCAGAAGCCCGGTCCATGCGTTCGCGCATGTGACGCACAATTTTCAGCCCCAGCTGCTGCGCCTCGTCGCTTTCGCCGTGATGTTTTCCGATCAGGGCCTTGAGACATTCCGCAAGGCCGATGAAGCCGAGCGTCAGTGTGCCCTGGCGGATCACGTCTCTCAGTTCGTCCTCTGGGCCGAGTTTGTCAGACCCCATCCAGATGCCCTGTCCCATGAGGAAAGGAAAGTTCTTGACGCGCTTGTGTCCCTGGATCTCCATGCGCTCCAGAAGCTGGTCGATCACCAGGTTGATTTTTGCATCAAGGTCTTTGAAAAATCCGTCAAGGTCGGTTTTGTGCCCGCAGACGCAGCCGTGCAGAATGCCGAGCCGCGGCAGGTTGACTGACGTGAACGAAAGGTTCCCGCGTCCGCTGACGGTGCAGGGCCCGCAGCGGTTGGCGACAACGCGGGTGCGGCAGCCCATGTAGGTGGCTTCGGTGTCCGGGTCGCCGGCCTTGTAATACCGGGCATTGAACGGCGCGTCAAGAAAGCTGAAATTGGGGAACAGACGCTTTGACGTGACGCGGCACGAGAGCTTGAACAGGTCGTAGTTCGGGTCGCCGGGATTGAAGTTGACTCCTTCTTTGACTTTGAAGATAAGAATCGGGAAGATCGGCGTTTCCCCGTTTCCCAGCCCCTTTTCCGTGGCGAGCAGCAGATTGCGCGACACCATGCGCCCTTCAGGAGACGTGTCCGTGCCGAAATTGATGCTTGAAAACGGCACCTGCGCGCCGGCACGTGAATGCATGGTGTTCAGATTGTGGATAAAGGCCTCCATGGCCTGATAAGTGCGCGCGTCGGTTTCGCTGCAGGCTTCTTTGTGGGCGAAAGCCTGCAGGCGCGCGATCTCTTCTGCGTTGACGTTTAAAGCTTCGCCAAGAAGCAGGCGTTCAACCTTGTCACGTTCCGGATCTGCAGTCAGACCGATGACGCGCCCTGTCTGCTTTTCTGCGGCAGTCTCGGCTTTTTTGACAGTTTCCCTGATGCTGCTGCTGACCTCGGCGCCGCGGAGCACCTCAATGGACTTGGTCAAATTTGAGGTGTACAGTTTCCTGCAGGTCTTGGTGACGCCGGGAGCCAGACCGTAATCGAAGAACGGGATGCTCTGGCCGCCGTGCTGGTCGTTCTGGTCGCTCTGAATGGCGATGGCTGACAGCGCGGCATAGCTCATGATGTCCTGCGGTTCGCGCAGGAACCCGTGGCCGGTGGAGAAGCCGCCCTTGAAAAGCTTGCGGATGTCGATCTGGCAGCACGTCAGAGTTCCCATGTTCATGAAGTCCATGTCGTGAATATGAATGTCGCCGTTATCATGAGCGGCGGCGTGCGCGGGGTTCATCACGTGGGTCCTGCAGAATTCGCGCGACACGGCACTGCCGTACTCGAGCATGGTGCCCATGGCTGTGTTGCCGTTGATATTGGCGTTTTCTCGCTTCACATCGGCGTCGGCAGCGTCGGAAAACGTGATTTCCTCGATGGCTTTCATCAGCCGGGTGCGGCTGTCGCGCACACGGGTGCGTTCATTGCGGTAGGTGATGTAGGCTTCACTGGTGCGGGCATGCCCGTTTTCAATGAGCACCTTGACAACAGTATCCTGCACGTCTTCAACGCCGGGAACGGAACTGCTGAACTTTTCACTGAGAAGCCTCACAATCTGGGAAGTCAGACCTTCGGCAATACGGTAGTCGGCCGTTTCGCCGGCGCGCCGGGCTACGGCCTCAGCGGCAAGATAGATGGCGCGGGTGATGCGGTCCTCGTTGAACGGCACAATGCGTCCGTCCCTTTTCTTAATGGATTCAAGCATTATACTGCCTCCTTCGTTTTTTGAAACGTTTTATGGAATCTGCCGGAACGCTGTGCGTTTCCGCCGCATGCCACGCACTGAAATACCACGCATACAGGTGAACCGGCGGCTGTAAACAGGGCGCTTTTTCCCGGCCCGGCATGGGAAAATGCCGGTCAGACTGCCGGCTATGCAGAATCACGGCAGAAAAAAAGTTCCTTCAGCGCTGTGCCGAAGGAACTCAGCAGCCGGAATTTCTGTAAAGAAAGGCCGAACCGCACACACGCTCCATCGCTCGCAGAGTTTTTCTGTGCCCGAAATGGCAAGTCTTCTGGCTCAGGCCCATTGTGTTTCTCCGCCTTCCCATGGACATTGCCACAGTGGCAGATGGAGAAACAGGAACCTTTACAGCGGCGGGACCGCCCGGGATTCGCACCCGGTTCCTTTTTAACCGGCGATTTCTCGCCGGACCCTTCCGGTTATTCAGTTGTGAAAAGCATCCGGGCTGCGCCGGATCAGAAATCGCGGTCAGAACACGCAAAAGGCCGCCCGTTTCCGCGGGCGGCCTTTACAGACAGGAACGAAGAGAAAAGACTCAGCATTTTCCGCCCGCGCAGAAAAAGCTCTCTTCATGCACCGTTCTGCTCCGGCATCCTGACTTGCGCAGCACGTGCGCTTACAGTGGCGGGGCCGCTCCGGATTTTCACCGGATTCCCCGGCGGCAGAACTGTTATAAAACTGACGCCCCTATTCTACACTAAAAAATGCCGGATGAAAACTCGGCAGGCTGCTTGAAAAACGGGGGAACGGAAAAGGTCGTTCAAAAAGGAAAATATAAAATGTAAATAAAATGTTATGCTGCGAAAAAACATTATTTGTATATATATTATGAAAGGAAGAATATTTTCACAGCTAAACGCCGCTGTGTGAAGGGCGCTGCGCTGCCGTTGAAAACGCTGACACGGCATGAATTTCCGTGAACGGCGTTTTTTCAGAAGCGTTCCGGCATATAAATTTGACATATTTTATTCTAATGTTATTATTTTTTTAACGGAGACTTTTTTACGTGAAAAGCTGCCTGAAGCGGCACCGGCGCCGGAATGCTCATTCCGTGCGGACAGCCTGAACAGCCGCTCATGGGCAGAAATCACAAACGGCGCACTTGAAGGCGGAAACAGGTGCTGCATCCCGGCAGTCATTCCGCTGAGATTTGTTTCATCGGCAGCGGGGCTGCCGGTGTCCGCCCGCTGCTTCACAGCTGCCTGTTTCTGTGCAGTCCGGAAGCGCAAAATGCGCCGCTTTCAGGGTATTTT
>CAZDXA010000076.1:0-6590 GCA_964509435.1 uncultured Synergistaceae bacterium | reverse complement strand
CTGCCTGTTTCTGTGCAGTCCGGAAGCGCAAAATGCGCCGCTTTCAGGGTATTTTTCTGTCAGTCCGCTGATGAAACAGCCGGATGATGTTCACGTATCTGCTGTGCCTGCGCCTTTAATTCACGGGCATCGTCACAAAGACGCAGGACGGGTGGGGGGAAGCTGTATGAAACTGTCCCGGATGCGGCAGGGGATCCCGGCGCTGTTCCTTTTGCTGCTGCTCTTTATTTTGATGCCGCCGGCACCGGCATGCGCTGCCGGGCAGCCGCCCGGAACGGATCTGGAAAAGCTTATTTCAGATGCAGCTGCGGGCCGCTCAAAGCTCAATTTCATGAGCTTGTACCGGCAGCTGTGGCAGACCGGCGGAATGGAGAAGAAACTTGACCTCGCCGTTGACGCCGCCTTTGATGAACAGACAGAGGAACTGAGCCTCAGCGGCGTGAGTCTGGTGCTGAACAGCGACAACTTCGTTGAGCACATTGAAGAGGCCGTCATGGCGAAATTCTCCGCGGATTACGATACGTTTCTCAGATCGCTTGAAAACCGCTGGAATGCCGTGCTGCTGGCAGACATTGCGGCGTTCTGCGGACAGCACTCTGACCTCGCCGCAGAAAGTGCGCCCGAATTTGCCGGGCGCGTGTGGCTGCGGCAGGGGCCGGCTGCGGATGAGGGGCATAATCTGCCTGAGCAGACCTCTGCCGGCGCGGAAGACAGAATTACCGGCATGATCCTTTCAAGCGCCGCCGATGAAATACTGAATGAGGCTGCGTGGAGCGTCCCTGTGCTGAATCTGTTTGTCATGGCGCGCATGGCCTGGAAAGCGGCGTCGAAGCTGTCTGTGGTCATGCAGGCAGAAAAAGCCGTTCGCGGCAGACTGCACAGAGCCAGCCGGAAATATTACTCTGAAATCCTGCCTGAAAGAATATGGAATGCGGCCGAGCCCGCTGTGAAAGACGCCTATGCCTCTGCATGCTCAGGAAAAGGCCGGCTTGCGGAGCTGGAACAGAAAGTGGAGGCCGAGCCTCAGTCTGACAGCCTGTGCGAAAATCTGCCGGAAGAACAGAAGCGTGAATTTATCCGCCGTGCGGCGGTCGTGCTTTATAAACTGAACAGCACAGACGCCGGCAGCGTGCTTGGCAGTTTCGGAACGGCAATCCGCGATGCAGACCCCTTCAACTTTGCCAGACTTGCTGAGATGCTGCACGAACACAGCCCTGAACTTATCAGGGCATGGCTGAACCTTGCCGGGGAGCAGTTCTATGCGCTTTACGCCGAGTTTCCGCGCAGTGCCTGGGAAAAATTTCCGCCGACCCTTGAGAACCTGGAAATTTTCCGGTGGATGAGCCGCAGCCTCACCAGACTGGGGCGCAGCTCAGCCTGCGCGCTTTCCGCCGATGATCTGCGCTGGGTAATGGACAGTCTGCCGGCCCGTTATGTGCCGTGGCTGCTGAACGGGAGACACAGAGCTGCGGCGGTTCACAGGGAGATCCTCCGTCTTGCGGAACTGCCCGCAGACGACCGCGTGCCGTGGCAGGGCGCCCTGCTGCGGCTGTGGTTCAGATACAGCCTTTATGCCGTGCTTCTGGCTGCCGCTGCCGCTGCGGCGCTGTTTGCCAGCCGGTTCTTTCTTCAGAGACTCCGGGCGCGCCGCCGCAGAACTGTTCATTCGGCGGAAAAGCTGCAGGGCCCCGCGCCGGCGCCGCACTCTGGCAGAGTTACAGTAAAGATTCAGATCAGACTGGATGCTGCCGCAGAACTCGGACTCAGCAGGATGATGTGGGGACGCCCGCAGCACGCCGAAGTCAGCGGCGACGGGCTGTATGTGATTTTCACAGCCAGTGTGAAATCTGCCGATGATATTGTCCGCTGGTGTGTGCTGAATCATGAAAAGACTGAAATCATTGAACCGGAAGCGTTCAGGCATGCCGCTCCCTCCGCCCCGTGCGGCAGACCGCGGGCGGATCTCCGCATTTCGACGAATGCTCTGCCTCCGGCCGGGACAATGGAGCTGGGGCTTGTCTACGGCGCCTGCTGCCAGGAAAACTACGCGGGAAATATCACCGCGGCGCTCCGCAACGCGACTGCCGGCGGCGAACTCAGCGCTTATACTGGCCTGATGACTGACGGGATGAAAACAGCGTACGGCAGAATGGCTGAAATGGCCCGGCGGATGGGCGCTGACGGCATTTACGGCGTGCAGACAGTGACGCCGCAGATTTCAAACAACGCAGCAGAATTCCTCGTTTTCGGCACAGCGTACCGGTTTATTCTGTGATCCGACTGAAAAAAGGCCGGCAGAATACCAAAAAAAGGAGGTGCAGCTATGGCGCTGCAGATTCCAACCGGATCCTTTCTGCCTCCGGGAATGAAAGAAACCGGTTTTGTTTACGGCACATCCTGCCTGAGCCAGAATCTGATGCACGACCTGACGGCGGCAGCGCAGAGCAGGACCGTGGGCGGCGAGATCAGAACATGGACAAAGATGCTGATTGACGGGATGGAACTGGCAAAGAAGAGAATGCTTAAAATGGCCGGCAGCGCTGACGGCATTTACGGAATGCACATTGCCGCGCCTGAAGTTGCCGGCGGCGCGGCCGAGTACATTGTCTACGGCACGGCATACAGTTCAGTTCTGAAGGCCGGAAAAGCACCCGGTGACGGAACGGATGCCGGAGAAAAGGCGCCCATGCTCATTTCAACAGGCGTCCTGCCCGGCGCGGACATTGAAGAACTTGGATTTGTATATGGCACCTGCTGCCAGAGCCGCAGCCTCATCAGCGACATGTCAGCGCTGCTGCGGAACAACACAGTAGGCGGTGACCTGACGGCTTACTCGGAAATGATGAGCGAGGGCGTCGTCTCAGCCAGAGAACGGATGGCTGCCATGGCAGCAGATCTTGGCGCCGACTGCATTTACGGCGTGCAGATCGCAACGCCCGAAATCGCCGGTGGGGCGGCAGAGCTTGTTATGTTCGGCACAGCATGCCGCCGCAGAGTCTGAAACACACCGCCGGCAGCTCTGCAGCACGGCTGCGGCGCTTTGCCCGGAGCGGAAATACAGAGACTGCTGTGCGGCTGCGCAAAAAATCCCCTCTGCCGGGAATCCGGCAGAGGGGATTTTTCCGGGCGCCCGGCCTGCGAAACAGCGTAAAAGTCGTTGCCGTACAGATCAGGCATGCCCGGGCCGCCTTGAAAATCAGAGCCGCGCAAAACTGCGCGGTCTTCTGTTTTTTCTGGCCTGTGCAGGAATAAAGCTCAGCAGCTCAGTTTTCGTGCCGCTCTGTTCCAGTCGCCGATATACTCGTCGCAGATCCGGCGCAGTTCAGGAAGGTCTGCTTCACTGTGGACGTCATAGACAGCGACGGCATAGAAGCCGGCAGCTTTGGCAGTGCGGAGGGCGCGGAGCGAATCCTCAAACACGGCTGTGTCGGCAGGCTTCGAGCCGAGCCGCCGCGCGGCCTCAAAGTACACGTCAGGACGGTCCTTGCTGGCGTGAACTTCCTCACAGCTCATCATGAAGTCGAAGTATTCCGCGATGCCGAGCCTTTCAAGGCAGATTTTCACAAGCCTGACGTCAGTGGCCGAGGCTGTGCACAGCTTTGCGCCGCGCTGCCGCAGAGCCTCAAGGTATTCTTTCACGCCCGGCTTGACGGGCACGCGGAGACGGTAATTTTCTGCCATCACAGCGTTCATTTCGTCGGCGATATGCTGCGGCGTGTCCCTGAATCCCAGCTCGCTGATGAACACACCTGCGGCGTCAATGAGCGTCAGCGGCTTGAGACGCGCCACAAGCGCGTTCAGCTGCGGCCCGGGCTGTGCGCCTCGGGCGATGAGATAATCAAACTCCATGCGTTCCCACCAGCCCATGGAATCCACCAGCGTGCCGTCCATGTCGAAAATGCAGAATTTTTTACCCATTCAGATTCTCCTGTTTTATGCCGTTCAGCGCCCATTCCACCAGCCTGTCGCCCTCGTAGCGCAGCTTCAGGGAGAAAAAAGGCGCCCCGCTCTCAAGCAGTCTGAAAAAAATCCTGTCGCCCTCCCACAGGCTGAGCGATGCGATTCTGTCCTTGGGCACCCACTGAAGCACGCCTTCGTCGCACCCTGACGGTTCGCCGGTGAATTCCGACGCCGTGTAAAGACACATGTACTCCGTGCCCCAGCGGTCAGAAACAAACGTCACGAGACCGCGGAATGCGTATCTGGTCAGCGTGCATCCCGTTTCTTCGCGCACTTCGCGCAGAAGGCATTCTTCCGGGCTTTCGCCTTCCTCAATTTTGCCGCCGATGCCGATCCATTTGTCGTGGTTTTCGTCATTTTTTTTGACAACGCGGTGAAGCATCAGATAGCTTCCGTTCCGCTCCATGTAGCACAGTGTGGTGATTTTCATGGTCTGCTCCCGTTCCTCTGAAAAAACTGCGCCTATTATATCAGACAGCCGGCGCGGCCGGAAGACGGGGCCCTGTGTCTGTCCCCTGCGGGCAGAAGGGCCACAGCCGGGTCGGCTGAGAAAAGTCCTTCAGAGACAGAAAGAAACAGAGCGCCCGGAAAATTCCGGGCGCTCCGTCAGATTTCAAGACTGCCAGAATCCTACAGCATTTCCACAAACGCGCCGATGCGGGTTGAAAGCTGCTCTTTGTCGCTTTCCGAGAAATCGGTCTCCACAGAAATGAAGCTTTTGCCCAGATCATGGACAAGACTGCGCACCAGGTCAGACTCCACCGCATAGGTATGGCACGAGGTGAGTTCCATGTCAAGAACGCCGCTGACGCGGTATTTTTCAATGAGATGTCTGAGATTGTCCATGCGCGATTTATTGGGACTCATGACCGAGCAGCCGATGTTCAGATACTTTTCAGCCAGAGCGTCCATCGGGTCTTTCGTCTCGTCCGCAAGGAAACTGAGCTCCTTTTCGCCGCCGCAGTTCTCATAGCATACCACCAGCGCGCCTGCGTCCTCAATGGCGTCAATGACCTTCGGCACGCCGCTGATGGGGCAGCCCGTGACCAGCACGCGGGGACGCTTTCCCAGTCCGCGGTCCTCGCCGGCCTCAGCTGCGGCGCGGATGTCTGCTACCTGCCGGTTCAGCCATTTGACCGCGGCTTCCTTGTCAAAATGAGTGCTCATGTACTCTGAGAACTCCCAGACCTCATGTCCCGTCAGCGGCGGGTTGTCAAGCTCCATCAGGCTCCACAGGCTTTTCAGCGCACGGCGCTCGCTGTTGCGCAGGGCGATCGATCTGCGGAGTTTTTCGTCCGTCACTTTGCTGCCGGTGAACTTTTCAATTTCGTCTCTGAATTTCAGAAACTCATCCTTCAGAATGGCCAGGTCCTCAGGTCTGTCAGCGCGCTGCGGAATCTGAACCGTGTAAACGTGCTTGATCTTATCCAGCAGTTCATACATTTTCTTCTTGCCGTCGCAGGTCGTCTCGCCGACCACCAGACCGCAGAAATGGAAATACGGGCAGGTGTCAAGCAGCGCATGTCCGTAGCTGGCCTTGATCAGCGGACAGAGCGCGCGGGGCAGATGCTCCTCTGCGGCGGCAATGGGCTTCTGGCTTTTGGCGCACAGCGAAGCAGAGACAGCTCCCGCAGCGTTGATGATTTCCCACGGCACAAATGTGCAGTAAGTACCCACAACAGGAATTCCCTTTTCGCTGATCTCCTTGATCAGCACCGGCCCGTCCTTGGCGTGAGACCGCATCTCCTCAATGATTTCCTCGATTTTTCTCATTTCAACCCCTCCCAGCCGATAAGCGCGGCGCCCAGGGCGCCCGCAAATTGAGACCTTTCATGGACGTACACAGGACAGTTCAGTTCCTGCTCAAGAAAGCACTTCAGCGACGGACTGCGCGACAGTCCGCCGGAAAAGAACAGAGGCGGAACCATGCCCACCTTGCCCAGCATGCCGGCAGAACGCGCCGCAATACTTTTCAGAAGGCCCCGTGCAATGTTGTCGCGCGGCACGCCCCGCGCCAGATTGCCGATGACCTCACTTTCAGCAAAAACAGTGCACATGCTCGAAAGCGGCTCAATCTCACCGTTTGCAGGCACGGCCCCGAACTGTTCAATGTCGTATTCAAGAGCATGGCTCAGCACCTGAAAAAAACGGCCCGTGCCGGCCGCGCATTTGTCGTTCATGGCAAAGTCCCTGACTTCGCCCGCCGGGCCCAGAAGAATCACTTTGCTGTCCTGCCCGCCGATGTCAAGCACCGTGCGGGCCTGCGGACACAGCTCATGCGCGCCGCGGGCGTGACACGTGATTTCCGTCACCGCGCGGGCACCTTCAACCGTTTTGCGCCCGTACCCCGTGGCGACAATCGTCAGATCTCCGCGGCTGACCTTCCGGCGCCGCAGAAGCTGATCAATCATTGCGCTCCCCGCGTCCTTCGGGCTCCATCCTGTGGGAGCCAGCCCCCATTTCAAAACTTTTCCGCTGTAGAGAACGCCCTTGACGGCCGTTGAACCGATATCTATTCCCAGAACAAAAGGCATGACAGGCCTCCGGATCATTCATAATTATATAATCATTATAACTTTTGATTTTGGAATTTCAATCCGACAGAAAGGAGAATAATGGTTTATTCTTTT
>CAZDXA010000075.1:1731-6950 GCA_964509435.1 uncultured Synergistaceae bacterium | reverse complement strand
ACACAATCAGAATGGCAACCACAAAGGACATCCCGCTTATCCGCCACATGGCGGAGCAGGTGTTCCCAGAGACTTACAGGCACATCATCACGCCCGAGCAGTGTGACTACATGATGGACATGATGTATTCCGAGGCGAGCCTGCTCCGGCAGATGACCGTCGAGGGCCACGTCTACCAGCTGCTGTCAGTCGACGGCGAGCCGGCCGGGTATGTGTCGGTGCAGCCCATCGACACCGACCTGTACGAGCTGCAGAAAATCTATGTGCTGCCGCGGTTCCAGGGGCGCCACCTGGGCCGTACGCTCTTCGATGCGGCCGTCAGCCTCGTCAAGCGGCTGCATCCCGGGTCCTGCCGCCTCTTCCTGCACGTCAACCGTTACAACAAGGCCAAGACGTTTTACGAGCATCTCGGCCTGAGGGTCACCAGGCAGGGTGACTACGACATTGGCAACGGCTATTTTATGAATGACTATATCATGGAGAAGGATATATAATGTAATAAGGTGTATTTGAAACAGCATAGAGACAGTATCGACTTTGCGAAGGAGAATATCCCTAAGCTTTTCCTCCGCCTTTTCTTTCCCACACTTCTTGGTCTGCTCTTCGGAGCCATGCTCACCATTGCCGACGGCATCTTCGTCGGTCAGGGCGTGGGCAGTGACGCACTGGCTGCCGTCAACGTGGCGGCGCCCATCTTCCTGATTGGCACGGGCACGGCCCTGCTCTTCGGCAGCGGTGTGTCGGTGGTCGTGGCCATCTACCTGGCCCACGGCAACTTCAAGGCCGCCAACATCAATGTCACGCAGGCCTTCACCATCGCCACGGCCCTGATGCTGGTGGCGGCGCTCTTAGTGGGCTTCTTCCCTGAGCAGACCGCGCGGCTCTTCGGCGGCGAGGGACGCATCATTCCCTTTGCCTGCGACTATCTCGTGGCGGTGGCGCCCGTGCTGGTGCCCACCCAGATACTCTTCATCGGCATGTTCGTCATCCGCCTCGACGGTGCGCCGAAGTTCGCCATGGCCGCCAACATCGTTGCCTCGCTCCTGAACATCTTCCTCGACTGGCTCTTCGTCTTCCCCCTCGAATGGGGCATCCGCGGGGCTGCCGTGGCCACGTCGCTGGCCCAGGCCGTTGGTGCGCTGATGATTGTCTACTACCTCTGCTTCAGAAGCAGGCGGCTCCATTTCTACCGCCCGAAGTTCACGCGCAAGAGCCTCATCCTCACCGCACGCAACACAGGCTACATGATGAAGGTCGGCCTGCCCTCGTTCATCGGCGAGATTGCCATGTCGGTGATGATCCTCACGGGCAACTACACCTTCACGCCCCGCCTGCATGAGGACGGTGTGGCGGCCTACAGTGTGTGCTGCTATCTCTTTCCGTTAGTGTTCATGTTTGGCAACGCCATCGCCCAGTCGTCACTGCCCATCATCAGCTACAACTATGGCAGCGGCGACATCGGGCGCATCCGCAAGACTTTCCGGCTGTCGCTGTCGCTGGCTTTCGGTCTTGGTCTGCTGATGACGCTCAGCGGCATGTTCGTCGCCGGGCCGCTGGTGTCGCTTTTCCTGAAGCCCGGCACTGCCGCCTGGGCCATCTGCGAGAGCGGACTGCCGCTGTTCTCGCTCAGCTACGTGTTCTTCACAATGAACGTGGTGCTGGTGGGCTATCTGCAGAGCGTGGAGCGGTCGCGTGCCGCCACGTTCTTCATGCTCCTGCGCAGCTGCATCCTGCTTGTGCCGGCCTTTCTGCTGCTTCCGCCGCTGACAGGCAATGCGGGTCTGTGGCTCGCCGTCCCCGTGTCGGAGGCCGTCACGCTGGTGGCCCTGCTGTTGGCGCTGGGGTGGCGGACGCTCAAAAAAGCGTAGTTTTTATCCGGTGGCAACTTGTTAAAGTACCATAAAACATTGTCTCAAGGGAACATTTGTTACCGACGTGAATGGCGCTAAGGTCATAACTTTGCGGCAAACAATAGATAAGGAGACATTTATGGAGAAGACCATCAATCTGAAAGAGAGCATCTACGAACTCACGCAGAAATATCCCGAAATCATTGACATCATGTCTTCGCTCGGCTTCACGGAAATCAGCAAGAAGGCAGTGCGCCTGTCGGTCGGCAAGATGGTGACGATACCCCGTGGCGCTGCAATGAGGGGAATAGCCATGGAGCGGATTGTTGAGGCCTTGCAGGACAGCGGGTTCCGCATAGAGGGCGCAGAGGCCGCAGACAGCCCAGAGCCGTCGGACACGGCCCGGCAGGTCAAGGAATACCTGCGGCGCCTCAACAGCGGTGAGGCCCTGGAGGCCGTGCGTGCCGACTTTGTCAGGGAGTTCAAGAATGTCAAGGCCACGGAGATTATGAAGGCCGAGCAGGAGCTAATCCGTGAGGGTGAGCCGGTGAAGAATGTCAAGGAACTGTGCGACATCCACTCGGCCCTGTTCCACGGCACACAGGAGACTGACGGCCACGACAATCACGACGGTCACGACAGCCTGCACCACGGCCTGCATCACGGTCAGGAGCGCATGATGATTGGTCAGGCAGACGGGAGCAGGGACAAGACGGCTGCCCTGCGTGCCGTGGCGGGGCATCCGCTGCAGACCCTGTACCGGGAGAACGAGGCCATTGTCGCCGCCCTCGACGACGTGGAAGCCCGGCTGGACGGCGGCGAGAGCGCGGCATCCATAGCCGGGGCGCTGGAACGGGTGCGCGGCCTGTCGATCCACTATGCCAAGAAAGGCGACCTCATCTATCCCCTTCTCAACGTGAGGTATGGCATCTATGGCCCGTCACAGGTGATGTGGACCATAGATGACGAGATACGTGCCGAGCTCTCCGCGCTCGTCAGGAAAGCGGCCGGTGAGGCTGCGCCCGACGGGGAGTGGACTGCGCGCGTGGCAGCCGTGGTGAGACGCGCCCGCGAGATGACGTTCAAGGAAAACAGAATCCTCTTCCCCGTGTGTGTGGCCAACTTCTCCGATGACGACTGGATGCAGCTGTATGCCGACGGCAAGGGCTACGAGACCTGCATGGGCGTGGTTCAGGAACGGTGGGACGACGGGGAGGCATTCCTCAGCAGGCTCAGCCAGCCCGTAGCGGCTGCGGCAACAGCCACGGGCGAGGGAAGGATACAGATGCCGGGCGGCTCGCTGACGGTGGAGCAGCTCACGGCACTGCTCGACGCGCTGCCGGTCGAGATTACCTTTGTTGATGCGGACAACATCAACCGTTATTTCAACCGGCCGTTCTCGACCAAAGTCTTTAAGCGGCCTTTGTCGGCATTGGGCCGCGAGGTGTTCACCTGCCATCCGCCAAAGATTGAGCCTATGGTGAGGGCCATCATACAGGATTTCCGGGAGGGCAAGCGTGACAAGGTACCCGTACGGCTGGAGAAGAACGGCAAGCCGATGCTCGTCACCTACATGGCCCTGCGCGACGCCGCCGGAAAATACATCGGCACGATGGAGACCGTGCAGGACATTCTTCCGGCCTGAGGCCCCTTGTGGCGGCGTATCGTAAAAAGCAAATATCGCGACGAACTGTCGAAAAAGTGTAGGCTTTCCTTGGCCGAACCCCCAAAAAGTGTATGGTTCCTTGAATTCAACCCTCAAAAAAGTGTGGGATTGGCATCTCATGATCAGACACGTGTGAGACAATTGCAACAAAACATCCTCAATGCCTATCGCAGTGATATCTCTAAACATACTACACCTACAGAGAGCATGCGCATACGGCAGGTGCTTGACAGCCTTCCCTCGCAACTGGCAAAGGAAAACAAAAAGTTCATATATGGTGCCATCAAGAAAGGAGCGCGCGCCAAAGAGTTCGAACTTGCCATTCAGTGGCTTGTGGATGCTGGTATCGTATGCCGCGTATATCGGGTGAAGGAGATCAGAATGCCAGTGAAGTTCTACGAAGACCTCAGTGCCTTTAAGCTTTTTCTCGCTGACGTGTCTCCATCTGCGAGATTAGCGTAAGCGCATCCGCCTTTTTTAGCTCACGCTGGTTTCGCCGACAGCTCAGAGACTGGCATCGGTAAAATCTGCGTTATCTACGTGAGAACCTATACTGCGCTTACGCTAATCGCGCTGATGTGTGGGAAAAATGCCATACCAAGGGTTGGTGGCCGGCACCAGGCCGGCCACTACACTGCTACCAAGGTTGCATACCTCCACGGACTTTATCCGCTGCGCCATATAAACGGCTGACAACTTCGTTTGAAAGAATACGAAATCTTGAAAGTTGATGGGGATGGACTAAATGTCTGACAGGGAGACCAGCCGGAGCTGCTCCCTGACCTGTGCGGCGGTCATCGGGGGGCTGAGCCTGACAGTCCGGGGCCTGCCCGGCAGCAGGTCGAAATAATTGTCCTCGAAGAAATAGTCATGGCCGGGAAGGCTCAGGAACACGCCGCGCGCGAAGCGGTCAGCGGTGAGCGTGACCTCAATGCCGTCCCCGGCATCGCTCACCTCACGATGAATGGAGGCTTTGGGGAAGTCCATGTTCTTGGGGATTTCCAGACAACAGACACTCTCATAGGTCCTGTCGGCCTGGAACGTGACATGGATGAACACCTCCCGGCGCTGACTGCCTTTCAGCAGTTCGCTGACGGGGATGACGAGCGCGTCGCCGGCACTGTTGGCCTGCGCGGTGACCGTCATGCTGACCCGGTTGACCATAGTGCCGTCCATCCGCTGCACCTCGACGGTCAGCATGCCGCGCACGTCCTTCAGCCGGTCGGACACGAGACACACATGCAGGCTGCCGTCCTTCTCGACGGGTGACACCAGCACGTCGTCCATGGCCCGCCGCATGAAGTAGTGGGCGGCCTTCCACCGGCCGTAGTAGTCGCGGGTAGACCACGAGGCCACGGGCCAGCAGTCGTTGATCTGCCAGAGCAGTGTACCCCAGCAGTAGCCCTTGTCCCTGCGGTGGGCCTCGACGGCTGTCCGCATGGCGTCGCCCTGCATGAGCTGGCCCACATAGAGCAGGTCCTGAAAACGGCCGGGCTTCTTATACTCGCTTTCCAGATAGGTCTCAATCAGACTGTTGGCATGCGCGCCACCCCGCTGGTGCCACATCATCACCTCGGAATGGGTGTCCCAGTCTTTTTCATCAGGGGCGAAACGCCTCACCGACTCAAATTCAGGGAAACTCTGCATGCCGTACTCGCTGAAGAAGCGGGCCCTGACGCGGTTGTACTCGCTGATGGGCTTGC
>CAZDXA010000075.1:0-1631 GCA_964509435.1 uncultured Synergistaceae bacterium | reverse complement strand
CTCTGCCGCTCAAAGGCTTTCTTCCAGCCCCAGTTGTACCAGGCGTCCTGGCATTCGTTGTTGCCGCACCACAGGACGATGCAGGGATGGTTGCGCAAGCGGACGACATTGTCGATGGCCTCCTGGCGGATGTTGTCCAGATAATGCCCGGTCGCGGGGTACATCCCGCAGGCGAGCATGAAGTCCTGCCAGACCAGGATGCCTTTCTCGTCGCAGAGGTCGTAGAACCTGTCATCCTCGTAGACACCGCCGCCCCACACGCGCAGCATGTTCATGTGGACCGCCACCGCGTCGTCGATGGTCTTGCGGTAGACGGAGTCGTTGACCCGCGTGAGGAAATTGTCGCAGGGGATGTAGTTCGCGCCTTTCATGAATATCCTCTCACCGTTCAGCACGAAACAGAAGCCCTGGCCGGCCTCGTCATTGTCGGTGACAAGGCGGAGGGAGCGCAGTCCGATTTTGTCCGTCCTTTCATCCCTGTTCTTTTCCGTGGTGACCGTTGTCTTGAAACGGTAGCGGTGAGGGTCACCATAGCCGTTGCACCACCACAGCCTCGGGTTCCTGACCTTGAAGTCCATGACCACCTTGTTGCTGCCTTCCCTCAGCGTCACTTGTCTTTTGGCGTGCGTGTGTCCCGTGGCCTCGTCGGTGACACTGACAACGGCGGTCGTGCCGCGGGTCGCGTCGATGGTGACCTCCTCACGCACGTGGGCCACCTGCCGGCTCACCTGAGGCTGCATGAAATAGGTGTTGTCTATCCTTACGCCGCTCCACGCGGTGATGGTGACGGGGCGCCATATGCCCGATGTCAGCAGGCGTGGTCCCCAGTCCCATCCGTAATGGTACCCGGCCTTGCGGGCGAAAGGCGATATTTTCTTGTCCAGCAGGCCGCCGTTCTCGCTCTGGTCGTTGGAGGCAGGGTAGTGATAGGGCAGGGCATCGTATTTGGGCAGGTCGGTCTTGACCGGGGAGTGGAAAAAGACGCGCAGGGTGTTGCCCGAGGCCTTGACGAGACCTTTGATATCGGCCCGCCATGTGCGGAACATGTTGTCGGCCCTGATGATGAGCGAGTCGTTGAGATAGACATCCGCATAGGTGTCGAGCCCATGGCAGGTCAGCATGATGTGCTCCCGCCCCATGGCGTCGTCAGGCATGTCGAATCGGGTCTCATAGACCCAGTCCTCCTTGTCAATCCACTGCACGCCCCGTTCGTTGAGCTTCAGGAACGGGTCATCGATGATGTGGTTCGCCATCAGGTCGGTGTGCACCACTCCCGGCACCGTGGCCGGATACCAGTTGTCGAGCCGCGCCTCATGGAACCTCCATCCCTGGCTGAGTTGCCAGGTAAGCGGCTCCGTGCCGGCGGCATGGCCTTGTGCCATGGACACTGCCCCCATGACAAGGGCTGTGATAAGATGTCTCTTCATGTTTGCCAGATGTTGTCTGTGTAGATAACGGAAGAGAATATCATTTATTTTACGGATTTACAGCGGCTGGTGGCCGGCACCAGGCCGGCCACTACACCAGTACCACTATAGAGCAGAAAAGAGAGGCGCTCACGGCCTACAGCAGCGGACTGAGCAGTCTGACCAAGCTTGTCCAGAGATGACTGAAGAAGGGTTGACGATGAT
>CAZDXA010000074.1:0-7255 GCA_964509435.1 uncultured Synergistaceae bacterium | reverse complement strand
TCATGAAAAATTTTTTGAACTCGCAGCGGTTCGCCGATTGTTTCAAACACGCTTTTGCGTCCGTCCAGTGAAGCATACGGATCCTGGAAAACAATCTGCATCTTGCGGCGCATACGCCGCATATCATCTTTATTTAATGCAGTAACGTCTGTATCTTTGAAATACACGTGTCCGGAGGTGGGCTGAATCAGCCTTAGAATCAGACGTCCTATGGTTGATTTCCCGCAGCCTGACTCGCCTACCAGCCCCAGCGTCTCACCCTGTCTGATGACAAAGGATACGTCATCTACAGCATGAAGAAGTCCGTGTTTTGTGGGAAAATATTTCTTTAAATGCTGAACAGAAAGAAGTTTTTCGGCCATTGTTTATTTTTCCCCCCTTGAAACAAACGGACAGCGCACGAAATGTCCCTTTTCCAGCTCCAGCATCTCTGGATTGTGCCGGAGACATGCGTCTTTTCGCTGAGAACATCTTGGCGCAAAACGGCATCCCGCCGGCAGATGAGTCGGATCCGGCGGCAGTCCGTGAATTGGAATCAGCGTGCTGTCTTCGTCCAGAATGTTTGGAATGCAGGCAAAAAGTCCTTTGGTATAAGGATGTGAAGGACGGTGAAAGATTTCTTCCCGAGAGCCGATTTCAATAATCTGGCCTGCGTACATAATGGCAATGCGTTCGCAGATTTCTGCGACAATACCCAGGTCGTGGGTAATCATGATCATGGAAGTGTTGAGAGATTGTTTCAGCTGCTTCATCAGCTCGAGAACCTGCGCCTGAATTGTCACGTCAAGAGCCGTTGTTGGTTCGTCCGCAATAAGAAGCTTTGGACTGCAGGCAAGTGCCATGGCGATGACGACCCGCTGTTTCATTCCGCCTGAGAACTGGTGTGGGTAATTATCTCCCCGTTCGCTTCTGATGCCTACCATTTCCAGCATCTGATTGGCCCGCTCAACAGCGGCGCGGTGTGATATTTTATTATGCAGGCGGATCGCTTCAACAATCTGAGACCGTACTGTCATAACAGGGTTCAGTGATGTCATTGGATCCTGGAAAATCATTGAAATCTGTTTCCCGCGGATTTTACGCATTTCCTTGTTGGATAATGTCAGGACATCGCGTCCGTCAAACAGAATCTCTCCGCTGACGATTTCTGCTGGAGGATGCGGCAGAATGCGCATGACAGCCTTGACGGTTGTTGTCTTTCCGGCGCCTGTCTCGCCGACAAGCCCCAGCGTTTCTCCCGGAGCGACAGTAAGATTCAGATTTTCAACCGCTCGAACGGTTCCATCAACCGTCACATAATGGACGGTCAGATTCCTGATTTCAAGAAGGTTCTTCTCTTTTTCAGAAATTGTTTTTTCCATAGAGTGCACCTCAGTCTTTCAGTTTCGGATCAAGGGCGTCGCGGAGTCCGTCGCCCATCAGGTTCAGCGCAAAGACTGCGAACATGATGGCAACGCCGGGGAAGAGCGTCAGGTGAGGCGCATCTCTCAGAAAGTCTCTGCCTGTGGAAAGCATCGATCCCCATTCCGGAGTGGGCGGAACAATGCCGAGGCCGATAAAACTCATTGACGCGCAGGAGAGAATAGCTCCGCCGGTTCGCAGAGTTGCCTGGACAATCAGGGGAGCGAGGCTGTTGGGAATGATATGGTGGAAGATGATCGAAGCGTCAGAAGCGCCGGCAGCGTATGCGGCTTCCACAAATTCCTGGTCGCGCAGCGACAGAATTGAGGCGCGCATAATACGACAGTAGCCCGGAATACTTGAGATACCTATGGCGATCATCACGTTCTGCAGACCAGTGCCGAGTGCGGCAACAATGGAAATATTCAGAAGGATACTCGGAATAGCCATCAGAACATCAGTGCAGCGCATGATAATGTTATCGATGGTACCTCCGTAGAATCCGGCAATGGCACCGAGAATGCACCCCACTACACAGGAAAATGCAACTGCGATCAGTCCGACAGTCAGGGAAATTCTGGCACCATAAAGAATTCTTGTGAAAATATCGCGCCCCAGTTCATCAGTTCCAAAATAATGCGCCATGGACGGCGGCTGCAGACGGTGGAGCAGATCCTGCTTGATCGGACTGTAATGTGAAAGCTGCGGTGCGAAGACAGCGCAAAAAATAAGAATCAACAGCATGATCAGCCCGATGACGGCCTGTTTGTTCCTGAAAAAGCGGCGGCAGATTTCCTGAAACTGAGTTCTCTTTTTGTATTCATAATTTTCGTCGTGAAGCTGTGCGCTATTTGCCATTTTCAGCCTCCGTTATTTATACTGCGATCTAATGCGCGGGTCGATGAACGCGTAAAGTATGTCTACACCCAGATTGACAAGGCTGAACACCAGGGCGATCATCAGGACTCCGCCTTGTACAACAGGGTAGTTCCGCGCTTTGATGGCGTCGACCATCATTTTGCCCACGCCGGGCACTGCAAAAATTGATTCTGTCAGAACAGCTCCGCCGAGCAGATGTCCGAACTGCATGCCTACTGTGGTAATGACCGGAATAAGAGCATTATGAAGGGCGTGGCACACTGTAATAAGGAATTCACACTGCCCCTTTGCCCGCGCAGTTACAATGTAGTCCTGTCTTATGACCTCAAGCATGGATGAGCGGGTCATGCGTGCGATGGCTGCTGCAGAAGAAGTTCCAATGGTCAGAGCAGGGAGAATGACATGTTTCCAGCTTGTAAATCCTGACGCAGGCAGCAGATGCCAGTGCAAAGCGAAAAGAAGCATGAGAAGCAGCCCCTGCCAGAAATTAGGCATAGCGTTGCCGACCATGGCCAGCGCCATGGCAATGCTGTCAAACCATGAATATTGTTTGACAGCAGAAATGATTCCCATTGTGAGACCGATGACCACAGCTATAATCATTGACATTCCGGCCAAGCGAAGAGAATTAGGGAATGTCTGTGCAAGCCTGGTCATAACCGGCTGTTTTGTTGCATAACAGATTCCAAGATCGCCGTGCAGCAGATTTTTCACATAAGTATAAAGACGTTCGAAATAACCGCCGTTAAGCCCAAGACGAATGCGCAGCTCAGCAGCCTCCTCGGGGCTTGCGTCTTCGCCGAGGATGCTGTCCACGGGGTCGCCGGGGGTGATGTACATCAGCGTAAAAACAATCAGCACGACGCCGAGCATAACAGGAATCAGCATCAGCAGGCGCTTCAATATGTACTTGCCCATTAAATCAGCTCCTTATGAAAATCTGGTGCCAAGTTTGTACACTTGAGCACCAGATTTTTTGTATTCTTGCTGTTTTACGTTTACTCAAAATAGCAGTGGGTAAAATCATATTCTCCCGGTGCAGCCAGTTTCAGTCCCTTAAGTTTTTTCTTGCTTCCAATCAGCGCGTACTGATTGCTGAGATTAATAGTCGGCGCCAGCTCTGCAATTTTTGCCTGCGCTTCCATCACCAGCGAGGCGCGTTTGTCAGAATCAGTCGTTACCACAATCTCGTTGAGAAGTTTATCAACTTCCGGATCGGAGAGATTTGTGCGGTCAGCACTGGTACCTTTTGAGGCGGAGTTAAACATATTATTCAGTCCGTCGCCTGCTTCTGCGAGGCCGTATGTTGTGCCGGCGCAGCAGATTTCCTGTTCGCCTTTATTAAGTGCCGTGCTCAGTGCACCTGATTCAGTCGGCTTCAGTTTCAGCGTCACGCCGATCTCTCCCCACATCTGCTGCAGCAGTTCAGCAAGCATATTGTTTGTGGAGCTTGCAAGATACATAAATTCAACCTCAAGCCCTTTTTCATAGCCCGCTTCTTTAAGAAGCTGCTTGGCTTTTTCAACGTCATACGGATACTGTCTGACATTGGGGTTAAAGCCTTTTAAAGTGCTTGGGACAACGCTTAATGCCTCACCCGAGGTCTTTTCACCATAAAGAATTGTGCGCAGGGTATGTACATCGGTAGCATAATTCAGTGCCTGACGTACTCTCAGGTCCTTTAGTGCCTTCTTGTCGCAGTTAAAGCCGATATAGCGCAGCGAATGGCTCGGCCTCACGTCCACCACGAGATCCGGGTTTTCAGAAACGCGGTTAACGTCATTGTTTGATAAAGAAAGAGTCATATCAAGGCCGCCGCTTTCTAGGTCAATAGTGCGGCTTGAACTTTCAGTAATTACCCGGATAACAATATTCTTAAGGATGGATTTGTGTCCCCAGTAATCGTCGTTGCGTTCCAGTGCGATGCGGTCGCCGGCAGACCAGGACACAAACTTGTAAGGGCCGCTGCCGACAGGATGACGTGCAAAATCGGCGCCCTTTTCAGTCACCGCTTTTTCCGGAAGAATGCAGGCTGAAGAAGTGGCCAGACGCGCCTCAACAAAGGCAAATGGGCGTTTCATTTTGAGAATAAACGTGTAGTCGTCGGGGCAGGAAGAATTTTCCATGTCGAACATGTTGTAATACTTTGTTACTGTGGACCCCTTTCCCACAAGACGGCGGAAAGAAAACAGCACGTCGCTTGATTTCACTTCAGTGCCGTCATGAAATTTAGCGCCCTTGCGCAGATTGAACTGCCATGTCTGATCGTCTAACTTCTTCCAGCTCTCTGCCAGCCCCGGAACAATGTTGAGCTTATCATCAAAAGCCAGCAGTTTATCAAAAATACAGCTTTGGATCATACCCTTCACATTGACCGTTACATCAATCGGATCAAGCGATACAGGTTCACGGTCAATGGCAAATGTCAGCGTGTCCTGCGTCGTGACAGGATCTGCACCTGAGCATACAGCCGTTCCCCCAAAACAGAAAGCAATTCCCAGTAAAAAAGCCGTCAGTTTTTTCATTTCTATCCCTCCTGAAGATTATATTAGTTTAAGTTGCCCTTTTGTCAGGCTTCCTGAGCCTGAGCTTTTTTTTCATTGAGTTCTGTGCGGCGTTTCCTGAATTCATCCTGCGCTTCTTTCAGAAGTTCAGGCTTTTCAATAAAATCAAGAGCAGTGAGGGCAAGAATATCTGCCGATATCATCATTCCCTGGTGTGCTGCCTCGCTTTTTCCCGCATCGAGAAAAGCCTGGGAATGGCTGGTTGTTCCCTCAGGGACAAAAGCAAACCGAGAAACGGCAGCCGGCACAATCTGCGTAACATAGGCAAAGTCTGTTGAACCGGTTCTGGTACGGTATGCGAGCCGCTGCGGTGCATTTAGCTCCGCTGCCTTTTCCATGATAACCCGGTTTAAGGTCAGACTCGGCAGTTTGCCGACAGTGTCAGAAAGCTTTTCAAATTCAACTGTTGTTCCTGTCATCATTGCTGCCCCGCGCACCACTGCTTCAAGCCGCTGAGTGAGCTCGGGAATATCTTCGCTTTCATAGGTGCGGAGGCTGATCACGGCACTGGCGACAGTTGAGTCGGTATTGTTAGGTGTGCCGCTGCATTCGTTGACAGAGCAGAAGAACTTTACGTCCTCTTTTACATGGCTGTGGAGAAACTGCACTCCCTGAAAAGTCAGAACCATTGCATCCAGCGCGCTTCTCACTTTTTCCGGCGTCAGTGAGGCATGTGCGGCGATGCCATGGAAAATTGCCCTGAACTTTGCGCCTGCCAGAGATTTGATGTCTACAGTTGTGTTTGGCGCCGCATGAGTCATCAGCGCGATGTCAATATCATGGAAACATCCATTTTGAAGCATGATTTTTTTGCCCTGCGGCCCCTCTTCGGCAGGAGTCCCGTAATAAACGATGCGGCATGGCACTTTTACTGTTTCGCGCAGGGCTTGCGCAACTGCAAGCAGGATAGGCCCCTGCATATGGTGTCCGCAGGCATGTCCCATTGGCAGAGCATCATATTCTGCCAGCAGCCCGATGGAAGGGCCGCCTTCACCTGACTGCCACACTGAACGGAATGCAGTTGAAAGTCCGCCAGCACCTTTTTCGACAACCCATCCGTGAGCTTTAAGCCAATTGCACAGCAGTTCTGAGGCGTATACTTCATGAAATCCAAGTTCAGGATGATCAAAAATTTTGTCGGCCATATCCCACATTTCCGGCATCAGTGTTTTTATATGAAGCAGCAGTTCCTGATTCATGGCGATCAATACCTCCGTAAAGCTGCGGTGAAAATGTGATGTATACTAACTACTGATGTTTTTTCAAACGCTTTGCATTTGTATTTGTAGCATCTAAATTAATATTTAGTACACATTTTATGAAAATATTAACACGTAAATAATAAAAATCTAATGAAATAAATCTATTGCAGTTATAACTAAATGGTTATTCGATGTGTTAAAATGAGGCAAAATGTGGCGAGGAGGGGAAGTGAGTGAATTACGATATCTATCGTTATCTCCTGACTATAGTCAAAACGCGCAGCATAACCCGGGCGGCAGAAGAGCTGCATATTTCACAGCCTGCACTGACAAAAGCACTTCGCAAACAGGAGGAAGAACTTGGCGTAAAGCTTTTTGACCGAAAGATCCTGCCGATTACGCCGACCTATGCAGGCGAGCGGTATTTCGAGAATGTACGTAAGCTTTTAGAAATAGAAGAGGGTTTGCGGGATGAAATGCATAATATTGCAAATGGTACACAGGAGAGAGTGCGCATAGGAATCCCTGTAAACAGGGGCGTTACATGGCTGCCGCATATTTTGCTTGAGTTCAGGAAAGTACATCCCGAAGTTGAAGTAAAAGTTATGGACGGGGCAGATACGGAATTTGAAAAGGCATTGCTGAATAACAGCCTTGATTTCTGCATCTCCACTATGCCGGTAATGTCACAAAATTTTGATTTTGAACTTGCCGGTTCTTTTCCCATCTGTCTGATTTCTTCTTCCGAACACCCTCTTGCCCGCTATGTTGATATAAAAAGCAACAGTTTCAGCAGCCCTCAGTATGTTGATCCGCAGCTTCTTAATGAGCAGAATTTCCTGACAGTTATGCCGGGACAGAGTATGCACCGCATTACTATGCAGATACTTGAAAAATATGCATTGCGTGTAAATATTGTTATGCAGCTGTCAAGTCTTCATACAGTGACAACGTTGGCAGCCGCAGGATATGGCCTTGCTTTTACTACCTATCAGGGGGCGAAGGTTGCCATAGAAAGAAAAGAATTTCACCCGCTTTTTTATACTGTTGAAGACCCCGTATATCAGCGTTATAACGTAATTGTGTATAAAAAAAACAGAATTTTCACGCCGGCAGTCCGTGCACTGATTGACCTGGCAAGAGAAGAGCTCATACATTTTCCTCAGCCGAAAGTAAAAGTGCGGCATTAAACAAAAAAGCCGGATTTCC
>CAZDXA010000073.1:0-7386 GCA_964509435.1 uncultured Synergistaceae bacterium | reverse complement strand
AGGAAATATTAAATCACAATTTTTGAAAAAAACAAGTGGGTATTTTGTAAAAATTATATCAGGATATTTAAAAATAACGCGGCACATTCAGGCAGAGCAGTGGTATATAATGGGCTCAGACAAAACGGGGAGGTGTCAGCCATGCTTGTTTCGACAAAAGGACGATACGCTCTGCGGGTTCTTGCAGACCTTGCAGAACACACCGGCGATGGAAATATAGCGCTGAAGCTGATCGCCGAGAGACAGAACATTTCTGAGAAATACCTTGAAGCTGTACTGAAAGCGCTGGTCCGTGACGGGATCATCAAAGGCGAGCGGGGAAAAGGCGGGGGGTACGTCCTGGCAGAGCCGGCTGACAAAATTTCAGTCGGCAGAGTGCTCCGCCTGACGGAACCGTCACTCGGCACTGTAAGCTGCCTGAGCGGAAAAGGCGCGGGCTGTCCCAATGCCGCCAACTGCTCGACGCTGCCGCTGTGGAAAGCGCTTGACAGCATGATTCTGAACTTTCTTGACAGCCATACTATTGCAGACCTGAAAAGCGAGGCAGCGCTTGCAGGGGAAAAGTAAGAGCCAGCCTCCGCGCCTTTCTTGACCCGGAGTGAACTCCATTTCATATAATATGCCCGGAAAATCCGCGGAGGAAGGGATTCTGATGAACACCGCTGTGAAGAGACTTCTGGAACAGGTGCGCGACGGGAAAATCAGCGTTGACGAGGCGCTGCTTTCCCTGAAAGAAGCGCCGTTTGAGGACATCGGATATGCCAAAGTGGATCTGCACCGCACGCTGCGCAAAGGGGCGGCCGAGGTGATATACGGCGCCGGAAAGACGCCGGCGCAGATTGCGGGCATACTGAAAACAATGGCCGCCCACGGACAGAAGAATGTGATTATCACCCGGCTTTCCGCAGAGCAGGCCGGCGAAGTGAACCGCCTTTTTCCCGTAGACTATCATGCCGAAGCCCGTCTGGCGCTGGCAGGCACAGTTCCTGAACCGGACGGCATCGGCACAGTCGTGATTGCCACTGGCGGCACCAGCGACATACCAGTTGCCGAAGAAGCCGCCCTGACAGCACAGATGCTCGGCAGCCGGGTGGCGCGGCTGTACGACGTCGGCGTTGCAGGGCTGCACCGCACGCTTGCGCACCTTGATGAAATCATGACAGCGTCGGTGATCATCACTGTGGCCGGCATGGAGGGTGCGCTGGCCAGCGTGATCGGCGGCCTTGCCGACTGCCCTGTCATCGCTGTGCCGACGAGCGTCGGCTACGGGGCTTCATTCGGCGGTCTTTCTGCGCTGCTGTCCATGCTTAATTCCTGTGCCAGCGGCGTGACCGTGGTGAATATCGACAACGGCTTTGGCGCCGGCTATTTTGCCAACATGATCAATCACATGACGCAGCCTGGCAGAAAGAGCTGACAGACATGGACGGACTCCATCTGAAACTGGAAAAGCTGAAGGAGATTCTGCGCGGCTGCGGCCGGACAGCTGTTGCGTTTTCAGGCGGCGTCGATTCCGCCTTTCTGCTCAGAGCAGCCCGTGACGCGCTGGGCAGCCGGTGCGCCGCATTCACTGCCAGTTCATGCATTTTCCCCGCCCGTGAGCTGGGCGAGGCAAAGGATTTCTGCGCCCGTTCCGGAATCCGCCAGGAAATAATCCCGTTCGACGCGCTGAGCGTGGAAGGGTTCCGGCAGAATCCGCCCGACAGATGCTACCTCTGCAAGCGGCGGCTTTTCGGGCTTCTGAGTGAATCGGCCCGGAAACTTGGCTTCAGCTGCATCGCCGAGGGCAGCAACATGGACGATCTGGGCGATTACCGCCCCGGGCTCCGGGCCATTGCCGAACTGGGCATCAGAAGCCCGCTGCGCGAGGCCGGACTGTACAAGTCCGAGATCAGGGCACTTTCACGGGAAATGGGCCTGCCCACATGGGACAAGCCTTCGTGCGCCTGCCTTGCGTCGCGCTTCGCGTACGGAGAAACGATCACCGAAAAAAAACTTGCCATGGCCGACCGTGCTGAAATGTTTCTGATCAGCCTCGGTTTCAGACAGCAGCGCGTGCGCGTCCACGGAGACACCGCCCGCATTGAAGTTCTTCCGGAACAGTTCGGGCTGGTCATGGACAACCGCGAACGCATTGCGGCCGCATTCAGGAAAATCGGTTTTGCCTACAGTGCCCTTGACCTGACAGGCTACCGCACCGGCAGCATGAATGAAACGCTGGAAAAGGACAAAAGTCCCGCGGTTTGAAGTTTGAGCAGCAGGAGCATAAGACTGTCAGTGTGCAGAAACAGAGGATCTTTCAGCAGCAGGAGGCCGGCGGAAAAATTTTCCGCCGGCCTCCTGTTTTTTTGATCACTTTTTAAAAGTGCGGGGAAGATCTTCTGCGGGGCAGAAGGTCCGCAGTACAGTTACGCCGAATAGGTGACTTTTCCGGCAACCATGGTCATCAGCGGTTTTATTCCGCGGATTTCCATGGGATCGCACGTGAAAATATCTTTGTCGAGCATCGTCAGGTCGGCGTCGAATCCCGGCTTCAGGCGTCCGCGGCGGTCTTCGCAGAACTCCACCCGGGCGCTGCCGGCGGTGTAGGCGTCAACGGCACGGTACACGTCGACGCATTCCTGCGGGAAGAAGCCGCCCTCGGGCCAGCCGTTTTTGTCCTTGCGGGTGACGGCGGAATAGATGTTGGGGAAGGGGTTGCAGTCCTCAACCGGCGAATCGGTGCCGTAAGCGACGCACCCGCCCAGATCCTCGACAGTGCGGAACGCGTAGGAAGTGCTGGAGAGTTCCTCACCGCAGCGGCTGATCACGGCGTGCATATCGTAATCGAGGAAGATCGGCTGATAGAACACGGGGATATGATCTCTGACGATTCTTTCAAGCAGCGGCCTGTCGGTGATCTGGCAGTGAATCAGCCCGTGGCGGCAGGGGTTCTGCCCGTTGTGGAGGACTTTTTCATAAGCGGCCGTTGTTTCTTCAACGGCTCTGTCGCCGATCACATGAGTCACGACCTGCATTCCCGCCTTATCGGCGATGCTGCAGAACGCGTCCATCTGCGCGGCACTGATCACTTCGACGCCGAAGTTTCCGGGGTCGTCCTGGTATTCGTGTTTCATGAGCGCGGTGCGGGCGCCGAGTGAGCCGTCTTTGAACAGCTTCAGTGAGCCGCGGGAAGAGAGAAGCGGGTGTTCAGCAAAACGGCCGAAGGCGCCGGCAAGGTATTCTTTCAGGGCCTCCGGGGTGTGGAAGGCCATCTGCGGATGATAGCGCACTTTTCCGCGCCCGCCGGAATACACCCGGCTGATCATGCTGATGAGCATTCCATAGTCATCGCCGAACTGTCCGACATCGTTGGACTGCACGCTTGTGATGCCGACTGAGGCAGCGTAATCAGAGGCTTCGACGAACATCCGTTCATATTCTTCGGCGGTCGGCTTGGGGATGATCTGTCCGGCGAAGTCGGCCGCATGTTCGCTGAAGATCCCATCGGGCGTGCCGTCGGGCTCGCGGCCGTAGGTGCCGCCCTCAATCGGACCTGAACCGGCGTTAAGCCCCATCATCTCAATGGCTTTGGTGTTGGCTGATGCGATGTGCTCGCAGACCCGTTTGAGCACGATGGGGATATCTGTGGAGATCTTATCCAGGTCATGACGGCTGGGAATTCTTTTTTCATCGCTGAAAAGGTCCTGGTTCCAGCCGACGCCGAGAATGCCGTTTCTGCACGCGTCGGGATGCTCACGCAGAAACTTCTGCGTGCGGAGAATGACTTCTGCCAGTGATCCCGCACCTCTCAGGTTGACCTGAGAAAGACTGACGCCTATGCCCAGCAGATGCAGGTGGCTGTCGTTGAGTCCCGGAATGACGGTATGTCCGCCGCAGTCAATTTCTTCTGCTCCGGCGCCTGCGGCGTTCCGGACTGCGTCGTTGGAGCCGGCTGCGCGGATAATGCCGTCCTCAATATACAGGGCCTCTTCAAAATGCCCGCGTTCAATGTAAATTTTTCCGTTGCAGAGAATTGTTTTCATCTTTCCGCCCTCGTTTCAGTTAAGCCTCGGAATTACTGCTTTTTTCCGCCTTCAGCCTGCGGTCAAAGTAGAAGTACAGCACGCTGCCGACAACGGGCACGATCAGGCCCATCATGCAGGTGTACGGATCTTCAACTACTGTGTTGACCAGCAGGGCGAAGTTGATCAGGATGGTGAGGTAGATGGTGAACTTTCCGCCCCATACCTTGTAAGGACGCTCCGCGTCAGGCATGGTCCGGCGCAGCCTGAGAACGGCCACGAAAATCAGCACGTTGTAAATCATTGAGGTGAAAACCACCAGCGAGGTCAGCTGGTCAAGACTGCGGATCCAGATGAGGAGCAGCGTGATGAAGCACTGGCAGAGCAGGGGCGCGTAGGGAACCTTATACTTGGGGTGAAGTTTTTTAAAGCTCTTGAAGAAATGGCCTTCATGGGCCATGGCGTAATAGTTGCGCGGGAACGCCAGTGTCATGCCGTTGATCGAGCCGAGCATGGAGATCATCATGCCCACGGTGACGATGATGCCGCCGGCGCTGCCAAGAAGGCGGACGGCCACTTCAGTGCCGAGGTAGAGTTTTTTCGCCTCCAGAAGCGAGCGGATCTCGGCAAGAGGTATGACGCGCATGATCGCGTAGTTGAAGAGCGTGTAAAGCACGGTGATTCCCGCAATGGCAAGGATAATGGCCAGCGGAAGGTTGCGTTTGGGATTTTTGATTTCTTCGGTGACGGCGTTGAGGTTCGTCCAGCCTTCATAAGCCCAGAGCGTGGCGACTGTAGCGAAAGCAACCATGCTCAGCAGCTTTCCGACCGGCACGGGGCCGTCCATGGGGGCCAGGCTGAGCACGGGAGCAGCCTTTCCCATGAAGAGCGCGGCGATCATGATGATGAAAATAGGGATGAGTTTGGCGATCATGGTGAGGTTCTGCAGCCATGACCCCAGTTTGATGCCGTAGTAATTGAAAACAGTGAAGCCGACGATAATAACAGTGGCGACGATTTTCCCTTTCATTCCATCAAAGCCGAACATTGCTGTCAGAGCCAGGGCGCCGGCCGAGAGCGATCCCGGGCCGCCGATAACCCAGCTGTTGAATCCGCTCAGGAAACCCAGCAGAGGGTGGAACGCGGTGTTGAGGTAAACAGTGGTGCCTCCGGCTTTGGGAATCATGGCGCCTAGTTCAGCAAAGCAGATTCCTCCCAGCATTGAAACGATGCCGCCCAGAATCCATGCAGTCAGCGAAAGCCCCAGGCTGAAACCGGTGCGCATCAGAACGTACGAGCCGAGGTAGAAGATGCCGCCGCCGATCATGATGCCGCCGAGGATGCTGATGCCTCCGAACAGCGTAATTTCGCGCTTGAACTCTGTCTTTTCAGAAAAAAGCTCGGAACTGGTGTTTTTCTCTGCCATTTTTTACAGACCTTTCTGGTAAGTTTTACAGTTCTGCGGCGCGGGCCTATTTTTTGTAGACGAGCTGCCCGCCGACGTAGGTTGAAAGCACTTTTGCGCTGAGAATCGCATCATCAGGGCAGGTCAGAAGGTTGGTGTCCATGGTGATGAAGTCGGCGTACATGCCGGCCTTGATCTTTCCTTTGATCTGCTCGTCCCGCGATGCATAGGCGCCTTCTGCGGTGTAGGCGTAAAGGGCCTGGGCGCGGGAAACTTTCTGATCGGGCCTGTAGGGGCCGCGGCCCTTGAGGTCGCAACGCGTGACAGCGCAGTACAGGCCGCGCAGCGGATTGAACTGTTCAACGGGGCAGTCTGTGCCGAAGGGGGCGTGCACGCCTTCTTCAATGTAATCCTTCCACGCGTACGATGTTTCCGCCAGATCCCTGCCCACGCGGTCATACACAATGTGCATGTCATAGTCGATGAAAACGGGCTGAATGTAGGCAATAACGTCAAGTTCCTTAAAGCGCTCGATCTGCCGTCTGTCGGTGATCTGGCAGTGCACGATGCCGTGACGCGGATGCAGATAGGGCATTTCGCGGCGTGCTCGTTCGATGGAATTCAGGCACATTTCCACAGCGCCGTCGCCGATTGCGTGAATTGCCGCACCCATGTTGGCGCGGTGGGCCTTCAGGACAAGTTCGTCAAGTGCTTCCTGGGTGTAGATGGCGATGCCTGTCGTATCAGGCTTGTCAGCGTAAGGCCTGCGCATGTAGGCGGTGCGGGCGCCGAGAGAGCCGTCGGAAAGAATTTTCACGCAGGAAATTTTGAACGTGTTGTTGCCGTAGGTGCCGTCAAGGCCTTTTTCATCAAGGAAGCAGCTCAGTTCTTCCATGGTCGGCAGAAGAGCCTGTTCAGCGATGCGCAGTTTCAGGCGTCCGTCCTGTGCGGCAGCGGCGATCATGGGCAGCATGTCATAGGCTTTGCCCTCAGGCATGTACTTGAGGTCGTCAGACTGGACGCTGGTGAGGCCTTCCCTGAAAAGATCGGCCTGACAGTCGATCATCATGTCGAGAAGCTGCTGGAGGCTGGGGGCCGGAAGTCCTGCCTTGATGTCGTCAAACACGCCTTCCTTGACAACACCGTTGGGCGTCCCGTCAGGCAGGGTCTCGGCGTAGACGCCGAAGCGCCCCACTGTGTCCCTGTTGATGTTCAGAATTTCCATGGCTTTGGAGTTCATGACGCCGATGTGGAAGCAGGCGCGCATGATCAGCATGGGATAGTCGCGGGTGATCTGATCCAGATCCTTTGCAGTGGGAAAGCGCTTTTCATCTGTGAAGTAGTCCTGGTTCCACCCTTCGCCGGTGAGCCACAGCCCGCTGCTGCGGTTGTAGCTGGTTTCGAAGCCTTTTTTCATGCGGTCCAGCACTTCGCGGAGCGAGGTGCATCCTGTCAGATTGACTGAACCCTTTTTTGCCTTGACATAGTGAAGATAGTGCATGTGGCTGTCGTTGAATCCGGGCATTAAAAAAGCGCCCCCGCAGTCAGCGACGACCAGGTCTTTCTGGGGATGTTCCCTGAGAAAGTTTTCTGCTCCCTTTTCAGTGCCCACGTATGCAAAGTACCGCCCGATGACTACGGCGGACTCCGCTGTCGGGTTGTCAGGATCCATCGTGGCAATCACAGCGTTTTTAATCCAAAGCGCCATTCTGTTTACCTCCTGTCAGCGCGGAACTGAAAATCCGCGTTCCTTTTCCCGCACTCTGTGCAGTTTTCCCAGATGTATGCCGGAAAATGCGTGCCGGCGTATCTTTGCCTGAACTGCCTGTTTTCGCCTCCTCTCAGGAAATAAAGAACGATGCATCTGCTGCGGTGCCGTGCCGTCCTGCAGGCGGCGGAGCACAACAGCAGCTGTTGTGCGTAAAGAAAACGTGCAGTCTGTCTTTGTTTTCCGGACAGGGATGAAATTTTTATTTT
>CAZDXA010000072.1:0-7440 GCA_964509435.1 uncultured Synergistaceae bacterium | reverse complement strand
CTAATAGTTTTTCAGCCTGACTGACAGCCGCGCATACTCTGTCAGTTCCTCAGGCGTCGCTTCGCCGCGGTACATTCTCTTTTTCAGGGCGTCGTAGCGGGACTGCAGGCGCCTGCGCGTCAGCACGGCGCACAGGGCGTTCCACCTCTCGCTGTCTGTGCCTGAAAAAGTGTCACAGTACGCTTCCCCGCGTGCGAGCGCCGAAAGCGGGAAACGGTCGCCGATTTCAAGCCACCGGCGCTCAAGTTCGTCAGGTGAAACGCCGGTCAGCAGCGCCGCGGCAATAGTCTGAAGCCGTTCGTCTGTCAGCAGTTTCACAGTCTCTGCCTGCGGCGACGAGGCCCGGAGCCCGGCGGAATTCCACAGCAGGCTGACCAGAGCCGCTTCAGCAGGTTCCACGGGGCGCCCCGCGTCAGGACTGTCGGTCACAGGGAGCGGCGCATCGTCAGAACGGTTTTCCGCCTTTGCGGCAGGAGCACGTCCCCGCTGCAGCCTGTGCAGTTCGGCGGCAAGCTGATAGTCAGGCAGGCCCAGAGCGTGGGCAATTTCCTGCATATACGGCGCCAGCTCAACGGCAGGAAGCTGTGCAAGGCTGCTCAGCAGGTCTTCGGCGGCCTTTGCCTGTCCGCCCTTTTCGGCAGCAGACAGATAAAGACTGATATGATGCAGCACCAGCGGTCTGGCGTCTTTCAGCGCCTTGCTGAACAGTTCATCGCCGCCCTCAGACTGAAGCATTTCGTCAGGATCCTTGCCGCCCGGAAATTCAACAACGTACACCTGGAGTCCGGCACGCTGCAGAATGTACATGCCGCGGAGAATAGCATTCTGCCCTGCCGTGTCGGCGTCATAGCAGATATAGCACTTATCTGCAAAGCGCTTCAGAAGGGATGCCTGCTCCTCAGTCAGAGACGTTCCCAGCGACGCCACTGTTTCGCGGTGTCCGTGCATGTGAAGGCGGATTGCGTCCATATAGCCTTCCACGAGAATAGAATAACCCTTTTCTCTGATAATGTTCTTGGCCCGGTCCAGCAGGTAGAGATTATCCTTCTTGTTATAAAGCGGCCCTTCGGGGCTGTTGAGGTACTTGGCGCCCTCACCGTCCACGATGCGGCCGCCGAGGGCAATGGCGCGCCCCGAAACGTTGCGGATCGGAAACATCACACGCCCGCGGAAGCGGTCATAGCAGCCCTTTTCCCCCTGAATGACAAGGCCGCATTTCAGAAGCTGCTCCTGGGTGACACCCTGGCGGCGCAGCGCGTCGTTCAAGGCACGCCACGATGCAGGCGACCAGCCGAGTTCAAAAACGTCAGCGTCAGCCATGGTCATGTTACGCCGCGCCAGGTAGCCTTTTCCCACGGCACCGGCCGGCCCTTTCAGCTCATTCCGGTAAAAGCTGACGGCCATCTCCATGACAGTATACAGATCCGTGCTCTCACGGTGCCCCCGCCGCCTGGGAAGCTCGATTCCGGCACGCCGTGCCAGATATTCCAGCGCCTCAGGAAACGTCAGCCCCTCTTTTTCCATGACAAAGGAAAACACATCGCCGCCCTTGCCGCAGCCGAAACAGTGCCACGTGCCGCGCTCGGGCGAAACCATGAACGACGGCGTTTTCTCATCGTGAAAAGGACAGAGGCCGCTGTAATTGCGCCCTTTTTTCTCAAGGCGCACCGAGTCGCCGATCAGCTCCACAATGTCGACGGCTTCCTTGATTTTTGTGACAATCTCATCAGACATGCCGTTCTGCCCCTTTCATCAAACAGAATAAAATGGAAAGCGCGGTAAAAAAACAAAAAGCGAAGAGAGCTGCAATGCTCCCTTCGCCTGATACATTTTTCCTGAGATGCTGCGGCTGTTTTACTTCACGATAAGGGGAGCAATAACAAGAGCCACAACGGTCATCAGCTTGATCAGAATGTTGAGGCTGGGGCCGGCCGTATCCTTGAAGGGATCGCCGACAGTGTCGCCGACAACAGCGGCCTTGTGATTAGGCGAACCCTTGCCGCCCAGCACGCCGGACTCAATGTACTTCTTAGCATTGTCCCAGGCTCCGCCTGCATTGGACATATAAACAGCCAGCATGACGCCGGTGACGATGGCGCCGCCGAGCATGCCGCCCAGTGCAGCCGCGTCAAGCGCAAAGCCGACAACAACGGGAGCCACAAGGGCAAGAAGGCCGGGGAGAATCATCTTGTGAAGAGAAGCTTCAGTGGAAATGCTGACGCATTTCTTGTAATCGGGCTTCTCGCTGTAATCCATGATGCCGGGATGCTCCCTGAACTGACGGCGCACTTCCTCAACCATCTTTCCGGCCGCTTCCTGAACCGCGGAAATCGCCTGGGCGCTGAACAGGAAAGGCAGCATGCCGCCGATGAACAGGCCGACCATGACATGAGGATTGTTCAGGTCAATGGTGGTAAGTTTCGCCGACTGGGCGAACGCAGAGAACAGGGAAAGAGCGGTCAGGGCAGCCGAGCCGATGGCAAGGCCCTTGCCCATGGCAGCTGTGGTGTTGCCCACCGAGTCCAGCTTGTCGGTGATGTCGCGGACGCTCTCAGGCAGCTCGGACATCTCGGCAATGCCGCCCGCGTTATCAGAAATAGGACCGTAGGCATCGACGCTCAGGCTCATGCCGGTGATGGAAAGCATGCCGACAGCAGCGCAGGCCACGCCGTAAAGACCGCTGAAGTAGTAGCTGATCAGAGTCGCAGCGCAGATCAGAATCACGGGAACCACCGTGGAGGTCATGCCGAGGGAAATGCCGCCGAGGATAACCGTGGCAGCACCGGTTTCAGTGGTTTCAGCCAGCTTTTTGACAGGCTTGTAGTCAGCGGAGGTATAGTATTCAGTCACAACGCCGATGGCAACACCGGCAACAACGCCCGATACCACGGCGAAGAAGATTCTCCAGTCCTGAAGAAGGATAAGCGAAAGAATTAACGCTCCGACAATCTCGATGATGCCGGTAATATAGGTGCCCATGCTGAGCGCCTTGGCGGGGTCAGTCTTGCCGCCTTCGCCGCTGATGAAGCGCGCAAAGAATTTGCTGGCCATCTGGCCGACCTTGCCGTCAGTCGATTCCTCAAGGCTGCCCGTCACGCAGAGAGCGCCGAACACCGCAGCAAAGATTCCGAGCGCGGAAAGAGCCAGAGGATACAGCACGCCCATGAGGCCGAGCGCTTCGCCGCTGAGTGAGACAGCGACAGTGCCGACCGCCATGGCCGCAATGATGGAATTGACATATGACTCAAAAAGGTCTGCACCCATGCCGGCAATGTCGCCCACGTTGTCGCCCACGTTGTCAGCAATCGTAGCGGGGTTGCGGGGATCGTCCTCAGGAATGCCTGCTTCAACCTTGCCCACAAGGTCAGCGCCCACATCGGCAGCCTTGGTGTAAATGCCGCCGCCCACACGGGCAAACAGGGCGATTGAAGAGGCGCCGAGGCCGAAGCTGGTGATCACGTTTGCATCACGGAACACAATGTAGGAGATAACCACGCCCATCAGGCCGACGCCGACAACGATCATGCCCATGACAGAACCGCCGCGGAAGGCGACACCCAGGGCGTCGTTCATGCTTTTGGTCGCCATGTAGGTGGTGCGCCCGTTGGAACGGGTCGCCACGATCATTCCGAAGTAGCCCGTCAGGGCGCTGCACACAGCGCCGAACACAAAGCACAGGCCTGAAGAAACCGACAGGAACGCGCAGAGCAGAATCCCCACCACAATGACAAACGGCGCCAGCCATTTGTACTCGCTGTTGAGGAACGCCATGGCGCCCTGATGAATAATGTCAGAAAGTTCGGCGACTTTTTTGTGTTCGTCGTCAATCTGGATGTTCATCACCTGGTTGTAGTTCATGTAGGCGAAGCCCAGGGCGCACACGCCCAGAGCCAGGACTACCAGCAGCAGTACCCAGAAAAGAAACGTTACCATTACTCAAACCTCCTTGATAATAAAGACAGTTCTTTTTAATATTATTCTGCCTTCTGCAAAAGCCCTCTTATTATATTCGCGGTGCATGGGAAAAACAAGCGAGAAAGAAAAACGCCGGCAGTTTTTTTGCTTTTTCAGCCGTGTTCCGAAGGACCAGCCGGAACAAAATTCCAAAACCGTCCGGTGTTCCCCACTGCCGGCCGGGGAGACAGGGAACTGAAATACCGTAAGAAATAATTATAAATTATTTGTTTTATTAATCAATAATCTCGAGCTCTTTGGGAACGCTGTTGAGAACTTTCACGCCCGTCTCGGTGATCAGGCAGAGATCCTCAATGCGCACGCCTGTCTGCCCCGGAAGATAGATTCCCGGTTCGCATGAGAACACGTTGCCGGGCATAACTGCCTCCGTGTTGTTGCCGCCCACGTCGCCCCACTCGTGCCCCTGCTGGCCGATGGAATGCCCCAGACGGTGCGTGAAATACGGTCCGTAGCCGGCGTCTGTTATGATTTTACGGGCAGCGGCGTCAAGGTCGCAGTATCTCACGCCCGGCCTCATGGCGGCTTCTGCCGCGAGGTTGGCGCGCAGGGTGATTTCGTAGATTTCACGGTCCTTCGCCGAAACGGACTTGTAATAATAGGTGCGCGTCATGTCAGAGCAGTAGCCGTCCTTTACGCAGCCGATGTCAAACAGCACGCACTGACCTTCCTTCAGCACAGTGCCGTCCGGGCTGTGGTGAGGGTCAGCTGCGTTGGCTCCGAAGCTGACAATGGACGGGAACGACAGCCCGTCCGCGCCGAGATCACGGTATATCCGGCTGAGCTTTTCAGAAAGCTCGCGTTCAGTGATGCCGCCGCGGACCTCCTTTTTAATGCGGCGCATGGCCTCGTCGTTCATGGCTGACGCACGCTCCATCAGCGCGATTTCCCCGGCATCCTTCCGGGCGCGCACGTGATCGACGCAGGGCGAGGCGTTCACATAGCCGGCTGCGGCGTGATGCTCCTGCAGCTCAAGGAGAAACTCGGAGGGCATCTTCTTGTCAATTCCCAGCGGGCGGGAAGCATCAAGATGGGGAATCACCTTCAGCGCCCCGCGCTCCATGTCATCATAGGGCACAATGCTGCCGGAATCCACGTGCGGCGCCTGAAACAGTCTGTTCAGGAACAGCAGAGGTTTCTGCCCTTCGCGCAGCAGCAGGCCGAGAAAGCGTTCGCCCGGCGCGAAACGGTCCCCCGTGATATAGGTCAGCGAATAGGGGTCGCTGAGCAGCGCCTGATTCAGAGAACTTTCCTTCAGCTTTTCCATAATTTTGTCAATCCGTGTCTGATTCATTCTCTCTGCCTCCCGGTATATTCGGTTGTACTGACTATCCGGCTGAACCGGAACCTTTTCAAGTGTCATTGTATCACGGAAAAGGCATGAAACTTCCCCGCAGGACAAAAAGTTTTCAGATCGGAAATTCAGATGCGGCACAAAAGTTTCTCATCTGCAGGGGCGGATAAAATAAAGAAGACTGCCTGAAAACAGGCAGCCTTCCGCCGAACGCCCGGAAATCACCGGCAGCAGAGCTGAATACTTTAATAAGAAGAAAATTCTCATGACGCCGCCCCGATCCTTTCAAGGCGTCTTCTCAGCGCTCTGCCGATAAACATTGCAATCAGCACTTTCACAGTATCCACGGCAACAAAGGGATAAACCGCGGCCTTCAGCGCCCTGCCCGCCGGCAGCTTTGCAAGCCAGATCAGCCAGGCCGTGCCGAAGAAATAAAGCACCGCCAGCCCGGCGAACATTCCGGCAAACTGCAGCACTGCACTGCTGCGGAAATGGTCAGAAGCCCATCCGGCAATCAGGGCAAGCGGCACAAAACCAACCAGAAAGCCGCCCGTCGGTCCCAGTATTTTGCCGGGACCGCCGGAAAATCCCGTGAACACCGGCAGACCGACAAAGCCGATCAGAAGATACAGCACAACCGCAAGAGTTCCCCGCTTCATGCCGAGCACGGCAACAGACAGGCACACCGTCAGCACCTGAAGCGAAAAAGGTATGGGGCCGACCGGCACCATCACAGGACCGAGAATGCACATCAGCGCCGTCATCACGGCAGTTAAAGTCATATTTCGAATCTGTTCGCTCTGCATCAGAAGTTCCTCCTGCGGATGAATTTGCAACTCCGCAAGTATAGCCGCACCGCACAATATTGTCAACAAAAAAATTTTTAAAGTGACAATTAACATTATTATTTTTATTGCCTTGAGATACGCTGCTGAAAGTGGCATAATTCAGACTGACAGAAAGAACAGATGCTGCAAAGGAGGTTTCCTCTATGGATGACATGAATGAACTTTATTACCAGATGCCTTATGTCAGAGAATTCGATGCCGTCGTCACCGGCTGTTCCGAAGGCAAAAAGGGATACGAAGTTACTCTTGACCGCACTGCCTTTTACCCGGAAGGCGGCGGCCAGCTGCCGGACACCGGCTTCATCGGCGAGGCCGCTGTGACAGACACGCGCCGCAGAAATGACGTGATATACCACTTCACTGACCGTCCGTTCGAACCGGGAATGAAAGTTCACTGCAGAATAGACTGGCAGAAACGCTCTGACCACATGCAGGCTCACTCCGGTGAACACATTGTTTCCGGACTGGTACACCGCCGTTACGGTTACGACAACGTGGGCTTTCACATGGCCCCCGACCGCGTCACCGTCGACTTTGACGGCGTCATCACCGAGGAACAGCTCGGAGAACTGGAGCGTGAAGCAAACGCCGTCATCCGGGCTGATGTGCCTGTTGAAGTGTCATTTCCAACGCCCGATGAACTGAAGGTTCTGGACTACCGCAGCAAGAAAGAACTGAGCGGCAGGGTGCGCATTGTCACATTTCCGGGAACCGACGTGTGCGCCTGCTGCGGCACCCATGTGGCCCGCACAGGGGAAATCGGGCTGATCAAGTTCATCTCCATGACGCACTACAAAGGCGGCGTACGCATTGAAATGCTGTGCGGGCGCCTTGCGCTGGAGGATTATATTGTTAAAAACAGACAGCAGCATGAGCTGGCACGCCTTTTCTCCACAAAACCCTACGAGCTTGCCGGCGTCGTGAAACAGTACATGGCTGACAGCGACGCAAAAGACGTCCGAATGTCCGATATGGCGCGGAAATATTTCGAACTGCGTACAGCGCAGTTCCCGGCCGGCGGCGGTCTTGTGACTGATTTTGAAGAAGGTTTCAGGCCCGCCGAGGTGAGAAAATTCTGTGACGGACTTGTGACGGGCGGCAGAGCAAAAGTCGCTGCTGTGTTCGTTCCCGCGGAAAACGGCGGCCGCAGTGGCTGGAGCTATGTGATCTGCAGCCGCGAAAAGGATATGCGTGAGGCCGTAAAAACGCTGAACAAACAGCTCAGCGGCCGCGGCGGCGGCGACCCGACGCTTGTGCAGGGCACATTTTTTGCATCCCGGGAGGACATCGAGAAAGCTCTTGGCGTGCTGTTCAGCTGAAAATTTT
>CAZDXA010000071.1:0-7618 GCA_964509435.1 uncultured Synergistaceae bacterium | reverse complement strand
TAGGAGGCGTAGCTGCCCCGCCCCACCGGCACCAACTGCTGGGCCTGTACGAAAAGGTGGTGTATCAGAATTAGAGAAGTCCAGAAGTCCGGAAGTCCCGTCATTACAATAATCATACCTTATTATCAGGCACTTATGCATTTGACTGAACTTCTGAACTCCCGGACTCCCGGACTTCTTCAATTTTGATACACCCTCTTAATAAGTTGCGCAGATTACGCATAAGCGATAATTAAATTAGTTCTCGTCGTCCCAAATGTGGAAGCGCTTAGCATCAACCGATCCGCTTGTAATCGGATTTCCTTTATTAATCGGAGCGGTAATGCTGTTAGGGTCGCTATTAGCCATGATGCAGGCTCCGTTAACCACACTCACCTTAATGGTGGGCTTCACATATAACTTCTTTTCCATTTTGTTTCATCATTTGTTGTGCGGAGCCGCTACAGCGGACGAATGCCGCGTAGCCGCTCTTTAGCACAAATTATTTCTTGATAAACTTCTTACCGTTCTTCACATAGATGCCTGCGGGCAGACTGTCAGCATTGACACGCTGGCCAGCGAGGTTGTAAACCGCGGACGGATGCGGCGCGACGCTGATGCCATCGATGCCCGACACGAGCCCGGTGCCATACACCTCGACCTCAAAGAGGCTGTAGCCGTAGGCCGCGAGCGTCTTCGTGTTGCAGGCGATACGCACGTAGCGCGCCTCCGTGGTGACACCGTCCTCGGTCCAGCCCGCACCCGACGAGGTGCCGACGGCGGCCTGGGCCCAGGTCACGCCATCCTTCGAGGTGAGCACATCATAGGTCGCGGCACTGGCGCCCTCCCAGTCGATGCGCACCCTACTGAGCTGATAGGTCTGCTGCAGGTCGATGGTCACCGTCGACTGCGCTTCACTCCAGTTGCTCTCCCACCGCGTCGTGGCGCTGCCGTCGGTGATGTTGGCCGCCGTATTGCCGCCGTTGACCGACGAGGTGGTGACAGGTTTATGCAGCGCGAGGTTGAGGTCGGTGAAGGCCACGGCATGCACCCGCACGGTATCGCGCAGACCGCCATAGTCGAACGCCAACAGGTAGTCGCCCGTGGCGTGGGTGGTGAGCGTCTGCGAGGCGGCGTCGTAGGTCAGCTGATTGGCGGTGGCCTCAACGGTGTCGGTGCCACAGGCCAACAGCCTTACGCTGACCTTATCGGCGTCGACGGCAATCGGCGCACCGGTCTTCGTGGTGTTGTCGATGAACTGGTCGGTAGCGCCATAGGTGAACACCTGCTGTCCGTCGGGGGCGGTCATCGTGATGTCGCCGGGCGTCACCGCGAAGGCCTGCGCCACACGGGCCTCCTCCACGGCAAAGGTCTGGCTGAGCCGGATGTTGCCGTAGGTGGCGCCGACGCTGACGATGCCGAAGGTGTCGGGCGTGAACACACCCGCTGCGGTCACATCGCCGAAGCGGCTCGACCAACTGACGTCATTCGCCGCTATCGGCTGCCACGTGCGTGCAGCCGTCAGACCCTTCACGCTGAGCTGCGAGGGCTGCCCCTCCTTCAGCACATCGCGGTCACCGGTCACCTTCAGTCCGATGAGGTCGGTGGCGTCGGCGTCGGCGGCCTGACCGTAGACCTCCAACTCATAGAGCGAGATACCGTAGTTGGTGGCGCGCTTCACGCCATAGACGCGCAGGTAGCGGGCCGGGACGTCGCCGAGCTTCACCTCATCGGTGCCGCCCGTCGAGGTGACGTCTTTCACGTCGTGCCACGTCTGGGCGTCATCCGACACCTGCAGCTTGTATTCGCTGGCGTAGGCGGCCTCCCAATAAATCTTCGTCTTATAGAGGCTGTAGGTCTTACCCAAGTCGACGTAGATCCACTGGTCATCCTGCTGCAGCGATCCCCAGCGCGTCGTCAGATCGCCATCGGTGGCATGCTTCTTCACCGTACCGACGTTCTCGTGGCCACTCTCGTAGCAGGTCTTGCCGAGGGCGATGTTCTCCATGGCCACCGAGTCGCGCAGGTCGATGGCCGGCGCCGTGGTCTCGACGTAAGGCACGGCCTTGCGGTCGGGCGCATCGCTGATGAACAGCTCATGGGCCGGAACAGTGGCCTTGTAACCCGTGGAGAAGGTCACGGTGAGCGGAGCGTCGGTCGGATTGAACACCTGATAGGTCGGCGTTCCGTTGTGGTCGAAGCAACGCGCTGTGGGCCAGTCGGCCGTCACCTTCCACGACAGGTCGCCGTGGGAACGGTGGCTGTGGGTCACGAAATAAGTGATGCCATTGGTGCCGACGGTCGACGTGGGCGCGCACTCGCTGTTGGCATTGGCGTAGAGCTCATCGAAGAGGCGTGCGGCCTCATCGGGATTGGAGCGCTGCAGGTAGCTCAGGGTGACGTTGCCCCAACCGCCGCTGGCGCCGAGCCAACCGTTGCTGTTCTTCTCGCTCTCCGACCAGCCGCCGATGAGCTTATCCTGCATCAGGCGCTGGTAATCCCACGCGGCGAACTGCTTGTTCTCCGACAGGTAGTCGAGGGCCGGCGAGATGGGCATCCACTGTATGCCCTGCATGTAGATGGCGTCGAAACCGAAGTAGGTCCACCACCCCACGCCGTGGCAGGTGAGGTTGGAGTTGTAGGGCGGCGTCATCGTCTGCCGGTTGCCGTCGAGATCGGTATAGGTGGAGCTGAACTTCGAATAAGGAATGTTGTAGCTGTCGGTCGTCGTACGGTGGTAGTTGGCCACGGTGTAGTCGGCGTCGGGGTCGGTGTGGCGGTCAAACCAATACTCGGCCGTGCCGCGGGCCTCGGTGAGCCAACCGAAGAGACCGGCATCGCGCATAGCGTCATCGCCTAAGGCCACGCCAAGGAGGTACATGCCGCCCCAGCCCTGCATGGCCTCGGATGATGACTCCTGACCATTGCCGTTGCCGTCGCCCATGCCACCCGCGAAGCTGTGACCCGCCCAGGGGTCGAGGGTGCGGAAGAAGGGGAAGGCGGTGTCAGCGTGGTCCCAGTTGGCGTAGTCCTTCACCACAAGGCGCGCCATCTGACCGTAGTTGTCGCGGAAGTCCTTGTCGACCAAGGCAAGCAGGGCGCTGGCCATGGCGAAGTAGCCGTAGTGGAAATGGTGGTCATTGAACGTATCGCTGTCGTAGCTGGTGTTGTAGCCCACCAGTCCGCCCCAACGGTCGTAGCGGGCGAAGAACATGCTCTCCTCGCCGGGGGTGAAGGTGTACCAGTTGACGAGCGCGGCCTTGAGCTTGTCGCGGCAAGCCACGAAGTTGGCGCTGTCGTTCATCTCGCGCGCCATCATCATGTTGAGCGCCATCTGCGTCAGACTCTTGCCGCCCCAGTAGGTATCGTTGCCGAACGTCTGGTGCTCGGTCTCGTAGGCAATCATGGTCGCCATCTTGGCGGGGTCGAACGGATTGGCCACGCCGGTGGTGTCGGTCGGCACACCCCAGTAAGGTAACATGCCGTAGAAGTTGTAGTCGACCTCGAAGTGGGTGCCCTCGGCCATCTTCAGCCGTCCATGGGGCGTGGCGTAGCTGAGGTCGGTGAAGGTCAGCATGCCGTCGTTGCCGGTGTCACGGTACTGATGGGGCAGGAAGCCCTGCAGCATCCTGACGTCGCCACCGTTGAGCGACTCGCCTTCGATATCCCAGAACGTCTGCATCTTTCCCTGCTGCCGCAGGTAGTTCCACGAGACGGTGGTCTTGCGGGGCACGGTGTAGGCGTAGGGCGACAGCGTGGTGAGGTCGGAAGGACTGTTGAGCATAGCCACGACGATGTAGCGGGCGCTGCCGTTGAAGGCCAGCGTCGCCTTGCTGCCGCTGATGGTCACCGTCGTGGCGCTGGGCAGATAGACGCCGTAGCTGTCGGTGCCTTTGGTCATCACGAGCTGCGACACCTCGCTGCCGGAGACGATGGCGTTGCCCTGGGCGTCGGTCATCGTCACCGGTGAAGATGTGTCGAAGTCCGCGGCGGTGGCACCGCTGTTGGCCAGCGTCAGCGCTACCGGTTCATCGTTCCATGCGCCGGTCAGCTCCATCCAAGTGAAGGGCATGCCGTGGGCCAGCGTACAGCGCACCCCGCGGTCGCCGTCGGTCATGGTGAAGGCCACATCCCAGTCGTGCCACTGGTCGGCAATGGCCGCAGCGGGATGGAAGTCGGATGCCGAGACGGTGAGTACGGTGTTCGACTTCATCTCGGTGCCGTTGTCAATCCAATAAGACGGGCGCTGCACGTCGATGCCGCCCTCCTGGGCCTGCACCATTTGCGGATAGCTCCACAGGTGGCCGCTGTAAGGTTCGGTGATGAGGTTGGTCCACCAGTCGTTGGTGGGTATGGGCTGGTTGTCGCGCTCGTTGATGTAGAGGGTACGGCGCTGCATCCAGTCGCTTTGGTCGCCCTTGTAGTTGCCCCACTCCACGGCGTGGCGCGTGCTGCGGCAATTGGCCAGCGGCGTATAGGAGGCGTAGCTGCCCCGCCCCACCGGCACCAACTGCTGGGCCTGTACGAAAACAGCAACCGTGAGGGCGGTTGCTGTTAATAAGTTGCGCAGATTACGCATAAGCGATAATTAAATTAGTTCTCGTCGTCCCAAATGTGGAAGCGCTTAGCATCAACCGATCCGCTTGTAATCGGATTTCCTTTATTAATCGGAGCGGTAATGCTGTTAGGGTCGCTATTAGCCATGATGCAGGCTCCGTTAACCACACTCACCTTAATGGTGGGCTTCACATATAACTTCTTTTCCATTTTGTTTCATCATTTGTTGTGCGGAGCCGCTACAGCGGACGAATGCCGCCGTAGCCGCTCTTTAGCACAGATTATTTCTTGATAAACTTCTTACCGTTCTTCACATAGATGCCTGCGGGCAGGTTGGCGGCGTTGACGCGCTGACCGGCGAGGTTGTACACCTGACCGTCGTTGCTTTCACCATTAGCCTTGATGCTGTTGATGCCGGTAGTTTCACCTTCGAAGAAGACCTTAGCCAAAGCACTAACGCCCGTGAGATAAGCGCGGAAGGCTGGGATAACAGCAGGCGAAACAATCTGACGGAACTCTGGAGCAGCGCCCGTAGAGCCCTGAAGACCATACTGTGAGCCGTCGGCGGTAGCGGCAGCGTAAGTGCCGATGAACTTCACCGTTGTGCCCTTTGTTGCCGATGCGGGCTGTGCGAGGTTAAGGTCGTCAGTACCCTCTACGGTAAGAGTGATGTCGGCATTAGAAGAGTTGTGGAGCACGTGAGGCTCGGCAGGAGTCAGGACAGTGCCCTTGTTGAACTTAACCTCTGTGGCGGTGCTGTTATCAGCATCGAAGTTGTAGACACTCAGAGCCGGATACTTTGTCTCAAGAGTGTTGTACTCGACGATGGCAGGAACCATGATGGTTACATACTTCTTTGCGCCGATGGTACGGGTGTACTTGTAGCCGGTAGAGCCAGTGCTGATGAAGAATTTGTTGTAAACATCGTAGCCGTCAACGAACTCGAGTTTTGCCAGCGGGAAGATGTAAGTGTCGCGATAAACAAGGTTCTTCGAGCCGGTGAGCTGGTCAGCCTGTGTTGAAGTAACTTTGCCGTCGGCATCCTTCGTGAAGTTAACTGCGATGATAGTGTTAGGATTGGCAGTCTCAATCTTAGTGATACCCTCGGCGAGCTTAGCCTTTGAGATATCAAGGGCTGTAACATTCAACGCCTTAATGTCATCGAGGTTCTCCTCAGCTATGGTACCCCTAACTGGTGTGAAACCATTGGCGTCAGCTTTGCCGATGGTGAACGGAATCTCAACGTTGCCGGTGGTGGCATATACGTTGTCGATGGCGAAGTCTATCTTGTCGGCATCAGCACTTCCACCAATGTAGAACTGAAGCCATGTTGCTTTTGTTCCCGTGTTGTTAGCGATAGAAATGTCGACGGAGTTCCAACCCTCCTTCAGGCTGAATGCGGTGTTGGGGTCATCGATTCCCGTCGTACCACCTTCCCATTTAACATATCCGGAAGTGGCCTTTGTTGCATAAATGTCGGCATGCAGCTTAGTATATCCTGTGATGTCCTTGTCACCGAGGTTCAGTCCGAACGTACCGGCATGAGAGACAACGTAAGCCTTGTCATTGTCGGCAAGGGAGACCTCAGCGTATTTGCTGAAGTGCCAGTTCCAACTAGCATCAGAGATGCCAGGTGCCGTAGCGCCGTAGGTGTCGCTGTAATAAGCGAGAACGTTAGATGCGTCGTCGGTAGGTGCGGCAGCCGGCTCGATAGCATAGAGCGTGGCGGTGGCAGTATTCTCGCCGCTGGTAGCGGTGATGGTGTAAGTACCTGCCTTAGTAACCGTCACGGTAAGCTTGTTGCCGTCCTGCGTAAGGGTTGCGCCGTCGCTGATGGTGTAGGTAACATCACTGGTCAGCTCCCTGCCGGCATCAGTATAAGGAGTGGCATTGATGGTGAACGTGCCGCTGCTGGCCACGATGGAGGCGTCGAGCGAGACGGAAGCGAGCGTCGTTGACTCTCCGCTAAGGTCGCGCTTGCCATAGAAATAGTAGTTGCCGATGTAGAAAGTACCTTTTCCGTCGCCATTTTCGAAGCCATCGCTGGCATCGGCAGTGGTTGCATCTGTGGTAACCTTACTGATAAGTTTCACCTGATAAAGGTGAGCCATGGAAGCGCCTTTGTTGACATAATACTCCACCAGGATGTCGATGGAGTTCCACTTGTTGGCCGTCAGACTGGGCACTTGATAGCCCTTCTCGGCCTCATTGCCTCCGGTCTTCGAGTTGATCATTACGACACCCAGCGTCATGTCCTGCATAGGATAGACGTCAAGGTGGAAGTATTTCTTCTCATAGACATCCACGCTCGTAAACTGGCACCCCGACCATTTGAAGGCCTCTTCTTTCTCGACCTTCTTGCCGTCGATGGTCACTTCGGAGAGTGTTGCTCCGCCCCAATCAGCAAAATAAAAGCCGTTTTGTCCGCCATTGACATAGAGCTGGTAGACATCAGTAGCGTCCGACTTCACGTCCGGTACACTTGCTGGCTGTGCAAATGAAGCGAGCGCTGAAGAGAGCAGCACTGCTAAAGTAAATAATGTTTTCTTCATAATTTATAGTTTATAGTTTTTAAAAAGATACGTATATCGACTTTATTTAATTGCGTTTTAAGAAGCTTATCGCCGGACGGCCTTTGACACGTTGCTGGTGCCATCGCTCATTTTCTCGACGATGATATAGACGCCTGGTTGGGGCACCTCGACGTGGCGGCCGGAGAGATCGTAGTATTGTCTGTCGACGACCTCGGAGGAGGCTTTACCAATCGTCTTGATGCCCGTGGTCTCGGAGAAGACAAGCGAGTTGACGTAGACGCTGTTGGTGCCCGCATTGAAGAGCATGAGCTTGCACTTGCCCGCATTGAAATTGAAGTCAACGGTGCGGTCGGCCCACTCGCCATTGGTCGAGGTCAAAGAAGACTTCACCGTATTCTTGCCGTCAACGTAGACCCAAAGGGGCATGTCGGCCGTCGTCTTCATGTGGACCGTGAGCTGATGCTCGCCGCTATTCGCCGCGTTGACCTGCCATGTGGCCCAGCCGCTCGACGGCAGCTCAATCTGCAAGGGAATGCTGCTGCCCGACT
>CAZDXA010000070.1:0-7651 GCA_964509435.1 uncultured Synergistaceae bacterium | reverse complement strand
TCCGCGCAAAGCATCCGGAGGCGGATGCCGACAGCATCGACAAGGTGCTCCAGTATGAGATCGGCAAGGTCTTCGAGACGGTGCTCACGCACGCCGGCGTTTTCAAGCGCACGCCGGAGGGCATGGCGGCGTTTGACCGCTTCATGCAGGTCGTGACGAAAAATTAAGGAGGCGTTGATTAAATGAGGTGCCCTGAATTTGCGTAGATGCGCTGTACTCTTCGGAGACAAACCGCAGGCGTAGCCGAAGCTACGCTGAGGTTTGTCGACGACGAGAGGACAGCGCAGACGCGTGAAGACGGAGTGCTGAATTCATCAGTGGTTCCTTAAGCAGCAGAAAGCTGCAGGAGGAAGGGGCTGCCGGAAGACGCGGCAACCCCTTTTGCCGTATGGAAAGGAAGACGAGAATTGGAACAGAAACGCAAAGCAACCATCGTGGATGTGGCGAAGCTCGCGGGTGTGTCCGTCGCGACGGTCTCCCGCGTTGTCAACGCCAATTATCCCGTCAAGGAGGAGACGCGCACGCGCGTGCAGGACGCCATCAAGGAGCTTGACTACGTGCCGAACGTGCAGGCGCGGGAGCTCAACACGCGGCGCTCCTCGACGATCGGCGTCGTCGTGCCAGGGCTCTACAACATGTTTTTCGCGCAGGTCATCGATGGCATCGAGGACTACCTGCGTCAGGATGCCTACTCGCTGCTGCTGAACTGCGCGAAGAACGATCCCAAGCAGGAGATGAAATGCATCACGGCGCTCGTCTCGCGCAATGTCAGCGGTATCATCGTCATCAGTCCGAACACCGCGCACATCAAGGAGAGCTTCTACACACAGCTCGTGCGCCGCACGCCGCTCGTCTTCATCAATGCTTATCACTACATTCCCGACGTCTCCTACGTCGGGAATGACGAGGCGCTCGGCACGCAGGAGGCGCTGCGCCACCTCATGCAGCTCGGTCACCAGCGTATCCTTTTCGTGCGCGGCGCGAACTCCGATTCCTACCAGATCAAGGAGGATACGTTCCGCGTCGTCATGCGCGGCCGCGGCATTCAGCCGGATAAATACATCGTCAATATCGGCGAGGGCAACAGTGCCGAGACCGTCGATGACACGCAGCAGACACTCCTGGGGGCGCTGCCGCAGACGGACGCGACGGCCGTCTTCTGCTGCAACGACCTCATGGGCGTCGGTGCGCTCAATGCCTGCAAGGCGCTCAACCTGCGCGTGCCAGACGACATCTCCGTCATGGGATTCGATAACATCGCGCTCGCGCGCTATGTCTCGCCGAAGCTCACGACGATGGATCAGAATATGTTCCGCCTCGGCAGCAACGCGGCGCAGCTTCTCATCGAGCGCATCGAGAACGGCCCGTGCAAGCGCATCACGCTCGACAACGTGCTCGTGAAGCGCGAGACGACGGGACGCGCGCCCATGCGCATGGAAGGCTGAACGTGCGGGATGATCTGGCACGGGAAAGCAGCGCTGTTGCGCTCCGCTGCCTGACGGCGGCGCAATGGGCAGGCCGGCGGCAGAAAGGACATCACCATGAAGAAACACATTTGCTTGCTCGCGACAGGCGGTACCATCGTCTGCGAGGAGGGCGCTGACGGGCTGCGCCCTGTGCTTACGGGTGCGGAGCTCCTGCGCGCCGTGCCGGAGCTTGTGCGCTTCGGTGAGATCGACACAATCGAGCTTTTCTCCCTCGACAGCAGCAACCTCCTGCCCGCGCACTGGCAGCGTATGGCCCAGGCCATCGCAGAGCGCTGCGGTCAGTACGACGGGTTCGTCCTCACGCACGGCACCGATACGATGGGCTACACGGCGGGCGCGCTCTACTACATGCTGCGCGGCATCGGCGTGCCCGTCGCGCTCACGGGCTCGATGCTGCCGCTCACGGCGGCGGGCACGGACGCGAGGGCGAATCTGCGCGGCGCTTTCGCCGTCGCCGCCTCGGGGCGCGCGGGCGTCTACCAGGCGTTCGCCGGACGCGTCATCTCCGGCAATGCCGTGAAGAAGGTCGACAGCACGGCGCGCGATGCCTTCCGCAGCATCGGCCGGCCGCAGCTCGGAACCTTCGACGGCGAGAGCGGCGCCCTCTCCTGGCAGATGGCGGAGAATCAGGCAATGGCAGACACGAGCGCAGCCGAGGAAATCCGAATGGCGGCAAACGCACCGGTGCGGGAGGAAGTAGCGGCGAAGTCCCTGCGGCGCGCGCCCTTCGCCCCGCAGACGGCGCTCGACGAACGCGTCGCCGTCCTGAAGCTCGTCCCCGGGACCCCGCCGCGCCTGCTCACGCTGCTCGCCGATGCGGGCGCGCGCGCCGTCATCATCGAAGGCTACGGCGCCGGCGGCGTCCCGACCGCCGCCTCGCCGCGGGACTTTCTCCCCGCCATCGACGCCCTGCGCGCACGCGGCATCCGCGTCCTCTGTGCGACACAATGCACGACGGGCGGCGTCCATCTCGACACCTACGAAATGGGCGTCCTCGCCGCCCGCCACGGCGCCGAATCCGCCGGCGACCTGCCGATCGAGGCGCTCGTACCGAAGACGATGATCGAGCTGGGCGCGGCAGGAGAGGAAGGGAATCGTCCGTCCTAGGTTTGTCGGACGTGTTGAAACAGGAGTTACAGGTAGCATAATCATAGTACAATAGTTTTTTTGAGAGTATGACGGTATGTGGAGACACATGCCGTTATTTTTATATAGATCCCTATTCGAGTTCGCTGCCATCATCACGATGGGCATGAGGCATTTCGTAGATGCGAGCAATGACTACTTGCATAAATTATTTTACACTCCCTGCAGGATATTGAATAGGTTAGAGAGAAATATTAGCATGGATAAAGATCTCTGTTTTTTCTTAGAAAGAGGTGGGCTTTATGAAAAAATTATTGGTTTTGGTGACGAGCTTTTTATTGATGTTTGGATGCATGATGCTTGTTTCTGGATGTGGCGGAGATAAGTTTGCAGGAGAATGGGTGGGAGTTGGCCCTGATACGTTCAGGGGTGGAAAATTGATTCATCGTATAAAAATAGATAAGAATGGTAGTAATGGAAAGAGCTATATGGTTGCTTGGGCGAATCTGGATTTGGATAGCTCAAAGCCTGAAAATAACGCTGTTCAGTTACAGTGGAGGCAGGGAAATACTTATAGGTTTGGCGGTAATTTAAACGGAAACACCCTGACTGTACAGACTCCTGGGTCAACGCTCATGTTTACTTATCAAGAATCGGATAAGACACTACATTTTGCCGATCCTAATAGTGGTATGGATATCGTTTGTAAGCGTGACGACGATAAACATACAGAATTGCATAAAATAACAGATGAGATGCTGCAAAAGTATAAAGAGTCAATGCAAAATCGACATCCAGAATATACCTATCAAGACCCACAAGAGCCAGGTAGTATGGAATAAGAGAAGGTAGTTCGTAGAGAAAGCGTTTGAAGTGGTGATACTGCGAATGGTTTACTGTTACGCAGCCTCAGAAGAAAAAATTTCTATGAAAGCTTGTACGTTTATTGAAAGCGAGGAAGGACGTCAAGAAGGGAGCGTATCTTATGAAGATGAGGCAATGCTTTGTGATTCTGTTAAGCGTCTGCTTTTTATGCGGTGCTTTTACAGGGACGGCGTCGGCAAGCAAATGGGGAAACATTATCGGCAGTGTCTTAGGTGGGGGCAGCAGTAGCGGAAGCAGTGCGGAATATCAGCCGGTGACAGTCATAGGAAAGATTGTCGATAGAGAACAGGTACCGTTGAGTGGCATTAAGGTCGTTATCCAGTCATATAAAGGGAAGTCGTGGTCTACTCATACGGATGCGAATGGGAATTATCGGTTGAACGTTTATGGTAAAGGCACGTATGTTTCATTAGTCATTACAGGAGATGAGTGGAGAACGGTACGGGAGCGAATATACCTAACTAGCGAAAATATATGCAATTGGACACTCCATCATGATTATATCACCGGGAAAGTGACAGATCGCTATGGCAATCCGATGCATTGGGTAAAGTTGTCATTTGAGGCGAATGGTGGTATAAAGGGCGTTGTTACTGTGGAAACCGATGAAAATGGGAACTATAAGGCGGCGATTCCTGAGGATGGCGTGTACTATTGGGTGGTTGTTTCCCAGGATGGGTATCGGACGTTTCGCAATCAGCAATATCTTTGTGGCGGTTACGTAGAAAACTATACGCTATATGAAGAGACGACTCAGTCTAGTTGCTAAAGAGCAGCTAGATTCTAAATGGCTACGTAGAAGATGATATGCTATACGAAGAGCGATTCTGATGTGAGGGGCGATACAGATGAGAGGGAAAATCAAGAAGAAGGCGGGTGCCTTGACTGCTGCCGGAATCCTTTCGTTGAGTTGCGTGCTGACAGCGGGTGTGCCGTCACACGCTGAGGCAGGAGGGCTCGGTCTCGGGGATGTTGGCACGATCATCCAGGCAGGAGCGTATTATGCCCAGGCGAAGGCACAGCTGAAAGAGGCATTTACGTATCTAGATACGACGCCGGAAGGGCAGCAAGAGGTATTGCAGAGCGCCGAGGCGAATGCCGGCGTGGATGACGATCCCGTCCTGCTGGAGCGACTGGGTGCCATCATGGAGAATATGACGAAGGCCATCGGTCAGGTAGATCAGACGGTCTACGATTTGCCCTATATGTATTTCTTGACGCCTGATGAGAGCTTCAATGCGGCTTGCTCCATGGGGCACGTTATGCAGGTCAATCGAGGGGCCTTTTCTCTCGTGGCAAATGATGATGAGCTGGCGGTCGTCTTGGGGCATGAGATGGGACATGGGCAGGCGCATCATGTTGCCAAGGCGAATATGCGCCGTTTTGATCGCGTGCAGTTGGCGAAGATCGGTGCGGAGGCTCTGGGCGGCACGACCCTCGCTGGAATCGTTGCGGGAGGTCTGTACAACTCCTCTATCGTCCACAGTGACAAGAAGCAGGAAAAGGAAGCAGATGCGCTCTCGTGGGATTATATGATTCACTCCCAATATAACCCGGGGGCGACGGCGGCCGTTTGGCAGCGTGTTCTCGAGCAGGAAGGGAACAACGAGCAAAGTGGGATTGAACTCTGGTTTAATCCTTCAGATCACCCGAACCACAAGGCACGGCGCGATACCTATGAGAAAAAGTTGGAAGAGTACAGCGGCAAGCATGTGGCGGTGCAGGATGGGGAAGTCCGCGTGAACGGCAAGAAATTCGTGACACCGGCACCGGCAGGCGGTATGTCGACAGAGGAACGCGCCTATTTTGTCGAAGGGAATCTTGCGACAGCCTACCATAGGCACTATGATAAGGAAGCGGCGCGGGCGGAGGGCAATACGGTCATGCTGGGGGAGCAGCCGATCCTGACCTGTGTCGATGGCGATGAAGATGTGCAGGTGCTCGTGGAGCGTCTCAATCAGGATAAGTAGGGAAAGAAACCAGTTCGGCAGGAGGAATGGAAATGAGAGGGAAAGCATGTAAGCGTCTGATTGCATCTTTGTTCATGTGTATGGCGCTTTTGGTATTGCCTATGGGAATGGGTAACGTTCTTGCCATGGAGTTCTCGGGTACGGAGAGCAGTATCGGTTATTTCTCCCACAGTCCGAAGGTTGTCCCTATCACGACGGACCAGGGGCAAAAAGCGTCCTTTATGTATACGGGGAAGAAGCTTTTCTTGAAGGATGCGAGTGGGAAAATCGCGCTCGATTTTCCCTGCCGGTTTATCGGCATCGACTTTTCGGATTATGACGTGAAGGCCATCCATGCGACCAATCCGCAAAAGACCTTTTGGGTGATTTCGTGCCTGACCGGGAACGGGCGTCAGATGGGCTTTTGGATCGTCGGGCAGATGAAGGATGGAACGTTCGTGAAATACAAGCAGCCGAATTCGTTCCCGAACGTCGGGAAGCCGCATGTCTACCGAATCGAGGCGAATGGAGATACCTTGAAGCTGACAGGGTCGGTGGAGTATTGGCCAGAAGGGGCAACGTACGGCTATCAGAGGAAATTCGCCGTCGATTATCAGGCCAATCTGTTCTGGGATGAATCGGCGGACTGGTTCGGCGAGGAACGGATCGTATGACCTGACGGAGGATGGGACGGGAATTCCGCAAAAACAAAGGGCGTCTGCAGCACGGTGGTGTGCGGCAGACGCCCTGCGTCGTTTGTTTTTGGGTTATTTCTTTTTCTTCGTCGTTTGTTCCTGCTTCACGCAGGCGTCGAGGAGGATCTGGTTGGCGAGGACGTCGAAGTCGGCGTTGTTGATTTGGGCGGCGCGTTCGAGGGATGCCCAGGCGGCGGGGTAGTCTTGGAGGCGCAGCTCGCAGATGGCGAGGGCGTTCTGGGCGGGGGCGCTCTGCGGATTGGCGTTTAGGGCGCGGCGGAAGTCATCCATCGCGTCTTTCGGGCGGTTCGCCTCGAGGGCGAGGAGGCCGCGGTTATACGCGGCGGGGAAGAAGCCTGGGTGCTCGTCTAGGAGCGTCTTATAGAGAGTGAGGGCTTCTTTTTTTTCGCCGATCTGCGCTTTCAGGAGCGCGAGGTCGTAGAGGGCGGCGAGCTCGTGCGGTGCGAGCGTGTGGGCGGCGGTGAAGTCGCTATGTGCGGCGGTGAGGTCGCCGCGTTTCTCGTAGACGATGCCGCGATAGAGGTAGGCGGAGGCGTCGTCCGGTGCGTTTTTGACCTTCGCCATGGCGGCGGCGAGGGAGGTGTCGCTGCCGTCGGGGGCTTTGGCGGCGGCCCAGAGGCGCAGGATGTCTTGCCCGTACGTCTTGCCGGGCACTGCCCAGACGCCGTTGAGCTGCGTCCAGTGCGTGATCTGGCCGTGGATGTCCGGGTGCTCAGTGACGATGAGCTCATAGCGCGGGTCGATGATGGGGGCAGAGGGGAGCTCGCGGGAGGCGTAGGCGAGGAGGTGCTGGATGTGGGCGCGCACACCGAGCTCGGGCGTCGCGAACTTCGCGCCGCGCACGCCGCCGCCCGTCGTGCCGAGCCCGCAGAAGTTGTTCTGCGAGGGGATGACGTCACCGCCGTAGGCGAAGAAGCCCGTTTCCTTGAGCGCCTGGCAGAGCGCGATGTCGGGGCGGATGCCCTCGCGCCCGGCTTCCTCGTAGTAGTAGCCGACGAGTTCCTCGACGGTGCAGTTGAGTTTCGGCTGAGGGTTGCGCCGCCGGATGAAGGCGGCCATCTGCTCAGGCGTCGCCTCGGCGGGGCCTTCGATCGTCACGCTCTCGGGTGCCGCTTCGTCCGGCAGGAGCGGGAGCGCAGCGGCGGGCGCGAGGCGGAAGGGGAGCGCGGCGGCGCGTTTCTTGTCGATGGGGGCGGGCGGCTCGCTGCCGAAGTCCGGCCGCGTGATGGTGACAGGGCCGGCGATCGGCCGCTGGGCGATCTCGTCCGCCGCTGGCGTCTTTGCGGGGGCTGCCTCGGCGGCAGCGGCGACGAGGCAGGCGAGCAGGCAGGCGGTCAGGGTGCGGCGGGGATGGCATGGGAAGATGGACGGCAAGGGGATTCCTCCTTTTTGCATGTCGTTTCGGATAGAGAGACGCCCCTCGCGGGGAGGGGCGGCAGATCGCGTTTAGAAATGTTGATAGAGCAGGATCGCGAGCACGCCTGGGATGCCGAAGATGCCGGCGATGAGGGCGCGCACGATGTCGATG
>CAZDXA010000069.1:0-7657 GCA_964509435.1 uncultured Synergistaceae bacterium | reverse complement strand
GACTGGCCCGCCAGGAAGTTCATCGCCCTGGCCCGGAAAATCCTGGCAGAACGGTGAATCCAGCAGCTGCATATCTATCTTATAAAATCACCGGCGATTCTGTCTGCCCTGTCTGGCTGACACAGCCTTCAACACAAAAAAATCCCTGCCGGCACACCCGGAATGCCAGGCTGTGCGGACAGGGATTCTTTTGTGCTGAAAGGGTTTTCAGCTAATTGCTGTTTTACTGGGCTGCTTTTTCGCGGGCTGCCTGCGCTTCTTCAGGTGTCGCATCGGCGTCGCGCAGGTAGTAGCCGAGGCCGTTTTTCATGATATCGTCATAAGAAGGCATGTTGGTGATGATGATTCTGCGGTTCTCGCCGCCGGGGCCTTCGCGCAGCATTTTCTGGGCTTTCTGGGCGTCGATCTGCAGCTTTGCTTCAGGTGCCAGGGCGCCAAGCTCTTTGGGATAGCCGTCATACTCGTTGCGGACATCGGGATACTCGTCGCTGTAAAGCTCTGCCAGCGCAAGATCGGTGGCAACGTTGCGGCCGGCGCGCTCGTTCAGGGTCACGCCCTCGCTCTTGTACTCAACCTTCAGAAGGTTGTCCTCAAGAAGATGGCGGTACACTTCGTCCTTGCCGTCCTTGATCAGCTCTTCGTAGGTGACGCCGCGGGCCGAACCCTGGCTGGGGTTGGGAGTTTCAGAAAGGAACGCGATGGCGGGTGTGTAGTCACCAAGTTCGCGGTGTGAGAAGCCGTGCAGAGGAATGGGTGAAATCTCAACGCGCATCTTGATGTTCTGGTCTTCAAGGGCAAGCGCCATTTCAGAGGTCAGGTCGATGCCCTTCTGGTGGACGCAGATGGCGTTGACCAGGGGCTTTTCAGGCGGAGCCTCGTGATGGTCGATGATCATGTCGGCGCTCTCCTCCCAGCACATGCGGTTGAAGGCATAACCGACCTGCTGGGTCAGCAGTCCGTGAGGATTGCCGGGATGGGCACGGTCAAGGTTGCGGATTTCATCGGCGGCCAGATCCTGTCCTGAGGGGTAATGCAGGTACATATCGGGATCGGGGAACTGGTCAACAGGGTTGGAACCGCGGTTGCCGTAGCGGAAATAGCGCACTTTGCCGCTGGGCGTGGTCAGATGGAAATAAGGAACGTGGCCGAGGCCGGGTTCGCAGGTGCTGAATCCGGAGTTATTGGAATGGGGCACCACAAGGACTTTGCCTTCGGTGACGATGGCGTTCTCGACAAACAGCGTGGCGGCCAGAAGTCCGCCGGGCTCGGTGGGATGGGTGCCGCCCATGATAATGAACGTTCCGCCGGGTTTGCCGCTGTCAAGCACGTAAACTTCAGTGTCGCCGTTGGTGCCTTTCAGGTTTGCATTGTAGTCGCTCAGGTGTTTGACGCTGGTGACGCCCGGTCCTTTATAAATGGGCTCGGTTTTGAACTGGAAGCGGAATTCCTTGCCGACCGTAAAGATTCCTGCAGCCAGAAGCGCCGCAAGAACAAGGCCGAGCAGGAAACTGCCGCTGTTCTTTTTCTCGTTAGTGTTTTCAGACATTTTTTATTCTCCCTCTTTAAGCGATCAGTGAAGCAGGAAAAGGCGCAGAAGGAAAGGGATAAGGAGGATGGCGCAGCTGATCTGCTTGGCAGCGCTTTTCAGTGTGAACAGGTTATAAATAAAAACTGCGCTGAAGAAAGCAACCATCACCAGATAGGCGTATTTCATAAGAATATACTGGAATGCCATTGCAACAAGACTCCTCTCTTACTTCAGGGGGATGCCGAGGCCGCGGAGGAATACCACGATCTCATTGGCATAGACCATGACAATTACGCTGAGGATCAGCGAAAGAACTGCCGGCAGAATGCATTTCTTCAGCATTTTCTTCTGGCTCTCAAGACCGACAGCGTCAGCCGCGAACATGCCTGACACAGAGGTGGGGGGCAGAAGTGCGCCGACGCACATGATCAGCGTCAGTGCTGAAGTGACCCAGATGGCGTTCTTGTTGGTGAAGGCCATGATCAGGGGAATGCCAAGCACTCCGGCGCAGCCGAAGGGCATCAGCAGTCCGCCGACAAGGGGCGCCACGACGGCGATGGACAGATAAAGCAGGGGGCCCTTGAGTCCGAGAGCGCCGAGCACGGTCGCTCCGCGGGCGCCGGTAAGTCCCATAATCTGAATCATCATGCCGACTGCGGCAAACAGGGCCATGACGTCAACTGAATCGGCCATGGACTGCACGGCAACTTTCCACAGGTTGACTTTCTTCTTGCTGCACACCAGCGCCAGAATGATGCCCATGCAGAACACGAGGGGCGTGCCGGGATCGATCTGGGGATAGTAGCTCTTGATGATCATGTAGCCGATCAGGAACACCAGCGGAAACTGGGGCAGGAATCCCTTCACATTGGGATCGCCGGGAATCTTGGCAAGAACAGCATCTTTATCAACTTTGCTGACGGAGCGGCGGCCGATGTAAAGGACTGAGAAAATAGCCAGGGGAACGGTCAGGATCAGCAGGGGAATGGCAAATCCTTCATAAGGCATGTACACGCCGGTGCCGATCAGCATGGCGGGCACGTTGACGGGAGGTGCAACCATGCCGAACAGCGATCCGAGGGCAATGATCGCCGCGGCGTCGTCCTTGCTCACGCCGATTTCAAGCAGAATGGGCAGCACCAGCACTCCTGTGCTGAGTACCGAAGCGGGTGCTGAACCGGTCAGCATGGCGGGAAGCATGATCAGAATCATGATGAGGATCAGCAGGATGGTGGGCGACTTGTAGAAACCGCTGACAATCTCACGGGTCAGCAGGTTCAGGGCGCCGTTTTCCTTGAGGATGCTCATGAAAAGCATGCCGGCTGCGACGGTCAGCATCAGGTTCAGGAACAGCATGGAGCCTTCCATGAAATGTCTCATCAGAGAAGGAACGGTTTCACTGTTTCCCACGAAGATGCTGGCAATCGATGTGAAATAATCTCTCTTCAGCAGAGGATCGGTCAGGCCGCCCACAACAGCTCCCGCGATGGAAGCCACAAGCAGCAGGACGGCTACGGGCACTTTACGCATGAACGAGCCTGCGACGAGGATCGCCAGCATAACGCCCAAAACGATTAACGAATTAGTCATTCTCTTTCATACCTCCGGAAAAGGTAAAACGTGACTTAACCTGGCCGCCTCCGGGCGGCACAATACGCGCACTGCTAAAACAGGCCCGGCGGGCCTGTGAAAAACCATGAGGATATCAGGCGTCTTTCTTTGGAAGGAACTTTGCGGGCGGTTCATACAGTCCGCCGGACCACTCAACCAGATCCATGATGTTCTTTGCGGCAAGGCGGTCGCGGGTCGCGCTGGCGGGGTTGATGCCCAGATCCTCCGGGGTCTTGACGATGCCGAGCTCGCGCATTCTCTTGATTTCCTGGTCGCTGCCCGATGCGGCAACGGGCGTGCCCTTTGCAACGCTGCGGATGGCAGCCATGCGTTCTTCCATGCTGCGGCACTTGTGCAGATACGCAACGCCCTGCTCGGTGACGATGTGGGTGAGGTCATCGCCGTAAATCATGACAGGCTCAACGTCCAGGTGAGCGTTTTTCATCAGCTTCACGGCGTCAAGATGCTCGACAAAGGTGGGAATGGTCTTGAACTGGCCGGGATGAGCCTTGTCCTTGATGCGCGCGGTGGTGTTCAGGATCTGGATGACGAGACGGCGGCCGCGGTGAAGCTCGGGGCCGATGTCAGCGTCATGCGTGCCGACTTCTGAACCGGCTTTCAGCCATGCAGCGGTGGAATGACGGCGGCCGCGGCTGTCGCATCCCATATTGGGGGCACCGCCGAAACCGGCTACGCGGGTTGCCGTCGCGGTGCTGCTGTTGCCGTAGGGGTCGATCTGCAGCGTGGCGCCCACAAAGGCGTCAATGGCGTAATGCCCCGCTATCTGGGACATGCAGCGGTTGGAACGCATTGAACCGTCCGGGCCGATGAAGAAGATGTCAGGACGTGCGGCCACGTAGCGCTCCATGCCCAGCTCGCCGCCGAAGCAGTGAACCGATTTGACCCAGCCGCTTTCAATGGCAGGAATCATGGTGGGATGGGGATTCAGAATCCAGTGAGTGCAGATCTTGCCCTTCAGTCCCAGTTCCTCGCCGTAGGTCGGCAGAAGAAGCTCAATCGCAGCGGTGTCATATCCGATGCCGTGGTTCAGGCTCGTGATGCCGTATTCGGCGTAGATGCCCTTGATGGTCATCATGGCCGTCAGGACGCGTGCGTCTGTGATCTTCGCGGGGTCGCGGGTGAAGAGGGGCTCAATGTAGAAGGGTTCGGGCGATTTAATCACAAAATCAACAAAATCAGAAGGAATATCAACGCGCGGCAGCTTGTCGACAATCTCGTTGACCTGCACAATCACGATTCCCTGACGGAACTTTGTCGCCTCAAGGATGGTCGGCGTGTCTTCAGTGCTGAAACCGGTGTACAGGTTGCCCTCATGATCCGCGGCATCGGCGCATACCAGCGCAACGCGCGGCGTCAGGTCAAGGAAATAACGTCCGTACAGTTCAAGATAGGTGTGAATGGCACCGAGGTCCAGCTTGCCGGCGTTCAGAAGCTCGGCAATTCTGCCGGCCTGCGGACCGGAGAAAGAAAAGTCAAGTTTGCGGGCGATGCCTTTTTCAAACACATCAAGATGCTCAGGCAGCGTCAGCACCGACTGGACCATGTGCAGATCGTGCACTTTTGCGGGATCAACAGAACACAGCGCCTTTGCAAGGAAATCAGCCTGCTTCTGGTTGTCGCCCTCAATGTTGACACGGTCATAAGGACGGATCACCGCCTCAAGGAGAGCCACGGCCTTGTCAGCATCGACAATTTTCTTTCCGCCGGTGATTTTTGCCGCCGCGGCCATGCGTTCCCTGGTGTCTGTCAGCAGAGTGTCCCACTTGCGTGAAGTATCGCGAACGATCATGTTTTGCACTCTCCCCCATATACAGTTTATATTCTGCCCGGCTGCTCGCCGTGCAGAGTCACAGCGCGGAATTCCGCCGCTGTGAAATTTTCATGAGACAGATGCGGGGCAGGCTCGAAGGCACTGGTGACAGGATGCCTGCCCCTTAAAGCATCATGACTCACCCTTGACGAGAAGAATGAGTCATGATGAGAGGTTCAGATGTTTCTGCTACTTGAACATCTCCGGAAGAACCTTGCGCAGATCTCCGGTTTTCTGGATGGTGTACATCGGAACTTTCTTCTCAGCGCACAGATTGGTGAAATAGCTGTCAGCGTTGCCGTCTTCACGGACAATCATGAAGTTGGTGTCGCCGGCAAAGGAAATGAACGGCGCGGAGTTGGGACCGCGACGGTCCGTACCGCCGATGTGCATGCCCAGAATGTAAACGTTGTGTTCTTTGGCTGCAGCAATCAGGTCTTTGCAGCGGGCAAGCTCAGAGGGAATGTCAAGTCCTGCAGCGCCAAGTCCCTTGCCGCTGCCGCCGAGGACAACGATCAGGGTCTTGTACTTGGACCAGTCAACATCCTTGGCAAAAACTGCCATTTCGTAGTCAACCTGATACTTTTTCGCCATCAGCTTCACCGCATTGGCGTCCTGGCTCTGTCCGAAGGGAGTCAGAAGTGCAGGCTGCCCAAGGGTGGGAAGCGCAGCCTGGTCAGCAGCAAATGCAGCCGCACCGAAAGCAAAAACTGAAGCGCAGAGAAGCGCAAGAAGAGAAAGCTTTTTCATTAAACGAAAACTCCTTTTAGTGATATTTTGTGCTGTTTACCACGCAAAGGTATAAGCGTTGCGGGTAGGATCAGCGCCGACGCTCCAGAAGCCGTGCTCACGCACGCCGAGGCCCAGAGAACCGGTGTTGGTGACAGGAACCATCTTGTAGCCCATGCCCTCAAGCTCTTTGATGACCTTGGGATCAATCTTGTTGGGATAGGTGACCATGTAGGAAATCTGCTTGGGATACTTGTTCAGGCTGGCAGTGTCGCCGGCTGCATCGGTGGCGATACGGGCAGTCTCAACAGCCGCCTGGGGACGTTTGCCGAACTCGACAACGTTCAGGAAGCCCTGAAGCTTGGTCTGCTCCTGACGGTCTGCGTTGGGAGTGCCGAAAGCCATGTAGGGCTCGCCGTCCTTGATCGCGATCGAAGGAGTAATGGTCTGAACAGTGCGTTTGTGAGCCTCAAGATAGTTGGGCAGCTCGGGATCGGGCGAATACTGGATGCGGCGGTCGTTCATCATGATGCCGTGAACCATCATGCCGGAACCGAAGAAGTGGTTGATGGAATGAGTGACGGCCACAATGTTGCCCTCAGCGTCGCAGACGAACATATGAGTCGTATCGGGACCCTTCTTATCATAGTCGACGAAGTACTTCTGGTCTCCCAGAGGAATCTCGTCAACAGCCTTGTTCATGTCGACCTGCTTCACCATTTCCTTGGCGAACTCCTTGGTCAGAAGAGCCTGGGGGAATTTGTGGAAGCGGGGGTCAGCGCTGAAGCGGTTGCGGTGGTTGATGGCAATCTGCAGAACCTGGGTCAGCACGTTGATGTAGTCCTTGCTGTTCAGCCCCATCGCCTTGAGGTCGAAGTTCTCAAGCATGTTGAGCGACTCGATCAGGACAGTGCCCTGGCTGTTGGGCGGGCAGGCATAGACGTCAATGCCGCGGTAGTTGGTGGTCAGAGGAGTGACTTCTTCAGCGTGGAAATCGCTGAAATCTTCAAGAGTGAAGTCGCCGCCGTTCTTGTTGTTCCACTCGACAATTTCCTTGGCGATCGGGCCGCGATAGAAGTAATCCTCGGCAGCCTTGTAGCCGTCAGCAAGAGTCTTGTCCTTGGCAGCGTCCTCGGCAACCTTGCCCATGGTCTCAAGCAGATCAGCATAGGCGGGGTTCTTGTAGACGTCGCCGGCCTTCAGGGCCTTGCCGTTGGGGAAGAACACAGCCTTGGCCTCGTCATTCATAGGCTCGCCGTTCTTCTCGATCATGTTGGCAAGGAAGTCGTCCGTGATGATGCCGTTCTTGGCCATGTCAACCACAGGCGCAAGGATGTCCTTCAGCGGCATGGTGCCGTACTTGGAGAGGAAGGTCATCCAGCCGGACCACTCGCCGGGGATGTGCATTGAGAAAATGCCCTTTGCAGGAATTTCGGCATCTCTGTCAAGCTGTTCCTTTGCCTTGTTCGGCGCCCAGCCGGTGCCGTTGTAGCAGAAGACCTTCTTGTTCTTGGCATCATAGCCGAGCAGCATAAGGTCGCCGCCGAACACATGGCACATCATCACTTCGCTGTAGCTCTGAGCCGCAGCCATGGCAAGAGCCGCATCAAACGCCGTGCCGCCGGCCTGCAGAATCTTCATTCCGGCAAGTGCCGCAGCGGGGCTGCCCGCATGAGCCACTGCACGGCCGCTGATGGTCGGACGGGTCTGATGGTACATCAGATTCGCGTTCGCACTGCCGGCCATCACTGAAAGGCCGAGCACAACTGCTGCCAAAACCTTTTTCTTCATACCGTACTCCTCCTTAAAAAATAAGTTAGAGAATACTTCCTGCCCCATCCGGGGCGCCTGTAAAAAACCTTCATACGCCGGACGGCATGAGCCGCGGCATATAAACCTGTGTTCCGCAGAAAGCGCAGCCGCATCCGCGGATAGTCTCATTTTAGCATGAAAAAACG
>CAZDXA010000068.1:0-8052 GCA_964509435.1 uncultured Synergistaceae bacterium | reverse complement strand
TAAAATGCCATTTCTGCATATATAAATAAAAACACCATGCAGAAATGGCATTTTCAGTGCAGCAGAATATGCCATTCAGTCTGCCGGCAGGCCGCATCAGCCTGCCGGCAGACATTGTTATCTGTGCAGACTCTGTTCCTGCCCGGCCGAAGTCCGAAATGAATGCCCGCCCCGCCTGCAAGCCTCTGCGCAGCGTCAGGCGCCATGCCGGGCCGGACTGTTTAACTGCCGCCGTCGGTCCGGCACAGTCCGCCGCAGCAGTCAAAACTTCGGGCCGGTTTTGCCGGCCGGCAGAAAGTGCGGCCTCAAAAAAAACGGTGCCCAGGGTGATAGAAAAATTTTTCTATTTTCCTTTAATTTCTTATTGACAATTTTGTCCGGAGGCGTTACCTTAAAATCAAACTAAATGCAACAGGGGTCTTTATATTCACGGCAGCGTTTATCACAGGGGGCCGCTTTCACAGGGCAGGTTCAGTTTCCGCAGTGGATTTTCAGCAGTCTGAGAGCGGGGCATCATCAGTTTCATTTCATCGCTTTCAGGCGCGAAAAAAATATCAAGGAGGTCTTGTCTTATGAGAAAATCAGTTGCAGCATTTCTCTGCGCGTTCATGATGCTGGCAGCGTCCGCCGCCGCGGCTGCTGACAAACCGATCTCATTCAGCGTCCATCACAGCGGTTCCGCCCATCACCCCTATCAGTGGGGCGCCGAATACCTGGGCGAAAAACTCAAGGAGTATTCCAACGGCACAATGCTCATTGAAACGTATCCTGCCAACCAGCTCGCCGCCGGATCCAAGGCCGTGGAAGGCACTGTCAACGGCACCATCGACATTTTCATTGAGAACCCCATGAGTGTCTGCAACATCGTTCCGAGCTACGAAGCCGTCAATCTGCCCTACATGTTTGACACTTCCGATCAGGCTTTTGCCATGATGGACGACGAAAACGTCAGCAGAATCTTCTCAAAGGACTGCGAAGATCACGGCATCAAGCTGCTCGGCTACTGGTACAACGGCTGGCGCAACGTTTCCAATTCAAAGCACCCCGTCAAGACCGTCGACGACCTCAAGGGCCTGACGATCCGCATCGCCGAAAGTCAGGTGTTTGCCGACATGATGAGCGCTCTGGGCATGCAGCCGGTGCCTCTGGCCAACTCGGAGATCTTTACCGCTCTGCAGATGCACACCGTCGACGCACAGGAGAATCCTCAGAACAACTACATCAACAACAAGTATTATGAGGTCAACCGCTACTTCTCCATGACACGTCACGTGTTCAGCGTGGAGCCTGTGGGCATGAATCTCGACCTGTGGGATTCCCTGACCGAGGAGCAGCAGAAGACCTTCATGAAAGCCTTCAATGAGGCCACCGTGTATCAGCGCAAGATCGCCCGTGAAACCGAGGAGAACCAGCTGAAGAAAGTCCTCGCCGACGGTGCTGATATTGTCGTCACCTACATTGACGATCTGACGCCGTTCAGAGAGAAAGTCAAAGGCGTGTACGACAAATACAAGAACACTGATCTGAAACCCATGATTGAAGCTCTCGAAGCCGCAAAAGCAAAAGTCGGCAAGTAGTACAGTCTTTTCAGGCCGGGGCGCTCCCCGGCCTCTTTTTTCAGGAGTTTTTTATTTCGTTCCTCTGTCTGGAGAGTGATCCGACTCATGAAATGGGCTGAACAGTTTTTCAAAGTTATCGACAGAATTGCCGGCGCGCTTGCCGCATTCTGCATCGCAGGCATGCTCTTCTGCGTTTTCCTTCAGGTTGTTGCGCGCATGACCGGCCTGAAAGTCAACTGGACAACCGAGCTGAGCCAGTATTTTTTCCTCTGGTCCACCACATTCGGCGGCTACCTGATCGCGCGCCGCAAAAAGATGATCGGCGTTGAGCTGATTCAGAAATCCATGCCCGCACCGCTGCGCCGTCTGATGAAATTCACAGCGTGGCTGTCCGGCGCCGCGTTTTATTTCATTCTCATCTGGTACTGCCTGCCGCGCCTGCCCCGTCTGATGAATCAGACCACGCCCGTGCTCAAGTGGCCTATGGGAGTCATTTATATTGTCATGCTCCTCGGCGTCGGCGTCATGGCGCTCTATTTCGTGTATCTTGCGTTTATCGGACTCTGCGGCGCCGACGAAAAGAAGCCGCAGGCGCCGAAAGACATCGGCAAGATCGTTGAGGAGGCTGAATAAATGCTCGGCTGGCTGTTCGGATCATTTACATTCTTTCTGCTCATCGGCACGCCCATAGCCGCCTGCCTCGGGCTCGCCGCCGTGCTGACCATTGTCCATACCGGCATGAGGATCAACCTGATGGTTCTCGCTCAGACCATGTTCGCCGGCATGACCTCATACCAGCTCATGGCCATTCCGCTTTTCATCCTCTGCGGCAACCTGATGACCGACGGCGGCCTCAGCCAGAAGCTCGTTGACTTCATCGGCCTGTTCTGCCGCAAGTCGCGCGGCGCCCTCGCCTATGTCACCATCATCGCCAGCGCGTTTTTCGCCGCCATCTCAGGCTCGTCCCCAGCCACCACGGCCGCAATCGGAGGGGTCATGGCACCTGAAATGCAGAAAAACGGCTACAATGAAGATTTCAGCCTGGCCACTGCAGCTGCGGCCGGCACGCTGGGCCAGATCATTCCGCCCAGCGTCGGCATGGTCACCTATGCAGTGCTCGCAGAAGTTTCTGTCGGCACGCTTTTTCTGACGGGCTTCGGCCCCGGCATTCTGATGGCCATTTTCATGCTCATCTATGCGCATCACTACGTCAGGAAAAACCCGCGCATCACTGCCAGCGGAAAGCGCCCCACACTTGGCGAATTCGTGAGAGTGTTCTTCAAGAGCATCTGGGCGCTTATCATGCCGATCATCATCCTCGGCGGCATCTACTCCGGCCTGTTTACGCCCACTGAAAGCGGCGCCATTGCCGCCGTTTACGGCCTTATCTGCGGCAGCCTCGTGTACCGCACGCTCAAGTGGAAAGACCTGCCCCGCATTCTTGTCAATACCGCAGTCGGCTCAGGCACCATCATGCTCGTGCTCGGCAGCGTGCAGACCTTCGGCGTCGTGCTCACCCGCGGGCACATTCCGCAGCTTCTTTCTGACGCCATGCTCAGCGTGACCAGCAATAAGATCATCATGCTGCTTCTGTTCAACATTCTGCTGCTCATCGCCGGCATGTTCATCAACGCCGTGTCGGCCATCGCGCTGTTTACTCCGATTCTGCTGCCCGTCATGACCAAAGTCGGCGTCAATCCCTACCTGCTCGGCATTGTCATGATCGTCAACCTCGGCATCGGCATGATCACACCGCCCGTTGGCAACTGTCTGTACGTGGCCTGCGGCATGAGCCGGGATCTGTCATTTGAACAGATTTCCAAAGCCTGCATGCCCTACGTACTGGCGCTTGCCGCCGCGCTTCTTTTCATCACCTACTGCGAGCCCATCGCTATGGGCCTGATCTGGCTTTTCCACATTCCCGTCTAGCGGTCCTCGTAAAGCATAAAGGCGCAGGGAAGCTCCGCTTTCTCCTGCGCCTTTTTCAATAGATGTTTTTGCGGACACCGCCTGAAAAAACACCCGCATTTAAAAAGGGGCAGCCGAATTTCCCGGCTGCCCCTTTTCTCGTCAGAATACCGCCGTCTCTGCAGCTTTCCGCCGGCCGGCAGAAAGACGCAGAGACAAAAGGACGCGGGCGGAAAAATCTCCCGCCCGCGCCTTTGTACTGTGCTAGAAGTCCCAGCGTACCGTGGCACCCACGCCGAAGTCCGTCTGATTGTCGGAGAACAGGCCGGAAAGGTTCAGTCCCAGCGTCATGTTCTTCCGTTTGCCCTCAAAGCGGACCGCCGCGCGGAAGCTGTTCTCATCGTTGACCGCCGTAACAAAGTCCATGGCGGGCAGCGTCGAGCCGGAGCCGAGGAAGCGCAGACGCGAGTCAATGTCCGTGTCGCCGAAGGCACGCACGTAGGCAAGCTCCACAGACGGTCTCAGAGTCCACTCGCCGTGAGCTTCCGTGAGCCAGTCAAAGCGCACGCCCAGAGGCAGAGTCCACTGATCCATTGAGCAGTCCTCTGCGCGGATCGTCTGCACAATGTAATCGGTGTGCAGATCATAGGCATCCTGATCGTAACGGCTGAAGCGCAGGCCGAGGAACGGCGTCACCTGCAGAGCGCCGCGTGCCGGCAGGTGCCAGTTGGCGCGCACGCCCGCAGTCAGCACGTGTCCCTTGATGCCGTCAGCGCGGAAATCCTGCCCTGACAGTCTGGCCGTTACGTCGGTGTCGAACCAGTTGTAGCCCACGTCGCCGGTAAACTCCCAGGCGCCGCGTTTAAATCCGCCGTACAGGGATGCGCCGATGAACTTGCCGTCACCGTCAGCACCGAGCGCACCGTCAGAGTCGTACTTGCCCAGCTGCACAGCCAGACCGGTGGTGAAGCCGCGGCGGGTGAAGTCGCCGCCGATGGTGGCACCGTAAGACTTCGTCGTGGTGTCCTGATCAAACCAGCCGGTTTCGCCGGTTACAGGCATACCGTCAACGTCGTTATGGCTGTACCAGATGGAGCCCCACACGCCCTTGTCAGCAGCGCGCTGCTTTGCATCAGGCACAAAGCTCATGCGTACCAGACTGCTCAAGTCTGCTGCAGCGTTCTGACGGCTGTAGACACGTTCGTTCAGCGTGGCAGCGAACGAGCGGGAAAGCGTCAGCGCCGTGTTGGCCAGTGACAGCAGAGCCGCCGGGTCAGTCTCCATGCGGAAGCGGTCAGTAAATGTTACCGCACCGTCATCCCACAGCGTCACATAACCGTCCGTGATAGGATTCCATGTGCTTGCATCGGTGTAAGCCAGCGCTGCCTTGTCAAAGATCGTGCCCGCATAAGGCTGCGCGTTCCAGTTCTTCGCACTGTCACTGCCGGTGAAGCCGTCAGCGATCCAGTATGTTTTGTTCAGTTCAGCGTTCTGCACCAGCAGTGAAGCGCCTTTTTCAACGTTCAGCGCCGCATTTCCGCTGCTGCGCACAACCGCACTGCCTTCGGCCGTCCGGGGGCCGTCAGCGACAAGCTGCGAGCCGGCTTGTGCCGTGAACCCGTCAGAGACAAGCACATCGAGGTTTTCAAAATACGTCTTTCCGGTGCCTGTCAGAGAAAGCTGCGACGTGCCGATCGTATTCGACGAGTCAGCCGCCGAGACAAAGGCGTAGTCCTTCGTTCCGGCCACCGTCATGGTGCCGGGCAGAACCTCGCTGTCAGTCACTTTCACCACATATTTTGCCGCTGAGTCATTGAAGGTGACACGGTCAGCGTTGTAGAAATGCTCATTCGCGGTTCCTTCAAGCCAGTTCTGCTCAGCTGCATTGCCGGCGTACCAGGAGTCAGAAGCATTGCCGCTCCAGACAATGTCTTTCGTACCCCTGATGTCGATGTAATAGTGCCGCGCCGTGCCGGCAGTATCGTAACCGACAGCTGCATCGCGGTAGGTTTTCGCCGTGAAGTTCTCACCGCCGGTGGTAGCAGGGCTGTCAGCCGTGAAGAAATACTGCCTGCCGTCGCTCGAAGCGCCGAAGACCTTCGCATCAGAGTCGTCCTTCAGGGTCACCGAGGCCGCCCTGACAGTGAACAGCTCACCGGGATTGCCCTTCTCGCCTGTGATCGCATCAGCTTCAGTCAGATCAGCCGAACTGCCTGAGCCCGCAATGAAAGAGACAATGTTTTCAGCGATGCCCGCCTCAGTCAGCGCCGTCTTCTGGTCAGCCAGCTCCACACCCTTGATGCCGAACAGCATGGAAGCCTTGATTTTCAGCGGATCACTGGAGAACGAGCTGCCAAAGACCACATCGTCAGTATTGGTCATAAAGGCAACCCGTTTGCCTGCGTTCAGATTCACACCGCCCAGCGAGTAAACTGCGCCGCCCAGGCCGGCCGTGCTGCCTTCTGCCTTATTGCCGGCAAAGGTAATGCTGCCGTCAGATGAAAGAGTTACCGTCCCCACATCAGCCACAGCGCCGCCCGCTGCGATGCCGATGGCGCCTTCAGCAGATACTCTGTTGTTATTGAAGCGGATATCCTGCCCGGCGTACATATCCTCAGCAGGTGAGAACACGGCGCCGCCCGCGGCAAGCGCAGTGGAGTCAGCGTTCAACGCAGCGTTCGCCAGAGTCCTGACAGCTTCCTGCTGGTCAGGATCCGAGACAGCTGAGGCTGCCAGGCCGGAGAGCAGGTTTCTGACCGTGCTGTCCTCGATCTGCAGAGAAATCCCCGTAGTGTTGCGGGCCGCAGCCCAGTTGCCTGTGAAAGTGATCTTATCCAGTTTGTTAGCTGAATTTGCTTCAAACGCATATGTCGCACCGCCGACCGCCGCCGCCAGCGAACCGTCAGCCAGTGCATGGTTATTTACAAACAGTGCCGAGCTGCCCGGATCAACGGCATTAAAGTCAGCCACTCCGGCGCCGCCCATCGCTGCTGCAACAGACCCGTTCAGGCTGCCGTTCAGCACAGCCGGCAGAGAAGGCAGATTCAGTTTCAGCCCTTCGATGGTGAGGGAAAGCTGCTGACTGCCCAGGGCCTCGGCGCGGTTGCCGCGGAACTCCGCTGTAAGCGGGCCGTTTCCTGACGCAAACGACGACATGAAGAAAGCACCGCCGACTGCCGCCGCAATACCGCCTTCTGCCAGCGCAGCGTTGTTCTCGAACACCGCCTTCTGAGCAGAAACACTGCCATCGTTGAAGGTACCGCCGCCCAGCGCCACGGCCGCAGGAATCGTCCCCTTCAGGCTGGTGACGGAGATGGGCGTTGGAAGTACGTCGGGCATGTTAAACCTGAATCCCTCAATGTCCACCTCAACGCTGCCGGAAGCCTTTGCCGAGGCTGTGTTGTTCGCCACAGTACATCATTCGCCGCACACAGTTTCACAGTGCCATTAAAAGCTGCCAGACCGCCGCCCAGTGCTGCGGCAATGCCGCCTGACGCCTGCGCCGTGTTGTTCGACAGTTCAATTCCGCCGCCGTCGGAACTCACGGTAATGCCATTGACCGAAACGCCTGCGCCGCCCAGCACCGCTGCGACCGGTGCGCTGAGTTTCAGTTTATCCACACCAGCAGTCTGCGCCGTGCCGCTCGAACCGGGAACACTGACACTCACACCCTCGAGATTCAGACTCAGAGCTCCTGAATCAGTCAGTGCTGTCGCATGGTTGTCCTTCAGAGCGATATCCTTCGCTGCCAGAAGACTGATACTATTGGCTGCCAGACCGCCGCCGGCTGCGCCGGCAATGCCGCCTGACGCCTGCGCGCTGTTGCCTGACAGCTCTAATGCGCCGCTTCCAGATTCCACATTGATATCCTCGATGGCCGCACCCGCGCCGCCCAGCGCCACGCCCGCAGAAATCCCGGCCGTCGCAGAGTCGGCAGACAGAGCAAATTTTGTACCGCTGCTTTCTATCTTGCCCGAGTCATCCTTGGAAGTGTGATCCACAGAGCGATTCACAAACAGTTTGTTCACGTTCAGAGAAATCCCTTCGGCGTTTGCGGCCGCCGTCGCGCTGTTGTTCGTGATGGCCGCATCCCCCTCAGCATTCATTGACAGTTTGCCGGCCGTCGCAAAACCGCCGCCGGCTGCTGCGGCAATTCCGCCGGATGCCTGCGCACTGTTGCCCGACAGCTCTAATGCGCCGCTGTCTGAGCTCACGGCAATGTCACCTATGGATGCGCCCGCGCCGCCCAGCGCCGCACCGAGGGATGCCTGCAGATTCACACTTTCAAGTGTCATGTCAAACTTGGATTTATCGATGTGGGCCGCGCCCGGCGCATTCATGTCACCGAGTGAGTCAGCATAGTCCTGAGACACAGACACGTGATCCAGTGAAAGCAGTGTAAAGTGTGCCGCCTGAGCCATCGCGCTGTTATTCGTGATGGCTGCGTCTCCCTGAGAAACCATTGACAGACTGTCGGCCGCCGCAAAACCGCCGCCGGCCGCGCCGGCAATGCCGCCTGACGCCTGCGCGCTGTTGCCCGACAGCTCTAATGCGCCGCTGTAAGATTCCACATTGATATCCTCGA
>CAZDXA010000067.1:0-8092 GCA_964509435.1 uncultured Synergistaceae bacterium | reverse complement strand
TGAGCTTATCTCCGAAGAGAGCCGTCACCAGCATCCCGGAGAGCATCTGGGAAAAATAGCTGGCGATGGTCTTCAGCATGGCCTTCCCCAGATCCAGGAAAGCATCTTTGGCGTTTTTGGCCCCGGTCAGGATATCCGTAAAGGCTGTCTCCAGGCCGCTTAAGGTGGTGGATGCCATGTCCGCAATGAGTTCCAGAGTTCCCATGTGGGCATTCATATAGGCTTCCTGGTACGTATCCATCAGGGACTTTTCCGCATCGATGTTGCTCTGCCGAAGGGCCATTTCTGCAGTGAGAGTCTCTTGGAGCATGGCCAGGGAGTTCTGGTTGTAGGCTTCATCCAGGGCCGCCTGGATGTCTTTTCCCTGGGCAAAGTAGGCATTTCGTTCCTCCATATAGCTTTTGTAGGCTGCTGCTTTTTCCAGATTGGCCTGTTTGTCAAAGGCAATCTCGTTAGCACTGGCCTGTTCATAGGCGATGCCTTTTTCCTTCAGAGCGTTCAGGAATACAGCCTTTTCACTGGCCGTCAAAGAAATAAAGTCCTGGGACAGCTTGGCGTACTTGTCATCAATGGAAGCCACCGCTTTTTCCATGTCAGACTGCATCTTCATGACTTCCTGTTCCTGTTTGGAACCGTAGAGAATGAGTTTCGCCGTCACCGCATCGAAAGACAGATCCCGGGCCTTGTTCATCAGCTCTCGTGCCTTGGTCTGTTCCTCAGAAAGGGCATCCAGCCGCTTCTGGGCATACAGTTCTGCCAGACGGGTCTTATCCCGTTCGTAGTTCTCGTTGGCGGATCTGGATTTTTCCAGTTCGTCCGTTTCTTCCTTATACCACCGGTCCACCAGGGCGCTTTTGGTCTGGAAGGTCCGGAACCATTCTTCTTCGATGCTCTTGCTGGTCTGGGCCGCGGCATTGGCCAGCTGGTCCGTGCCTCCGGAGCTTCCGCCCCCTCCGCCGCCACCAGAACCACCGCCGCCTCCGCCTCCTCCGGAAGGAACCGGGATATCCCCGCCTCCCCCTCGAAGGTTGCTGAAGTCCGGCAGCTTAAATTCCCGTTTGGCAGGAGTGCTACTGCCCCCGCCACCTTCTCCACCGCTTTCGCCACCCATGGAACCCAGAGCATTGTTGGTTTCCAGGATTTTCTGGATCAAGCTGGAGAGCCAGCTAATGGCTTCACTGACAAAGTTGGCAATGGTAGAAAGGGCACTAGAGGCCCAGGAGGGAAGGATGCTGCCAGCCATGTCGGACAGGATGCTTCCTACTTCATCGATACAGGACCCAATGCCTTCTACCAGATAGGTAAAAGCGTTCAGGATCCAGGTCACACATTCGCTAAGGACGCTGATGAAGTTCAGCACTCCGTTCACTACCCCGCCAATCACCTGCAGGGCTGCATAGAAAGCTGCCCCCATCACGGCAGCCACCAAGGTGAACACCGGTTCCAGAGCCTGAAGGTTGGCAATAATGGACTGGGCCGCCGCGCTCATCATTGCCTGAACGGCATCCACAGCCCGGGTGACCGTTTCCATTTTGATGCCCATAGTTCCCAGCACATCTTCTACGGTCATCCCGCTTTTCCAGATGGCATAGAGGGCCGTGGCCATTGCCGCTGCTACCCCAATAAAAGGAGCTGCCGCTGCTACCGCCGCCAGAAAAGGCGCGGCCATCAGGGTCACCTTCGTCACAAAAAGCCCAATGGCCGGAATGGCAAGGCCAGTGAGAGTACTCACAATGAGGAGGATTCCTGCCTGGAATTCAGGAGGAATGGCTGTCATAAGAGCTTCCGTAAGTCCGGAAGACTGGACGGTGGCTGCAAAGTTGGTTAGCATATCCCCTAAGGACTGGAAGATCCCCGGCAGGTTTAGGGCTTCCGCAATCTGGAGGCCCACTTGGGCCGCCGACTGTTCCAGTCCATCCATGAGGGTGGACCAGGTGCCGCTGATGGTCTCACTCTGCTGATCCATCATGCCCCCGAAAGACTGTTCCATACCACTGACCAAAGCCGTAATGCCCGTTGCCGCATCAATGGCTCCTTTGGACACCCTGTCCATGGCTTCCGGTACGGAAACCCCGATCTGGTCCGCCAGCATCTTCCAGGCCGGAATGCCTGTTTCAGTCAGCTGCATCATTTCACCGGCCTGGACTTTCGACTTTGCCGCCATCTGCCCCAGGGCCAGGGTGATCCGGTTAATGCCTTCTGCTCCAAGGCCCACGCCGGCTGCCGCATCCCCCACCGCGGTTAATGTAGGAATGACCTGTTCGGCCGAAAAGCCGAAAGCGATGAACTTCTGGGCCGCCTGGGACACCTGGCTAAATTCGAAAGGAGTCTTGGCTGCAAATCCCTGCATTTTCCCCAGAAAGTCCTGGGCTTTTTCCGCGCTCCCCAGCATATTTGTGAAAGCGGTCTTGGTACTCTGGAGACTGGCGCCGGCTTTCACCGATGCCACACACAGAGCAGCCAGTCCGGCCCCGATGCCTCCTAAGACGGCCAGGGATTTCTTGGACACGTCCAGGGCTTCGCTCCCAAAGGCGGACTTGATCTGCCGTTTGGTGGCATTGAGTTCTTTCCGGAGATCGGAGGTATCTGCTCCGATCTTGACCAGAAGGTCAGCGATGGTTGCCACGATCGTCAGCTCCTTTCCGTCTGAATTCCTCGAAGAAGGCATCCCGCTCGGCTGCCATTTGGCTGCTGGTTTTCCTGGGCAGGAAGGGTTTCATCAGCTTTTCCGTCCGTACCGGTTTCCGGGTATGGATGCTCATCAGGCAGGCCACCCAATAAGCAGTCTCCCATTTCTTTCGTTGTTCTGCCCTAGCCCGGCATTCCGCCATCCGATCCAGCTCCAGGGGAGTCAGAGCATAGAATTGGGCAGGCAAAAGATGCAAGAGCCCATAGGCCACTTCTTCCGCCCACCCCAGCCACTCGTTAAAAGACGGGACTTCTTCCTGTCCCGTCGTCAGTTTTTTGCTTTCGTCTTACTCTTCCCCGGTTCTTTCCCCGGATCTTCTTCTGGAAAGATGGCGTAGTACACTTCTTTCCCCAGAATGCCGGACCCGGCAATGGCCTTCACCACCGGCTGAACGAATTCTTCCATCTCGTGGCCTTCATCGATGAGTTCCTGCATCTTATTGGCGTACCACTGGGGATTCTTGATGCCGTGCTGCCGGAGCCCGATGGACAGAAGAGCAGTCAGGATCCCCAGGTTCAATTCCTGGTTCCGGATAATGTCCCCGGCACTTTTTCCGGTAATGTTTTCTACCTGGATCAGCCGGCCGATATCAAAATACAGGTACTGGCCAGGGCCAAAGACTTCAAAGTCGATTTTCTTCATGTTTTCCGATTCCTCCTATTTACCGGTAGGGACAACCGTTCCGTCCGCATTCTTCAGTTCACTTAAGGGCCCGTCCCCGGAAATGGTCCCAGAGAGAGTGGCCACATCATCATGAGGGGTGGACAGGCTGCATTCTGTCACGGAGCCCCAACCGGTTACATAGCTTTTGTCCGGGTACTCGAATTTGATGTGAACCTGCTTTCCTGCTAAGAAAGAGGCTTCCAGGAATTTGGCCCCCTTGTCTCCGGCCAGGTACACGGATTCCAGGTCCAGGGACCAGTTCCGCAGGCCGGGGATGGTGGATTTCCACCCGCTGGACGTTTTGCTGCTGGCGTCGATTTCGTCTGCCTGCCGGGACAGATCCCCGCTCCGCTGGCCCCCTAAGAGCAGCCAGGTGGGATTGGTATCCGATTCTCCTGCGTTCAGATAGATCAAATAATCCTTGCCGGCAGTCGCCGTATTGGAGGCTTCGCTCCGGCTGGGAAAAGTGGTAGTTGCCATATTATTCCTCCTTATGAATGTTCTGGATAAGGACTTCCAGAGTAATCACCCCGCTGTAGCCCATCTCATCCTCCGGGTACGTTTCGTAGAAATCCACCCCTTGGGCAGATACATAGAATTCATCAGGGGAAAGATCCAGTTGGATGCTCCCAAACAGGTTGATGAGTTTTTCCGCCAGAGAGTTGATTTCAAACCGTCCCTTGTAATTGCTATAGATATGGATGTGGGCCGAAAGGTGTGTCATGTCCTCGGTTTTGGTGGATTTGTCCTGGACGGTCATGGTCCCCAGAGTGATAAACGGCAGCACCGCCTCCTGAGGCACGTAGTCATAAACCGCCAGCCCTGTGTGTTCTCTGAGAAAGGCCACCAGGGCCTTATGGATGGCGTTGTTGGGTAATCGCTTCATGGTTCACGGACTGCCTTCTTTACATCACGGATCAGCTGGGGTTCCACATAGTCATAGGACGGCTTGAAAAAGGGTTTCCCGGACTGTGCCGGGATCCGGGACCGTTTCGTAAAGACAGGACCGCCCCGGAAAAATCGCAGGGCCTTTTTCTTCTGGGGCTTTACCGTATGGGCCCGACTGCCAAATTCCACCAGATGGGCATACGGGACATTGCTGTACACCTGGCCTTCCAGCTTCACTGCAGAAAACCGCGTCTTGATGGATTTTTTGAGTTTTCCCGTCCGGACCGGGACCCGCTGCCGGGCTTCCCGAGCTACCCCACTGGTTCCTCTTCTGAGAGCCCCTTCCACACGGAGGCGGCTCTTTCCATCCCAAGCGGAAATCTGCCCAATCGCTTTGCTTAGTTCCCCTTCCGGAACTTTGACCGTAAAAACAGCCATGGCTACACCCCCTGTTCATACCGGTGGACGATCAGGGTCGTGCTGTCCCGATAGGTGTTGTCCACGGTTTCGATTTCATACAGTTCTCCAGAAAGCAGCATTCTCCATCCCCGTTTCAAATCCTTGCGGGGCCGGATCTTCAGCCGCAGCTGTTCCCGGTTCATGGGAGTTCCCTGGGCTTCCTGCTCGGCGTAGTTGGTTTGGAGCACCTGGGCCCAAATGCTGCCGACTTCCTTGTATTCCGTGGAAAAACCTCCATACCCATCTTCTGTAGGGAAAGGTTCCATCAGCGTGATCCGTTTGTCCATCTTTCCGATTTTCATTAGAATGCTTCCTTTCGTTCCCCAAACAAAAGAGAACGCAGGGTAAGGAGCAGATTGTGGTAATCCGCATCCTCCCTGTGCTCGTATAGATAGGCCACCGAAAAAAGAACAGCCATTTTGAAGGCCGCTGTTTCTTCTGGTTCTTCCTTGCGGAGGATATCCAGACAAAGCCGCTCAGAGGAAGCAATGAGACGGGCAATCAGGTCATCCTCCTCGTTTCCGTCTATCCGGAGATAGGCTTTGGCTTCCTCAAGCGTTATGAGTCCCGTCACTGCCATGCTCATCGCCTCCCTCTAAAGCGGTCATCAACCGGCCTGGACCTGCAGGACTTTTACGGTTTCCGGCAGGATCAGGCGGCCATCCACCCGTTCGCTGGCCAGGAATCCGATCTGCCCGTTGGCTGCATAGAGTTCACTAAGCCGCTTGAACTTCCGGCCCTGACGGTCAGCAATCCAGTAGTAGGAATAGTCTCCCAGAGCAATGGCCTTATTCCCGGCTGCCAGTTCCGGCACAAAGCTGGACGTGCGATAGGGCAGGCTAAGGATCCGGTCCGGCTGGCCCACCTGGACAGAAGGCTGCCAGATGTAGTTGCCGTTGTTGTCCTTCAGTTTCCGGATGGCCTTGACGGTGGAGTCATTCAGGATCCAGGAAGCATTTCTCCGGTACGGCGTGCGCAGACTGTGGTACAGGTCCATCATGTCGTCGAAGGTGATGGCGGTCTTGGCTGCCGTTACCCCTACTTCTGCTCCCTGGAACACACCCAGGGGCTTATGTTTCCCATCGCCCACCAGGAAGGCTTCTTCCTCCTTGGTCCCGATGCGACGGGCAAATTCCTGAGTGATGTAGCTTTCCAGGTCAAAGACGCTGTCATTCATCAGTTCTTCGGAGACCCGGATGGCAGTCCCCAGCTTATGGGCTCCCAGGTTCACCTGGCTGAAGGTGTCGTCACTTTCCGGATAGGCGCTGCCTTCTTCCATCCAGGCCGCTTCCCCATGGCTGGCCACAACAGGAATCGTATGGTCACCGGAAGACGTGCGGATGGTATGGGCCAGGCTGCGGAAGAAGTTCTCTTCCTGAAGAGCGGACACAAGAGTCCGTTCATATTCATCCGGAACCAGGTACCCGCCTTCCGGGTCAGAGCCGATGGTCAGGGTATCCTTCACTTCCTGGATGTTACCTTTCCCCCGAAAGGCCTGCCAGAAGGCTTTGGTGTAGGCATCACTGGCCCGACCCGTTTTGGTGTCCGGTCTGGTGCTTCCGGCACCGGGATTGACCTTGAGGGCGGTATCGATGGTCTGATTGAGTTCATCATCGATGTTCCGCTGGCGTTCCAGCCGTTCGATTTCTTTCCCCAGGGCCACCACTTTCTCTTCCATCCGGTCGTAAACAGCGCTGTCTTCTGCAGAGACCATGCCGTCTTTATCCCGGTGGGATTCCAGAAAGGCTTTGGCCATTTCCCAGGTGTTGGCTCGTTCTGCTCTCAGTTTCAGGATCTGATTCATGGAAATTCCTCCTTAATGCACAAGAAGGCCCAACCGCTTCATGAGTTTGTCCGCGGGGACCTTGTTAGGGATGGGTTCTTTCGGTTTGGATTGGATGGCCATCTTCGTCAGCAGGGAATTGGTCACCGCCGCCCGGCTAAATAGCATGGCATCCACGTTGATGTCATTTTCCGTTTTTTCTTCGGTATAAAGGATGGCATCCGCGAACCCCAGTTCCACCGCCTTCTTGGCGTTGAACCAGGACTCGGCATCCATCAGCCTGGAAATCTTGTTCCGGGACAGGCCGGTCTTGATTTCGTAGGCGTTTACAATGCTTTCTTTTACTTCAGAGAGCATATCAATGGCTTTCTGCATCTCCTTGCTATCCCCAATGGCCACCGTGATGGGATTGTGGATCATCATCATGGCCACCGGGGACATTTCCACCTGGCTCCCGGCCATGGCAATGACACTGGCTGCAGAGGCGGCCAGGCCATCGATTTTTACGGTCACTCGGCCAGAATAATCCATCAGCATGTTATAAATCTGGGCCGCTGCAAACACATCACCTCCGGGAGAGTTGATCCAAAGGGTAATGTCCCCGCTGCCGGCCATCAGTTCGTCTTTGAAGATCTTTGGTGTTACTTCGTCTCCGAACCAGGTTTCATCGGAGATTTCTCCGGTAAGATACAGAGTACGGGTGTCTTCCCCTTCGTTTTTCACCCAATTCCAAAATTTACGTTTCATGGGGTTCCTCCTTATTGCCAGAGCCTGCAAACAGGCCGGCATCTTTTAATTTCGTCATATTTCCGTTGATGAGATACAGATCCCCGCCCTCTTCTTCCGGGATCCGGTTCATGTTTTCCAGTTCCCGGATATCGTTGGCAGATAGCCACCCGTTCTGGCGGCCTACGGCATAGCCGTTCATCCGGCTTTCGTAGTCGCCCCGGAGAAGCCCGTCCACATTGAAGTGGATTTCATACCGGGTCCGTTCTTCCGGGGTCAGAAGGGATTGGCTCATGGCCTGTTCCCACCGGGCCACCCAGGGGCCTAGGGTGTATTTCACAAATTCCAGAGACTGCTGCTCGATGTTGGAGAAGGTAGATTTCTCCAGGTCCCCAATCATGTGAGGGGGTACCCGAAAGATTCGGGCAATCTCGTCAATCTGGAACTTCCGGGTTTCCAGGAACTGGGCCTGATCCGGGGAAATGCCAATGGGCGAGTACTTCATGCCCTCTTCCAATACGGCCACCTTCCCCGCATTGCTGCTGCCGCCAAACTGAGACTGCCAGGCGTCCCGGACCCGCTGGGGATCCTTGATGGTCCCCGGATGTTCCAGGACACCGCTGGGAGAAGCCCCATTAGCGAAAAATTTCGCCCCGAACTCCTCGCAGGCAATGGCCATGCCGATGGCGTTCTTGGCCATGGCTATGGGAGAATACCCTACAAGGCCGTCAAACCCCAGGCCGGGAATATGCATCACGTTGTCCTTTCGGAGCCGGACCGTGCCATAGGCTTTGATTTTTGGATTTTCATCGGTGGCTTTGGTGTATAGGTAGTATATTTCCCCATCCCCATCCCGGCACACTTCCATCCGATCCGGCATAAGG
>CAZDXA010000066.1:0-8189 GCA_964509435.1 uncultured Synergistaceae bacterium | reverse complement strand
AGGTATGAAAATATTTTGAGCAAGATTCATTTACACAAAATATTTTACACTACCGCTCAGGATCTATCAACATATCAAATCATCAAACCGGGTGATATTATCATGCGGCTTACTGATCTTCAAAACGATCACAAAAGCCTTCGCACAGGCCTGGTTAAAGATGATGGAATAATCACATCTGCCTATCTGTGTCTTGAGCCAAGGATTAAGTCTGAATATCTGCACTATCTGCTCCATGCTTACGATGTAAAAAAAGTATTTTATGGCATGGGCGGCGGAGTACGTCAATCAATTGGGTTTAATGACATAAGACACATGTACATTCCCATTCCTCCGCAAGACGAGCAGGATCAGATCGTGCGGTTCCTCGACTGGAAAGTCTCTGAGATCAACAAGCTGATTGGGATACGGCGCAAGGAAATACAGGAACTCGAAGAGCTCAAGAACCGTACAATAGATAAGGCTGTGATTCATGGACTGGACCAGACTACGGAGTGCCATAATAATGATATCAGATGGGACATTGATTTTCCTTCTACGTGGAAAATAGAACGTCTTCGAAATCTGTTCACTTTCAGGAAGGGTTTGTCTATTACAAAGGCAAATTTAGAGCCAACAGGAATCTTCGTGATAAATTATGGGCAGGTTCATTCAAAAAAGAATTCGATGGTTGGGTTAAATGATGACTTATTTAAATTTGTAAATGAGTCTTATTTGATGACGAATGCGTCAGCACTTGTTGAAAAAGGTGACTTTATATTTGCTGATACATCTGAAGATCTGACGGGAAGCGGAAATTGTGCATATATCGACAGAAGTGAAAAAATCTTTGCCGGATACCATACTATCATTGCTCATCCGAAAAACAGTACAGAAAACAAGTATTATGCGTATTTGTTTAAATCACCAACGTGGCGTTATCAGATTAGAAAAAAAGTGAATGCTGTAAAAGTATACAGCATTACACAACAAGATTTGAAAGATACATTTCTGCTAATTCCTCCAGAAAATGAGCAGAAATGTATCGTCGAATACCTTGATCAGATTTGCTCAAAGATAGATACGCTTATAGAAAATATGTACGCAAAAATTTCTGAGCTTGACGGAATGAAATCTGTAATTATATCTGATGTCGTTACAGGCAAGATTGATGTGCGCGGTGTTTCCGTTCCCGAATATGAACATGTAGATGACGTTGTCGAGGATGAAAATGAAGATCCTACTGAAGATGACAACGCTGTTGAAGAGGAGGTGTGAGCATGGCCTTTTCAGATAAAACCGAGAAGGGCTTTGAGACGCTGATCGTGGACTGGCTGACAGGACACAACGGCTATGAACAGGGAACGAATGAGGACTACAACAAAGATTATGCCGTTGATGAAACGCGCCTTTTCCATTTTTTGAACGAAACGCAGCCGCGGGAAATGGCCAAGCTTGGCACAGAAGACGGGCAGAAGAGACGGCAGTTTCTGAACAGACTTTCTGGCGAGATCGCCAGAAGGGGAATTATTGATGTTCTGCGCAACGGCGTCAAAGTCTATCCTGCCGATCTGATCATGTTCTACTTCACCCCGACGGAGAACAACGAAAAGTCAAAGGAAATGTTTGAGAAGAACATTTTCAGCGTGACGCGGCAGCTTCGCTATTCTTCTGACGCGGCCAAGCTCGCTCTTGATCTCTGCATTTTCATCAATGGCCTGCCGGTTATCACCATGGAACTGAAAAACCATTACACGGGGCAGAACACGTTGGATGCTGTGGAGCAGTACAAGGAAGACCGCGATCCGCGGGACATTCTTTTTTCTTTCAAACGCTGCATGGTTCATTTTGCAGTGGACGACCAGACGGTTGAGTTCTGCACAAAACTTGCCGGGAAAAACAGCTGGTTTTTGCCGTTTAACAAAGGGTACAACGACGGGGCAGGCAATCCGCCCAATCCTGACGGCATCATGACTGAATATCTGTGGAAAGACATTCTGTCCAAGCAGAAACTTTCCCGGATCATCGAGAATTACGTTCAGGTGATTGTCGATGAAGACCCTGATACGAAGAAAAAAACTGTTAAACAGATCTGGCCGCGCTACCATCAGCTGGACTGCGTGGAAAAACTGCTGGCGGATGTGAAACAGAACGGTATCGGCTCAAGATACCTTATTCAGCACAGCGCCGGGTCGGGCAAGTCAAATTCAATCGCTTGGCTTGCACATCAGTTAATCGGTCTTGAAAAAAATGGACGGCCTATGATCGATTCGGTTATTGTTGTCACAGACCGCCGTATCCTTGATAAGCAGATTCGCGACACGATTAAACAGTTTATGCAGGTGAGAAACACCGTTGTCTGGGCGCAGCACTCTGGCGACTTGAAAAAAGCCATTGAGGACGGCAAGCGGATCATTGTTACGACGGTTGAGAAGTTCCCGTACATCTCGCAGGAGATCGGACAGGAACACATTGGAAACAAGTTTGCCATCATCATTGATGAGGCTCATTCCGGCCAGAGCGGCCGCAATTCTGCAAATATGAATCTGGCGCTTTCCGGCCTTGCCTCGGATAACGAGATGGACAACGAAGACAAAATCAATGCCATTGTAGAGGGGCGTAAATTGGTAAAATCGGCCAGTTATTTTGCCTTTACTGCCACTCCGAAGAATAAGACAGAAGAAGTGTTTGGCACGGCATGTGTAGAGGACGGCATTGTGAAACACAGGCCGTTCCACGTATATACGATGAAGCAGGCCATTCAGGAGGGCTTCATTCTCGATGTGCTGAAGAACTACACGACTATCGACAGCTGGTACAGGATAGCGAAGAAAGTCGAGGACGATCCGATGTTCGACAAGAAGCGCGCTCAGAAAAAACTGCGTGCGTTTGTCGAGGGGAATCCCCATGTTGTTGCCAAAAAAGCTGCCATTATGGTAGAGCATTTTCACGAGCAGATCATCGCCAGAAAGAAACTCAACGGAAAATCCCGGGCAATGGTTGTCACAGCCAGTATTCCTCGCTGCATTGAATATTATTATGCAATAAATCAATGTCTTGCTGAAAGGCACAGCCCGTATAAGGCGATTATTGCTTTTTCCGGTGAGTGCAGATACAACGGACAGGAAACGCCTCTTACCTCAGCCGGCATGAACGGCTTTCCTGATGCGAAAATTCCAAAGGAATTCAAGCAGGATCCTTACAGACTGCTGGTTGTCGCTGATATGTTCCAGACTGGATTTGACGAGCCGCTTCTGCAAACCATGTACGTTGATAAGCCGCTTTATGACATTGCGGCTGTACAAACTCTTTCACGGTTGAACCGTGCCTGTCCGGGAAAAGATGAAGTGTATGTGTTGGATTTTGCCAATAAAACAGCTCTGATTGAAAAGGCGTTCTCAAAGTTCTACAGGACAACGATCCTTTCCGGCGAGACAGACCCGAATAAGCTCTATGACTTGATCTCGGTGATGAACGACTATCAGGTTTTTGACGACGAAAAGGTACAGCATGTTGTGGACCTGTTCCTTGGCGGAGTTGAGCGTGACAGACTTGATCCTGTCCTTGACCCGTGTGTTGTCATCTACAATGAGCTTGAAACGGATGATCAGATTAAATTTAAGAGTGCCGCAAAGTCCTTTGTGAGAACTTATGGATTCCTTGGCTCTATTCTGCCTTATGGAAACGCAGAGTGGGAAAAGCTCTCGATCTTCCTTAACCTTTTGATTCCTAAATTGCCATCGCCTCGCGATGATGATTTTTCAGAGGGAATTCTTTCTGCCATCGATCTTGACAGCTATCGCAACGAGGCTAGAGAGGCTGTCTCCATTAAGCTTGAGGACGAAGATGCAGTCATTGCTCCTGTGCCTGCCGGACAAATTGGACATATCGTAGAGCCTGAATTAGACCCGCTTACCAAAATTATTTCAGAGTTCAATGATATGTTCGGCAATATAAAATGGAACGACGCCGATAACGTGCAGCGTCAGATTCGTCAGCTGCCTGTCATGGTATCACGTGATAAAAAATACCAGAACGCCATGAAAAACTCCGATGAGCAGGAAGCGCGGACAGAAAGCGAACGTGCGCTTCAGCAGACCATTCTTAACATCATGGGGGACAACATCGAGCTTTTTAAACAGTATCAGGACAATCCATCGTTCAGAAAATGGCTTGCCAATCGTATTTTTATGCTCACATATAACCGTCAGGGGAAAGAATATACGCCGCCTTTTTTGAGCAGTGAATCAGATGGTTCTGAGAGAAATCTGCGGGCTGCACAGAAATAAGCTGCAAAGAAGTATTATGAGAACACTGAATAAATAGAATATCCGTTTTAAATTTAAACGGGGCTGTTGCACGATGGCGTGCAATAGCCCCGTTTCTGTACTTGAAAAAAAGCGGGATGGAGGAAGATTTTGCATAAAATTAAGGGTCGGAGAACAGATTCTCCGGCCCCTTATGTTGTAGCTATAAATGCCAGAGGAGGGCATGTGTTTTGAGTGACAATATGGAAAGAGGTATTCAGAGCTACATGGGTGCACTAACATGAGGTTCCATGACTAAATCGTCAATATAGAATTCAGAGATTTTCTTTGTTGCATTACGGAAAAGGCAAATATGTTAATCCACCGATAGCAGGAATAAATATAAACTGGAATTAGCAGTAGATTATTTCTTTCTGCAGTTCGCCTTCAGCTATCATCTTTGTCATATTCATGTCTGCAGCCCACGCCAGCTGATCCTTAGTTACGGGATGTGTCTTCCGGTATGCTGACATAACTGAATCCAAACGAGTCTGCATTTCTTCCTGAGTTTCTAGAAGGTCTTTTTCCAATTGCCCCTCTTGAACAATGTGCCAGAGTCGCTCTGCTTTCCACTCCACCAGATACTTCCACCGACGATGCATGTAAGTTCTTGACATTCCAATGTCCGGAAAGTTCTTCACTGGCTGTTCTTTTCTATGGCGATACGGATAAGCATGGTCTGACATCCATTCAGAAAGCATAGCGTCATCCGGGATCATTTTGATCTCAAGCGATGGAGACTCAATCAGTGACATTACTAGGTGTGTCGTTCCCTCGTACCCAGCCCTGTTTCGGCAGATTCGATTCACCTTGTTCAGGTATGCGGTCAGACGTCCCGAAAGTGCAAGATTCTCAAGCACATCAGGGAATTTTGCCTTTAAATAATCGTACCTCATCATTCCGTATGGGCCAACCTTCGGGTTCTTGAATTTCGGATTCACCCACAACAGGCTCAGCCACTCTCCCTTGGTTTTTGTCTCAATAAACGGCGTTGAGCGGGGAACTCTCGCCATGATTTTTAGCTCTTCCTCAGTCCATTGCCAATCTTTTTCATATTTGTGATATTTCATTTTCATAGTGAAGTCTCCCTTATACTTTGAATTTTGTTTGTCTGCCTTTGATACTATCAAAGTTTGATTTGTTTTCAAGAACTGCTCCCTACCGACTAATTTGCTTTTATGGGATTTCCTGCTGGGGGTAGGGGGAGTATTTAACAACGAAAAATGTCAAAAACGAAAATTTTTAACTGGTATCATGCATTGTACCTATTTTCGCATTGATAGCAGAGAATTATTTTTACTCACGGTTGGCATTTATGATGATTTTCAACTATTCAGGTATACCTCAAGTTCCCCAGAGGCACAAAATTACGCCCTAAAGACTAAAATTTGAGCCACTTGGACATGTATTTCCTTAGTCAGGCAGCTGGGGGGACAATAGCGGACATGATTTAGAGGGAAAGTAGAGCACTCAAGTAAATGTTGTCATAATCAGCAGTTTTTACAGGAAACAGTTTATTGTGATTGAACTTGTGACGTTATTACTATTGATTGCGTACTTCTATTTTCTATAAATATGCCGTGAGGACAAAAATACAGGCAAAAAAGACGCTTAACTTGTACGATTCGTACAGTTTTTTATGTTTCTGGAATATGTAGCAAAAACAGTCTTTTTACTCTCAATAAAAAAGGATAAACGTCCTTATTTTTGCCTCAAATAAAAACGTTTTATTTGTTTGTCTTTACGTTCAGGAGAAAAAATCACAAAAAATCGGCAACCAAGTATACCAAGTCAGAAAAAATTGGTATACGGAATAAAGCCTTGCTATCACTGATTTTTTTAAATTCGGTATATTTTCTCGAAAAATGAAAGTATACCGATAAAGTCCTTGAAATTACTGGGTTTTTACACGAAAAAACCCGTCAGGTATACCAAGTTTTAATTCCCTATAGAGTAGTTTTTTACTTCCTGTGTTTTCCCTTAAATAAGGCTTAAATCATTGTTTTTAGTTATAGATAAAATTTCTCTATATTATGCTGTATTAGGGTATTTTGCCTCATTGTTTTCTTTACTTATCTCTGTAACTCTTTTTTTCTGCTCTATAGACAAGGTATACTTGGTATACTTGGTATACTAGAGCTTATAAATATAGATAAGAGAAGGGGTTAAAAAATCGAAGTGACATTTTTTTCATCAACTTAGAAAGTATACATAGTATACTAACTCGAAATATAATCAAAGTATTTTTATTTATCGTTTTGTTTTTTTATTTTCTTGTATATATTTTGACTAATTTATTCATTTATTGTTTGATTATTGTTTGTAATAAATCACCATTAGCAGGCTTTAAGATTTTCGTTTTTATTCTGCCTTTTTCGTGAACTTTATTTTTTTGATTGTTTTGTTGTTCTGCCAGAGGCTTTTGCTGTGGTAAGTAAAATTTGTTCTCGTTTTTTCCGAGCCTTTTTATTTCCGGTTGTACTCTTTTTTAATTGAATGGCTGGATCATTCTGTTGTAGTTCGCAAAATTTATCATTTCCGCTTCAAACTTAATAATAGCAGCACTTGTAAACAGTTTCCGGTCTTGAGATTCTGAATGAGTTGGAAATAAATTGGGGAAGTTCTTCTTGTATATATAAATTTCAAGTGTATATTATAATCGATGATGCGTGGATACTAACAGTTCTGCTAAAAAGTATTAGTAATGGCAGATTCCATTATTAATGCTCTTAATCTTAGTATTGCTGCAATATTACACTTAGAGGAGGTGTGATTCTGTTTAATATTTAGGAGTGATTTTAGATCAGCTGATCATCTGTAGATTTAGGGGGAACTATGTCTGAAAAGGAATTTGCCGATGTTTTGATTGAGCTGATGACGCGACGTCATCTTACGTGTGCTGATTTAGCTCGCGGTTTAGGGTGCTCCGCTGCAAATATTTATGGTTATCGAAGGAAAGGAAGATTGGTATCACAGAGGGTAGTAAAACGTTTTGCTGAGTATTTTGGAATTACAGTGGCACAGATGACTGGTGTAGCAGAGTTGTCAGATGATCCCTATACGTTCAGTGGACTCTATTCATCCCTTAATATCCCTTATGTACCTGATAACGATGGGCTCGATAAAATTATAGAGAACCCTGCACGAATAATGTCATTTAGGACTATACCTATACCTGTCTGGATGTTTGGCGGAAAATTTGATCCCTGTAACTTTAAAAGAACCGGAAAACAGCCTTTGCTGATTACGGTACGAACAGGGGCAATGTCTGCGGCCGGGGTTCCTAGAGGTGCTTATGCTCTTGTTGATGCCTGTAGAGATGTAATGGACGGAGATATAGTGCTGGTCAGGCTGCATAAAATGTATAGCATCCGTTGGCTGCATCAAAATAAAGGCGGTGGAATTTTAGCTGGCGCCTCAAGCGAATATGTAGATTGGACTTTTACAAAGGCAGATATTGTTTCAGGTGAATATTGCTGCTTGGGAGTGATTATCTGCGTGATCCAGCCTAACCTTATGCTTCTCAGGTAAACTTATAATGGGCTTGAGTTCGAAATAATTAACATTAAAAAAAGCACATAATCAAATTTCCATCGTGAGCCCAGAAGAAGTAGTTTAAGAAAGGCGTTTTGATTGAACTTATTGACACATGTAAACAATGTTTGTTTTCTTATATTGAACTGGAAAGGATTCGTCTAACGCAATTTAAAGATTAATGTAGTTACATTTTGTTGTTTATTATCGGATTATGATAACTATTTATATTCATAACTAAAATAGTATAGTACCACTAAAGTACCAGTGCCATTTACTAAAGTCGAAAAATACGGCTTCTTTTTCAGTTAGGTTCCCCTCTCTCGCACCATTCCAATTGACCGCAGATTGTCACGTTTAATCAGAATT
>CAZDXA010000065.1:0-8918 GCA_964509435.1 uncultured Synergistaceae bacterium | reverse complement strand
GGATCATCCCAGCGGATATTCCCGTCGCACTCCGGCGCGTAGTAATTATCCGCCTTGTACTGCACCTCGACATCATCCGTCAGCGTGATGAAACCGTGCGCGAACCCGCGCGGGATGAAGAGCTGCTTCTTGTTCTCCGCCGAGAGCTCCACGCCGACCCACGCGCCATACTGCGGCGATCCCTTGCGGATATCCACCGCCACATCGAAAATCGTCCCGCGCGTCGCGCGCAGGAGCTTCGCCTGGCACATCGGGTTCAGCTGGTAGTGCAGCCCGCGCAGCGTTCCCTTCTCCGCCGAGTACGACTGATTATCCTGCACGAACGCGACATCGATCCCCGCCGCAGCGAGCTTCCTCTGCGACCACGACTCCATGAACCAGCCGCGCGCATCGCCGAACACCTGCGGCTCCACGACATAGACACCTTTGAGCTTCGTCTCCGTGACCTTCATCAAAACAACCTCCTCAAAAGATCTGCCGCACGACCCCGCCGGACCAGTATCATGCGTCGCCCTTGCAAAGCCTCCTACCGAACGTCCTGCGCCCGCGGCGCTTCACACCGCCAGCGAACACAGCAGCGCAGCGATCTCACCAGCCGCTGCGTCCCAGGAAAACCGCTTCGTGTGCCTAAGCCCCGACGCGCGGAGCTCGCTCCGCAGCCGCGGCTCCGCTGCGATGCGCGAGAGCGCCGCCGCCATCTCCTCCGGAGCACGCGGAGAGAAATAGAGCGCCGCATCGCCGCAGACCTCAGGGAGCGACGCAGCGCGTGCGGCGAGGACGGGGCAGCCGCAGGCCATCGCCTCGAGCGGCGGCAAGCCGAACCCCTCGTAGAGCGAGGGAAATACAAAGGCCAGCGCGCCCGTGTAGAGCGCCCGCAGCTCCGCGTCGACCACCTCCCCCGCGAGCACGACATCCCTGCCGCAGACGAGGCCGAGCACCCGCAGCAGATCATCGAGGTCCCCCTCACCCGTGCGCAACCCGCTGCGCCTGCCGACAACGGCGAGCGCCGTATCCGCAAGCTGCGGCGTCTGCCGCTTTGCGCGCGCGAACGCCGCGAGCAAGCGCGGCAGGTTTTTGTTTGGCTTGAGGTTGCCCACGAAGAGCAGATAGCGCGGCGGGATACCGTAGCGATCGCGCGCAGCGGCGATCTGCCGCGCATCGCCGCAGGGACGCAGGCTGTCCTCCACGCCGTTGCAGACGACATGGACGCGCTCCGGGCGCACCCGTTCGTAGGCGAGGATCTCCCGTCGTGAGAACTCTGACACTGTGAGGATCGCGTCCGACTGCGCCGCGCGCCAGTAGAAGAGCCGCGCATAGGCGCGCTTCGCCAAGCCCATGCCGTCCGGCACCGCGAGATGCGCCATATCGTGGATGGTCACGAGCCGACGGCGCGCCCGCACAGGTAGGAGCGGCACATCGTAATGCATCATCCAGAAGACATCGCAACGCGGCACGGCGAGCGGCACGCGCCACTGCTCCGCGAGGCTGTACATTCCCGCCTCAACCGGCAACAGCCGCGCGCCCGCAGCGCGACACTGCGCAACGAACGCCGCGTCATACTCCGAGCGCTGCACGAGCAACGTCGTCTCTATCCCCGGCAGTTGCCGGAGCACGCGCGGCACGAGCGCGCGCATGTAGCGCCCGATGCCCGAGTGATGTACGAACCGGCAGTCGATGACGAGCGAGCGCAGCCCCGCCTCAGTCCTCATAGCGCACGATGTCATCCTCGCCGATATAGGCGCCGTTCTGCACCTCGATGAGCTCGAGCGGGATGCGGCCCGGGTTCTTCAGCTGATGCACCGTCGTCTGCGGGATGAAGACGGACTCGTTCTCGTGCACCATCACGCGCTCCTCGCCGCGCAACACCTCCGCCGTGCCAGCGAGGATGATCCAGTGCTCGCTCCTGTGGAAGTGCATCTGCCGCATCAGCGACTTGCCCGGCAGCACATGCACCTTCTTCATGAGGTAGTGCGATCCTTTGCCCAGAATCTGCGTCGTGCCCCAGGCATGGTAGAGCGTCGTGTGCTCGACGGCCTCGCGGCGACCGCGTCGCTTGAGCTCCTCGACGACGTTCTTGACCTTCTGCGATTCGCCGCGGCGCGCGACGACGATGACGTCATCGGTCTCGACGAGCAGCAGATCATCGAGACCGATGCCCGCGATGAGCCGGTCGCGCCCCATGATGAGCGTATCATGACAGTCGAGCGTCAGACAGTCACCCTTGAGCGCGTTGCCCTCGGCATCCTTCGGCAGGATATCGTACATCGCATCCCATGAGCCGATGTCGTTCCAGTAGCAGGAGAGCGGCACCATGCGCACGTGTTTCGATTTCTCCGCGACGGCATAGTCGATGGAGATTTCCGGCATCTTCGAGAACTTCGCGCGCACGCCGTCATAGGATTGCTGGAGCAGGTGGAAGATCTTCGGCTGGAGCGCCGCAAGCTCCCCCATGATGCTGCCGAGCGTGAACGCGAACATGCCGGAATTCCAAAAATAGTTCCCTGCCGCGAGATAGCGCTCCGCCGTCTCGCGGTCCGGCTTTTCCTTAAACGCCTGCACGGGATAGGCATCTTTTTCTTCCTGCACATCCGCCTCGATATAACCGTAGCCCGTTTCCGGCTTCGTCGGCTCGATGCCGAACGTCACGAACGCACCGTCCTGCGCCGCGACGATCGCGCGGCGCACGCACTGCTCGAACTGCGCCTGCGGCCGGATGATATGATCCGCCGCCGCCACGAGCAGCACCTCATCCGCCGCGCAGCCTAACTCCGACTCGCAGTACTTCGCTGCGAGCGCGATGGCGGGCGCCGTGTTGCGCGCCACCGGCTCGAGCACGATATGCGCCTCCTCCGCATGGCACTCCGCGAGCTCGCTCTGCATATGATAGAGATAGCGCTCATTCGTCACGAGCACGATATCGCGCGCCGACACCAGCGGCAGATACCGCGCAATCGTATGCGCGAGCAGCGACCTCTCGTCCTCAAGCCGCAGGAACTGCTTGGGGAACGACTTGCGCGACAGTGGGAACAGCCGCGAGCCGCCGCCACCTGCCAGAATAATGACCTTCATCGCTCCAACTCCCTTTTCTTTTTCTCTAACAGCCGCTCAACATACGACCGCAGCCCCGCGCGGAACACCTCCGGGCGGAACCGCTCGGCATTTGCGCGGCAATCCTCCGCGCGGATGCCCCCGCCCGCATGCTCGAACGCATCGACCGCCGCGCAGACTGCCGCCGTAGACTGCTCCTCGAAAAAGAGCCCCGTCGGCCGCTCCGCACCGAGCGGGCGCACCGTATCGCGCAGTCCGCCGCGGCCGTAGGCGATCACCGGCGTACCGCACGCCTGCGCCTCGACCGGCAAGATGCCGAAATCCTCCTCCGCCGCATAGACGAACGCCCGCGCACCCGCCAGATACCGCGCAAGCACCTCGTCCGGCTGATAGCCGAGCACGCGAACATTCGCCCCCGCGGCCGCGCGCACGCCCGCCATCTCCGGCCCATCGCCGATGATCACGAGCTCGCGCTCCGGCATCCGCGAGAACGCCGCCGCGAGCAGGCGCACCTGCTTGTACGGCACGAGCCGCGACGCCGTGAGATAATATCCGTCCTTCTCCCGCCGGAACGGAAACCGGTCGACTGCCACCGGCGGATAGAGCACCTGCGCGCGGCGACGGTAGCATTTATAGATGCGCCGCGCAATGAAACGCGAATTCGCAAGGAACCCGTCGACACCGTTCGCTGTCCGCATATCCCAGAGGCGCAGATAATGCAGCGCTGCCCGCGCGAGCCAGCTTTTCGGCCCGTGCGTCATGCCACTCTCCCGCAGATACGCATGCGTGAGATCCCACGCGTAGCGCATCGGCGAATGGACATAGGAGATATGCAGCTGATCCGGCCCCGTGAGCACCCCCTTCGCAACCGCATGCGAGCTCGAGAGCACGAGATCATACCCAGTGACATCCAGCTGCTCGACCGCGAGCGGCATCAGCGGCAACAGCGTGCGGTAGTGGCGGCGCGCACCAGGCAGCGACTGCAGGAACGTCGTCCGAGGCCGCCGCCCTCCAAGGAACGCCCGCTCCCCCTCCGGCAAGAAATCCACCACTGAGAACACATCCGCCTCGGGGAACACGCGTAGCATCTCCTCGAGCACCCGCTCCGCGCCCGCATACGTCACCAGCCAATCACAGACAATCGCGACTTTCATAAACAAGCTCCGAAAACAAGCCTCCCACACGGAAGGCCATGAAACACATCATCATCCCCTATTATATCGGACACGGCGGGCAGAGACAAGACTCGCTCTCCCGGCGCGCCCTCCGCAGCAGGCATCACGCACGGCCGCCCGCCTCACGGGCACAGCGTCCGCGCATCAGATCACAGCACGCGCTCCGCCCGCGCAACGAACGCCTCGATATGACGTACCTCGAGCTGCGCATTGCACTCCACGACGACCACATCATGCGAGAGAAGGCGCTGCTTCCACGCCTCGTCCTCCTCCACCTTGCCGAGCGCCTGCGCTGGATCCTCCTGCACATCATAGAACGGCGAGCTGCCCGGCAGCCGCCGCACCGCTGTCCTGTGCCCCAGCTGATAGTAATACTCCATATCCATGCGGGAAAAGACAGGATCCCACTGCAGCGCATACTCCCAGAGCGTCCAGCCGAAGCTCCCCGCGATCAGCGCGAGCGACACATCCTTCCGCGCCATCTGCGGCGCCCCCGCCCCCGTCAGATCCAGCGCGAGATACGTCACACGCGGCCACGCGCTGCGATGGAGATTCGCGAGCTGCAGGAGATCATCATCCGTCTGCGTCTGCTTCACCGCGCTCTCATGCGGCAGCCCCACCGGCACATAAGGCAGAGCGAGCCGGTCGAGCACCCGCTCCATCGTCCGCGCTGCAGTATACCCGTTCCAGTGCGTCCCTGCCAGCCCGAACGCGGGAACCCCCCCCGCCTTCTGCTCGAGCGCCAGCGCCTGCCCATCCACGAACGGGATCTGCGCCGCCTCGAGCGCTCGCACGAGATATCCATACTCCCGCATCCCCTTGCCTGCCACGAACGGCGCGTACGCCGCCGGGAGATGCTCCGGATCCGTATACGCCTTGCTCGGAGAAATGACGAAAAGAAACCTTTTCCCATATTTCTCCTCCAGCGTCAGCTCCACCGCGCGCAGGCGACCGAAAAGCGCTGCCAGCTCCTCCTCCGAATGAATGTCCCGCACATAAGGCTCCGGATAAATCGTCTCATAAAGCCAGCCGCCGCGTCCCACGAGCATCTTCCCGTCATTCATATAAGTATGGTGAAACAACCAATAATCAAGCGTATCAAATGAACGAATCGCATCCGCGCGAAAAGGGAGACGTGCCGCCCGATACGCCGCTGTCTCTTCCTGCCACGTCCCATCGAGCAAGGACGCGCATGTGAGACGCGGTACCTCTTGCGGTAGCTGCACACCATTCAGTCCCTCAGAAGCCCGGACATCCCCCCGCACCAGAGATACCACAAACGGCACCGCCAACAGCCCCGCGATGCAGGCCACGACGAGCCATTTCCCCAACCTTCGCATCAGACCGCCCCCTCAGAACCGGAAATAAAGAAACGGATGGAACGTCGCCGTCACAGCCTTAGAGAGTGCCAGCACCAGCAGGCACACCCCCGCACCGCCCCATAGCAGGCGACCGCCCTGCGCCTCCCAGCTGCAGCGCGGCAGCAGCCCCGGCAGGAACGACAACACCAGCGCCCCGCCGAGCGCTGCGAGCACCGGCCGCCCGACCAGCAGGAAATTCCCCAGCGCCGGCGCCACCGGCTGATAAACGAACAGCCGCCCGGCATACGAAAGCGCATACCCAACATCTGGCGACCGGAACAAAATCCAGCCCAGCAGCAAGAAGAAAAACGCCGCCGCGACACAGACGGCACGGGGCAGGCGCTGCTGCCAGCGGCCGAACACCGCCCGGTCGAGAATCACGAACAGCCCGTGATACACGCCCCAGAGAACGAAGGTCCAATTCGCCCCATGCCAGAGCCCAGACGCGAGGAAAGACAGGAACAGATTGCGGTACGTCCGCCGCGTTCCCTCTCGGCTGCCGCCGAGAGGGATATACACATAATCGCGAATCCACGTCGAAAGAGAAATATGCCAGCGGCGCCAGAACTCCGAAAAGCTCCCGGCAAGATACGGCAAACGGAAATTCTCCATCAGGCGGAACCCGAACACCCGCGCCAAACCAATGGCCATATCGGAATACGACGAAAAATCCATATAAATCTGCATCGTGAAACAAAGCGCTGCGAGCCAAGCATCCCCCGTCGAAACTGCCCCCGCCGGCAACGCGAACACCGCATCCACATACTCCCCAAGTGCATCTGCAAGGAACACCTTCTTGAAAAGGCCATACGCAAAGCGCACCGCCCCCCTATACACATCCTCGAACCGCACCGCGCGCTCCCCCAACTGCGACGCGAGATCATGATACTTCACAATCGGCCCCGCGAGCACCTTCGGGAAAAGAAACACATACGTCAGATACCGCACGAGACTCCCCGCTGGCTCCGCTACCCCGCGATAAAGATCCACAATATACGTAATCTTCTCGAATACCAGGAACGACACGCCAATCGGCAACAGCACATGCTCCCACGTGAACGTATGCCAGCCGAGAAACGAAAACAGCGCATTGACATTCTCAAACGCGAAATTCGTATACTTGTAATACGCAAGAATCCCGAGATTGTTCAGCAGCGACACCGCCACCAGCCATCGTCTCCCGCGCGCGCCGCAGCCGCTCATCCGACTGCCGAGCAAATAATCCAGCAACGCGCTCGCGAAAATCACAAAGAAGAACCGAGGTGCCCCCCAGAAGAAAAACCCGCAGGACACCAGCAGCAGCCAGCCATTCCTGCCCGCGCGCGGCACGAGGAAATACCCCGCGACCGCAACAGGCAGGAAATAAAAAAGAAAAATCGTCGTGGAAAAAAGCATATCAGCATGACTCCCATCGCATTCCCGGCGCGGCACCGCACAGCATCAAAAAGAACTGCCTGACACAAACGGATGCTCCTCAAAGGCCAGCGGGAAAGCCGTCCCGCTCGGCTATCCCCCTGTCGGCGAGGACTTCAATTCGCCATTGCATTGTCCAATACAAAGGGGTTTTCTTCAAACAACCAGAAGAAAAGCTCCCCCGCCCTTCCCAAGAACTGCCCCTGTGCCACGATCCTTTTCCCATCCTCATCAAGGCAATCAAACTCCCATTGATCCAGCATGAGTACGACATGGCGCGGCGCCTCCCCCTCCGTGTACATTCCGCGATTCGTCCCGAAAAGAAGCGGACGCAGCGCAACGGACCCAGGCCTTGGCTTGCCGCCACCGCCTAGGCTTCCTGTACCCAAGAGATTCCCCGTACGAATACGGAAATCAGAAGCAACCTCCAACGAGCCAGCATGCCAATACGTCGCGTAAACGTATTCCGACGATGCCCTCTGGACAATCTGTACAGCTTGATATTCCTGCGACGTACGCCTCCAATCCATCTGCAACAAAAACCTCTGTCCTTGGAAAAGGCACCATCCTGCTGTCAATATGCAGACACCGATATAGAGCGCACGCTTATCTGACTTTTTCAAGAAAGCATCCAGGAAGAACGTCAACACAAAAATGCACATCCATGTAAGTGTGAAATAATACCTGGCACCTGCAACATGTAATGCAATCGATGCAGCAATAGACAGACCTCCGGAAAGAAGACAGAAACACAGCAACCGAGACCTTATTCCCTTGATCAGTCCATGTGACATCAGAAAGAAAAAAGTTCCTACCGTACATACAAGCAAACCATCATAGAAGATACGCAACGCCGCCCATGTGTGAGGCGGAGGACTCACGCTGACGCTTCCTAATACCTCTTTGGCGACGGCAAGCAACGTATTCCTATCCGGCATCATCAAAGAAACCACCGGTGACGTTACAGTTATCTGATAATGTCCCAGCACCCAAGCCTGCAAGACACCATAGCTAGAAAGATTCACAACCAGCGCGAGTACAAGTGGAAGGATTTGCCGTTTTTCCTTTTCCTCCTGTAAGAGCAAGTCTACGATGAGCAGAGGCAGATAAAGGATTGCTACCGCCCGCGGACTTTGCATCCCCATAAGGAAAGCAAAGCCCAAGCTCAGGAACCACCATCCTCTTCCTCTCGAAAAATAGGCAATAAGCGTTACAAAAACGCCCAGAAAGATTTGCGCATACGAGCACATCAAAAGATTATAGCTAAGAACATTGCTGACATAGAGAATCGACATTGCCGCAATTCCCCAAAGAGAGGATAAGCGCGAACATCCTGCCATACGCAGCAAATAGTAGCAGCACAGAAGGACCATCTCACTGAGTAATGTAATCGACATCGCAGCCATAAACTGCATGTCCCCAGTTACTCCGTAAAAAAAGGCCATAATAACTGCCGTCAAAATCGCCCTTGGTTCTGTTGTAAAACAAGTCCCCTGCGGAAACACGGATCCTTTCTCATACACAGCGCGTGCATAGTCCATGTCAACAACCAAATCAGAACACGGCCATGTCAAATCAGTCGCCGCTCCTGTAAGCTCCGCAAACTCAGGCATAAAAACGCCGTAACACAAACCGCAATAATTGATTGCAAACGTCATCGATGCCAAAATAGAAAATACCAGGAACTCGACTCTTGTAATAGCCTGAAAGGAGCATTTCACACTCATCAGAACACTCCCGATGCACCTATGCATGAAGCCTGACCTCCTATACGACAATATCACGAGGCGATGACGCAACCTTCGTCTCTCCCACGAGATACACCCTCTGCCCCTTCGCCTCGATGAACACCCTGCCGAGATATCCGCCGAGGATCATGAGCTGGATGCCGCTCACGAAGAGCAGCACGGCGATAAGCGAC
>CAZDXA010000064.1:0-8937 GCA_964509435.1 uncultured Synergistaceae bacterium | reverse complement strand
GAAGTACAGCAAGGGCATGTTCACCGTTGAAGGCTTTGCGGCCTCCAACCACGGCTCTACTGCTTCAGCGAGCAAGGGCGGCATTTATGCTGCCAACGCCAGCGACGAGCTGTACGGCGCGCGCATGGTGTTCAATTTCAACGAGAAACTCTGGCTCGGCCTGCACGGAATGTGGATCGATGAAGGCGACAACAACTACGACGTCTACTGGGGCAGCCTTGGCTTCAAGTTCACTCCCGGCGTTGAGCTGAAGGGTGCCTACTACATCGAGGACATCGATGAGTACAACGGTGCTATCGGCGACAGCCTTGTGGACGACAGCCCCAGCGCGTGGAAGGTCATCCTTGACGTCAAACAGGATGTGCTGAAGTTCACCTCTCTGTGGGCTGAGTATGCTCAGATTGACGGCGGCTTCATCCTTGACAACAATCCCTGGGCCTTTGACGACGTGGTGTTCCCCAACGAGTACACTGACTATCAGGCCGCTGTGAATGATGACGTGAAGGTTCTGTTCTTCCGTCTGGCTCAGAAGTGGAACGCCAAGTGGACGACCATCGAGCGTTATGTCAACTATGACGCCGCTGATGACGCCACTGAGTGGAGCGTTGCAGTCCGCTACCAGTACACCCCGAACCTGATGTTCGAGCTTGCCTATGCTGACTTCGACGGCCGCTTCAAGGCTGGTTCTGTTGACAGCGACTGGGACAACAACGAGATCCGCTTCCGTACGTTCCTGACCTTCTAAAGAATCCTGTCATTGAAAACAGAGCTGCTCCGGCAGCTCTGTTTTTTTGTGCTCCCGGTGCGGGGCCGGAGTTCTGTCTCCTGAGGCCGTCACGCGGCAGCGCAGAATGACTGTAATTTTTCATTTTTCACGGCACGCGGAATTAAGAGCCGGCAGATGTCTGCAGAAATGCAGACATCTGCCGGCTCGTGTCTTTTCATAAGGAGCATGCCGCAGAAAGCGCTGCCCGGCGGAGCCGCGGGAATCCGTCCGCACCGGCTGCGCTGTGCGGCTTAAATCCGGCAGCGGCAGCTGAGGTTCAAATCATGTAAAACCGTCCTCTCTCATTTTCTGCGACTGCCTCACTTCTCAGCGGCACGCAGGGGGCAGATTTTTCAGCTTAGGTGTGGGCTGAAAAGCACTGTGGCTGCAGCAGAGCGCTTTTACCGACGCTGTCAGCGTGCCCGTTCTTACACACGGCTTATGCGCGGCCGGGAAGCCGGATTCCGTTCATGCGGCGCACTGTCAGCAGAAAACGGAAAAAGATCATTGCCGCGTCCGGATAAACGGGTTTCCGCTGACCCGGTGCCGCCGGCAGAAACCGCAAGCCAGGCCGAACGTCAGTTCTGCCCTTTTGGGGGTGTTTGAAAGCTGTGCCGGTGCCGGCGGTTAAGACTGCCGTCCGTTCATTTTATGCGCTGTGCACCCTTTTTCAAGCAGGCTTTGTACTTTGCCGAGACTGACAGGCAGAAAGCCGCAGTTTCGCGCTGCTTTCAGGAAAAAACGCCGTCAGGCATATCCGTTCTCCCGCACGGCTTATGCGCGGCCGGGAAGCCGGATTCCGTTCGTGGGCGCACTGTCAGCAGAAAACGGAAAAAGATCATTGCCGTGCCCAGATAAACGCGTTTCTGCTGACCCGGTGCTGGCGGCAGAAACCGCAGGCCAGGCCGAACGTCAGTTCTGCCCTTTTGGGGTGTTTGAAAGCTGTGCCGGTGCCGGCGGTTAAGGCTGCCGGCCGTACATTTTATGCGCTGTGCACACTTTTCCAAGCAGGCTTTGTACTTTGCCGAGACTGACAGGCAGAAAGCCGCAGTTTCGCGCTGCTTTCAGGAAAAAGCCCGTCAGGCGCAAGGCGGACGGCTGTATTCCACTCTGCGGCTGTCTGAACTGCGCACCGGCCGTACATCACAGCACTGCAGAAAGCGTGCGGCTGAGGCAGCGGAAAAGTGTTCTTTTTGAGAGTAAACTTCAGTTTTCAGATATACTATATTTATATAAAAAAATTCACCTTGACAGATTTTTCTGCTAGATGTAAACTTCTTTCATCTAAAACGAATTTTAATAAAAAATAGTTTATTAATGAACGGGGTGAACGGTGATGAATTTGTGGGGCGGACGTTTTCAGGGTGCAGAAGATGAGAAAATGAAAATTTTCAACAGATCTCTGCCCATGGGAAAGCGTTTCTGGAAAGAGGACATTACGGGCAGCATGGCTCATGCTGCGATGCTCGGTGCCTGCGGCATTATCTCCAAAGACGACGCTGCGGCCATTCAGAAGGGTCTGCAGAGCATCATGGATGACCTTGAATCAGGCGCGCTGGTGATTCACGACGATCAGTACGAGGATATTCACACTTTTGTAGAAGATCAGCTGACTCAGCGCATCGGCGAGGCCGGCAAGCGCCTTCACACTGCGCGGAGCCGGAACGACCAGGTGGCGGTAGATTCCAAACTTTACGTGAAACGCACGTCGGAGGAAACAGCAGAGAAGCTGCAGAGGCTGTGTGCGGCATTGAAGAAAACGGCAGACGAAAATCCGTGGCTCATGCCGGGCTACACTCATCTGCAGCGGGCGCAGGCGGTGACGTTCAAGCATACGCTGATGGCTTTTGAGTGCATGTTCGAACGCGATCTGAAGCGCCTTGCCTCTGCCCGTGACATCATGATGGAGGACTGCCCACTGGGCTGCGGTGCCCTGGCGGGAACGACCCATTCCATTGACCGTTCAATGACCGCAAAGGCGCTGGGCTTCAAAAAGCCCTGCAGCAACTTTCTGGACGGCGTCAGCGACCGTGATTACTTCTGCGAGTTCATCTTCGATTACGCCATGATTCTGATGCATCTGAGCCGCCTCAGCGAGTCAGTCATTCTCTGGTGTTCACAGGAATTTCACTTTGTCACGCTGTCTGACGCCTATTCCACGGGCAGCAGCATCATGCCGCAGAAGAAAAATCCCGACAGTGCCGAGCTGATCCGCGGAACGGCCGGACTGCTTTACGGCGATCTGACAGCGATTCTGACGGAGATGAAGGGGCTGCCGCTGGCTTACAACAAGGACATGCAGCTTGACAAGCGCGCCTACATGCCGGCCCTCGACGACACGCAGATGTGCATTGACATCATGACGGGCATCATTCTGACAATGAAAGTCAACCCGCCGGCCATGAAAAAGGCGCTTCACGACGGTTTCCTGAACGCCACCGATCTGGCGGATTATCTGGTAAAGCACGGCGTGCCGTTCAGAGATGCCCATGCCATTGTCGGAAAGGCTGTCCTGCTGTGCGAGTCACGCGGCTGTGCCATTGAGGATCTCCCGCTGGACGAACTGAAAAAGCTCTCTCCGGTCATCGATAAAGACGTATATTCCCAGCTTGATTACGAGAACACCATCAGGCTCGGCAATAAAAAGGAAATGCTGTGAAAATCCGCATCATCAACCCGGACAGCGGGTACAGCGAAGCCGAACTCAGAGCGCGGACCGGACTGCTGAAGCCCTTTGTGCGTCCGGACACGGAACTTTCGATGGTCTGCCCGCAGCAGAGCAGTCTCTGCATCGACTCAGGCCTTGACGAGGCACTTGACGCTCCGGAAATTGTGAGACTGGCGCTTGAGGCGCAGAACGACGGCTGCGACGCGGTGTGTCTGTGGTGCTTCAGCGACCCGGCGGCCGCGGCCTGCCGCGAGCTGCTGAAAATTCCGGTTGTCGGCGGTGCGCAGAGCTCGGTTCTTCTTGCCTGTCAGCTGGCGCTCAGCTATTCAGTGCTGGTCACGTCGCGGCGGCGGATTCCGCAGAAAAAGGCGTTTATCAGAGCGCTGGGCGGCGATCCCGCAAGGCTTGCATCGGTGCGCAGCGTAGAAATTCCGCCCGGCAGCACGATGAACCGCGGCGCCATGATCAGGGTTCTTGAGGAGAGCGGGCGCCGATGTGTTGAAGATGACGGTGCGGGAGCTGTGGTTCTCGGATGTCTCAGTTTTGCCGCCATGGGACGGGAGCTGACGGAAAGGCTCGGCGTTCCGGTGATCGACCCTGCGGCAGTTCTTGTCACGACGGCTGAATCTCTTGTGACGCAGGGGCTGTGCCACAGCAAAAAAAGCTGGCCTGAGCCGGAACCGGCGGAACGGTCCTGGGGCGCAGGCTGCATAAAAAATTAAGAACCGGCAGCGTGCCGGTTTTCAAAAAATCTGAAGGAGTGAAAAACATGAAATCAATAGTTAAGAAAATCCTTGCACTTTCGGCAGCAGTTCTGTTTTCGGCAGGGGCCGCGTCGGCGGCGAAGCCTCTTGAGGAAAAGCACCTGAAAATGGCCGTCAGCCCCACGTTTCCGCCCTTTGAGTTTGAACAGCTGGACGACAAGGGCAACGCGCAGATCGTCGGCTTTGACATCGACATGGTGAACAAAATTGCCGAAGATCTGGGCTTCACCTATGAGCTGGTGCACACAAACTTCAAGGGGCTGATGGGCGAACTGGCCGGCGCGCGCGTGGATTTTGTCGTTTCGGGCATGTCGCCAACCGATGAGCGCAAAAAGACAGTTGATTTTTCCGAACCCTATTATTACTGCCAGACGTCAATCATTCAGTATAAAGGCACCAACATCAAACATGTGGCGGATCTGAAGGGAAAGAAGATCGCCGCGTCGTTCGGCACGCAGTACTGTGATTTTGCCGAGGCCGCCGGCGCTCAGGTTGCCGCCATGGACAGCTCGACGTACAGCATGCAGGAACTTCTTTCCGGGCGCGTTGAGGGCGTTGTGCAGGATGCCGCATCGGCCTCGGTGCGCGTGAAGGAACATCCCGAACTTGAGTATTTCGTGCTTCCGCAGGAGGAAATGGATTCCGTTCGGGGCGCCAACGTTTCATCCTGTTTTGCCGCCGTATTCCCCAAGGGTTCCAGCCTTGAGCCGCTGTTCACTGAGGAGATCAGAAAGTTCAGCCAGGACGGCACGCTGAAGGGCATTTATGAAAAATGGATCGGCCCGTGGCCGTATAAGAACTGATCTGCCGCGTGTCCTGCGCGGCCTCTGAAAGGGAAGTGAATTTCAAAATGAAAAAGACGCTGACACTTTTAGCTGCCGCAGCGGTTCTGCTGGCAGCCGCCGGATGCGCCGGCGCGGCGAAGCCTCTTGAGGGGAAAAAATACGTGCTGGCCATCAACGCCACCTTTTCGCCCTACGAGTTTGTTCAGGCTGACGACAGCGGCGGAAAGAAGATAGTGGGCTTTGACATTGACGTGCTCAACACAATCGCCGAAAATCTCGGCTTCACGTATGACCTTGAGGACATGAACTTTTCCGGCCTGATCGGCCAGCTTCAGAGCGGCCGCGCCGACTTTGTCATTTCGGGCATGTCGCCCACAGAAGAGCGCAGAAAGAGCGTCGATTTCTCGGTTCCCTATTTCCACTGCAAAACAGCGCTTGTGTCGCCCACTGCGGCACCGCTGAAAGGCCTTGCCGATATGAAGGGAAAGGACATCGCGGCCGTGTTCGGCACCAACTACGCCAATGTGATTGAGATTGCCGGCGCCCGGCCCCAGCTGCTTGACAACAGCGTGATGGTCATGCAGGAACTGCGCAGCGGCCGCACCGACGGCATTGTCATGGACGCCACGCAGGCTTATGTGAACTTCAAGGATGATGCGGCGTTCACCTCGGTGATACTGCCGGCCGAAGAGCTTGAAAGCAAAGGCTGGAAACAGTCCGGCACCTTTGCCATCGCTTTTCAGAAGGGCTCGGAACTTGTGCCGCTGTTCAACCAGCAGATAGAGCAGATGGAAAAGGACGGCACAATGAAGAAACTCATCGTCAAATGGATGGGCGAGTCGTTTCTTCAGTAATGCAGATTAAAGAAAGATGAGACCGGCTGCGCCGCCGCTGACGGCAGCGCAGCCGGTTTCAGGAACACGCCGCGGCCGCGCCGCAGGGAGGAAGTTTTCAGATGAATTATTTTTTCAGAAAGCGCAGAATTATCGGAACCGTGATTCTGGCGGGAGCCGTGCTTGCGGCCTGCACGCTTGCATTTGCCGCGGATTCGCCGGCGGCGCGCAAGTTTACGCTGCATTTTGAGCGGATCCTGCCGTTTTACAAAGTCTTTTACAACGGCATGGTCAACTCGCTGGAAATCACCTTCATGGCAGTGCTGATGGGCGCTTTTTTCGGAACCGTTCTTGCACTGCTCAAGGTGGCCCGCCTCGGACCGCTCTCATGGCTTGCCGCTGCCTATACCTCGGTGTTCCGCGGAACACCTCTGATGGTTCAGCTCTTTCTGGTGTACTTCGCCACGCCGCAGCTGTTCGGCTATAAAATTCCCGCCATGCAGGCCGTGGTGCTCACGTTCGGCCTCAATTCCGCCGCGTATGTGTCAGAAATTCTGCGCGGCGGCATACAGTCCATCGACGTCGGCCAGCGCGAAGCAGCGCTGGCGCTGGGCGTTGGCTACAGGCCGATGATGTTTGACATCGTCATTCCCCAGGCGCTGAGAACCGTTCTGCCGTCGCTGGTCAACGAGTTCATCGCCCTTCTGAAGGACACGTCGATTGTCGCCACCATCGGCATGCTTGACATGATGCGCGCCGCCCAGACTGCCATGAACACCACCTACCTGGCTTTTGAACCGTTTATCGTCGTCGCCGGCATGTATTATGTGCTGGTCATGATCTTCACACTCATTGCATCGCGCCTTGAAAGGAGACTGCACAAAAGTGATCGAGATTAAAAATCTGAAAAAACAGTTCGGCTCCCTTCAGGTGCTGAAAGGCATCAACCTCACCATACACGACGGCGAAGTGGTTTCCATCATCGGGCCCTCCGGCTCGGGCAAATCGACGCTGCTGCGCTGCATCAACCTGCTTGAGCAGCCGACATCCGGCCAGGTGATCATTGACGGACAGGACATCACCGCCCGCGGCGTGAACATTCAGAAGGTGCGCGAGGAAGTGGGCATGGTTTTTCAGCATTTCAACCTGTTTCAGAACAAAAACGTCATGCAGAACATGATCTACGCGCCCATGAAAGTCCGCGGGATTCCGAAGGAACAGGCCGAGCAGAAGGCCATGCAGCTTCTCGAGCGCGTCGGACTGGCCGACAAGGCGCAGGCTTATCCGTCCATGCTTTCAGGCGGTCAGCAGCAGCGCGTCGCCATTGCCCGCGCCCTGGCCATGGAGCCGAAAACCCTGCTTTTTGATGAGCCCACCTCGGCGCTTGACCCCGAAATGGTCAAGGAAGTGCTCGACGTGATCCGCAGCCTTGTATCCACAGGCATCACCATGGCCATTGTGACCCACGAGATGAACTTTGCCCGCGAGGCTTCAGACCGCATCTGCTTTGTTGATCAGGGCATCATCGCCGAGGAAGCGCCGCCGGCAGAGTTCTTCTCGGCGCCGAAAACAGAACGCGCGCGTTCATTTCTCGATAAAATACTTTAAGGAGGCTGTCATGCAGGATCATCTGTACTGGAAAAACGGAGCCAGGTGCGCCGTCATGCTCAGCTTTGACCTGGACGGCGACACCACGTGGAAAAACGGAAACGCCGGTTTTCCCGGCGGAGAGAAGTTTCTCAGATCGTGTTCAGTGGGGCAGTACGGCCCGAACCGCGGAGCAGGCGCCATTCTCGACCTGCTGAAAAAGTACGGCGTGCCGGGCACCTTCTTCATTCCCGGCAAAGTGGCAGAAGATCATCCCGATCTGATCCGCCGCATTGACGCCGAGGGACACGAAATCGGACAGCACGGCTACACCCACGAGCTGTTTTTCAGCTACACCCCGGAACAGCAGGCCGACATCATCGAACGGTGCCAGAACATCTTCTGCGATCTGGTCGGCCACCCCGCCCGGGGGTTCCGCACGCCGTCGGGCGACTGGTCGCGCGGTACGCCTAAGCTCCTCCTTGAGCACGGCGTAGATTATTCAAGCTCCATGCGCGGAAACGACAGACCCTATCACACCGTCATCGACGGAAAGAAGAGCCGGTTCATTGAAATTCCCACCCGCTGGGAACTGGACGATTATGTCGCTACAGCGTACAACTACTTTCCCGCCGAGCCCGACGGGCAGGACCGTATCTCAGGCTATGACCTGGTGTATGACAACTTTTCAAGGGAGTTCGACGGCTATTACGAATACGGTCTCAGCTTTGCCACGCTGATCCACCCGCAGGTGAGCGGTACGCCCGGCCGCCTGCGCATCCTTGAGAAGCTGATCCGGCACATGAAAGAACGCGGGGACGTGTGGTTCACCCGCGGCAGTGAACTGGCTCAGTGGTACCGCGATCATTACGATGAGCAGGAGGTGCTGAAAAATGCCTGATCCGCGCTGGAAAAACGGCGCAAAGTGCGCCGTGCTCATCACCGTCAATCTGGACGCTGAAAACTTCTGGCTTGCCGTTGACAAGGACGTGAAAGACCGCCCCAAGACCATTTCCATGGGCCAGTACGGCATGGACCGCGGACTGCCGCGGCTGCTTGATCTGCTTGATGATCTGGACATCAGGGGCACCTTCTTTGTGCCCGGCACCACCGCTGAAGCCTATCCCGGGCAGGTGAAAGAAACTGTCGCCCGCGGCCATGAAATCGCTCTGCGCGGCTATGAACTGCTCAACTGGGGGCTTCTGCCGGCGCAGCAGTGCGCTGCCGACATGAAAAAAGGCGCAGAAATCCTGAAAAAGACCGCCGGCACAACGCCGCGGGGCTACCGCGCGCCGATCGCCGAGTTCACCATGGACACCCTGCGCGCCGCTCATGCCGAGGGAGCCGTGTACTCAAGCTGCCTCAGCTGCGATGACCGGCCCTTCTGGCTCGATCTGGGAAACGGGGAAAAGCTGCTTGAGATCCCCGTTCACTGGGCGCTGTACGACCTGCCGTACTTCGCGTTCAACTATCACCCGCCCATGCCGAAAGGGCAGGGGCGTCTGGCCAACTATACGCAGGTGTTCAATAACTT
>CAZDXA010000063.1:0-9226 GCA_964509435.1 uncultured Synergistaceae bacterium | reverse complement strand
CGGCAAGACAGGCAGAACAGTCCGCTGTATGTCCCGTACGTCGGCATAAGCGGCGGTGTGTATAAGAAATGAGGGCTGAACGATGAAGGAAATTCTCTGCAACGGAAAAATTTACGTTGAGCGCGGACATTTTGAACAGGCTTTGTATATAGAAGACGGAGTCATCCGTGCGGTCGGTTCCAACAGCGCTGTGCGGGCCGCCGCCGGCAGCGGCGCGAAGGAAACTGACTGCGCCGGCCGCACAGTTATCCCCGGTCTGAATGACAGCCATATGCACCTTCTGAACATCGGCGTCACGCTTTCTCAGGCAAAGCTGAACGGGGCGAAATCCATTGACGAGATAATTGAAATCACGCGGCGCTTTATGAAGGAGCATCCGGAATACTGCCGCAAGGGCGTTCAGGGGCGCGGCTGGAATCAGGATTATTTTACTGACGGGAAACGTCTGCCGAACCGTCATGATCTTGACAAAATTTCCACAGAAGTCCCTGTTGTCCTGACGCGGGTGTGCGGACACATCGCTGTTGCGAACACAAAGGCCATTGAAATGCTCGGGCTGGGGCGCAATTCACCGCAGTATGAAGGCGGAAAATTCGGCGTTGAGGCCGACGGCTACCCCGACGGTGTTTTTGCCGAGAGCGCACGGTTTAAAATCAAGAGCGTCATTCCGGAACCCACTCAGGACGAGTACGAAAAAATGTTCCTTGAGGCGATGGACTATGCTGCCTCAAAGGGCATCACCAGCGTTCAGTCCAACGATGTCGGCACGTTCGGCCGTGATTATGCGCGCGACATCAGAATGCTGAACAGCGTGTACGGCAGCGGAAAGGCAAAGCTCCGCTACCATCCTCAGATGCGCTTCATCACGCCTGAAGATTTCCGTGATTATCTCGATGGAAAATACGGCAGGCTGAGCAGCGCCCCCCTGCTTGAACGGGCATCGCTGAAGCTGTTCAAGGACGGCTCGCTTGGCGCACGCACTGCGCTGATGTGCCATGAGTATCTTGATGACCCGGGAAACACCGGCGTTGACGTCACTCCGTCCGATGTGATGGAACAGTACTGTGCGCTGGCTGATAAGGCCGGGATGCAGGTTGTGACCCATGTAATCGGTGACAGGGCCGCTGAGGAGGTTGTCCAGGTTTACGAAAAGTTCATTAAAAACGGCACGAACCCCAACCGCCACGGGCTGATCCACTTCCAGATCAGCAGCCGGCCGCTTGTCGAGCGCGTTGTGAAAGACCATATCGTTGTGTTCTATCAGCCTATCTTCCTCGATTATGACATGCATATCCTGCTGAGCCGCTGCGGAGAGGAACTTTCTTCCACATCCTACGCCTTCCGCACTGTCGAGGACCTCGGCGGGCATGTGGGCTACGGTACCGATTCGCCTGTCGAGGACTGCAATCCGTTCCCGAATCTCTATTCCGCCGTCACGCGGAAAGACAAAAAGGGCTGGCCGGAAGGCGGATTTTTCCCGCAGGAGTGCGTTGACGTTTACAGGGCCGTTGATGCTTATACGTCCGGCAGCGCTTACATGGAGTTCCGTGAGAACAGCAAGGGACGCCTGAAACCCGGTTTTGCCGCGGATCTGACAGTCCTTGATACGGATATTTTCAGCTGCGACCCCATGGAAATCAGAAACATCAGGCCGGTGCTCACAATGACCGCCGGAAACATCACCTATTCCGCGTAAATAATACGCACAGAACAGAAATCCTGCGGCGGCACATCGTGCTGCCGGAAAAATAAACAGATGCAGGAACTGCGGCGCCGCGGGCGGAAGATAAAATCTTCCGCTCCGGCGCCTTTTTGATGTATGACGGCAATGAAAGTTAGTTTATAGGCATTTCCGAAACGTTTAAGCCGGCATGCACCGCATGCCGGAAAACGCCCTTTGCAGAAATGCCGTTTTACCTGCAGATGCTTATGGCAGCTGAATCTGCATTCAGCGGCCGTGCGGCCGGCCTGAAGAATTTCAGACATATGCTGCGAAACTGCCGCAGCTTGTCACGCGGAAGTTTCAGGCTAAAATAGCATTCACTGAAAGCATCCCGCGGAAAAAGTGCGCCCCGGCACTGAAGCCGCCGTGCCGGGATGCAGGCACCTGAGGGAAGTGATTTTATGGCTGAAAATTCTTCACGGAAAAAACAGATTGATATGCTGCACGGCTCTCTTGCGGACAAGCTGATTCTCTTCGCGCTGCCGCTGGCGTTCACAGGCATCCTGCAGCAGCTTTTCAACGCGGCCGATATTGCCGTTGTGGGCCGTTTTGTCGGCAGGGAAGCCATGGCAGCGGTGGGCAGCGACAGCCCCATTGTTGCGCTGATTGTCCATCTCTTTGTCGGGCTGTCTCTCGGGGCGAACGTCGTCATAGCTTCGGCAGTGGGACGCGGCGATCTGAAAATGGTGCGCCGGGCGGTGCATACGTCGCTTCTTTTCTCGGTCATCGTGGGCTGCGCTCTTTCGGTTCTGTGCGAACTGTACGCCGGCACATTCGTAAGAATGATGGACGTGCCTGCTGAAGTGTACAGCATGGCAGAGGGTTACCTGAAAATTTATCTCACGGGGCTGCCGGTGATTATGCTGTATAACTTTGAAGCGGCCGTTTACCGCAGCGTAGGCAATACGCGGACGCCGCTGGCCGCGCTGACAGTGTCAGGGGTTGTCAATGTGTTTCTGAACGTCTTTTTTGTCGTCGTTTTAGGGATGGATGTTGACGGCGTCGCCTGGGCAACCGTGATTTCCAATGGCATCAGCGCCGCAATGCTTTTATTCCTCCTTGTCAGGGATAATAGCGCCGTCTCGCTGAATTTCCGTGAAGTGCGCATTGACGCGGGCGCCCTGAAAAGAATTCTGCGCATCGGCCTTCCGGCGGGCGTTCAGGGCATGATTTTTTCCATCTCAAACATCATTATCCAGACAGCGATCAACAGCCTCGGAACCGTAGTCATGGCTGCGTCTTCAGCGGCGTACAACGTGGAGGTTGCCGCTTACTGCGTGATTAATGCCTTTGCACAGGCCTGCACTACATTCGTGGGACAGAATTTCGGCGCCCGGAATCTGCCGAGGTGCCGCCGCGTCCTGTGGGAGTCCCTGCTGCTCGACAGCATTTTCAACGCGGCTGCCTGTCTGCTGATTCTCTGCTTCGGGCACGCCATTCTGGCCTGCTTCAATCCGGACGAGGAGGTAATTGCTGTCGGGCTGGTGCGCCTGAAATATATTTTCCTCGCTTATATCTTCAGTGTTTTTCAGGAAGTTTTTTCAGGTTATATGCGCGGGTACGGCGTGTCGACGCTGCCCGCGGTCCTTTCAATGGCCGGAATCTGCGGCACGCGTATCCTGTGGATATACACTGTTTTCCGGGCGCACAGCACATTTCAGTGCATTATGCAGGTTTATCCCGTCAGCCTTATTGTGACGGCATCGGCCATTGCGCTGGCGGCACTGGCCTGCGAGAGAAGAATCAGGAAAAACGCCGGCGCGCCGGCGGAGGGACGGAAATGAAAAAACGCTTCAGAGGCGGAAAAGCCGCTTCTGAAGCGTTTTTTTATGCTCTCTCAAATCAGCCCGCGGCGTTTTTCATAAAAGTATGCCGCGACAGCGACGGCAGTGCCTGTGAGCCCCAGCGTGACAGGGTAAACCGTCATGAGCACCGAGAACGTGTGCCAGCGTCTGAAAACAGTGCTGACCCAGATGATTCTTGCGCCGCAGATGCCGAACACTGCACAGGCCGCCGGCAGGTGAGTGACGCCGTAGCCCCGCATGTATCCGGACATCAGTTCGTGCATGATGCTGCACAGAAATGTCGATGAGAGAATTTTGACTCTGACATAGCCTGCGCTGATCACCTCGGGATCGGCGTTGAAAAAAGCGAGAATGTCTCTGCCGAAGATAATGATGAGCGCTGACGACGTGCCGGTGAACAGAATGCTCAGTGCAAAGCACCAGAACAGCGTTTTGTGGCACCGTTCATAGCTGCCGGCGCCGTTGTTCTGGCTGACGAACGTGGAGCAGGCCTGCCCGAAGGAATTGAACAGAAAGTAGTTCAGTATCTCGACGTTCAGCGCCGCCGCCGAACCTGCGATGTAGACGGTGCCGAGGCTGTTGATGGCGGCCTGGAGAATGATGTTTGAGATGGAGAACACCATGCCCTGAATGCCCGTGGGAATGCCGATGCGCAGAATCCGTCTCAGCAGAGTTCTGTCGATGTGCAGGTCTTCTTTTCTGAAGCGGATGACCGCGTCTGTCCTGACCAGTGCGATAAAAAGGTAGACGGCGCTGAGGCCGTTTGAAATCACAGTTGCCCAGGCGACGCCGTCAACGTCCATGCCCAGACGGAGCACAAAGAAAAGGTTCAGCGCCACATTCAGCACACCCGAGATGCTCAGGGCAGTCAGCGGCGTTTTTGTATCGCCGCAGCTTCTGAACACTGCGGCTTCGAAGTTGTACAGCACAATCAGCGGCAGTCCGGCAAAGTAAATGCGGAGATACTTTGAAGCCAGCCCAATGACTTCAGGCGGCACAGAGATCAGACGCAGCATCGGCACCGCCAGCAGCTCGTCGATCACCGCCAGCACAATGCCGCCGATGACCGAGATGATTACTGACGTATGGACAGCCCGGTGCACCGTCTGTTCATCGCCCTTGCCGATAGCCGTTGCGACGACAACCGTCGTTCCCATGGCAATTCCCATCAGCAGGTTGATGAGAAGATTGATCAGCGCGCCGTTGCTGCCGACGGCTGCCATCGCTTCCTTGCCGACAAAGCGGCCGACCACGGCAATATCCGCCGCATTGAAAAGCTGCTGCAGAATGCCGGTTGCCGCCAGAGGAAATGCAAATTTTAAAATCCCCACGGGCAGAGAGCCGTGGAGCAGATCAATTTGGCTGTTCATTTTTTTGACCGCCTTGCAGTTGTAATTCGTTCTATTTTACAGGAACCTGACGGAAAATAACAGTCTGTATGCTTCGGGGCAGAGCGCGCGGCGTTCTGACCCGCCGGCGCGGTGATTCTGACAGAAAATACAGCCGGCCCCTGAAACGCCGGCGGTGTTTCAGGGGCTGAGCTTTCTGCTCCGGAAAAAGTCTATTTGCTGATTTCGGCGACCTGCGCTGGCAGCGCTGCGTTCCACATCAGTTCGGCATCCTCGTCGGAAAGTCGCACGTCAAGGCATCTGACCGTGTCGCGGATCGTTTCGGCACGGCGGAATCCCGTCAGCAGGCTGAGATCAGCGTACTGCCTCAGTGTCCACGCCTGAATCAGGTTGGACAGAGAACATCTGTACTTTTCAGTGAGCGGCATGATCTTTCTGAACATCTCATGAACACAGCTTCTGACAGGTTCCGTGTTCCACGGCAGGCGCCCGCGGATGTCGCCGCGGGGGAAAGTGCGGTCGACGAAGTCGGGCGAGGTCAGAAACCCCTCTTCAAGTGCGCCGTAAACCTGAAACGTGACGCCATGTTTTTCCGCTGCCGGGAAATACGCCATGCCGTGACGCGGCGCGAGCAGACTGTACTGTTCCTGCACAAGGGCGACAGGCCCGTACTCTGAATACTCATCAAGATCGGCGGGCTGGGAGTTTGAAAGACCGACAGCGCGGATTTTTCCTTCTCTGACAAGATCCATCAGCGCGCCCATGGTTTCGGAAACAGGCCATGAACGGCACACATAGTGAACAACAATAATATCGATATAATCCGTCTTCAGCCGGCGCAGAGAATCCTCAACGTCTTTCCTGACAGCCCCGGCACTGGTGTCGTTGTTCACCGTAAAGCCGTCACGCTCATAGTGAAAGTTTCCGCCGTCGCCGCGCCAGTTCAGCGAGCACTTGGTCTGCAGCAGAAAACTTCCGCGCCGGCCCTTCAGCGCTTCGCCGAGAAGCTCTTCACTGGCGCCTGTGCCGTAAACCGGCGCCGTGTCGATATAGTTGATGCCGGCGTCCTTTGCTGCGTCAAGAAGCGATGAAACATCGCCCGCCGTCGGCTTTCTGTCAGACCAGACGCTGCCGCCGCCGATGCCCCAGGTGCCGAACGCGATGACCGATGCTCTGAGATTGCTGTTCCCAAGCTGCCTGTATTCCATTGTCTAACCCCCGCATTTGTCCGCGGCGCTGAAAACGCCGCTTTCTGTTACACGCTGCCGGGCAGAACCTTCTGTCCGGCAGCGGTGTGAAGATACGCACGCCTGTTATGTTCAGCATAAACCAAAATGCCCTTTCAGGTCAAGATGTCAGATGATCTTTATGTAAAAAACTTTTGCGGTCCGCGTGAACCTGAAACAGCGGCCGGTCTTTTCGCCGGAAGGCGGTAAAACCGTTCCGCCCGCAGAGCCGGACGTGCCGGGCCGCACAAAATGCAGGAGACGGCAGGGACAGGCGCTCTCAGAGGCTTCTGCCGGAACTGCCGCAGGGCGCAGACGGGAAATCCGGTAAAAGCGGCGGGCAGTAAGGGTTCTGTCCCGCCGTAAAGGCAGAAACAACAAAAGCGCCAGTTTCCGTGAAACTGACAGACCTGCAGAAAATACAGCCCAGACTGCCCGCGGCAGAGCGTTCATCGTCTCCGAGGACATGAGTGGCAGAATTGTGCGGAAAAGCGATCTTTTGCAGGCCGCCCGGCGTGTTTTGGATTTTTTGTGTTTTTTTGATTTTGTTCACAGGAATGGGACTTTATGTTTTTAAATCCTGGTGTTAAAATGTCTGACTAATCAGTCTAGTCAGAATAAAAAGCGGAAACACCGCTGTACTCTGTTTTTTCATGGGCGGATGTGCCGGAAATTTCGGCGCTGCTGCGGCGGTTTGAAGCTGTTTTTCCGGAGAGACTGCATTTTCCCGCGTTTCCGGCGAAAGACGGGAAGAGGAATCTGTGAAAGGCACGTGATACAGCATGAGAGAATTATCGACAAGAACCGGTTCATTCAGTGATTCCATGATCCGCAGGATGACGCGCGTCTGCAGCGGCTGCGGAGCCGTGAACCTGTCTCAGGGTTTTCCCGATTTTGACCCGCCGGAGGAAATCACCGGGCGCCTGAAAGAAGTGGCCGTCAGCGGCCCGCATCAGTACGCCATTACGTGGGGTTCCAAGCACTTCCGCGATGCCCTGTGCGCCAAGCAGAAACGCTTCATGGGCATGGACTTTGACCCGGAAACCGAAGTGGTGGTCACCTGCGGCAGCACTGAGGCCATGATGTGCGCCATGATGACCGTCGTCAATCCGGGCGATAAAGTGATCGTCTTCTCGCCGTTCTACGAAAATTACGGCGCCGACGCCATTCTTTCAGGCGCGCAGCCCGTTTATGTGCCACTGCTTCAGCCTACGTTCACCTTTGATCCCGAAACGCTGGAAAATGCGTTCCGGCAGGGCGCAAAGGCCCTGGTGCTGTGCAATCCGTCAAACCCGACAGGCCATGTGTTCACCCGGGACGAACTGATGACCATAGCCCGTCTGGCAGAGAAATATGACGCCTATGTGCTGACCGACGAAGTGTATGAGCACATTGTCTATGAGCCGTACAGGCATATTTACTTCGCTTCCCTGCCCGGCATGAGAGAACGCACGCTGAGCATCAGCTCCCTGTCAAAAACCTATTCAATAACCGGCTGGAGAATCGGCTATATCCTCGGCCCGGAACGGATCATTGAGCGCGCGAAGAAAGTACATGACTTTCTGACCGTCGGCGCGCCAGCACCGCTGATGGAAGCCGTCTGCGCCGGGCTGGAACTGCCTGACAGCTACTACAGGGAACTTCAGGCCCACTACACCCACATGAAGAACCTGTTCTGCGGCGGACTGAGCCGCCTCGGCCTTCATTTTGTCGAGCCGCAGGGCGCCTATTATGTTCTCGTCGACATCTCAGAGTATCATGTGAAAAACGACGTGAAATTCTGCTACTGGCTTGCGCAGCACGTGGGCGTCGGCGCCGTGCCGGGTTCGAGCTTCTTTGCGGAGGATGTGAACAACCTGATCCGGCTGCACTTTGCAAAAAAGGACGAAACCCTCAGCAAAGCGCTTGAAAACCTTTCCCGCCTGCCCGAAATGGCCAGCCAGTACGACGAGTCGGCGTACAGCGATGCGGACATTGAAGGCTGAACACTTCAGCTTTGAAAAGAGAGCCAGGGGAAATTTGTGCTGAAAAGTTTTCCTGCACTGCCGAAACGCCGGAAAAGCGCTTCGTCATGTTTTGCAGCATAACCACCTGAATCAGAACAGAACACAGAGACTGCCGGAAAGCCTTCTTTTATGCAGGGCTTTCCGGCAGTCTGCGTTTAAATGACAGCTGCTAATCCTCCCAGTTCTGAAATCCGCGGCCGAGCACCTCCCTGACCACGGCAAGGCGCATGAATGCGCCCGGATCGTTCTGCTTCAGGAACAGCTTGAGCTGAATGGCCTGACGCGGCGAGAGCAGCGAGATCAGCACAGTGCGCTTCTGGTCTTTCCAGCCGCCCTGAGCGGTGAACATGGTCACGCCGCGGTGAAGCGTGTAAACAATGTAGTTGCGCACCAGTTCTGGATTGTTGGCGATGACCATGGCCTCCTTGCGCTCTGTGAAAGCCCTGAGGTCGCCGTTAAGCACAAGAGAAGTCAGATAAGCCAGAAGAAAACCGTAAATGGCGTTCTCAAGAGGAATGATGAACAGGAACAGCAGAATGATGGCGAAGTTGAGCGCCATGGTGATGCTGCCCAGCTCGATGCCGTATCTGCGTCTCACGGCCATGGATATGATGTCCGTTCCGCCCGTGGAGCCGCCGGCAGAAAACGTGAGCGCCATTGCAACGCCGTGCAGGACGCCGGCTACGACAACCAGCAGCATCCGGTCGTTCAGAACAGGTTTCGGCAGAGCGTCAAAGAAATCCATGAGAACCGACATGAGCAGTACCGTGTAAAGAGTCCACCAGAAAAAACGCCGCGGCAGAAATTTAAAGGCAAAAAGAAACAGAGCGCCGTTGATAACCGCATTGCTGATGCCCAGCGGAACGTTCCAGAGATAGTTCAGAAAAAGGCAGATACCCGTGACGCCTGTATTGGGAAGTTTTGCCGGCTTGATGAAGAATACCGTGCCGATGCAGTACAGCGCGGCTCCCAGCGTGATAAATACAAAAGTATGCAGCCATTCCTGCCGCTGTCTGCGGGTCATGCTGCTGAATGCAGTGCTGTGGTCAGACATGAAAAAATACCTCCTCAGTCAGTGATTACGCGTAAATCATACCTGAAAACAGAGAAAATGAAA
>CAZDXA010000062.1:0-9248 GCA_964509435.1 uncultured Synergistaceae bacterium | reverse complement strand
CGGACAGCCTCTTCGATCAGAAAAGAATCCTTAAGATAACCGATATATTTATCGATCGTATTATGTGTTATTTTTTTATTTGTCTTTGAGGCAAATGTTTTCTCCAGATTCCTGGAACTTGTCAGTGAACCTATTGAGGAGGCAATAACCTCTGTAATTTCAGAAAGTTCTTCTTTATATCGGATATTGTATCGCTCCAGAATATCACGCTGATAAGTGTTCTCAAAAACAGAATTCAAAAATTCCTGCTTCGATGATTCAGATTTCAGCCGTACTACCTGAGGCAGACCGCCAAATCTCCAGTATTCATTCCATGCATCACGTCGATCCCCATCATATACAGAAAAAAATTCTGAAAAAGACAGCGGAAAAACCCGTATCTGATCACTGCGACCGCGGAATTCTGTAACAATATCGGAAGAGAGAAATTTAGAGTTGCTTCCAGTTACATAGACATCAGCATTAGAGATATGGAGAAGACTGTTAAGTACATCTACAAAGTCTTCTGCCATCTGTATTTCATCAAGCAGAATATAATACAGGTTATTATCGACGATTTTGGATTTGATATATTTCAGCAATGCATCAGGATTACGAAGACCTACATTCTCTCTTTGATCCAGTGAAACCTCAATAATGTGATCCTGAGGACATCCATCCTGAAGTAAACGCTTTTTAAATATCGTAAAGAGCAGATAAGTCTTTCCGCTTCGCCGCATTCCGGTAACAACTTTGATCAAGCCATTTTGCTCAGCATTGATAAGTTTTTCCAAATAGTAATCTCTTGCAATCTCATTTACCATTTTTGCTTCTCCTGACATTTTTGGTTAATTTCATGATACGCCAAATTAGGGAATATGTCATCGATTATTTACCAATTTTGTCAGTTTGCACATCATTGGCAAATGAGCATTCCATGGCAGCCGCCGACAAGTCAGTCGGAAAACAGCCGCTCGTACAGAACATGGTCATTGTCCTTGAAGACATTGAAGATCACTTTCTTCATGCAGCTGTCCGGGTGACTGTCCAGCCATTCCTTCACCGTCTTTACTGCGATCTCCGCGGCAGTGCCTGCCGGAAACATGAACACGCCTGTTGAGATGCAGCAGAAGGCGATGCTTTTACAGCCGCGCTCAGACGCAAGACCCAGACAAGACCGATAACACTGTGCCAGCTGATCCTTATGCTCCTGTTTCAGATGCGGAGACACAATCGGGCCGACCACATGAACAATGTACTTTGACGGCAGATTGAACGCCGGGCTGATCATCGGCACGGCGGTCGGCTGTTCGTAGTTCTCGCCGTACTTCCGCTTCATCTTCTGCATCTGTTCAGCCATGTAATTTCGAAGCTGAACGCCGGCAAAGGTGTTCTCAATGTTCGCGATCTTCACTATGGTTTCATGGGACGGCTCTGAGCTTCCCCTTTCATAATCCCGAATCAGTTTTCTGTTTGGAGAACCATTCAGCTTCTTAACCAGAGTTCTTACGCCAATTCCCTTCTGTAATCGGTAATATTGAATAGCATGTCCCGGTGTATCCGGCACGACCGGTTCCGGTTCCGTCGGCGCTGGCTTCCAGCTGAATTTGAAGTGAAGCAGGGTTCTAGCACCCCTTACAAGGTACATTGCTTCACTTAAGCATGTATAATTGAGTGCCGTACCGCATTCTGCAATCACCATTGACCACCACATATTCATCCTGCGGTTTCAGTTTCATCTGCCGGTTCAGGTATTTCTCGATATCGAAGGTGTTCTTCTTATCGTAGTCGGCAGTCAGGTAGTAGTTCGGATGCTTGGTCGGCTCGTACTTGGAAGACAGGAATGGCCGGACATCTCTCAGCTGCAGGATGCACTTTGTGCCGTCCGGCACGGCCAGCTCATCGACAGACAGAAGATCATGCCCCAGCTTCTGACAGCGCAGGCTGTGGGATTCCTCCCGTCCCCTGCTCTCACCGGTGTTGTACGTATCGATCGTCTCCTTGCCGAGTGCCTGATTCAGTTCCTTCAGTGTTGTGGGTTCTGTTCCGCCGAGGAAGATCCGGGAATCCATGCTGCCGATGATTGTGTCTGCATTGTCCTTGCAGATTGCCTTCAGCTGCGACTGTGCCTGCAGCACCAGACAGGCAGAGATCTCACGGCTGCGGATGGTCGCCGCCAGCTTTTCCAGATTCGCGATCTGACTGATGTTGGCTGCTTCATCAATCAGACACCGCACATGCACCGGCAGACGCCCGCCGTATACATCGTCCGCCTTCTCACACATCTGCGTGCAGATCATGGCGATCAGAAAGCTGAAAGTGGCATCGTTATCGGACATGATCAGGAACAATACTGTCTTCCGGTCCCCCAGCGTATCCAGCAGTGCCTGCTTATAGCCGCGGCCTTTGAGAAAACCGATGGCGGTCTGATACAGTGCCAGTCCACTTTTCTGCTTCGCCAGCCGGCACGGACAAAGAACTTCTTCAGCACTGCACTGCCGTTTCCATAATTCATGAAGGCAAATGTGCCAATTACATCGTTTCCATCAACGGCAAGCCAGAAGTGCCTGCCGTCTTTCTCATAACAGGCAGTTATATCCAGCAGATCTAGCTGCTCTTCTATGGGCAGATTAATTCTGCCGGCTTCCTTCCGCTGCCGGAGCTGCAGATCCGCTTTCTGCAGCCGTCGTTATATTTCAGGACCGCACGGCACTGCTGAACCTGTATTGATTTTTCCCCCCGGCAGATTCGTATCGGCCCGGATGCAGGAAATCATTACTCTCCGTATTGCTTAAGTTCAGCCCTGAGGTCATCAAGATGTTCCTGTCTCAGCGTGCGCGGTGAAATGCCGTATTTCACGCAAAGGGCTGCCGCTGTGCCCGTTACGACTCCATGATGCCCGCAGTTGCCCATGAGCTTGACTGTGGAGCTTGCGATATGCGTCGCACTGATATGTTTTCCCGCACATAACAGGTTGTCGATGTCAGCAGAATAAAGACACCCGAAAGGCACTGTATAAGGCTTGAAATCACGTTCCACCCATTTCCAGCTGCCGAGGCGGAAGTCATATTTCGGATTGCCCGGATAATGCAGGCAGAAAGCCCCCGCATTTTCCACGATCGCATCCGGAAAATCCGTATGATTCCTGATGTCGTTTTCTGTGAGCAGAGAGTCTCCGAGATAATTGCGGAAAGCTCCTGTCGCAAGCACATTTCCGAGATGTGCGAGCTTCAGGTTTCTGTATTTTTGCGGTTCTTTATTTCTAACATTTATATAAGTTCCTATGATCGCACAGAACAGGTGATCCCTGATTTCTTCCTTGCACATATACGGATCAAGCCACTGCCCGTATTCCCAGAAGTGCGATTTTGTCAGGTTCATGGCATTGTCCCAGCCGCCGTCTTTTCTTTTCCGGGGCTGTACCTTCTCGGGGCCGACATAAGGTCCGGGCTGATTCTCATACGGCCCCTGGCCGCACAGACATGTGACGCGGCCGATCTGACCGCCAAGGTCGGAATAATCCTTTGCGACTTTTACCGCCCAGGGGGCGTCCGGGAAATCGACCGGCTCTTTCTCCATTTCTGTACGGAAAAGCACGGTATTGCCGTGATGCATGCCGTCAGCATGGTCAGGAGCGAGGCTTTCTCCGAAGTCAGATCTGCTCTCCTGCCCTTCCAGTGTCGCAGCGCCGCTCAGCACGCCGAGAATGGCTCGCCCGCTGCAGTCAATGAACATTTTTCCGCGAAAGCGGGTTTCTTTATTCGTCTTTACGTTGACAGCATCCACGGAAACGATCTTTCTTCCGTCACAGTGCACTGCATATACATGTTCGCTCAGAAATACATCACAGCTGTCAAGTTCATGCAGAATCCGGCCCGCTGCGATGTCTCCGTCTTTCAGTCTCTCAGAAAGGACATCGACAAGACCGCCGGTTCTTCCCTCCGGCGTAAGTCCGACCTCCGCGCTGCCGTTGCCGCCGAGATATTCCATTTCGTGAATCAGAGCGACGCTGCTGCCTGATTTTGCTGCCGTATATGCCGCACAGCACCCGGCGATGCCTCCTCCTACAACGATAACGTCATATTCTCCCGTCTCCGCCGGTTCCTCGGGAATATTCAGCAGACGCTTGCGCCATCTTCTTCCTGCTGCATCAGGCTTATCAATGGGAGAAATTGTCGTATTTGTGATGTAAACAGCATCGCAGCGGCCCTCAAAGCCGGTCAGGTCATGCAGCGACAGAACGGCTTTTCCCTGCGGCAGCTGAACGTGCTCCGCAAGTTCCCAGCTCCAGCCTTTCCCGCTTGCGCCGAAAGTTTTATCAATGGCTTTTCCGTTAACCAGAATCTGGAACGTGCCCGGATGCGCATCGGGGACCCAGTCCTTTGTCCGTGCCCAGACACGGTACTCGCCCGCCTCAGGCAGTTCGATCTGCGTAACGGCATCCTTCACCGGGGTTCCGATGCCGTGCGCTAAAAGGTATGCCGATCCCATCTCGTCTGCAAACTGGGATTCCAGAATCCATCCGCCGTAATCCTGAAACTGTTCCGCTTCAATAAGAATTTCTACTCGATTCATATCTGCTTCTCCTGCTTTTCAAGTTATCTGTCAGATCATCTTCAAGCTGACTGATCCCGGTTCCTCAGCCGACACGCCGGCCAGACGCAAGGTCATATCCAATGTGAGCCGCTGCCTTTTTCGCATTTCCTTCAGATTATCGGTCTGCTGTTCTGTCTATCCGCAACGGCCCCCTTTTCATCTGTGTTGAAACCGGATTTCCGCGTTTTATTTTTCCATTATATTGGAATTATTTACAGTTTACAGTCATACGCGATCTGTGTCAATAGTGAACGCAATAGAAAAATCATCCATCCCCGGATTAACAAGAGAATGCGGAAAACACCATCTCAGCAGCCGGAAAAAAGAGCATCAGACATCTCGGCGGAATAACTCTGCTGAAAAATGCCGCAGCAAATTTGTTTTTTCAGCTCTGCACAAGGAGACGATTCTCTGCCTGTCTGTCTCCGGCGGTGCACAGAACTCTTATTCCGTTTATTGCGTCCGCAGCGTTTCTGACCGGCCCCTGAAAACAGGACAAGCCGCCGGACGTCCTCACAGGCAGCGCCTGACTGCCGTGCATTCCGCACCGGCTGAGCCGTTTTCAAAAAAAACGCTGCTCCGGCCGCAAAACGGCGCAGAAGAAACTCCCTGTGCGGAGTATCTTCTGCGCCGTCAAAACCGGAACTTGCCGCTGAAAAGCCGGAAGGTTCAGCAGCAGAGCCGCATATTTATTTTTGGGTCTGCGGATACAGGAACCCCGCTGACATGCGGAGATAGTTCTCTCCCTCATAATCGGGGAATTTCTCTTTCATCGCGCTGATAAACTCTTCAGACGTACTGCACTGACGCATTATTTTTTCAGCGGTTTCAAGATAAGCGATTTTTTCAGCAACTGCCTCCTGTCCTTCAGGAGTGCAATGTCCCGAAAGAATCATGTCATACCCGGCTTTCTGGTAGCCGCGGCAGGTTTTCAGCATTTCCTCAGCAGCCGCTGCTCCGGGCAGAATTGAATGAACTTTTCCTCCCAGCATGTGCGTGTAAATGATCTTCAGATCGGGAATCTCAAGGTCGTACGTGTCTCCACGCCCGATAACGTTAAAACGGATTCCGCCCGCTGTCACCGCCCCTGAAACAGTCCTGCCGACTGCCGCAATGTCATTGCCGCGGAAATCCTCCCCGAAGGCCGCGTAAAGACCGGCTGTCGTGGAAGCCGTCGATCCGCCGGCAATGGCTTTCTCTGCCGCCTCCGTGCTGTACACGGTTATGCCTTCAGCATAACTGCCTCCTGCCGGATGCGCGTCGACAAAGAGCGCTGACATCGGCTTTCCGAGGGAGTGCAGATAGCTTTTCCACTCCTCAAGCCCCTGTCTGAAGGGCGGCAGCTCAATTCCCACCAGCGCGTCCCGGCTTTCCAGGATGTACCACTGGTCATTCAAAGGATCGTTTGTGGCACCGGCGTGCAGTTTCAGTTCTCCGTAATCATAAACTGTTACGTTTCCAGATGTGAGAGATTTTCTGGAAACAGCCGGCTCTGAAGCGGACGCACAGCCTGAAAGGACAGCTGCAAAGAGCACAGAAGTAGCAAACAGATTTTTCATTTTTATTCCTCCATCCGAAATTTTCTGCTGCAGATAAAGCAGAAGTTTTTTGTTTCCCTGCTTTCCGGAATTAGTTTAAAACGGTACCCTGTGTTGTACAATTACGCACTTTTTTATGCCTCGGTTACAATGATGTAACTGACTTCTTGACAACTTTATTCTTCAGGATAAAATTTAAATTAAACAGGTACTGACTGATTTCACAAGGAGGCCGGACCGATGCTGAAAAAAGAGGAAATGCCAGCCTGCCCTGTCGCGACAACGGCAATGCTTATCGGCAGCAAATGGAAACTGCTGATTATCCGCAATCTGCAGGCACGCCCGTGGCGGTTCAATGAACTGAAAAAAGATCTGTCCGGAATCAGCCAGAAGGTTCTGACTGACAGTCTTCGCTCTATGGAAAACGACGGTCTTGTCATACGTACGGTCTATCCCGTAGTTCCGCCGCGGGTTGAATATTCGCTGAGCCCGCTCGGCAGATCCATGAAGCCGATTCTCGATTCCATGGAAACGTGGGGCAGGGCTTACCAGAAAATCGTACAGAGTTCACCGCAGGCCGGAAAGGACGCGGAGAAGCTGCCCCGCTCATCGGCGCCTGCCGTGAGGGCATAATTCGGCAACAAGGAAGAACCGCGGCGGCTCAGAGACATCGGGCGGTGCAAATGTCACGAATAAAAATCTCGCGCCGGAAAGCCATTCCTGCTTTCCGGCGCTTCCGCTTTTCCCTGCCGGATCCGCCGCATCGGCTGAATGGGCTTTTTCCGCCGTCCGGAAACAGCGCCGCAGCAGAAGCGGCAATTCCGTCCCGCCGGACTTTTAGGCGCGCATACGGGACGTGTTTTCAGCCGGCGGCATTTTCTGTCCCGGACTGCCTGTGAACATTGCACCATTTTCGGCTTTTTCAGTCGGCAGGTTCTGCCGACGGTTTTCCTGAAGCGCACGGAATTTCGTGCGGAAACTTCCGGAATATGCGATAATGGCATCAGAGAACAGTTTTTTTCGGAAGACCCGCGCCGCCGTCACCGTGCCGCTTTTTTCACGCCCAGGCCGCCGGATATGGCCTCTTTCCCGCAAAGAAATGCCTTCCGGCGCGGCTTCTGAAGGCGGCCGCTCCCCCCGGCATCAGCCGGCGCGCGGTTCAGAATAAGGCGTTCTGCCGGCCCCGGCCGCAGAACTGAAAGGAAAAGTCAATGACCGTTAAAACAATTCGGAGAATACTTGCTGCGGCAATCCTGTTTCTGGCTGCGGCAGCTCAGGCGGCGCCGCCCGCAGTCATCAGGGCGGGGCTGGTCCGCGGCAGAGATAACATCTCTGCTCTGGCTGCGGCCGGCCCGGAAATGTGGGGCAAATACCCGGCGCTTGAACGCATCGAATTTGTCTGGCTTGAAGACGGAGAACAGATCGACGCGCTCATTTCGGGAAAAGTGGATTTCGCCGCGTCGGTGCGGGCGTCACAGGTCATCATGGCGGCATCAAAAGGGGCCGATCTGCGCATCGCCGGCATTTCGCGCCGCCCCCGTTCACCAGTGATGCCCGAAGGCACCCCTGACGATGATGACGAACTGGTCAGTGCCGTCACAGGGCGCACGGCAATGATACGGAATGCGGCAGTGCGGGCGGTTCTGCTGGTACAGGCTGAAGCCGCGGCAGAAGCCGTTTCGCATCCGGCGCTGCTGACAGCCCCGTTTGGCATTTCTCTGACGGAAGTCGAGAAAATCGTCTCTGAAAGCTCTCTTGATCCTCTGCTGACAGAATACGATTACCGTGCCCTGGGGCGCACGCAGCAGCGGCTCCGCGCGCTCGGGCTCGCCGACGACCGGCAGCTCCGCGCGCTCATTTACAACCGTCAGCTCAGGATGCTGATCCCCACCTGAGAAAGCGATTGTGCCGGCGGAGAACTGTAAGTCCTCTGCCCGCAAAACCGGCACGTGATGCCGGTGTCCCTTAAAAACGCGCTGCGCATGCAGATCTGCCGCCGCTGCTGAAACAGAAACACCGGGCAGATCCGCAGGAGAATTTCCATGCCGCAGCAGAGACAGAATTTATAAAAGCTGAAAAATATCCAGTTCAGGAGGCAATATCATGAAGAACATTCTCAGAAAAGCTGCAGGGCTGCTCGCGTTCATGATGCTGGCAGCGGCTTGTGCCGCGGCGGCATCTGACGAACCGACGCTGAAAGTGACCTACATCAGGCCGCCGTTTAACGTGCCGTCCATGGTCGAGCGCCATTTCGGCCTGTTCGAGCAGTACTGCGGCATGCCGGTCGAATACGTCACGCTGGCCAACGGGCCGGAGCAGGTTCATGCGCTGGCCGCCGGCGACGTGCAGTTTCTCCCGGCAGCGGGCTCAACCAGCGTGTTTCTCGCGGCCTCCAACGGCGCTGATTTCAGAATTCTGTCAGTTTTCGCCCGCGCACCGAAAAGCTTTAAAATCCTGGCTGCAGCCAATTCTTCCATGAGCCGCCCGTCTGACCTGAAAGGAAAGACCGTCGCCGGACCGAAAGGCACCATTCTCAATGAACTTCTGGCACTGTGGCTTGCCCAGGACGGCCTCAGCGAAAAGGACGTCACGTTTGTCAACATGAACATCGCCGCCGCAGCCGCCGCCCTCGCTGCCGGAAAGGTCGACGCGGCGCTGCTGACCGGCGTTCCCGCGTGGAAAATGGCGCAGAAAGGCTTCAAGGTGCTGCGCGACGGCGAAAATCTTGTGGGCGGCGAAGTGCTCACCGTCACCACGCAGAAAATGCTGCGCCACTACCCCGAGCTTGTCAGACACTTCATGCAGGCGCGCCGTCAGTCAGTGAAGTGGATGAACGAGCATCCCGCGGAAGCCCTGAAAATTGCCGCCGAAGAGCTTGGCCTGACGCCCGAGGAGGCAGAAGCCCAGTTCCCGCTGTATGACTTTTCGCCGGACATCACCGAAAAGGACGCCGAAGCCCTTCAGCGCACCGTCGATTTCATGGTTTCAAAGCGCATGATGAAGCCCCTCGACGTGAAAAAACTGTTTGCCGTTCCTGTGAAATAACGCCCGCGGGTTCAACGCCGGCCGGAACAAAACAATAAAATGCCATTTCTGCATATATAAATAAAAACACCATGCAGAAATGGCATTTTC
>CAZDXA010000061.1:0-9574 GCA_964509435.1 uncultured Synergistaceae bacterium | reverse complement strand
CATAAAATAATCTTTTCATAATCGGTTTGTTTTGTAAATTCCCGGGGCGAGCATCACTGCCTACCCCGGGGAAAGGTTCTAACTTAATCTAAACGAAATGGATGTTTAGTTTATTGTTCCAACTTATAGAGATAGAGGTCGGAGTTGGTTGAGCTGAAGGCGACATAGAGTTTTCCGTCAATGACGCGGAAACCCGAGTCGGTTGTTGCATTGCCGTTGGCAGCCTGGTCTTTCATCGGAATATTGAGAATAGGCTGCTTGTACGATGCCTCAGTGCCATCGGTGATGTCGCAGATGCGCATAGTGGGCTTGTTGTTGCCGACAATCACTGTATAGGCCATGTAGATGCGATGGTTATGGGCAATGCACGACACATCATTCATCGTCATGCCGGTAAGCCGGAAGAGTTCGTTGAGGCGGCTGTCAGTGACAATGATGCCGTTGAGACTGGACGACGTTGCTGCAATGAGGTAGCCCTTGTTGTCGGGCAGCGGCTGTATGGCTGCATAGTAGCCGAACTTCACGGGCGACGTGAGCTTCTGCGGCTCACCGACAGTGCCATTGGTCACCTTCCATACAAAGATATCGGTCTGCTGGGCCATGGCCATGGTGATGGTGGCGTCGCCGCTGAGCGACCCCGAGATATTGAGTCCGGCAGCACGCGGATTGTAGGACGTGCCAAGTGAGGCCTTAGAGAAAGAGATGAAGGGCGACGGGTCGGCATTGACATCGTCCCAACGATAGATCCACTGCTCGCCCGACGACATACCGAGCGAAGAACCGAGGATGACCCCGCTGTCGTCGGTGGCAAACTTTCTGAAACCGTAGCCACTCACGCCTGTGCAGCCCTTGACACTAAGCTGACCAAGCTGGTTGCCCGACAGGTCGAACCATACCGGTGCCTTAGTGCCGGCCGTATGGGTGGTAAGCAGACAGCTACCGCTGAAGCCTACTGAACCGAGGTCGTTGCCGTTGAAACCCAGCTCGGCAGAACTCTTGATGAACATCACTTCTGGATCGAGCTGCGGTGTGGCGATGGTAAACTCGGTGGGCTGACCGTTGGTGCCGGTGATGGTCACCTTATTGTTGCCTGACAGTAAATTGAGCCCCTGTCCGCTAAATGACGGGTCAATCTCATTGCCATAGCCTGTCTGAATGGTGACGGTGGCGCTGGACAAGTCGGTGAGACTGCCCACGTAAGGCGTGACGACAGTTCCGCTTACCTCTACCTTCGTAGTCGGCAAACCGTTAATGGTCATGCCCTTGATGGTAGCCGGTCCGACAGGATCGGTGGTGATGATGAGCTGATAGGGATAGACGGTAATGCCATCCACGCCCAGCACTGAGAAGCTGACTGGATTGGTATAGTCCCTCACCGTGCCGTTCTCAAAGCCTGACAACGTGCCGTTGGTAAACTCCATAGTGACAGCCAGCGCCGTAAGGTCGGTGCCGGGATTAACCTGTACGATGACGGACTTTGCACTGGTATAGACATTGCCGGCAGGCACATCGAGACGGGCAATGCTCAATGCTGAAAGCTTCGGCGCTGAGCGCACGCATAGCTTCACTTCAGACGCGGTTCCGTCGTAGCCCTTAAGGCTCAGGTCGATAGGGCGGCGCGCATCGTAGGTGTTATCGTTGACAAAAGCCGGCGCCGTGCCGTTGGCGATAAGCAACTGCAGCTTGACACTGGACAAATCAACACCAGCAGCCAAATTGACAATGGCGCTGTCACCGGAGTAGTTAACCTGATAAAGCGTCCCGTCTACCTTGACACCAACAACTGAAACAGGTTCGTAGGAACGGCTGTCCTCATTGTCGGAGCAGCCGGACAGCAAGCCGGACAGCGCCGCGATGACGAGCATAATGAACTGATATCTTAAGCTTTTCATAATTGTCTTAATTTTGTTTCGGTGGTAACTGACAGATTTTCCACCTTTCTTTAGTGTATGCTAATATTGTTCGTTTCCGCAACGGCTTATTCTCCATAGCCCGGGTTTTGCTCAAGCCACGGTGCCTTGTTGCGCTCGGTCTGCGGAATAGGCCAGAGATAGAAGCGGTCGTCCCAAGAGCGGTCGTTGTCCCTGTGACGCAGGTTGTAACCCTTAGCCACGAGTGCGGCGTAAGAAGAGATGTCGTTGAGGTCACGCTCTGACCCCGGTTCACCGAACGATGGGATGAGGTCGGCTGGAGCCTGCTCGTAGCCGTCGGGATAAATGCCTTTCTTGGCGTCAACACCAGATGGCTGAAGGAAACCATAGGTGGGTTCCGCGTTCTGTATGGCACCCGTCCGCCAGCGACGCATGTCGAAGAGCATACCCATCTCTCGCGCCAGCTCCACACGGCGTTCCCGTCTCACTATCTGACGCATCTTCACCTGATTACCCTCACGGCTCGGGTCTACCGTCAATATGCCCGGCTGATGGCTGCGCAGCCTCACCTTGTCAATGGCACCGACCACCGACTGGTCTATCTCATTGAGTTCAATCTTGGCCTCTGCATAGGTAAGCAGCACCTCTGCATAGCGCAGTATCTGAATGTTGTAGGTGGGCTGATAGGCATATTCGTCGTCGAAATGATTGTATTTCTTCCACAAGTAACCCACGCCACTCTGCACGTAGCCATACTGTGCCACAGATCCGGTATAGTCCTTGTTGGTCACCTCGGTCTCCACGCCATTCTCGTCCCATGACTTGGTGGTGGGCTTGAAGAGCTCCATGAGGAACTTAAACTTCGTGCCGGTGTTGCCGATAATGGTATCGTGATGCGTATAGACAGTTGACTTGAGGCGGGCATCTCTGTTGGCAAACGGCCGCTTTGGATTATAGCCCGACGCCGGGTCGTCGATGCGCTTGCCGTTGCTCATCTCGTAGGTGTCAACCAGCTGCTGTGTGGGGAAGCGGCCGCTTTGGGCGAACATGCGCGAGCCCTCGCCCCATGTGAGGTAGTGGCTGACACCATTGCCTTTTTCGGAGAACATCATAAAGAGCATGGTCTCTTTCTTTGTGGCTTCCTTCAGCTGTCCGGCACGGGTGAAGAGGTCGTCATAGTTAGGTGCCAGGTCACGCCCGCTCTCGTCGATGACGCGCTTGGCGGCCTCAGCGGCAATGCGGAAATAGGCATCGGCCTTCTCGACATCAGTATCGCCGGCACGACCGAAGCCAAACTTGCACCACGAGCCTGCGTAGAGCGCCAGCCGGGCTTTCAGGCCGAGAGCCACCGACTTGTCGATGCGTCCCCACTCCGACTGGTGCCAGGGCAGGTGAGCCGCAGCATCGTCGAGGTCGGCCAGCACGTGATTGACCACCTCCTGCCAAGGCGTGCGACCGACGCTCTTCTGCTGCTCCTCAGTCACACTGTGGTCGAAATAAGGCACATCGCCCCACAGTGCCACGGCATAGATATAGAAATGGGAACGCATGGTCTTAATCTCCGCCAGGTAGGCCTTGGCCTCATCGTTGAGGCCGTCATAGAACGGCGCAGCACCGTCAAGCACCGTGTTGCAACGGGCGATGGAGGTGAACAGCACCTGCCACATCTTCTCCACGCTCCAGTTGGTGCGCAGCTCCATATTGCCGACTCCGATGGAGGAGTTGTCGGCACGCTCGATGCCGTAGGGGGTGTACATGTCCCAAAGCACGGAGAGCGGAATGCTGCTCGTGGAGTAATGGTCAAGTCTCAGACACTGGTAGCAGCCCATCGCGCCCTGGCGGATGGCTCCCTCGTTGTTGTAGAAATTGGACGACAAATAGTCACTCAGCGGCTCCTTGTCGAGATAATCGCTGCAGCTGCCTAAGCAGAGCACGGCAGCCAATGCGGTGACGAGTTCCCTGAGCCGCTGTATATTTGATTGGATGGTTTTCATTGCAAAAATGTGATTTATTATAGGAAAATGGTTTAGGAAAGACTGGAGCCTCAGAACTTCAGGTCAAGGCCGAAGGTGAAGCTTTGCATGATGGGATAGAACTCGCCGCCGACTGAGCCGCCGTAGGACACCTCAGGATCATAGCCGTCGTAGAAGTTGTCAATAGTGAAGAGGTTCTGCGCACTGAAATAGACCCTCACGCTGCCTATGCCACAGTTCCTGACCCACTTCTCGGGCAGCGTGTAGCCCAGCACGAGGTTCTTCAGACGGCAGTAGGCACCATTGCGCACCCATTTGTCCGACTTGGCGTAGTTGTCGGCCGAGTTGGCCTCCGGCACCAAAATAGGATAGGCTGCATCCTGGTGGTCGGGTGTCCACGAGTCGAGCTGGTGGGTAAAGAGGTTGGAACCGTTGGCAAAAGGCTTCAGCCCCACGCCGCTGAGGTAGGCCTTACGCTTGCCCACTCCCTGGAAGAATACCGAGAGATCGATGCCACGCCATTTGCCGTTGAGCGTGAGCCCATACTCATAGTGGGGGAAGGTATCACCCAGATAAATCTGGTCATTGCTGTCAATGACCATGGGGTCGGTGTCCTCGCTTTGGTTGATTTTAACATATTTGATAAATCCCGGACGGGCGGCATTGCTAAGCTTCGGCGAGGCGGCCACATCATCCCAATCGGAATAATAGCCATCAGTCTTGTAGCCCCAGATGCCGTTAAGGGGATAGCCCTCCATGAGGCTCTTGTCGGCAGAGTTATGGCCGTTCAGGTTGGTTATCTTATTGCTGTTATTGCTAAGCGTAAGCTTCGCGCCATACTCAAACTCGCCGCTATGGCCTTTGTAGCCCAGCGTGACTTCCCAGCCTTGGTTGCGCATGTCGCCGGCATTGGTAAAGGCGGGCTGCATACCCACATAATAAGGCAAGGCAAATTTCATCAGCATGTCATAAATCTTTTTATAATAGTATTCGCCTGAGAAAGTGACAGCCCCGTTCAACAGCGAAAGGTCAAGACCGACGTTGAACTGAGACGACTTCTCCCACCCGATGTTAGGATTGGAGAGTGCCGTTTGTGCCACACCGTTCGCAATGTCCTTGTTGTCACCGAGATAGTAGCTGTAGCCACTGTTGATGACGGCAGCATAGGGATAGTTGCCGATGTTCTGGTTGCCCAGCGTACCGTATGAGGCGCGCAGTTTGAGCTGGTCGACAACAGGCTGCATCCATTTCATGAAAGGCTCGTTGGAGATGACCCATCCTGCCGATACAGCAGGGAAAAATCCCCAACGGTTGTCCTTAGTGAAGCGGGAGCTGCCGTCCCAACGGCCGACAAGCTCAAGGAGATATTTCTCGGCAAAGTTGTAGTTGATTCGGCCAAACCACGACATCATCGACCAGTCGGACGCACCACCGCCATTGGTGGCCGTAGCGGCATCTCCATTGTCAAGATACCACTTGCCAAGGTCAAAATCCTTGCGTGAGCCCCAGAAACTGGAGCTGTTGCTGTCCTCAGCCTGGAAGCCGCCCATTACCTTGGCGTAGTGCTGACGGTACTTGTATTCATAAGAGGCCTGCACCTGATAGTAGTTGCGCACGGTCTCGGCCCAGCTTTCGGTAACGCGGTCCTCATTGGGATATTTGCCCATCACCATGCCGGCAAGCGATGTGGTATAGGGCTGTATGACGGTGCGGTTGCGTGTGGTGACCTGCCTGCGAGAGTACTGGCCTATAATCTCAAGATGCGGCAGCGGGGTGAGGGTGATAGTGCCGCCCAGCACATTCTCACTTGTACGATAGCGCTTGTAGCCGCTGTCTTCGGCCATAGCAGTGGGATTGAGTCCGTTCTTGCCATAGCCCCAATTGCCGTCGAGTTCCTTGACGGCAGAGAGCGTGGGAAGCATATAGAGTGCCTGGTTGATGATACTGCGCGCCGTACCAGCGCCGGGGGAACGCTGCGTACTCCAGCGGAGCATAGCCTTGGCTCCCACACGCATCCACGGGAACACCTGTGCATCGGCGTTGATGGTGAAGTTGGTGCGCTTGTAGTTGTCGTTGGCAATGAGGCCGTCCTGATAGAGATTGGTCAGCGAGGTGAAATAGTTGATTTTGTCGCTGCCGCCGCTGAGCGTGACGTTGTTGTTATACATCATCGCGTTGTCGGCAATGGTGGCATCCTTCCAGTCGGTGTCGTAGCGGTCCCAGTTATTGGGCTTGTAGTTTTTCTGTGCCTCAATCATGGCCTGCTGCTGGGCGCGCTGTGCGTCGGAGACGCTTATGCCAGCATTGTCCCAGGCATTAAGCTCTGCCTGCAAATATTGCCAGGCGGCAACGGGCTTTGGCATGTTTGTCGGGGACTGGATGGTGGCGTAGCCGTTGTAGGTGAGGTTGACCTTGCCTTTCTTTCCGCGCTTCGTGGTGATGAGGATGACACCGTTGGAGGCGCGCGAGCCGTAGATGGAAGCCGATGCGGCATCCTTCAGCACCGACACCTGCTCAATAGTATTGGGATCTACCTGGTTGATGTCCATCTCTATGCCGTCAACGAGCACCAGCGGATTGGAGTCGGAGTTAATAGACCCCAATCCCCTGATGCGTATTGTTCCCCCGTCGGCACCGGGCTGTCCGGATGTCTGCTGAATGGTGACACCGGGCATGACACCCTCAAGGGCTGTGCTAAGAGATGCCACGTTACGGTCCTTCAACACCTCACCGCCGACGGCCGACACGGCACCTGTTAGCGTGGCCTTGCGCTGCGTGCCGTAACCGATGACCACCACGTCGTTAAGCTCGCTCACCGACGGATGCAACATCACGTGCATACGCTCGCGGGCGGCATGCTGCTCGTTCTCAAAACCTATATAAGAAAAGGTGAGCTGTGAGGCATCGGCAACGGAAAGGGTGAAGCGCCCGTTGATGTCGGTCACTGTGGCCGACTGACCGGGACCCGTGACACTGACACCGATAAGCGGCTCGCCCTTGTCGTCGACAACAATGCCAGAGGCCTTGATGACACGACCCGGACTTTGTGTCGGATGGCGTAGGCTGGCCTTAGTAAGCAGAATGTGCTTGCCGCGCAACTGCCAAGTCACATGAAGAGGATTGAAGATCCGTGGGAGAACCTCATCAAGGGGCAGTGACCTGACACTGAGACTCGTTTTTTGCCTCACGTCAACACTCTTGTCGTAGATAAACATGAAACTCGTGGAACGCTCAATATCATTAAGTATGGTTTTCAATGAAACGTTCTGACGGTTAATTGTAATTCGGCTTGACTGAGCAAGCGCAACACTGGTTGACAGCAGCATGATGACTACCAACCATAGTCTGGGCATAATAATAAGGTTCTTTTTCATAGAGCTGTTTTGATTAGTTTTGGTCAGATTGATATATTGTATTGATTGGTTGTAGGCTTAGCGGATGGTCACGCGGCGGTTGGTGAAATCGAGGCTGTATTTAAATTTAAGTTCGGTGGACAGCACGGAGAGATTGTAGTCGAGCCCGTCGGCAAACCTAAACTTACCCGATACTGTGCGATGAGCTATTGCCTTGTTTTGCAGATGGACGGCGACACCGTAATAATGGGCGATGTCGTTGCAGATATCGGCAAGGCTGCGGTTGGTGAAACAATAGAGCCCCTCACGCCAGCGGTAGCGCTCGGCATTGGTGATGCGGGTCAGGGCTACACGACCGTGATTGACACTGAGCTGGTCGCCAGAGACCAAATCATACCGTCGGTGGCTGTTGTCCTTGTTGAGTTCCACACGCAGACGGCCATCCACCAGCGACGCCTCAAAATAGTGTGACGCACTGTCGGAAATGACATTAAACTTCGTACCAAGCACTCGGATGTCAATGTCACCCGCATGTACGGTAAACGGCAGGTGGTCGTCGTGGCGAACGTCGAAGAAGGCTTCGCCGTTGAGCGACACTTCACGCCCAACCGTGGCAAAGGCCGTGGGATAGACAAGACGCGAACGGGCATTGAGCCAAACGTGGGAACTGTCGGACAATAGCATCTCTGCCTGCTGGCCTGCCGGCACGGCAACCCACTGCAAGCGGGAAACAGTAGAGGACTGCGATCCAGACAGCAAGCGGGGCAGGCTCAGCGCAAACAACGCCACAATGGCAGCTGCCACTCCTGCAGCCAACCACAGACGCAACCTGCGGCGCGATGGTGATGTGGTATGCAAGACTTCGTCTGAGGTAACAAGCCAGGCATTGAACACCTGGCGCTCACGCCGCAACATAGCGGCATTCTCGGCTGAAGCCGATGCCCACTGCCTGATGCGGTGTACTTCGTCTGGAGTGGCCTTGCCATTAAAATAACGGTATAGTGTAGCTTTTTCCATCTTCAATCCGTGCGTTTACCATTATTACACTGTCTGACGAAAATACACAGTAAGATTAATATTCATTAACATAAAAGGCCGAGATAGTAACTAGACGTGGTACGCCAAGGAGGCAATGGAGCTGAAGGCGGAGATTGTGTTTCAGAAGCAAATATGCTATCTGTAGAGGGCCGATAACCTGAGCTTGAAAAAGAAGAAAGGTGTGTTATGATTACTGTTCTTTACGATACAAAGTACCTCATAATAAACACGGCCAACGGCGCATAGTCTCCCAACGCCTGCCTAAGCAGCTTGCGGGCTTTGGTGATATGGTATTCGACACCACGGGATGAAATGTTGAATTGCCCGGCCAGCTGTTCCTGCGTCAAGTTGCCTTCCATGTAAGCCATAAAGATGTCACGCGTGCGCTGCGGCATGCGCTCCAACGTGTCTCTGATAATCTGCTGCATCTCAAAAAACGACACGCCGTATGGGTCGAAAGCCTCCAGACTACGGATATGCTCATTAACTGTCCATGCCTCGTCTGACATGTCGGCAGCTACCGTACGGCGGCGCTTCAGAATATTGATGCAACGGTTTCTGACCACCGTAAGCGTCCATGCGATGAGACTGTCGTCAGTGGCATTGATATCGCTACGCCGCTCCCACAGTTTCATCAACGCTTCAATGGCACAGTCCTCGGCCAGATGCTCATCGTGCAGGTAAGCATTGGCAAACCTGACAAGTTGCTTGTTGTAGCGTACGTAAAACTGATTATAGTCGTCGATTGCGAGCAAAATAAAGAGAATGTTAGGAGAGTTATAAAGTAGCGGTGATGTATTCTCTGCCTATGGCATGAATGGAATTAAGTATTGTCTGCTCACAATCCTCAGAAGGACGTTTGAAGCCATTGATATAATTTTTCAACAGTGTAGCGTCTAATCCTGTGCGTTTGGCAAACTCGTAAATATCCAATTCTTTGTGCGTCAAGAAGAACTTCTGAAGCTGACTGGGCTCAGCATCCTCATAGGCAAAGCTCTCAAAGCTGATATCCTCGTCAAGGTTACGCCAATGTATGCCGTCGAAACCAAAGCGATATTGACGACGTTCGTCATCCGTCGCGTTCAATAGCTTTGGATACCAAAGGAGAGATTGACAATATGTTTTTCCATTCTCATCCTCTCCATATATATGGTCTTTATCAAACCAAATCTTCTTGATTATCATAGTGCGGCCTCCTTTGTTTATCTATTAAAATGCTCATTCCATCTTGCGACAATAATATCAGCGTTCTCGTCAATTACCAACTGAATCTTCTTCATGTCGCCAGTCTTGATGTCATGGCTTTCACGGAGATTAAATTTCTCACCATCATATTCGA
>CAZDXA010000060.1:0-9785 GCA_964509435.1 uncultured Synergistaceae bacterium | reverse complement strand
CCGGCGGCCTGAGGGCTGCCCCGGCGGCTGATGGTGAGCAGGCCTATAAGGCGATCCTGGATCACGCTTATCAGCTGCTCGCGAAGGAGATCGGACCGGCCGATGCTCAGGAGGGCGAGGCCGGGCTGAGCGAGATTGCCCAGTATGCCCAGTATGCCGCGAACTCCCTCAACCGCGTGGGCTATGCTGTCGTCGACATCACGGGGGACGGCGTGCCGGAACTTCTCCTGGCCCGCATCGCGGACAGGTACAACAGAACCTGCTTCGGCAACGAAATTTTCGCGGTCTACACAAGCACCGGGGGCAGGCCCGTGCTCAGTTTTGAAGGCTGGAGCCGGAACACCTTCACGTGGGTTGGTGACGGTACCTTTATCAACACCTGGTCCAGCGGGATAGCGTCCAACGGTACTGATCTCCTGAAGCTCTCCGCGGACGGGTCAAAACGCCTCTATCTGGAACAGTGGTTTATTGAGGAAAGAAAGAACGACCCTGAGAAGGCGGACTTCTATCACAGCACATACGACAGCGAGGGCAGGCCCGTTAAGGAGAGGGAGAAGATCACGGATTCTGAGTTCTCCAAGGTTGGGGATGATCTTAACGAGCGCTACCCGATCAGGTACGTCAGGCTGAAGCCCTTTGCGCTTTACGGCGAGGAGGACATGAACGAGGGATCGGATGATGAAGGGTTTGGCGGGCTCTCCGCCCAGTGGAAGGACGACGCCCCGGATGCCTGGGAGTATGAGGAGTTTGCCGCCGACGAGGGGGAGTATCTGTCCAGCATCCTGTTCAGACCCATGCCCGGCGGGGAGATCAGGGACTTCAAACTGCTGAAGCTGAGCGACATGAACATGGACGGGGACGGGCGTATGAGCTTTAAGACGCGGGTGCTCCACACCGTGAAACGCCTCACCCGCGAAAAACCGTTGGTCGTGAAGGTGTTCCTGAGCGAGGGCATGCCCTCCTGCGGCATCTCCTACGTTGGGGCCGACGGGACGACGCGGCGCTTCATCGTCTCGGAGAGCGGCATGGACGGATCGGTCGTCCTGAGTAAGTTCTGAACGGTCTGTGGTCCTGATCTTCCCTGCAGCGCGCTGATTGCGTATGCGGCAGTAAAATTCAGGATTTTTAAGGTGTGATCCGTAATGACGGCGCTGAGACGCAGACGGCAGTTTTCTGCGGCAGCGCCGGTGCTGACGACTGCCCTCTGCGGCACGGCCGCAGCCCGGGTGCGGCGGGGCGCCCTGCCCGGCAGAAAGCAGCGGGATTTTGTGATACGGCGATATGCCGATGTCCGCTTCCCTGCAGGACACCCCGGACCCTGCGCTAAGCATACTGATGAACGGACAGAGTCCCTCATCAAAGAATGACTCTAATGTCTCATGGGAGACGGTTCACAGACCGTCACGTTTTCCAGGCACACCCAAACGCAGGAGCAGATGAAGGCCCTGCCCGGGGCCTCCCTCAAAAATCCCCGGGACACAGCAGCGCTGACAATGACGGCGTTAAGCATCTGTCCGCAGAGCCAGGATGCGGCGCTGAAGGTGCCCGACTTTCCCCATGGTTCTTATCAACAGCGATGCATTCTTTATTGAGAATTGCTTCGTGGACAGGGAATATCTGCCGCGTTCCTATTTCAGCAGGGGCACGGTGGAGAATGACAGCGAGCCCGACGTCCCCTGTTCCGTCACCATCTTCGAGATCTCGACGAGCCGTCGTCAGCTGGACGAGAGGCTGATGAAGCTCTTCGTCCGCTCCGCCGGCGCGGACTCCCCGCGCCCCATCACGCTGAAGAAGACGCCCTCGACGGGGCAGTGGTTCCTGTGGAACCATTCGCTCCTCGTCGGCATCCGCGAGCCCGCCACAAAGGCCCCCTGGCGGTGACGCGCGGCCTTTAAGCCCTGAACAGCCACTGGAGAGGAATGCGATGCGGCATTATCCGCGCAGGGCATTCCGCGGCGCACACAAAAATCTGACGGTGCACGAAAAAAAGCCCGGCGGTCCGCAAATTACTGCGGACTGCCGGGCTTTTGCGTCTGTGATGGCGCGGACGGCAGGGGCTATCTTTTGAATTGCATCTCAATCCAGTCATTGTAGCGTCCGTACTCGTCGTCGAATTTTTTGACCGCCTTGTTCCACGAAGATACCAAGTCATCGATATAATCTTTCAGCTTGCCGTAATACCACGGACCAATCTGCTCGCTGTACGAGGAACCGAATGTAAAGAGATACTCTGCCCCGATGGAATCGTCGCCTACGCGCAGCGGGGAGTAGTTTCTAAAGTATTCGATTCCGGACAATCCGGCAAGGCCCAGATCGTAGATGTTTTGGAAAATTTTGGCGTCAGAAACGCACAGCAGAGCGGTAACGTCATAGCCGCGGTCGTTTTTCGTCATCGCGATGGCATCATTGAGGGTATTTATGAGGTGTCTGCCACGCACTTTGATGCTATCGAAGATGGGCTCGTGGTCCTTCAGTTTTGCATCGCTGACGGCGGCGATGTGGCTGTCGAGGATGCGGACTTCTCCCGCAAAGGCCGGGCGGAGGCGTACAGTAGCTGGGTCGATATATGCGTCTAACTCTGTGCCTTTAATGACCACCGGAAGCGTGTATATCCAAAGCTGAAATGACGGCCTTGGTCGGGGCAGCGAAGTGATTCCATTGATCCGCAGCCCGCTAGCGACCCTGTTGATGCCCTCTTTCAGGCGGAGGGCGCGTTTGTTGAATGCCACGAAGTCATTGATGTATATCTTCTCGTTCTTGTCGAACCAATCGACGGATTCGGTGAGCGCCATGCGGCGTTTGACGGCGCTGTTGGAGTTAATGACGGTCAGCACATATTCTAGGATTTCCTGCATCCTCGAATCGTAGTAATATCTCTTGTACGTTGCGCTGTAATCCTTGACCTTCTGCACCTCCTCCGGTGTGCCGCTGATCTTGACATTGCCGCTGGCGATGTCGAGCAATATATTGGTGATAGAGTGGCTGATGGTGAGAAACTCGGCGATCTGTGATTTTTTGTCGGGATCAGTGAAGACGTCGCCTTTCACGAGCGGCTGGCGGATGTCTGAGAGTTTCAACAACAGGTCTGCCACATAATCCTGCGTCACGCCGCCTTCCGGAATAGCGTCGAACGCTGCGTCGTCGGGCGAGACGGGGTCCTGCGCCGCGCAGGGCCGGACGGCGGCTGCCAGCATGAGAACGCAGACGGCGATAAGGGTTCTGAATTTCATGGCAATCTCCTTTCTGCCGCTAAAAGCGGAGTCCGATGTCGTAGACGAACCAGCGCCCGCCGTCGATGCGGCGCACGCGGTGCGGTTTGGGCGAGCCGACGACTTTGCCGTTGGCGTCCCAGGCGCGGGTCTCGACGACAGCTTCCTCAATCTTCGTGCCGCTGGCCTTTTTGATCTTGCTGCGCTCCTGTTCGTCGAGGAAAAAGTTGTCATAGTCGTCTTTTTCGTCGTAGCCCTTGATCACCCTGATTTTTGCCTTTCCGAAGGTTACGTGCACATACTGGCCGTGGAAGCGGCGCTGGTGCAGGTCCCAGAAGTAGATGTTCTGCGTCGCGTCGATATCCTTGCGGTCTTCGTCAGGGTCAATGCAGCTGCGGTACAGGGCGTAATTCTTCTCCTTGATGGCTGTCACGAAAATTTCCATCAGCCGCTCCGGCGTCACGTCCTGGGGAACTTCCCTGATGCTGAACCAGCCGTTCTTGATGCGCGGCACGTCCTCTTCGCCGATGTAGCGTCCCGACGATTCCTGACTCGCGTCGTACAGCCCCATGCAGTGCCCGGGGACGTACAGTGCCTCGGGAGTTACAACCCAGCCTACCTGGAAATTGCCGACTTTTTTTGCGCTGGCGTCGGGAATTTCGGAAGTGATGCCGGTGATTTTCCCGAGAATCGTCCATTCCTGAACGTCCTCCAGGGTAGTGTCAACCTGACGGCGGAATCTCTTGACGGCCTCATACGGCCCCAGCCAGCTGCGTCCGCCGATATCGACGAAGTAGTAGCCGCTTGACGGCTTGCCGACGGCGATGTATTCGCCGGTGGAACCGTAGAACTGATCTTTCGGGTACCGTGCCTTTTCGATCAGGATGTACTTTCCTTCGAGGTCTTCAACGGACACTTTCTGGTAGTCAGGCGTGGGAAAAATATCCCGGATCAAATTGTTTTCGGCAGTTTTGTCGCTGAGCAGCTTTTCCCACGCGGCCCTGCCGGCGTCGGCGATGTTCTGGCGCAGTTTTTCCTCGGTGTGCAGGTATCTGGTCATCTCCGGCGTGATCTCGATGAAATCGCCTTTGCTCTTCATCAGCACAATGCGGGCGCGCTGATACAGCGCCTTCACCTGAGGGTCGTCGGGGTACTGCTCATACAGTTCCTTCACGCGGCGCAGCGCATCGTTTTTATTGCGCCAGATGGTCTTCTCGCCGCCCCGTTCGCGCGCTACCTCCTGTTCGAACTCGCGCAGGTAATGCTCGGCATAGCTGATCAGCTGCCGTTTATCCGCTGCGGGGGCTGATACAGCGAGCATCGCGCCGAGAAGTATCGCTGTCAGCGCGGCTGTTTTCAGGTTTTTCATGAAAATTCACTTCCTTGTTGTTATTTTTTAAAAACTAACATTACACAGCGATTATATCATAAATGGCGAACTATAAAAAGGAGCTCCTGCCGGTACGGCAGCCGGAATCAGCGGCTCTCACGGGATTCCCCGGCTGTGTCCTGACGAATTCTGCCCAGCCGCTTTTCAGAAAGGATGTAATCAATAAAGCTCTGCCGCACAGGGCTTGTTTTCTTCCTGGCGTAGCTCAGGTAGAGGCTGCGCTGGGCCAGAGGGCTGCCGAGCTGATAAAACCTGATGGCGTCGGTACTGCTGACGTACTCTGGGATGGTGGAGCGCAGGAACGTGACGCCCTGCCCCTCGCACACCAGATAATAGGCGGTCATCATCTGCGTCAGATACAGCGTCACTTTCGGCGTGAACCCCGCCTCTGCACATATTTTGAGACCGCGGTCATGGCTGTCGTTGTCCTCCCGCAGCATGATGAACGGCTGCTCTTTCATTGCCGAAAGCGGCACCGGCGGCTTTTTTCCTCCCGGTTCGCCGCGGTGCAGGTACTCGTCGAAGGTATAACAGTATTCTGACAGTTTTCTGTTGATCTCATAGCCTGCGGGGACGCCGAGAATCAGTTCCTCTGCGGCCCACGGCACGGTTTCGATGTTCTTTCCGCCGGGCTGCTCGACGCTGAGAATCACGTCGAGAGTTCCGTTTTCCAGCTTTTCGCTCAGGACAGGAGTGCTGCCTTCGCTGAAGGTGACGACGGTCTGCGGGTGCTGTGCGCGGAAATCAGCGATCAGCGAGGGCAGAACGTAGGTGCAGAAGAACATGGAGCTGCCGATGTGAATTTCGCTGCCGGCACCTTCGCGCAGTTCCCTGAAGTGGCGGGCCATTTCGTTTTCTATGGCCATGATTTCCTCGATTCTGGCGATGTAGTATTTTCCCTCCGGCGTCAGGGAAATAGGGGTGGTGCTGCGGTCGAAGATGGGGAACGAGATCTCCTGTTCGACTTTTTTCACGGCGGCGCTGAGCCACGGCTGGGAAACATAGAGTTTCTGCGCCGCCCGGGAGAAGCTTTTTTCCTGATAGACGGCGTATACGTATTCCTTATAGTCGGGCATGGGATCTTCCCCCTCTTATACGAAAATTGTTATGCGGCTTCATGCAATACCTATTTTACGGCAGAAAAATCTATCTGCTAAAATTATACTGAATCAGAGCTGTCACGGCAAACGAAATGCCTTTTTATCACGCACAGCCGGCGGCGGCAGAACATGACGGCGGCTGCCGTCAGAGATGCAGGGGAGGAACATCATGAGATTCGTCACGCTGAAACTTTTCGGGCTTGAAACTGCCGGCATCAAAGCCGGCAGGGGAGTGGTGACGGTCAGCACGCTGAATCAGGAGCTGGGGACGAAATATCCCACCGATCTCCTTTCGCTGATCCGGACTGACTCATTGAAGCCTCTGACCGACTGGTACCGCAGCGGCGGCCGGGAGCAGCTTGAGAAAATGGACGCCGTGCCGTGGGACAGATGCGTTTACGGCCCTCTGTACCGCAATCCGAAACGGATTTTCGGCATCGGCCTGAACTACCTTGACCACGCCGGCGACATCGGCTCGGCAGCGCCGAAAGGTTTTCCCGGCAGCTTCTTCAAGATGGCTGACACGCTGATCGGCCCGGGCGACGCTATTCAGCTTCCGGCGCTGAAGGAAGCCCAGCGCACCACCGCCGAGGCGGAACTGGGAATCATTCTCGGCCGCGACTGCCGTGACGTGCCGGAAGACCGCTGGCAGGATGTGATTGCCGGCTACACCACGATTCTTGACATGACCGAGGAGTCAATCCTCAAGGGCAACGACTATGTGCAGGGCAACCCGCGCTATCTGACCATCGTGAAGAATTTTCCCACGTTCTTCTCGTTCGGCCCCGAACTGGTGACGCCGGACGAGGTGCCCGACGTGCTGAAGCTGGAAATTCAGAGCGTTCATAACGGTGAAGTCCACGCCAGAAACACCGTCAGCAACATGATGCATAAACCGCCGCGCCTGGTGTCGCTTCACAGCAGCATCCAGGGCTGGTTTGCCGGCGACGTGCTTTCAACAGGGACGCCCCGCGCTTTCCCGATCGCTGACGGCGATACGGCAGAGTGCCGCATCTGCGGCCCGGAGGGCTTTGAGATGGCGCCGCTGAAAAATCCCGTAATCGACCTGAAAAAAAGGAAGTAGACGGCCGCTGCAGCTTTAAGACGCTGCACGGCTGCGCGGAGGTTTTGTCAGAAAAAGTGTCTGAGACAGGTTTTACATTCACAGAAGGAGGAATTCAGAATGGATTTTGGTTTGAAAGGTAAAGTTGCGCTGTGCATGGCTTCCGCTGCCGGACTTGGCAAGGGCATCGCCACTGAACTGGCCCGCGAGGGCGCCAAAGTGATGATCTGCACTGCTGAACCGTTTAAGGATCAGCTCTATGCAGCTCAGGACGAGATTGAAAAGGAAACGGGGAACCGCCCCGAAGCGTTCCTCTGCGACGTGAACAGCGCCGAAGACATACAGAAGCTTGTGGACCATACAGTGTCAACTCTCGGTGATATCTGGGCGCTTGCCAACATGTGCCCCGGCCCCAAGCCCGGTCCGTTTGACTCGTTTGACGACGCCGCCTGGGAAGGCGCGTTCAACATGTGCCTTCTGTCCTACATCCGCACCATCCGCGCCTGCCTGCCCAGCATGCGACGCCTCGGCGGCGGCCGCATTGTCAACTCCACGTCGTCGTCAGTGCGCGACTGCCTTGACAACCTGATTCTCTCCAACACCATGAGAATGGGCGTTGTGGGACTCAGCAAGACTCTGGCGAAGGAACTCGGCAAAGAGAACATCCTTGTTAACGTCATCGGCCCCGGCCGCATCGGCACCGCCCGCATCGTCAACCTGAACGCCATGCGCGCCAAGAAAGCCGGCATGACCGTTGAGCAGTATGAGAAGGAAGACCTCAAGCACTTCCCGCTGGGCCGCTACGGCACGCCCGATGAGTACGGGCGTCTTGCCGCGTTCCTGTGCAGCGCTGCCAACACCTACATTTCCGGCCAGACCATCCTGCTGGACGGCGCCATGACCGGCGCGTATTAAACGCTGCAGGGCCGAAATCTGAAAAACAAAAATGCCGCTTCCGGCAGGAAGCGGCATTTTTTATGACTGAATTTACGGTTATCCGGGAAAAACGGGGCAGCATGAAAAAACTGCCGCATGACGGAAAGAACAGGGAGCGCTCCTGCGGCAGCGCGCTTGGAAAACAGCACAGAGAAAGCCTTTTCGGTTTTCTCCGCTGCAATGTTATTCTGACGCGGTCTTTTTCAGCACCATGATGCCGTATGGCATTGAGCGTTCACGGCCGTCACTGACGCGGTTGACCACATTGCCGTCCCACCACATTTCAGACGATCCGCCGCCGTCAAGGTTAAGCAGAGCTGTCAGACCGAGCCGGCGCCCAAGGTCAGCGGCTTCCTCGAGAGTGAGCCCCTGGCTGTGCCATGAAGAACGGCCGTCCACCACAAGCCACACCATTTTTTTACCCTTCTGGCCGATCAGCGTGCGCGGATGGCGCATGGTGATGACCTTCTCATTGATCATCTCATCCCAGTACTGGCGTCCCGGCGCGTAAAGAAGCGGCCCGGCCTGCACAGCAGTGCCGACCTCAAAGGGCGGCTGCTCGCGCCATTCATTTTTAAGGCGCACACGGTCCCCGCGGCGGATTGTCACATCAGGGTCGCGGGTCACAATCAGCCAGTCGCCGTCGTCCATATCGCGGTTGTACATCAAAGCAGGCACAGCTTCCTGCACAAGACCGTCATGAACACGCGCCACCGTGCCGTTGTTGCCGGCCCGGCTCTGTGATTTTCCCATGGACGCCGTGAGGATGGAAGTCTGCCCGACGCCGCCCAGGGAGTTCAGCAAAACAGTGATCCACGGTCCGTCGTTGATCTGAAGCCGTGTGCGGAACTCACCGCCGCTGAAACAGAGCCGTCCTTTGCTGTTCCATGCCGCCATCGACCTGTTGTAGTAAGGCAGCGTCATCGGCTGTCCGTCGCTGAAAAGCGTTCCGATCGGGCCCGCACTGCTGAAATAGCCGCCGTTGATGGCGGCCAGGGCATTGCTGCCGGCTGCGATGGCAGAAAGTTTTTTCAGCTTCCATCCGGAACCTGCATGACTTCCGCGGATCACCGCGTCTCCGTTGTCTGCCGGCGTGAAAGAGACCCAGAAAAGAGCCTCGCTTTCACCTGACTCGGGAAGAATTGTTGCGCTGAAATCATGCCGCCCCGTGGAGCGGGCTATTTTCCATGCCTCACTTCTGTCAGCCGCCAGCGGAGATGCTACGGCGTACGACGTGTCGAGCGGGATGACTGTAAACGGCACGGAGGCGTGAACTTTTTCAGCTGCTGCGGTTGCTTTCTCCGCAGTGTCGTAAATGCCGAGCATGACACGCCAGCCCTGGGGCGGGCGTCCCACCTTTTCGCGGTGAATCGTCAGCGTTCCTTCAGGACGCCTGATCTCGCGGTTCCAGACGATGTTTTCGCGGCATTCTTCTGCCCATTCGAGAACTTCTTCAAGCTGCTCCTCAGTCGTGCTTCCCCACGGAGAAGCCGTCACATCGGCCGGAGCTGCAGGAGTTACCGACTTGGCCAGCGCGACGTAGCCCGAAATATACTGCGGCAGCCTTTCATCCTCAGGCGGCAGCGCCCAGCGTGATATTTCGGCCTCATGGCGGAATCCCATGGCCTGAAGGGCAAACATCAGCGTTTCGGCGTTGGTGCAGATAATTTCAGGCGAAAAATCGTCGGCAGGATACAGAATGCCCAGCGAAAGGGCAGAATCGAGGGCCGGCCCGTAGGGCGTCGTCTCATCAACGTCAACAAAGCTTCTGCCGGTTTTGAGCGGCAGATCAAGAACGCGCATCAGCTCTCCCAGCACTTTGCCGCGGGGAACATCCGCAAATGCCGTGCCTGACGCGAAAAGGAACACAGCCAGTGCAGCGGCAGTCCTTTTAAGAAACATCACATCAATTCTCCTTTTTCAGAAAGATTTTCTTATTATAACATTATTCGAAGCGGGAGCTTCAGCACAAGTGACAAAATACACATGCTGTACAGAGATTTAACATAAAACGGCACAGTTTTGCGGCCGGACGGAAAAATAAAAAAACGAGGAGCCGCTTGTGCGGCTCCTCGTTTATTATGCTC
>CAZDXA010000059.1:0-10395 GCA_964509435.1 uncultured Synergistaceae bacterium | reverse complement strand
CGCGTTTTAAGCGCGGAACCCGTGCGCTTAAAACCGGCACTCCTTAGAATGCCGGAGAAAGTCAAAACTCGGGGGCCGAATGTTTTGCGGTGCTTAAGTTTGAGGGCGTATTGAGCCGGAGATTTTAAACCATCTGCGCTGTCTGATCCGGCAGAATTTTACCGTGAGGGCGGAGTGAGCCTGACGTTTTGGACCACCTGCGGTGGCTGAACGGTGGTTTGGGGGGCGTCCTCTGCCGTACAATGAGTTTTGTTTGAACTGATTGTCCGCTTTCTTTCGGCCGCACTACAAGGTGACAGTAAGAAAACGGCCGGCATATTCTCTTGTACCTCAATCCGGCGCGCTGTCTCAATTCTGCCTTGAAATGTTATGCGGACAGATCAAAGAGTCCTTGCGGGCAGTTGTCTTTTTTCGAAAGCCGGCAGTGTCTGCAGCATGCTTTTCACGCCATTGCAGAACCGTTGAGGGCGATTTTCCGCAGACTAAAGGAACGCAGTCCGCTGAAAACTTCGTCATAATGCACGTGCGGTTCTGCCCCGTGGCCGTTTTCATGTTTAAGCCATGAAGGTGCTGGCCTGAAAGATTTAAACCGTCTGAGGCGGCTATTTTTTTGCAGCTTTAGTTGTTATATTGCTGTACTGCGGTTTTAATCATTCGAAAGCTGTCATTGTCTTCGAAGCCCCTGTCACGCGATGAGCTCCTCTCATCACTGCGGAAAGTGCAGTCTGTTGCAGAACATCATTAGAAGATCGGAGAGAGTTGAAACTTCTCAGATGATTTTAAAATGCATATTAACTGCAGTTTTATTTCTGCTTCGTATATTTTTATATATTTCTGATTGCACTTATGCGCTCATTCTGTATTTATAATGCGGCACAGCCGATTCTGTCTTTGCTCATTTAGATGTCTTTTGATGTATGAAACTGGGACTTCACAAATCTGATTTTTGTGATAGAATCATTTTCGTGCGTTCGTAGGGCCGCTAGCTCAGTTGGTCAGAGCATTCGGCTGATAACCGAAAGGTCAGAAGTTCAAATCTTCTGCGGCCCACCAAAGTCACACAGATAAAAATTAAAAGCTGGCGGATGTGCTGAGGGGAAAGCCCGACGTGATCTGTCAGCTTTGTTTTTATGAACTTGTGATTCGACTGAACATAAAATTTTTGTGACTGCATAAAATCAAAGTTAACTGCAAAAAATCTCCTTTTCTGCTATAGTTATACTTAAGTCTTTTTTTAAGCGCATCGGGTTAACGAAAGTAACAGACAGCCGGTGTTTGGGGCAGTAACGCAGCTGTTGTTTTTAACATTGTACCTGGTATATTTATATTGTAATCGCTATATTTGCATTTAAATGAGGTAGTATTTTATGATTCGTGTCGATATGCATTTTCACAGCACCTGTTCTGACGGCACAGATTCGCCGGAAGCACTGGTGCGGCTTGGTAAAAAACGCGGTCTTGTCGTGATGTCTCTTACTGATCATGACACCATGACAGGTGTGCCGGTCTTTCTCTCCATGTGTAAGAGATATGGCATCCGCGGCGTTTCAGGCGTTGAAATTTCAGCTGAATATCCTACAACACTGCATATCCTGGGATATAATTACAAGGTAGAGAGTGCGGAATTTCAGTCAGCGCTGCAGAGAATCCAGGCCTACAGGCAGGAACGCAATTACAAAATGCTCGAAAAGCTGAACCGCCTTGGCGTCAATCTGTCTATGGATGAAGTTCAGAAAGAAGCCGGCAAGGGGGTTATCGGACGGCCGCATTTTGCGTATGCACTGATACGCAAGGGAATTGTACATGATATTCCGACAGCTTTTTCCGAATTTCTGGGCCGTGGCGGCAGAGCCTATGTTCATAAGGTCAGCTTATCTCCTGAAGAAACGATATCTGAAATCCGTAAAGCGGGCGGCCTGCCTGTGCTGGCTCATCCGATTCAGACGTGCTCTGATATGAATGAACTGACTAAAATTCTGCGCTGGCTGAAATCACTGGGCCTCTGGGGACTGGAATGCTATTCAGGCCATCATAATCCGGAACAGACGGCGTACTTCAGGGATATTGCAATTGCAAACGGCCTCGAGATTACGGCAGGGTCTGATTATCATGGCCGCGGCCGTCCTGGTTATCATTTTGGCGTGTCCGTGCCTGAGAATCTGCTTCCATGGGCCAGATTAGGGATTATAATGTAATGGCAGGGTAAAATGGACGTAAAATCAGCACAGCCGCTGTTGGAAAAGTTGCTTCTGCTGGCGAGGAAAAGGCATGCTGTCAGTGCTGAAAGTGTATGGTGCAGCACTCACAGCAGTTCTTTCGCTGTTTGTGATGATGACCTTGAAAAAAGCCGTACTGCGGTTATATCGCGGGTAGGGCTCAGAGTCCTTGACAGCGCAAACAGGCAGGGTGTGGCAAGCCTTGGCGAGTTTGATGACGATGCGGTCTCTCTGCTGTGTGACATGGCTTTTAAAAATGCCGAGTATTCGGTTCCGGAATCTGATGTTGTTTTTGTGCAGCATCAGCCGGCACCTTCGTTATTTGACCTTGGCATTTATGATTCAGACCTGGCTGTGTGGTCTGCGCAGAAACAGATTGATCTGTGCCTGGAAATGAGCTGCAGGGCACGCTCTTTTGACAAACGCATTAAAAAGGTTCGCGCTTCTGAAGTTGAAACGTTCAGCGGCGAGTCTCTGACGCTTAACAGCTATGGTGTGTCTGTTTACAGTCGTTCGACTGCAGGGAGTGCCGGCCTGACGCTGATTGCGGAAGATGACGGTGCTGCCGAAATAGGCGGGGCTGTAAATGACGGACGTTCTCTGTCCTCACTCACTGCCTGTCTGCCGGTTGAAGAAGCAGTTGAGCGCACTGTACGGATGCTCCATGGAACCCCGCTGCCCTCAGGGCGCTATACTCTTGTTTTGGAGCCTTCAGTTGCGGCGGAGTTCGTTTCAGTACTGTCTGAACTTTTTTCTGCGGAAAATGTCTGCAAGAGGCTTACTCTGCTGAATGGAAAAATGGGACAGAGCGTGGCTTCGGAAGTTTTGACTCTTGTGGATGACGGGCGGCTGTACGGCGGACTGGGCACTGCAGCATGTGACAGCGAGTGTGTTGAAACAAGGCGGACAACTGTGGTCGATCATGGACGGCTGTCTGCGTGGCTCTGCAATCTTCAATATGGCAGGCGTCTTGGTCTGCCCTCAACTGGCAATGGAAGCCGTGGGCTTTCTTCCTTGCCGGAAGTTGATGTCAACAATTTTTTTGTTCTGCCCGGAGTACGTTCTGCAGAGGACATTATTGCTTCTCACGACGGATGTTTCTGCGTGACAGAACTGATGGGGCTGCATACAGCTGATACAGTTACGGGAGATTTTTCGCTGGCGGCCCGCGGACTTTATTATAAGGACGGTATTTTAGCGCCGGTTTCATCTGTGACAATAGCCGGTAATCTTACTGAGTTTCTGAAAAAGATTATCGAAGTTGGAGGCGATTTGCGCTTTTTTGGCCGCTTCGGCGGCTGCACAATGGTGGTGGACGACATTGCGGTTGCAGGTAAATAAAGCAGTACACTTTTTTCTGACGTTGATATTCTGTCTTTTCCTTGCGCTTCCGGCGCATGCAGAAACATGGCACTGGGAGGGCAAAGGTGTTTCAGGAAATGCAGACATCAGGACGTTTAATTCAGTACGCATGGCAGCTGTTGACCAGATTATTGATGATCTGGGGTATAAAACCAGTCTGCAGAAAGAAGAACTTCTTGTGAGAGCGCGTACGGGTCTGCGTTTTGTTCATGGCGCTGCTGCGGTATGGCTTGGGTACAGTGTCATTTCTCTTCCAGCCAGAACACGTGTTGAAGACGGGCACTGGTGGGTAGAAGCCAATGCGGCTTTAAGAGTTTTTTCACAGTTTCTTAAAAAGAATGGGCGCAGCATTACATTGAGCTGGCGCGGCACAGGAACCAGGAATAAAAACAGCGGTGCCGGCAGCGACAAGATACAGAATAACGATAAACAACCGTCTGTTCAGGCATCTCAGCTGCCTGTCCTGAAGGCACTCCGCTGGGGCGGTGATCAGGCTGCGGTGCGCGTGGTGTTTGACCTTGCAGATAATAAGACGCCGATATACAGCCTGAAAGATGAAACTCTGACTGTCAATTTTGCGCCGCTATCTTCTGCAGTTCAGCAAAGCCTCAAAGCTGCGCGGCCTGACATTAGTCTGAAAGTACAAAACGGCAGGACATCGCAGCTTCTCTTAAATTTTCCCGGCAGAACGGCACATGTTTTTATGCTGAAAAATCCCAGCCGTCTTGTAGCGGATCTGAAACAGTCCCCTTCTGCCGACAGTACGAAAGACAAAGACAGCACGAATCAAAACAACGGCTATTCTTCAGATGAACAGCCTTCTGGCAAAGGGACAGATGAAATTGTTGCTGACGGCAACAAAGAAGGCAGTGATAAAGAGCCGCTGCCTTCCGCATCTTCAAAAAATTCCAGGCGCGGCAGCCGCAAGAAAATTGTCGTCATTGATGCCGGGCACGGCGGCAAAGATCCCGGCGCAATGGCGCATGGCTATCGTGAAAAGGACATTGCACTGAAAATAGCGACCCGTGTTGCTGAAGAAGTGAAAAAAAACGGCGTCACAGTGCATATGACACGAACGGGCGACACTTATCCGACACTTCGTGAGCGTACTGCTATGGCCAACAACTGGGATGCTGATGTATTTATCAGCATTCATCTCAATGCACTGCCTAAAGGAAGGCATTCTAAGGGGATTGAAATCTATATAATGGCGCTTCCCACGGATAAGGATGCAATGACGCTGGCTAAAATCGAAAACGCCGAAATTGCCGAAGGCAGCACACAGAATGGCGCTTCAGACAAAAGAACCGAAATGCTCCTTTCTATACTGGGAAATATGCAGCAGAACGCAAAAATAGGAGAAAGCACAAAGCTGGCAGAAGAATTGTTTCAATCCGGACAGAAGAGCGGTCTGAACATGAAGCGTGTGGCGCAGGCGCCTTTCTGGGTGCTTCGCGGCGCCGGAATGCCTTCAGTGCTGATTGAGACGGGCTTCATCACTGAACTTTCTGAAGTACGCCGGCTGGCCCAGCCGGCATATCAGCAGAAACTTGCGAAAGCTATAGCCGCAGGTATAATTAACTTCATCAAATAAAAAGGTAACTGAGGAGGGATAGAAGTGCGCGACGAAATTTCACGGCGCCCTCGGACGGAAGAAGGAGAACTGCGCGAAAACCGCTTCAGTCAGCGCCAGAAAACGCCTTTTCTGCTTCGGTTTCTGGCGCAGCTGAGTGTGCTTGTAATATTTCTCGGACTTGGATACTATGGTTCGGACCTGTTTTTTAAAATGCTTGACAATAAAAATGTCGTGAAGCAGAAAAACGTTGTTTCTAATACTGCCGAACTGGAACGTCTGCTTGCTTCGGGCGACACGCCGAAAGAGACACTTGTAACCAGCAAAGAAATTACTTTTTATCCGCTTTCATCTGCCGGATTAGTGAAATCATCGCTGAAGGTGCTTTCTGATATTCAGGAAGATGAAATTATGGATGCTGTAAAATCGGTGTTTGCCGAGTCTTCGGAGAAATGGGCAAATATGATTGCTCCGCTGCATGTTTACCGTGACGGCATAACCGCCTTTATCGATCTGCCGCAGGGTTTTGCCGCAGGTTTAGGCAGCATGCCGGAACAGCGTGCGCTGCTGTTTATCACCGGCATCGTGAGAACAATAGTGGAGAACTTCCAGCCGATAAAGCAGGTTTATTTCCTTCAGGAAGGCCGCTGGGTTCCCAGTGTGGGAACAATTAAACTGTCCGAACCATGGGGATTTGAAAACGCTACCGCATAGGAAATACAGCGTGTGGGATAATTCCTGCGCGCTGTTTTTGTGAGATTCTCAGACGGTGTATGCCGATTCTGCATTATTGGTCGTGCTGCAGCCGTAAAATTTATTATCTGTCTGGGGAGTGTATGGCGCAGATGAATGAAACTGTGAGTTTGAGAGAGCGATGCGATAAATTGCGTCCTGTGGTGATGGAGCACAACTGCAATATCTATGCTGAGGGATCCTGCCTCATTGCCTGCGGAAACACAAAAGTTCTCTGCACTGCAACTGTGGAAGACAAGGTTCCGCCCTTTCTCCGTGGAACAGGTAAAGGCTGGGTGACAGCTGAGTACTCGCTTCTGCCCCGCTCTACGGCTGTCAGGGTGCCAAGAGACATTACGAAAGGGCATATTAACGGAAGGAGTCAGGAAATACAGCGGCTTATCGGCCGATCACTGCGGGCAGCGGTGTATCTGGATCAGCTCGGTGAAAGAAGCATTATACTGGACTGCGATGTGCTTCAGGCAGACGGCGGAACCCGTACTGCGTCTATAACGGGTGCATATGTGGCACTAGTTGATGCCCTCCGCTGGCTTCGCGGTCAGGGAGCTTTTGAAAAGCTGCCGCTGAAGTCTCAGGTGGCAGCGGTAAGCACAGGGAAGGTCGGCGGCCGTCTGCTGCTTGATCTCTGTTATGGCGAAGACAGCACAGCCGATGTGGATTTCAACGTTGTGATGAACAGCCGCGGCGAATATATAGAAGTGCAGGGGACCGGCGAGGGCGGAGTGTTTACGCATGATGAAATGGAATCAATGCTTTCTCTTGCATCAAAAGGCATTTCCAGGCTGATGGAAATTCAGCGCAGCACATTGAATTGGGAAGACTCGGAGGCATAAAATTGATAACTGTTGACGGAGTTTCACTGGAGAAACTTGTCCTGGCTTCCTGTAACCGCCATAAGTTTGAGGAATTCAGGCAGCTTCTTGCACCGCTTCATGTTGAGCTCCTGTTCGGGGGAGATTATGAGCATCCGCTCCATGTCAGCGAAACAGGGAAGAGCTTTACAGAAAATGCTGCATTGAAAGCTGCCGCATGGGCAGAGTATACCGGCCTGCCTGCCATCAGCGATGACAGCGGCATAGAGGTACGTGCTCTAAACTGGCAGCCCGGCATTTATTCATCACGCGTCGGCGGCGAAGACGATGAGCAGTGCCGCCAGTGGCTGATCAGAAACATGGCTGATAAAAAGGACCGCTATGCACGTTATGCTGCAGCACTGGTTCTCGTGTTTCCTGACGGCAAGGTTCACTGGCAGACACTGTGTTACTGCAGCGGAAGCGTGATACAGGAAAAGCGCGGCAGCAACGGTTTTGGCTACGATCCGCTTTTCATCCCCGAAGGGTACAGCCAGACTTTCGGTGAACTGTCCCCGGAAATCAAATCAAAACTATCGCATCGCGCAAAGGCTTCAAAGGCGTTTATAAAAATGCTCAGGGAGAAAATTGGTGCTGAAAGCGCATAGCGGATTAAAACCCCATTAATATTTTTATTTCTCGTATTCCGATTGAGCTGAAAATGTGGTAAACTCATTTAAATGTGTCTGTAGAGAACTCTTATACTGCAAATTTTTTTTGGAGGTGCGCTTTTTGAAAACGTTTCTTTCCATTGTTCAGATCATTATCTGCATCCTTCTGATGGCTGTCGTCCTGCTTCAGCCTCGCAAGCAGGGCAGAGGGGGAATTTTCGGCGGAGCAACCATGGCCGATCCGACTGCCAGCCAGTGGGCCCGTTTCTCAACGCTTTCGAAGATTACGGTTGTGGTTTGCACAATCTTTATGGTAAATTCACTGGTTCTCATCCTGCTTTAAAGAATGTCAAGGGGGCGCTCACATGGCAGTTGCTCATATTGAAACTCTGAAAGACGTCGCTGCTGTTCAGATATCTCAGGATCGTCTGCCCAGCGCAACTCACGAGGAAATCCTGAATGGGCTGACGACTGACATTTACTTTATCAGAACCCGTGACCTTCTTGATCACATGGGGCTTTTGGACACACCGGTTGTGGCTGAGGTCTTTGCGCGCCGTGAAGGGATTTTTGCGGGCGTTGAAGAAGTGGTGCGCCTTCTCAAAGGCAAAAACGTGACTATAGATGCACTGCCCGAAGGAACGCCCTTCAGGCCTAAGGATACACTGATGCGCCTGACTGGCCCTTATGGAGCTTTCGGGATGTATGAAACAACATTGCTGGGAATGCTTGCAGCCTCGACAAGCTGGGCTACTGCCGCAAGAGAATGCGTGAACGCCGCCGGCGGCAAGCCTGTCCTCTGCTTTGGCGCACGCCATGTTCATCCTGCAGTGGCACCCGTAATGGAGCGGATTGCAGTGAAAGTAGGCGGATGCGCTGCTGCAAGCTGCATTCTCGGAGCAAAACTCCTCGGGCAGAATCCGGCAGGGACGATCCCTCATGCAGCGATTCTGATGGCCGGAGACACAGTCAAGCTTGCAAAAGTCTATGATGAGCTGACGCCAGACGGCGAAAACCGTGTAGTGCTGATTGACACCTTTAAGGATGAGGGCGAAGAAGCGATCAGAGTGGCACAGGCACTTGGCGATCATCTGAACGCAGTGCGTCTTGATACGCCCAGCGAGCGCGGCGGCGTTACACCCGAACTGATTCATGAAGTACGCTATCGGCTTGATATGGCCGGTTTCAGACATGTCAAGATTGTGGCAACTGGCGGCCTGACGCCCGAAAAGATCAGAATCCTTGCTGCGGCAGGGGCTGACACTTTCGGAGTAGGCAGCTATATTTGCCATGGCGCGCAGATTGACATGACTTTGGATCTTAAAGAAATTAACGGAAAACCCGTTGCAAAGCGCGGAAGATTACCAGGACCTATAGACAATCCGCTGCTTGTGAGAGTATAATATCAGATTGTGAGAAACGCACCTCTTCTTTCGAGCTATGGTAAGTCGTCACACACTTCCCTACAGCCTGTGATCGATGAAGTGATGGTTGCGCTCAGAACAGAGGACGGTGGGCTCCCCAGAACTCATACAGTCCGATCTCATAAGGAAACAGTTTCATCACATGATTAAAGGAGTGTGTTTCGAATGGCTGGCAACAACAGGACATTCATGGCCCGTAAAGAGACCGTCCAGCGCACCTGGTACCTTATTGACGCCGAAGGCGTTCCTGCAGGACGTCTTGCTTCACGTGTTGCTCTTATTCTCACCGGCAAGAATAAGCCCACTTATACGCCTCATGTAGATACTGGCGACTTTGTCATTATCATCAATGCTGACAAAGTGGGGTTCACCGGCAATAAACTTGAAACCTCGAAGGTTCATTCCTACAGCGGCTATCCTCACGGATACAGCGAGATGACTTACAGCGAGGCAATGAAGCGCAGTTCCGTGCGTCTTCTTGAGCGCATCATCAAAGGCATGCTTCCCAAGCACAACCGTCTGAACTTCGGCCGTAAACTTAAAGTCTACGGCGGTGCAAATCATCCTCACGCGGCGCAGAACCCCGTGACGATCACTCTGTAGAGAAGGAGGAGAGAGAATGGCTACTTCTTATTACTGGGGCACTGGCCGCCGCAAGAACGCTGTTGCCCGAGTGCACATTGCTGCCGGCGAGGGCAAGTTCCTTGTCAACGGGCGTGAGACTTCTGAGTATTTTCCCCGTCATAACTGGCTTACTGCTGCTTTGTCTCCTCTGAATGTCACCGGCCTTCAGGGCAAGGTAGATGTGTTTGTCAATGCAGAAGGCGGCGGTCTTACAGGCCAGTCCGGAGCAATCAGCCTCGGTCTTGCCCGCGCACTTCTGAAAATGAATCCTGATCTTCGTCCTGTTCTGAAAAAGGCAGGGCTGCTGACCCGTGATTCCCGTATGGTTGAACGCAAGAAATTCGGCCAGAAGGGCGCACGCGCAAAGTACCAGTTCAGCAAGCGTTAATATTCTTATGGCACTGTGGCAGTCCGGTTTCCCCGGACTGCTTTTTAATTTTGTACTTGTTTGTACTTGACAGCTGTGAAGAGTTGAGTATAATTCTCTATGTTCTGATAATTCCTCGATAGCTCAGTCGGCAGAGCGGGTGACTGTTAATCACTAGGTCGCAGGTTCAAGTCCTGCTCGAGGAGCCAGAAAGACCAAAGGCTGCTGTTTTCACTGAACTGTGAAAACAGCAGCCTTTTTGTTAATTACAAGTGCCGACGCTGCCGAAGGTTATAATTAAGTTTCAGTTTTAAAGCTGAATGAGGTGTGGATTATAGAATTTCCTGCCAGTTGAGTGTCATTCTGCCGTCCTGGGCGATGACAAAGGGAACGCCGACTTTGTGTTCCCGGCGGACGTTTTCAAAAACGTCCTTGGTATCGCGCAGTCTGAGAAAATCCTTTAATGTTTTGATATCACGGTCAATATCCCTGAAGTCGACGTCAATGCCGTGTTTTTTGTACTCGTCGAGTGCCTGTACCGTGTCAGGGCAGTTCATTGTTCCATAAACAATAACTTTCATGTATTTCGCCTCCGAAATTGAATTTATTTCTCC
>CAZDXA010000058.1:0-10996 GCA_964509435.1 uncultured Synergistaceae bacterium | reverse complement strand
AATCAGTTGATCCCTTCAGGGAACATGGCGTCGAGGTTTTTCCTGAGGTCGTCCATGGCCTGGCCGTAGGCTGACCAGTCGGCGTTTTTCAGTGCCTGCTGGCTGCGGTCCCAGGCGCTTTTTGCCTGGCGGGCGAGGCTGCGCAGCGTTGAATCATCTGCTGCCGTGGCACCGGGCGCCGCAGGCTGAACCGGTAAGAGTGCCGGCACATTGTCGGGCTCGTCGGCGCTTTCGTCGCGGTAGTGCAGCAGTTTGTCAAGGGCGCCTTCGAAGGTCTCGTCCCACACCACATGTCCGCCGCTTGAAAGGATGACGCGCTTCAGTTCGGGCAGGTCGCTCTGGCTGGCTTTGAGGTACAGCGGGCGCACGTACAGCAGGGAGTTGTTCACGGGAACGACCAGCAGGTGTCCCATGATGACGTCGCTGCCGCGCTGCGACCACAGCGACAGCTGGGCCGAGATTTCCGGCGTCTGGTTGATCAGCGCGCTGATCTGATTGGGGCCGTAGATCAGGGTCTGCTTGGGGAAGCGGTACAGCATGAGTTTGCCGTAGTTGGCGCCGTCGCAGCGGCCGGCCATCCATGCGATCATGTTGTCGCGTCCGACAGGGGTGTACGGGGTCATCATCAGGAACTCGGCCTTGCTTTCGCCGAGCAGCTTGTTCATCACGTAGTAGGATGACAGCGTTCCCTGCTGCATCAGTATCTGGTCAGAATCAACCGGCGTGTCGCCCTGCAGGGTGTTCCACACGTCTTCCTTGTTGTAGAAGGTGTTGGGGTCGCTCATGTGATAGGTGCGGTAAATGTCGGCCTGAAGCGCGAACAGGTCGCGCGCGTAGCGCAGATGGGCGCGCAGTTCGGGCGTGATCTCGCTGGCGGGGCTGAAGAGCGTGGGGAAAATGCCCTGCCAGCACCTGATGATGGGGTCTTCCTCGTCGATGACGTAGAACTTCATGTGCCCGTCATAGGCGTCAACGGTGCATTTCACGCTGTTGCGGACGTAGTTGATGCCGCCCTCGATGCGCCCTCTGCGGTAGCGGCGGCCTACAGGCTCGGAATAGGGGTAGCGCGTCGAGGTGGTGTAGGCGTCGACGATCCAGACGATGCGGCCGTCGATGACGGCAATATAGGGATCTGAATCATAGGTCAGGAACGGCGCGGCGCGGTTCAGTCTGGCCCGCACATTGCGCTCATAGATCACGCGGCTGTCTTTCCGGAACACGTCAGAGAACAGAATTCTTGAATCGCCGAACGCCAGAGTGTAGACGAGCCGGCGCCACAGCGAGCCGATGGGCACGCCGCCGTCGCCCTCGTAGGTGCTGCGCGCGTTTGACTCGCCCATGGGGTAGTCGAATTCCTTGACGCTGGTCTTGACAAAAGCGTAGCTCATGGGATTTTCGCCGAAATAGATCTGGGGCCGGCGGATGGGTATGTCGACAGAGCTGACGGGCGGCAGGTCGCGGATGAGCAGGTCGGGCTGGCCGTTCTGGCCGACGTCGCGCGCTCCGTTCATGACGATGCCGTAGCCGTGGGTGAATTCAAGGTGCTGATTGACCCATGTGCGGTTCTGCATGCCGCTCAGATCGAGTTCGCGGGGAGCCAGCATGACCTGGCGCACTTTTCCGCCGATAGTGTAGCGGTCGATGTCGATGGCAGAGAAGTCGTAGTAGCTGCGGATTTCCTGAAGCTGCTTGTAGCTGCGCAGCAGCGCGCGGTAGTCCCACAGGCGCATGTTCTCAAGCGTTTCCGGATCGGCGCTGACGTCGTCCTGCGTGAGGCCGTGATCGGGGACAAGTTCGCTGATTTCAATGTTGTCCATGCCGTAGGCGTGCAGCGTGGCCTTGATGTTGTTGCTGATGTATTCCTTTTCCTTTTCAAATTCATTGGGAACGACAATGTAGCGCTGCACCAGCTCGGGGTAAAAGCCGCGCAGCACGATGTTGGCGGCGATGAACACGCCGGCTGTGATGGCAATGAATTTCCAGCTGCGGTTGTTTCTGATGGCGAACAGCAGAAGCCCGGCGGCGATGAACGACAGCACAGCCAGAACAGCCTGAGCCAGCAGGGTGGCATGAATGTCCGTATAACCCGGACCGAACACAACGCCGTTGGGATTGTAGAGCAGAAGATACCGCGCCAGCACGTAAGAAGTGCCCCAGCTTGCAGTCAGCAGCGCTGCCAGAGTGAGCAGGTGAGTGCGCACGGGCGCCGGCAGGGTGAAGTCCCCGCCGTGAATCTGGTCCATCAGCAGGAAAAGGTACACGGCGCCGCAGACGATCAGCACATTGACCAGCAGTCCGGTGACCCAGCTCTGAAGAAAGTTCCAGAACGGCAGCGAAAAGACATAAAAGCCGACGTCGTTGCCGAAAATGGCGTCATTGATGCCGAACCTGCCGCCGTGCAGATACTGAAGCACCATCTGCCACTGATCCATGGAGTCCGTGCCGGCGCTGACAGACATGAAAAGCCCCAGCGCAAGCGGAATCCAGCGGGAATAGCGGCTTCCCAGCACCGCCGAGGCAAGCCCGTCGCCCTGCGGCAGGCCGCGCGCCGTGCGCAGCGTGATTTTCAGGTTAGGATAAACGATGAGAAACGCCAGTAACGAAAACACGCCGAGAAGAATCCACTGCGGCAGAAGCCGCTTCCAGAAAACCGGCGTGAGCTTTTCAGCCTCATACCAGTAGTAATCGGCAAGAAAGTCAGCCAGCGCGGGAAAAAGAAACACCAGCACAAGCAGGACAGCCAGCAGAATGACCGTGCGCCTGCTCAGAAACCTGAAAACGGGCAGGGCGGGCTTGTCCTCGCTGTTTTTCCGGCCGCCGAACGGAAAACCGTCAAACGGGAAGCCGGAGAAAGGCCCGTTTTTATCGTCGTTAAATGTAAAGGGCATAGAAAAGCCTCTCCTTCCTGTTGAATAGAAACAGCGGCAGCTGTTCAGAGCAGCCGGGCGCGTCAGTTCTGCGGGGCAGACTGAAAGTAGCCGCCCTCACGGCTGCCCGGGTAATTCCAGCGCAGACCGCCGGGCAGGGCCTTGGGCAGAATGCGGCTGTGCACGCGGCACACGCCGTCGCTGAATTCCACCTTCGTCAGATACAGCGGCAGATTGTAGTTTTTCATGTCAATGAAGGGCTGCAGCCTGGCGAGTGCCTTTTCGACGAATCCTGTTGAAATTTCCTGATTGTTCACCTTGATGCGGATGTCCTCAAGCCACAGTCCGGTTCCGCGGCCGGCAATGCTGCAGGATACATCAAGCCTGATGCGCGTCTTGAAGAGCTTCAGGTCGGCTTTGTAGTAGGCCGTTGCCTCAATGCACCCTCTGCGCATCCTCACGCTGATGTTCTCCCATTCCCTGTGACTGCCGAATACCTGAGTCTTCAGAAAAGCGTTCACATCCGCCTCGGTGAAGACGCCTTCAGCGTGGCACGACAGCATGCTATCCACCTTCGGGTAGTCCATGTTCTTCCATTCCGCCGGCGGAGTGACCTGCGCGTCAAAGCAGTCCATTTTCAGCGACTGAACGTTCAGGCCGCGGATGTTGGCGTTGCGGCATTCAAGATAGGCCCATGAGATCAGCCCGTCGTCGCGCGGCGTTTCGCGCAGTTCCAGAGTGGCTGCTTCCGGGTGCAGATTGCGCAGAAACACATCGAAAAGCTCATATCCGTAATTCTGCGTGCGTTTTTCGGCCGCTTCGGCCGGAAGCCCGCAGAGCGTGCAGATGAAGATAAAAAGCAGGCATAAAGCCGCCTTTCTGAGATTCATGAGTACAGTTCCCCTTCCGTCAGTTTGACTGCCCCTCCGGCGTACAGAGAGTACAGAGCAGCTGTGCCGCTTCATCAGCGGCCGGCAAGCGCGCCGCGTTTTTCGGCAATGATGGCCATCATGTCGCGGAATGATTTTGCAAAAGCAGCAAGCCCGTCAGTCAGCAGCTTTGATGTGATGCTGTCAAGACTGATGCCGCAGCTTTTCAGCGCCGCCAGATCGTCCGCGAAACCCTTTTTCGTGACCGTGACCGCCGGAGTGCCGTGTTCCATGAAAGCATCCAGCGACGCCGGCGGCAGAGTGTTGACCGTGTCGGCCCCGATAAGCTGGTCAGTGTACAGCGTCGGCGGGTATGCCTTGTTCTTGACCCCCGTGCTGGCCCACAGAGGACGCTGAACGCGGGCACCCCTGGCAGCCAGCGCCTGCCATCTTTCAGATGAGAACAGCTCAGCGAACTTCGCGTAAACAGAGCGGGCGTTTGCAATGGCAATGTGCCCGGCCAGCTCAGGCTTTTTCTGCGCCAGCAGCGGATCAGCAGCCGTGTCGATGCGGCTTACGAAAACAGAAGCCACCGAGGCCTGATTCAGCGGCAGCCCCTGTGCGGCCCGGCGCTCAAGCCCCCTGATGTAGCCTTCCGCCGCAGCTGTGTACTGATCCAGAGAGAAAATCAGCGTCGAGTTTACGTTAACGCCGGCGGCGACAGCCTCTTCAAGCGCTCTGGCCCCTGCCTCCGTGGCGGGAATCTTGATCATCGCGTTGGGGCAGTCAAGCGCCTTCCAGAGACGCAGGGCCTCAGAAACAGTTGTCTGCAGATCGTCAGCGATCAGCGGGTTGACCTCAAGACTGACAAAGCCGTCCCCGCCGCGGCTTTCGTCCCACAGCGGCCTGAACAGCGCGCAGGCTTCGCGGACGTCGCCCAGCGTCAGCGCGTCATAAATTTCAGTGTTGTTTCTCCCTTCCGCGATCAGCTTCTTCATGTCCCCGTCGTAATCCTGCGAACCGGAAAGAGCCTTCTGGAAAATCGACGGGTTCGTGGTCACTCCGCGCACGCCCTCGTCAATCAGCTTTTTCAGCCCGCCGCCGCGGATGGCGCTGCGGCTGATAGAATCATACCAGATACTCTGACCGAGTTCATAAGTTCTTTTGAGATTGGCATTCATTGCAGAAAAAATCTCCTTTTGAAAAAATTTACGTCAGAAGAGCAGCGAAAGTCCGGAAATGATAATCATCACCATGACAAACGACCTGAACAGCTTTTCTGAAACGTGCCCCGCCAGTTTCAGACCGATGAACGATCCGGCCAGCACGGCAGGCACCAGCTCAAGCCCGAAGCGGAGCGTCGGCGCCGTCAGAACGCCGCCGGCCGCCAGCGCGGCAATGGTGAACAGGTTGAGCGCCAGAAAGAACATGGACAGCGACGAACGGAACACATCCTTTTTCACATCGCCGGCCGTGAAGAAAATTGCCACAGGCGGCCCCGACACCGACAGCGCGCCCGACATGACGCCCGCCGTGAATCCGACCGCAAGCTGCAGCGGCCGGCTGCGCACAGGACATTTAACGCCCGACCACAGCAGAATGCCGGAAATGACAATGACAATTCCGACGCCCGTTTTAAAAGGCCCCGCCGGCACGCATTCGAGAAGCCTGACGCCCGGGTATACACCGGCCGCCGCGCCCGCCAGCACAGGGAGAATGAGCTTCCAGCTGATGGAATGCCGCAGATTCCACATGAAGTATGCATTCATGAACGTGCCGCAGATAATGCACGAAGGCGTAACCACGCTCTGAGGCAGAAAATGAAGCAGAAAAGGCACCGAGATAAGCGCCATTCCGAAACCGGCAATTCCCTGCACCGCGCTTCCCGCCAGAATAGCCGCCGAAGCGGCGACCAGCTGAACAGTGTTCATGTTTTTACCCCTGAAAATTCCTTTCCCCCGAAGCCGCGCGGCAGTACATCATATCTGCCAGCGTCTCGTCATAAGTCTGAAAAGGTCCCCTGCGCATTTCAGCCGCTCCCATCAGAGGCCCGCTGAGCCCCCACATCTCGCCGGTGTCAGCGCGCCATTTCACCCACCACCAGTCGCCGCCCGCTATCCGGTACACAGTGCAGCTGCCGAACCTTACCAGGTCTTCCGTGACCGACGCCGGATCAGCAGATCCCCTGCCGGCACTCCGGGCGTGCTCCGGTTCCGGGCATGAAGCCCGGGCAGACAGATTTCTGCTTTCCGCGGCTCCCGTTTCCGTCCCGGAAAGCGGCCGGCCCAGTCCTGCGGCAGCTTGAGCCAGAATTTCGGCAGCTTCAGCGCGGGAAATCCCCGTGTCGAATTTAAGAATAATATCACCGTGCCCCGTGCGGCAGGTCAGAACGCAGTCATCGCTGAAAGGCAGCGCATCGCCGCCGCGCAGGGCTTTTGTAATGTCATAAAGCGGCATGCTGCACCTCCGAAAAATCCATAAGAAAAACAGCATTATAATTATATACTTTTTCCGTCTAATTTAACATCAGAAATAATGCGGACGCCATGGCAATCCGCGGAAAACGCCCGAAAAAAGCTGCTGCCCGCATTTTTGCCACAGAGCGCCGTTTTGTGCTAAGATTCAGTTTCAGTCTCAGGAAGGGAGAACACCCATGAAACTTGAAGCAGTGCTTTTTGACTTTGACATGACACTGATCGACACCAGCACAGCCCTGCTGCGCAACGTGAACATGATCGCCGCGCATTTCGGCCGCCCCCGGTGCACCCGTGAAAAACTTCTGACCGTGATCGGCCGCAATTCCCGGGATTTCTGGCTGGCACTGCTCGGCGACGAACGCCCCGGATACGGCGAATATTATAAAAAATACTGCGTTCCCGGCGAAACGGCGCTGATGGTGCCCGCGCCGGGCGCGCTTGAGTGCGTGAAACACCTGCGCGCCAGAGGCATCAGAACCGGCTGCGCCTCAAACAGAATCGGCCCCCTGCGCGTAATCCGCGCAAAGGGCCTTGAGCCGCTGATGGACTGCGTCGTAGGCGCTGACGATGTGCCATGTCCCAAGCCCGCGCCCGACGTTCTGCTCAGAGGCGCGCAGCTGCTGAACACCGTTCCCGGGCGCACCCTGTATGTGGGCGATACCGAAATTGACATTCAGGCCGCCGCCCGCGCCGGCATGCGCTGCGCCGCAGTGCAGACCAGCACCCCCGGAGAACAGCTGCGGCAGGCAGGCGCGTGGCGCGTGATTCCCGATCTGACGCAGCTCGTCCCGCTGCTTGAAAAAGAAAAACTGATCTGAAAAAACGCCCCGCGCGGCTGAAAAAATTCCCCTTTGCCGGATGCCCGGACCGGGCAGCCCTGCAAAGGGGAACTTTTTTTCAATGCAGCAAAACGCTTCTGCGAAGAAACCGCCTGTAACCGGAGGCAGAAATAAAAAGCCGGCCGGAAAACAGCCCCCTGCGCTGACGGCGTCAGGCGCGGAAGATGTCCCCGCGCCTTGCCTTGTATAGTACACACTGCCGGGACGCATCCGGCCTGGAACCTCCTGACAACTGGAACCTCCTGACAAAAAGACAATAAAATGCGGAAAAACGCCCACGGCCTCCTGCCGGAAAGCACGGAAACCACCGTTTCGCTTGACACGACGCCGATAAAAAAAGATAATACACATATATTATGAATACGATCCAGTGACTGAAAATCAGATATTGATTCATCTGAAGAAAGCCTCTGAAAAAAATCAGATGCGCGCCGTGAAAGAACAATCAGGCGCGCTTTCGGCCGTTCAGGGCGGCACATAGAAATTCAGCTGCCGGGCCGCAGAATATAAAGAGAGAGGAGCTCTTTCAATGAAAGGCATCATCCTGGCCGGAGGTTCCGGCACGCGGCTTTACCCGCTCACCCTCGTCACCTCAAAACAGCTTCTGCCCGTGTATGACAAGCCCATGATCTATTATCCGCTGTCAACGCTGATGCTCGCCGGAATCCGCGACATCCTGATCATCTCCACGCCTCACGACCTGCCGAACTTCAAACGGCTTCTCGGCGACGGCTCACGTTACGGCATCCGCCTTTCCTACGCAGAGCAGCCCCGCCCCGAAGGGCTGGCGCAGGCCTTTCTCATCGGCGAAAAGTTCATTGCCGGCGAACGCTGTGCCCTGATCCTCGGCGACAACATCTTTTACGGCAACGGCCTCAGCGCTCAGCTGCGCCGCGCCGTGGCCCGCGAAGACGGCGCCACCGTGTTCGGCTATTATGTCAATGACCCCGAACGCTTCGGCGTTGTCGAGTTCGATGAAAACGGCAAAGCCGTTTCCATTGAAGAAAAGCCGGCGCACCCGAAATCAAACTACTGCGTCACCGGCCTGTACTTTTACGACCGCCGCGTCTGCGAACTGGCAAAAAAAGTAAAGCCCTCCGCCCGCGGCGAGCTGGAAATCACCGACCTCAACCGCATGTACCTTGAAGAAGGAAAACTCAATGTCATCACCCTTGGCCGCGGCTACGCCTGGCTCGACACCGGCACCATTGAGGCACTGGCTCAGGCTGCGGAATTTGTGCGCGTCATCGAGCACTCGCAGGGCCTGCAGATTTCGGCCATTGAGGAAATTGCTTACCTCAACGGCTGGATCGACCGGGAGGCGTTGCTGAAAGCCGCAGAATCCTACGGCAAATCCACCTACGGCGCCCATCTGAAAGCCGCTGTCGAGGGCCGTTTCAAATATCCGCAGGACTGAAAAAGGAGCGTACAAAAATGAATTTCATCAAAACCGATGTGCTTGACGTTTTCATCGTCGAACCCAAAGTGTTCGGCGACCACCGCGGCTGGTTCATGGAAACATGGTCAAAGCGCGTTTTTGAGGCCGCCGGCCTGCATTACGATTTTGTGCAGGACAACCAGTCCTATTCAGCCCGCAAAGGCACGCTGCGGGGCATCCACTTTCAGAAAGGCGCCGCCGCCCAGGCAAAACTGGTGCGCTGTGTGCGCGGCGCCGTGCTCGATGTGGCCGTCGACCTGCGCATCGGCTCGCCCACTTATAAAAAATGGGCTGCCGTCGAACTGAGCGCTGAAAACAAACGCCAGCTCCTGATTCCCCGAGGATTCGGGCACGGATTTGCCACCCTGACCGATGACGTGGAGTTCGTTTACAAGGCTGACAATTTCTACGCGCCCGAAACAGAAGGCAGCATCCTGTGGAACGACCCTGAACTGAACATCGACTGGCACGGCGTTGAAAACCCCGTCATCGCCGCGAAGGATGCCGCCGCGCCGCTGCTGAAAGACGTGGCCGGCACGCTCGGATTTTATTATGAAAAGCAGCCCGGAGGTGCGGAATGAACATCGTCGTCACAGGCGGCGCCGGATTCATTGGCAGCAACTTCGTGTACTACCAGCTGCAGAACCACCCCGAAGACCGCATCATCTGCTATGACGCGCTGACCTATGCCGGAAACATGGAAACCCTTGAAGCAGCCATGAAAAACCCGAATTTCGAGTTCGTCAGAGGCGACATCGCCGACCGCGCCCAGGTCGATGCGCTGTTTCAGAACCGTCATCCCGATGTGGTCGTCAACTTCGCCGCTGAAAGCCACGTTGACCGCTCCATCCTCGACCCCGGCCTGTTCCTCAGAACCAACATCCTCGGCACCGGCGTCATGATGGACGCCTGCCGCAAGTACGGCATCAGAAGATACCATCAGGTTTCCACCGACGAAGTGTACGGCGACCTGCCCCTCGACCGGCCCGACCTGTTCTTCACCGAAACCACGCCGCTGCACACCTCAAGCCCCTATTCTGCCTCAAAGGCCTCTGCCGACCTGCTGGTGCTGGCCTATCACCGCACCTACGGCCTGCCCGTCAGCATCTCACGCTGTTCAAACAACTACGGCCCGTATCATTTCCCCGAAAAGCTCATTCCCCTCATCATCACCCGCGCGCTGGACAATAAACCCGTCCCCGTGTACGGCAAAGGCCAGAACGTGCGCGACTGGCTTTATGTGGAAGACCACTGCCGCGCCATCGACCTGATCATCCGCCGCGGCCGCGAGGGCGAAATCTACAACATCGGCGGGCACAACGAGCGCACCAACCTGCAGGTAGTAAAAACCGTGCTGAAAGAACTGAACAGACCCGAAAGCCTGATCCAGTTTGTCACCGACCGTCCCGGCCACGACCGCCGCTACGCCATCGACCCGTCAAAAATTCACAGCGAACTCGGCTGGCTGCCCGAAACGCCTTTTGACGAGGGCATCCGCAGAACCGTGCGGTGGTATCTGGACAACAAACCCTGGTGGCAGCACATCATCAGCGGCGACTACCAGAATTATTACAAAAAAATGTACGAAGGCCGCTGAAGCAGGTGAGTGATATGAAAGTACTCGTTACAGGCGTCACCGGACAGCTGGGATATGACGTGATGAAAGAACTGGAGCGGCGCCGCATTCAGGCTGAGGCCGCCTCAAGGGAGCAGTTTGACATCACTGATGAGGCTGCCGTACGCAGTTTCATAATTTCGGCCCGCCCTGACGCGATAATTCACTGCGCTGCCTATACCGCCGTAGATAAGGCAGAAGACGAACCTGACCTGTGCCGCCGCGTCAACGCGGACGGCACGCGGAACATCGCCGCCGCCTGCCGTGATGCCGGCGCGAAGATGATTTACATCAGCACCGATTACGTCTTTCCCGGTGTCGGAATGACACCCTATGAACCCGGCGATCCGACAGGCCCGCTGAACGTTTACGGCGCCAGCAAGCTGGCCGGCGAACAGGCTGTGAAAGATCTGCTTGAGAGATATTTCATTGTAAGAATCTCGTGGGTTTTCGGCGCCAACGGCAAAAATTTTGTTAAAACCATGCTGCGCCTTGCCCAGAGCCATAAAGAACTGAACGTGGTGAACGACCAGACCGGCTCGCCGACCTATACCGCCGACCTGGCACCGCTGCTGTGCGACATGGCAGAGACAGAGAAATACGGCGTGTATCACGCTACTAACGAAGGCTTCTGCTCGTGGGCGCAGTTTGCAGAAGAGATTTTCAAGGACGCTGAACTTAACGTCAGAGTAAATCCCATTCCCACATCGGCCTATCCGTTAAAGGCGACACGCCCGCTCAACTCGCGGCTCAGCAAAGCCTGCCTTGACGCTGCCGGGTTTAAACGCCTGCCGTCGTGGCGGGATGCGGTGAAGAGATATTTGAACGAAATTTCCCAGTAAAAAACGTTTAAAGAAAACTCAAAATGCAACAAAAATGGATTTAACTATG
>CAZDXA010000057.1:0-11030 GCA_964509435.1 uncultured Synergistaceae bacterium | reverse complement strand
CCTTTCCATGTGCTTTACAGACAAATACCCATCCGCACCGTCTGCCATTGAAAAAATTCAACACCACAAAAAGCGTACGTGTCCATCTGCTGTAAATTAAAATGACGCAAAACGCCACTTTAATTTACAGCAGAACCGAAAGTTTAATCACTGTATGCTGACAGAATTGCTGCCGTTAAGATATTGTCTGAGATATTACTGTTAAGAACAGATACAACAGCACCCCTTTACTCATGCCACAGTCCGACATACAGTCCGCCCCCAAACGCCGTCACTTACATTGCCCCTGCGCCAGCAAAATACATCAGAGATACCTGCAGTGCAGGCGGTCTGATTTCTGTGTTTTGCTTAAAGGAATTTATGAACGTGTAGAGTCGTAGATGTTTTTACCAGCACGGCTTCAAAATACATCGCTTTCACGTAGAAACTATAGCTATCAAACACGCCGCCGGCAGGTATGTTCCTGCCGGCAGCGTGTTTATGCAGACTGACCATAATGCTTGCAGCGCCATACAGTGTCGGTGTTTTCCAGTGCTGCTGTATATCACTAGATACCCTCCTGAGTTGTTCCAGCAAATATATAGTGCCCAACAGAGCTTCAACCGTACCGGGGTCCATGTATCAGAATTATCTGAATTCTTACCAATAAAACCATTCCCCAGACAGTAAGCAGCGCCTGACAAGCTCTGTGCATTTACTATTCTGCCTGTCGCAGACGGAATTCATAGCTGACGTGCTGTAATCCGGTACCAGAATGAAAAGGCAGTTGCGCATCAGGTTCTGCCATGCAGTGTTTTATAAAGAATACTACAGGTCAGACAGGTATACCTGTTCGTGAATAGAAAAACAACATTGATAATAAAATTATATTATTATCGATAATTCAATTTTTCATATATATGGTTCAATATTAACGACATTATTATTTGTTAAATTTTAAACTAACATACTATAAATAGATTTGTAATTTACATATGAAAAATTACAACTATGATTAAACTAAATTTTAAGCATCGCACAGTTGAAAAGGAGGACTTTCCATGCAGGCATTACAAGGATTAAAAGTGCTTGAGGCAGGAAATATTATTGCAGGACCTTTTTGCGGAACGATAATGGCGGATTTTGGAGCTGAAGTTATTAAAGTTGAATCCCCCAAAACTGGCGATTTAATACGCACCATGGGGCGCCTTGAAGATATGTGGTATGCAGTTGAAGGCCGCAATAAGAAAAATATTACGCTCAATCTAAAAACCGAAGAAGGCAAAGAAATTTTCTGGAATTTAATCAAGAGATCGGATGTACTTTTGGAAAATTTCCGTCCCGGTGTTTTTGCACGTCTTGGCTTCACGTGGGAAAAAATTCATGAAGTTAATCCACGACTCATTTACACATGCTGTTCCGGATACGGTCAGACAGGGCCTAAGGCGCACAAGCCCGGGTTTGACCGCATTGGTCTGGCATTAGGCGGTTTTCTGCAGGTTTCTGGATATCCTGACCGCCCGCCTGTAAAACCTGGACTTTCTGTTGCAGATTTTTATACGGCAATGTTTGCGTGCATTGGCACGATGTTTGCAATTTATTCCCGTGATGTCGTCGGTACAGGACAGGGGCAATTTATCGACTGCGCTCTTACTGAATCCATCCTGAGACTGCAGGAAAGCATTCTTGCTGAGTACAGCTACGATGGGACAATTAGGAAACGCATCGGCAACGGCACATTCGTTACCATACCTTCAGGTCATTTTGTCACAAAAGATAACCAGTACCTGGTCTTGGCGGTAACCGGAGAGAAATTGTTTAAAAAGTTTGCCGAAGCGGTGGGACGTCCTGAAATGGTTGAAGATCCTCGATTTAGCACGGCAGATGGGCGTTCTAAAAACCGTGAACTTTGCAATCAGATTGCTGCCGACTGGGCAAAAGAACATACTATTGACGAGTGCTTAAATGCTTTAGGCGATGACGTCCCCTGCTGCAAGATCTATGATGTCTCTGATATTATGAAAGACGAACAATTTAAATACCGCAATGACATTATAGAAGTGCCCACAGAAAAATTTGGCAAAATTAAGATGCAAAATGTTACCCCTAAGCTGTCAGCGACTCCCGGTAAGGTAAACTGGGCAGGTGGCGCGCGCGGAGCCTTTAATGAAGAGGTGTTGACACAGATTCTTGGGTATACAAAAGAAAAAATAAATGAGCTGAAAGAAAAAGGCGTAATTTAGCCAACTAGTCGCCGAACGGATGGTTACGGTAGTAATTAACAATAAAATCCCGAAATAAAATTGCAGACTGACTCATATACCTGTGTTTATTCCACAATATTCCCTGCGTACGCTTAACGCCCGGGTCGCTGATACGGATAAATGAGATTTTATTGACATCCCAGGTTTGGCTCTGGCTTCGCATTCCGGATTCTGTTGTGAGTGTTATTCCGTAATGCTCAGAAACAAGTTTGCTGCGCATTTGATAATCGCATTCAATAATTATATTAGGCACAAAGCCTGCAGCATAACAAAGAAGGTCAAAATACCTGCGAAGCGAGTACCCTACGGATAAAGCGACAAACCTTTCCTCTTTTGCCTCTATAAGACGCACTTCTTCTCTATAAGACAAAGGATGTCCCTTGTAAATCGCCAGCATCGCAGAATCGTTGTTGCAAAGCAGATCAAACTCCCAGTTATCATCCACAATATCAATGGGACTCGTAAGGACAAAGTCGAAATTGGCACTGGAATCATTATTATGCCAGTCGTTAGTCTTAACAAGCGTATAAGAAACTGAAATATGTGGATATTTCTTAAGAAAAGCTTCAAAGGCTTTGTGGTAAATAGTAGGGGTTGTAACAGCTATATTCAGCCTGTTGTGCATGTTGGATTTTATGTCGTTAATTTCCCGTACAGCATTTTCCAGGGAGGAAAATGCATCATTTACATGCTGCAAAAAGACACAGCCGTACTGGTTCAGATGTAATCGGTTTTTAGTGCGGTCAAACAGCTGTACTCCTAATTCTCCTTCAAGACGCGAAAGTGTGGCACTTAAAGAAGGCGAAGAAATGTGAAGTTGTTCAGCCGTTTTACGTAAATGCTGGTTTTCAGCCAGTAATTTGAAGTATTTTAACTGAAGAAGATCCAATTAATTCACCCCCATAAAACGGTCTTGTTTTTTTAAGGTTTTGGATAATTTTAATTATACGATAAAGGGAGGATACCCAATGAAAGAAAAATTGAAAGGTAAGGTGGCAATTATAACTGGCGGCGGTGCTGGTATTGGTCTTGCAACAGCGAAGCTGTTCCTTGAAGAAGGTGCAATAGTAGCAATTTGTGATATTCGTAAAGAATGCATTGACGCTGTAATGCCGGAGCTTCTTAAACTGGGAACAGTGCGCGGTTTTGTCGTAGATATTTCTAAGGCTGATCAGGATCAAAACATGGTTGATGCCCTTGTTAAGGAGTTTGGACGGGTCGATATTCTTATAAACAATGCGGGAATCACCAGTGATGCCCAGTTTTATAAGATGACCTTTGATCAGTTCGACCGTGTTGTACGGGTGAACTTATATGGCACCTACTGCATGACCCATGCTGTGGTTCCGGTTATGATGAAACAGAATTACGGTAAAATTGTCAGTCTTTCCTCTGTGTCCGCTTATAATGGCAATTTTGGACAAAGCAATTATGCGGCAACTAAGGCTGCAATAATGGGTATGACCCGCGTATGGGGCAAGGAATTAGGAAAATATGGCATTAATGTGAACGCGATTGCACCGGGGTCGATTCTGACTGACATGTATAAGGCCGTGCCGGAGGAAATTAAACAGCAGAAACTTAAGAAGATCCCGCTGCGGCGCTATGGTGATCCGCGCGAAGCGGCACAGGTACTCGCGTTTTTGGCCTCTGATGAAGCTTCATACATTACTTCGCAGATTATTACCGTTGACGGAGGCTTCAATTAAATCTTGGCAGCGGCCAAAAATAAAATAAAAGGGGAAAACATAGATGAGAGACGTTGTAGTAGTTTCAGCTGTGAGAACACCTTTAGGAAAAATAGGCGGGACTTTGAAAAATACTCCTGCCGAGGAACTGCTGAAAGTTGCCATGCAGGGAGCAATCGACAAGGCTCATGTTGATAAAACTGTATTTGACGAAGTCATTGCCGGGCAGGCCAAGCAAAGTACAGATGCTCCCAACATTGCACGTGTTGTTGCCTTGTCATTGAGAATTCCGGAAAGTACGCCTTCTTATACTGTACATCGTCAGTGCGCATCAGGCATGCAGGCAATTCTTTCAGGTATGCAGGAGATTCAATGCAACGCTGCAGATGCTCTCTTAGTAGGCGGAGTCGAGAGTATGAGCACGGCGCCTTTTTACGTGAGAAATGCGCGCTTCGGTGTCGGAAACGGCAACACCGTGTTTGTTGACCCCAACATTGAAAGTCAGCCCAAAAGCCAGCCTAACGACATTTATGGAACTTTTAACATGATTCAGACAGCGGATAACGTAGCACGGCAGTTCCATATTTCTCGCGAAGAACAGGATGAATTTGCTCTTAGAAGCCAGCATAACGCCATTGCAGCAATTGATTCGGGGCGTTTTGATGATGAAATTGTTCCGGTTACCATACCACAGCGTAAAAAAGACCCAATTATTTTTAAGGTAGATGAATTTCCGCGGCGGGATACTAATATGGAAAAGCTTTCTAAATTGAAAACTATTTTCCCCGACGGATTTGTAACGGCCGGCAACGCGTCCGGACGTAACGATGGGGCCTCCGCTCTGGTAATTATGTCGGCTGACAAGGCAAAAGAACTTGGATTAAAACCGATGGCCCGGATCATTGCAGGAACTGCGGCAGGTGTTGACCCGCGTATCATGGGTATGGGGCCTGTTGCAGCAACAAGAAAGCTTATGAAAATTCTTGAGCCCCTCAATCTTAAATTAAATGATTTCGAACTGGTAGAAATCAATGAAGCCTTTGCAGCTCAGTCTGTAGCGTGCGTAAAAGAACTTGGTCTGAATATAGACCGTGTAAATGTCAATGGAGGTGCAATTGCACTAGGTCACCCTCTCGGCTGTTCAGGTGCAAGAATTTCAACAACCCTGCTGCATGAAATGCAAAAACGTGACATACATTATGGGCTGGCAACAATCTGTGTTGCAGGTGGGCTGGGTATGGCGATGGCTTTTGAGAAAATGTAGCGAAGTGTGTTTCACCAAATTATAAACTTGGAGGAGAAAAAAATGACAAAACGTATGATCAAAATAATTATTGCCGCAGCTTTTTCCCTTCTGGCTGTAAACACCGTTTTTGCTAAAGAAAAACCCTCATCACTGGTCATTTGTTCAGGAAATAATGGCGGTACATATTATTATATTGCTGCCGGCCAGAGTAAAATTCTGACTGAAAAACTGAAGGATATAAGCGTGACAACTGAATCGACGAGCGGGTCGCCTGTCGAGAACTGCACATTTACATCAGAAGATCCTGCAGTTCTGGGCTTTACTACGCTGGATGGTTTGTATGCCGCCGTCAGAGGCGACAAAACCAAAGGATTTAGAAATGGTCCTATCGATAACGTCGCACTGCTCCAGGCCGGACATACTCTGATTCTTTACTGCATTACCAAAAACGGCAACGGGATTAATTCGATCGCAGACTTGAAAGGCAAAAAAATTTCAGTTCCTACCATTGGCAATACAGCATACTATCAGGCTTTGGCTATCCTTGAACAGTACGGGATTAAAGAACAGGATCTCCAGGCTGTGCCTATGCTCTATGCTGAAGCAGCCGATGCTCTGAAGGACGATTCCCTGGACGCGATTATTATTGCCGGCGGTATTCCGCAGGCAGCTGTTTCTGATCTTGATACCACACAGGATATCAAGTTCCTTACGATCGAGCCCGAAAGAACGAAATCAATTCTGGAGGCCTATCCCTATTGGGGACTTTATACTATCCCGGCTGGTACCTATAAACATATGACCGAGGATACTGTCGTTATGACTGCGACAATAACACTGGCAGTAAACAAAGAACTTGATGACGATCTTGTTTACGATATCACAAAGACATTAAATGAAAATGTAGATGAACTTTCTATTATTCATCAGGACGGCAAGAGCTGGAATGCACAGAATACTCTGAAAGTCATCGATCTTAACATCGTGCCTGTTCATCCCGGTGCAATGCGTTATTACAATGAGGTAAAGAACAAGAAATAAAATAATTAATTTTTATGAATCAGATAACTTACCACAAGGGCAGAAACATATTTCTGCCCTTGTGGTAACCGAATCTTAAGCGGCTTTACAACGTGGTGGCGAAGGGGGTTGTATTATGAGTGAAGCAAAGTTGGAACCTCAGGAAAAAAACTTTGACTATTATTTTAAACAATTGATGTGGCTTGTTGCCGTAGCAATGTCAACATTTCACGTCTTAACTGCAATAAGTTCAATTCCATCGATGGAACAACGATGCATTCATGTTGGTTTTGCATTAGTACTTACATATATGCAAAGCATTATTAACACAAAAAATAAGATCTCCCGTACAGTCAGTTTTATTTTTATAATCGGAGTTTTGGCCAGTACCATTTATGTTTTCGATCAGTGGCATGACATGATTATGCGCATTGCATTCCCAGAGAAAATGGATATTTACATGGGGTGCATTATTACAATCGCATTGCTTGAGGCTGCGAGACGCAAATTAGGTTGGGCATTGCCCTTTTTAGCTATTTTATTTATATTGTATGCACTTTATGGAAAATATTTACCGAAAGTAATTGGCCACAGAGGGTACACACTAAAGAGGGTCATGAGTGTTCTTTATATGGAATTGAGCGGCATCTACGGCCAAGTTGCTGGTATTTCAGCGACTTATATTTTCCTCTTCGTGTTATTTGGAGCATTTCTTGAAAATTCCGGTGCCGGACAGTTTTTTATTAACCTTTCAACTGCTACTGTGGGAAAAACAAGCGGCGGCAGTGCTAAGGTTACTACTGTTTCCAGCTGCCTTTTTGGAATGGTTTCAGGTTCATGCGTTGCTAATGTTATGACAGTAGGTCCGCTGACTATTCCTATGATGGAACAGTCGGGGTACAGTAAACGTTTCAGCGGAGCAATTACTTCCGTAGCCGGCACGGGCGGACAGTTTATGCCGCCGATTATGGGAGCTGCGGCTTTTATAATTGCAGAAACATTAGGCATTCCTTACATGAGCGTTGCCAAAGCTGCTTTTATACCAGGTGTGCTCTATTATCTGGCTATTATCTTCATTATTGACCTTCGCTCCAGCAAGCTGCACATGAAAGGTCTGGATAAGGTTCCTGATTGGAAAGAAGTTTTGAAGAAAGACTTTTACCTTTCAATACCTGTTCTTCTCCTGGTTTACTTTTTGGCAGTCGTTCGCTGGTCGCCTATTAAATCCGGTCTTTGGGCAATTATAGCCATGATTGTTGTTTCCTGGTTCCGCAAAGACACACGAATGGGGCCTAAAAAGATTCTTAATGCCTTTGAAGCCGGTGCTTACGGAAGCTTGGAAGTAGCTGTTGTTTGTGCATTGGCCGGGATTATGATTGGAATGCTTTCCCTCACCGGACTTGGACTGAAATTTTCTAATCTGCTTTTGATGCTGTCAGGCGGGAAACTTCCTGTGCTGCTTGTTTTAACCATGATCGCGGCACTTATTCTTGGCATGGGAATGACGACAACATCAGTTTATATCATTCTCAGCGTATTAGTAGCCCCAGCTCTTATTAAAATGCATGTGCCCCCTCTGGCAGCTCATCTTTTTGTATTCTATTTTGGTATCCTCTCAGCTATTACACCTCCTATAGCAACGGCATCTTATGCTGCGGCAAGCATAGCCAAGGATGATCCCATGAAACTGGGCTGGGTCGCTTGGAAAATTGGTCTTTCAGGATATATCCTTCCGTTTATGTTTATTTTCAGCCCAGAACTTCTCATGGAAGGCACCTGGTACAACATTATCCTGACTACAATTTCAAGTACAATTGGTATTTTTGCTTTGTCCGTTTCACTAGAGGGATATTTTCATGGCGATATGAATTTTGTATACCGCACACTTCTCTTTATTGCTGCAATTTGTCTGCTTTATTCTGGCATGATTACATATGCGATTGGTTACGGCATCTGCCTTGTGATCTTAGTTCCGCGTTACATTAAGAACAGAAAACATTTAGAAGCAGCATAAGGCCGCAGAAACGACAAAAGGAGAGTAGTTTAAAGATGGACATTGAAAAGCTTCATCGCGTTGCAGTAATTGGCGGAGGTCAGATGGGGCGGCAGATTGCTATGAACACTGCAATTTATGGATATGACGTTTGTGTTACGGATTCCATACCTAAAGTATTGGAAGACGTTGAGAAATGGAGTGATCAATATTTAAAAGGCCGTATTGAAAAAGGCCGGATGACTGAAGAGAAAGTCGAAGATGTACGCAGGCATTTTCATATTATAAACGGCCTGGTAGAAACTGTTTCCGATGCCGGACTTGTAATTGAGGCAATTATTGAAGATAAAGACAAAAAAAGCGAACTGTTCAAACAGCTGAATAATTTGGCTGAAAAAGATGCTGTGCTCGTCACAAACTCAAGTTACATAGTATCGTCATCATTTGCAGAGTTTGTAGATAATCCTTCTCGTCTTGCCAATTTTCACTATTTCAACCCCGCATTGGTTTTAAAATTGGTTGAAGTTGTACAGGGTGCGCACACATCAAATGAAACAATTGACTTCTTAATGGAATTTGCCCGCCGTACTGGCAAAACACCTATTCGTGTCAATAAGGAAATTGATGGCTTTGTCGTGAACAGAATTATGAGGGCAATGCGCGACGAAGCTTATTCATTGGTTGAAAAAGGCATCTGCACTCCTCAGGAAGTAGATCTGGGAGTGGAACTTGGACTTAAACATCCAATGGGGCCTTTCCGTCTTAACGACTTAACAGGAATTGACTCGACCTATTATCAGAACGAGCGCAGATTGAAGGAAACAGGAAAAATGCCTCCTGGATATAACATCGTTAAGGCAAAGTTTGAAGCCCATGAATGGGGCAGAAAAACGGGCAAAGGCTTTTATGAGTACAATGATAACGAGAAAAAGTAATATGTAGTTTTCCAAGAGAGAGTTGCGTATAAACTGACTAAGTTTGTAGCAACTCTCTCGTTGCAATGGAGATTTCGCCGTCACATCGGGAAAAACGATTTTACTGTTAAATTATTTTAGTACGGAGGTTTTTCATGAACGAAACATTGATGAATATACTTGGGCGGCGCAGTATTCGGAAATATTTGGATAAACCAGTTGATAAAGCCATAGTAGACATGGTTTTGGCTGCCGGCTGCGCTGCACCGAGCGCCTGCAATGTCCGTCCCGTACGTTTTATCGTCATTGATAAGGACGGCATGAACAAATTAGCCGAAAACCTGGAGGAGAAAACCCCTTTTCGCGAAGGGCAATGGGCCATAGCAGTCTGCGGTGATACACGGGGATATGCGCTTAACCTGGCCTGGCTTGAAGACTGCGCCGCAGCAATGGAAAATATGCAAATCGCCTGTAAATCGCTCGGACTTGGGTCATTGTGGTTTGGTGTATATCACCGTCCGGAAAAAGAAAAAGCAGTGCGTGTTTTTCTTGAAGTCCCTGATGGCATAGAGGTGCTTGGCATTATTATTATGGGATATACCAATGTGGTAAAACCTTCATATTCGGGCGTGGATAAAGCAAAAGTCTGCTATGGTAAGTGGAGTGAATAATGGTCATAAAACCAATAGGTGAAAAACGTGACTGACAATTTAAAAAAATGGCTGGTTTGGGCCGTTATGTCAGGGGCCTTCTTAGTCAGCATGCTGCAAAGGAATGTTGCCGGCGTACTCCAAAGTACATTGATGAGCGATTTTCAGATGAGCGCTGCCGGATATGGCTGGCTGGCCTCGTCCTATATGTATGTTTTTGTTATAATGCAGTTTTTAATCGGCCCGCTGATGGACACAAAAGGAGTTCGTAAAACAAGTATATGCGGCATGTTTCTGGCGTGCCTCGGATCGATAATTTTTGCTCTGGCTGGAAATACTCCACTGCTGTACACAGGCAGAATTTTTACAGCAGTCGGGTTCGCAGGAGCCTATACAGCCTGTGTGAAAGTAAATGCCGTAAATTTTAAACCGGAACAGTTTGCCTCTGTCATTGGTTTAACCTCATTTATCGGACAAATCGGCGGAATATTATCTCAATCCCCTTTTGCCTTCATGATGGCCCGATGGGGATGGCGCTGCATATTTATCGGCATCGGAACTGTATCTTTTATGTTGGCACTCTGTATGTTTAAGGTCTTAGAACCTGGTACGACAGAGAAAATAAACTACAGCCAAAAAAGAAATGTATTTCATAGTCAAATATTACTTAATATAGTTAATATATTAAGAGTGAATGGTATGAAATACATCGTTATTACCGCTGCGTGCGGACAAGGTGTTACGACGATGATCACAGCCGCCTGGGGTGTACCTTTTCTCAGGGATATATATGGCATAACGCTTGCGGCAGCCTCAAGTGTTATGTTTTATTTTCTTCTGGGACAAATGTCAGGCTGTTTACTTGTCGGCATGCTTTCAGATAAATTACGAAGTAGGAAGAATATTTTTGTTGCGTTGAATATGTTGTCGCTAATATTTTATATTTTGATTTTTGTTTATCAAAAAATATTTTCATATGCCATGATGAAGGTAGTCTTTTTTATTTTTGGAATTTGTTCGTCAAGTTACATCATAAGAATTACAATGGGCAAGGAACTGTGCGGAACTGAATACAGCGCAAGCAGTTTCAGCATGGGAAACGTAGGAACGTTCTCCGGCGCAGCTCTGCTTACCTCAGTAACTGGAATGATCCTTTACTCTGCACAAAATGTCTGCAAGATTTCTGCCGCTTACCGTCTTGCTTTTTTGCCTTCAGCGGCTGCTATTGCGCTATGTTTTATAACTTCCCTGTTTTTGCCTGAGACTTTTAAAAAAT
>CAZDXA010000056.1:0-11319 GCA_964509435.1 uncultured Synergistaceae bacterium | reverse complement strand
GTTTTAGTAATCTGTTGGATAGAGGTTCTCTGGCATATTTCAAGCCTGTTTTTCATGGCCGCTCCTTCTGGGGCGGCCTTTTTCATAACCTCTGCCGGGCTGCGGGCCGCAGGGGCAAAGTCTGATTTTAAGAGAATATTTTCACGTCCGGCGCTTTCGTGGTACACTATCTGAGAACTTTTTCATTTTTCTCCTGATGATTTTCGAGAGGGGCGTGCTCTTCATGGAATACCGTATTGAAAAGGACAGCATGGGTGAGGTAAAGGTGCCGGCGCAGCATTTCTGGGGCGCCCAGACGCAGCGGAGCTATCAGAATTTCCGCATTGGCACTGAACAGATGCCTCGTGAAATCATCGAGGCGTTTCTTATTCTCAAGAAGGCGGCGGCCGCGGCCAACGGACGGCTTGGCACGCTTGACCCGAAGATTGCGCAGGCGATTATGCACTCTGCGGATGAGCTGCTTTCGGGCGATCACTGGGACGAATTTCCCCTGAAAGTCTGGCAGACGGGCAGCGGCACGCAGAGCAACATGAACGTCAACGAAGTGATTGCCCACATGGCCTCAGAGCATCTGGGCAGAAAGGTTCACCCCAATGACCACGTGAACCGCAGCCAGAGCAGCAACGACACTTTCCCCACGGCGCTGCACATTGCGGCGGTGCTGGCGGTTGAAAAGGGCGTGATTCCGGCGCTTGAAAAGATGCACGCCTGCCTGGCAGAGAAGTCGGAACGCTATAAAACGCTGGTGAAGATCGGCCGCACGCACCTTCAGGATGCGGTGCCGCTGACGCTGGGGCAGGAGATCAGCGGCTGGGTGCGCATGCTTGAACGCTGCCACGCCATGATTCTGACTTCCGTGGAGTTCATGAAGGATCTGGCAGTGGGCGGCACAGCGGTGGGCACAGGGCTGAACGCACCTGAACTGTTCGGCAAATACGCGGCCCAGGAGATCGGCGACATCACGGGTGTGGATTTCCGCACGGCGCCGAACAAGTTTCACTCGCTGACGAGCCGCGACGAGATTACGGCGCTGCACGGCACGCTCAAGGCGCTGGCTGCTGACCTGATGAAGATTGCCAACGATGTGAGGTGGCTGGCTTCCGGCCCGCGCTGCGGCCTGGGCGAGTTGAAAATTCCTGAAAATGAGCCGGGCAGCTCGATCATGCCGGGCAAGGTCAATCCGACTCAGTGCGAGGCCGTGACCATGGTGGCGGTGCAGGTGATGGGCAACGACGCGGCAATCGGCTTTGCGGCGTCGCAGGGCAATTTTGAACTGAACGTGTTTCTGCCGGTGATTGCCTATAACTTTCTGCAGAGCTGCCGTCTGCTGGGCGACGTGATGAACTCGTTCACCGACCGCTGCCTTGCGGGGCTTGAGGCCAACGAGGCGCGCATTTCCGAGAACGTGAACCGCAGCCTGATGCTGGTCACGGCGCTGACGCCGAAAATCGGCTATGACCGCGCCGCTGAGATTGCGAAGAAGGCAAACAGAGAGGGCACAACACTGCGTGAGGCGGCTGTTTCTCTCGGTTATCTGACTGAGAAGGAATTTGACGAAACGGTGCGTCCTGATCTGATGGTGGGGCCGCTGAAGTCGCCGCTTCCGGGGACTGCTGAAAAACAGAACTGAGTGCGGCTGGATTTTTCCGGCAGCGAGGGCGGCACACTGGGGGCCATGCTCTGCTATGCGGTGAAGCCTGTTTTTCCTGCGGAACGCCTGCCGTCTGCAAGGCGGCCGAAAGGCACTGCCGGTGCTTTTGCCGCCGGCGCTGCCGCGCCCTATGCTGGGGAAAATCAGGCTGCCGGAGCAGGTGCAGTTTCTGAAAAAAGATGTATGCGGCGGCTATTCGGTGTTTCCGGCTTTTTTGTGTGAAAAACGAGGCTGCTGAAAAGGGTCTTTTGCTGGAGGCACGTCATACAGGGCTTGCCTGCAGCGTTGTTCTCTGGGTGTGCGGTGCCGCTGCAGGAGAATTTGCAGGGAGAAAAGCGGCATGATCTGCAGCAGATGCGGGAGGAGAAACGATGAAGTCTTCTTATGATGTGCTGATCGCCGGCGGCGGCGTTGTCGGCTGTGCCATTGCGCGCGAGCTTTCGAAATACAGAATCTCTGCAGCGCTTGCTGAACGCGAGGCAGATGTGTCGCTGGGCACAAGCTGCCGCAACAGCGGTGTGCTGCATTCGGGAATTAACTACAAGCCGGGCACGATGCGGGCAAAACTGGCGGTGCGCGGCAATTCAATGATGGACAGTCTGTGCCGCGACCTGAAGGTGAAAATCAGGCGCATCGGCAAGCTGACGGTGGCGCTGACAAAGGATGATCTGCCCGGCCTTGAGCGGATTCACGCGCAGGGACTGGCCAACGGCGTGCCGGGACTTGAAGTGATCGGTCCTGAGCGGATGCGTCAGATTCAGCCTGACGTCGAGGGGATTGCGGCTCTGTGGTCGCCGAGCAGCGCGATTATTTCGCCCTACGGACTGACAATTGCGCTTGCTGAAAACGCAAAAGCCAACGGCGTGGACGTTCTTCTGAACTGCGAAGTGACTGGCATTGAAGTTCTGCCGGACGGTGCAGGCTTTGCGGTGAAAAACAGCCGCGGAGAGAAAACGCTGTGCCGCGTGTTCATCAATGCGGCCGGGCTTTTTGCCGACAAAATCTGTGAAATGGCCGGCATCAGAGATTACCGCATCTATCCGTGCCGCGGCGAGTATTATGTGCTGGACAAACGTCTGAACGGCAGTCTGAAAACGCTGATCTACCCGACGCCCAACCCGAAAAATCCGGGACTGGGAATTCACCTGACGCCCACGGTGGACGGCAACATTCTGATCGGGCCGAGCGCGGACTATCAGGATTCACCGTACTGGACGGGCAACAGGCCGCTGACGATGGCATCGCTGCGCACTGAAGGCCAGAAGCTGATGAACGGCATTCGTGTGAGCGACTATATCCGCAGTTTTGCGGGGCTGCGCGCCAAGCAGACACCGCCGGAAGTGGGGGGCAATGCTGATTTTGTGATTGAAGACCGCAGCGACGTGAAAGGTTTTATCAACGTTATGGGCATTGAAAGCCCGGGACTGACCAGTTCACCGGCTATTGCGGAAATGGTGTGCGGCATGGTCGGACGGCATCTGAAACTCGAAAAAAATCCTGATTTCAACGGCGTACGCCCCGGCAGCGCACTGCTGTTCAGCGAGCGCAGCCCTGAGGAACGCGCCGAACTGATTGCTGAAGATCCTGATTACGGCGAGATGATCTGCCGCTGCGAGCAGGTCAGCCGCCGCGAAGTGATTGACGCGCTGAACAATCCTCTTGGCGCAAAGACGTTTGTGAGCCTGAAATATCGTTCCCGCGTGTCTATGGGCCGCTGTCAGGGCGGCTTCTGCATTCCCCGCATCGCGCGTCTTCTGCGCGAGGAGTTCGGCTGGAAATGGGAAGATTTTACCGAGCACGGCGGCGGTTCGAAAATGTTTTCAGGCACGGTGCTGAATGGAGGTGGCCGCTGATGATCCGCGAAATGAACTGCGGCGTGGCGGTGATCGGCGGAGGTCCCGCCGGACTGGCGGCTGCCATTGCGGCGCACGAGGCCGGATGTGACAGCGTGGTGCTGCTTGAGCGCGACCGTCTTCTGGGCGGTATCCTGAACCAGTGTATTCACGACGGGTTCGGTCTGCACCGTTTCGGCGAGGCCATGACGGGGCCGGAATATGCGCAGCGTGATATCGACCGTTTTAATGAGCTGAAAATCACTGCCATGACTGAATCCATGGTGCTTGAACTGAACAGCAGCCGTGAGATGCTGGTGAGCCGCCGCGGCGAGCTGATCCGCCTGAGGGCGAGGGCGGTGGTTCTGGCGATGGGGTGCCGCGAACGGCCCAGAGGCGCCCTGTCGATTCCTGGCACCCGCCCGGCAGGAATTTACACAGCAGGCGCGGCGCAGAACTTTGTGAACCTGGAAAACCTGATGCCTGGCAGAAAGATCTGTATTCTCGGTTCAGGCGACATCGGCCTGATCATGGCGCGCCGCATGACACTTGAAGGGGCGCAGGTACAGGCGGTGTTTGAACTGCTGCCTTATTCCAGCGGGCTGCCGAGAAACATTCAGCAGTGTCTGAACGACTATCACATTCCGCTGTATCTGAGCACCACAGTGACTGAGATCATCGGCAAAGACCGGCTTGAAGCAGTGGTGGTCTCGAAGGTAGACGAAAACAGGCGTCCTATTCCGGGCACCGAAAGGCGCTTTGAGTGTGACACGCTGCTTCTGTCAGTGGGGCTTATTCCTGAAAACGAGCTGACGCGCATGGCGGGCATTGAAATCAGCCCCGTGACGAACGGTGCTGTGGTTGACGAAAACCTGATGACCAGCGCGCCGGGGATTTTCTCATGCGGCAATGTGCTGCACGTGCACGATCTGGTTGACTGGGTATCCCTTGAGGCGGCGCAGGCTGGCAGAAATGCTGCACTGTGGGCTGCGGACAGGCGCGGTTCAGCAGAGGACATCGAAGTAAGGCCCGGCAGCGGTGTGCGCTACACGGTGCCGTCGAAGGCTGCGGCGGATAAGGATCTGACTCTGGCGTTCCGTGTCACGGCGCCTTCGCGTAATAAGTGCCTTGTGGTGACTGCGGACGGAAAGGAAATCCTGCGTCAGAAAAAAATACGCCTGCATCCAGCAGTGATGGAGCATCTCACAGTAAAAGCAGAGGCTCTTGACGGCTGTAAATGTCTGGAGGTGTCAGTGCAGTGAACGGAAAGCGCGAATATACCTGCGTCGTATGTCCCAACGGGTGCGCCCTGCTGGTTGAAGTACGGGAGGGCGCGAAGCCTGAATTTCTCAGTGTGTCCGGCAACCTCTGCCCGCGCGGCGCCGCATGGGCAAAGCAGGAAGTGGAGGATCCGCGGCGCACTATTTCGACCAATGTGCTGGTGCGCGGAGGCGTGCTGCCCGTTGCCAGCGTAAGGACACTGGACGCCGTGCCCCTTGCTGACATTATGAAAGTGCGGGAGGCACTGAAAAACATAGTGCTTCAGGCGCCCGTACACATCGGCCAGATCGCGGCTGTTGATCCGGCGGGCGTGAAGTGCCGCGTGGCTGTAACACGCAACGTGCCTGCCGCTGAATGACGCCGGAAGAATAATTGAAAACGGAGGAACTGCCGCGTGCTGTTCTTCCGTTTTTTATTCAATGGCCGGCCTGAATGCCGGATAAATTTTTATATTTTCAATATAGCCGTTTTTTTCCTGCGGAATTGTGAAAGTTGCGGCGCTTTCCTTTTGTTTGCCGTCAGCCGGAATAGCCTGCGGTTACGGCTGTTCAGTAAAAATTTATTGACGAAGCCGCGCCGTGCTGATAAAATCACAATGTCTGTCAGTGTACAGAATTCTGTTTGCGGAGGTGAAAACGATGCGTTGTCATGAATGGCTGCACAGCATTATTATTATAGCGGCATCTGACGCATCGTGGTCTCTTCCCCTGACGACGGTCTGATCTGCCGTGCGCTGATACAGGGAGGACGGAGCGCGATGCTCTTTCCTCCCTGTTGTTTATTGGTCTTTTTTACTGCGAGACGCTGCCTGAACGGGCGGTCAGAAAATTCCGATGTGAGGTGACACAGTATGTCGGTTGACTACAAATCGACGCTCCAGCTGCCGGTGACCAGTTTCCCCATGCGGGCGGGGCTGGCTAAGAAGGAGCCGGAAATCATCAAGTTCTGGGAAGAGAACAGGATTTATGAAAAAATGCTGAAAAACACGAAGGATCATCATTCCTTCATTTTTCATGACGGCCCGCCTTATGCCAACGGTGCCATCCACATCGGGCATGCACTGAACAAGTCGCTGAAGGATTTTATTGTCAAATACAAATCCATGCGCGGATATTTCACGCCTTATGTGCCTGGCTGGGACACCCACGGTCTTCCCATTGAGCTGAAGGTGCTCAAGGACGAGCATCTGAACAAGGACACCACGCCGGCGCTGGAACTCCGCGCTCACTGCCATGATTATGCCCTGAAATACGTGAACCTTCAGCGCGAAGGCATGAAACGCCTGGGCTGTTTTTCGCTCTGGGATGATCCTTATCTGACGCTGAAGCCGGCCTTTGAGGCCCGTGAGCTTGAAACGCTTGCTTCCATCGTGGAAAAAGGACTTGTCTACCGCGGCACCAAACCCGTGTATTGGTGCATTGACTGCCAGACTGCCGAAGCGGCCGCAGAAATTGAATACAAGGACGTCAACTCTCCGTCGGTATACGTGGCATACCAGATGGACGATGAAGTGAAGGAGCGTTTCCCCGTTCTGAAGGGCCGCGACGTGAATGTCGTTGTGTGGACGACGACGCCGTGGACGCTTCCTGCAAGCCGGGCTGTAGCACTGAATGGAACTCTTGACTATACCTTTTTCGAAGTCGGCAGCAAGGTTTATCTGATTGCCGACGGCATGGCCGATGCTGTTGCCCGTGACACGGGGCTTGACTTCTCGAAGAAGCTGCTGACGGTGAAGGGCAAAGACCTTGAACTGCTCAATGCCAACCATCCCATGTATCCGTGCAAGACGCCGCTTGTGCTTGCGGCGTACGTTACACTGGACGCGGGCACCGGATGCGTTCATACTGCGCCTGCCTACGGTGTTGACGATTTCGAGACAGGACAGCGCTACAATCTGGAAAACTTCAACCCCGTGGATGCGACCGGACATTACAAACCGGACACGCCTGTTGTAGGCGGCATGGACCTTGACGAAGGCGGAAAGAAATCTCTCGAGGTGATTGAAGCGGCGGGACGTCTGCTGGCGGTCAAGAAGATTTTCCACAGCTATCCTCACTGCTGGAGATGTCACAAGCCGGTTATCTTCCGTTCTACGCCGCAGTGGTTCATCGATGTGGCGAAATTCAAGAAACGCGCCCTTGAGGTAATTGACAACGAAGTGAAGTGGATTCCCTCGTGGGGACACGACCGCATTTACAACATGGTTTCCGAGAGGTCTGACTGGTGCATCAGCCGTCAGCGCGTATGGGGCGTACCGATCCCGGCGTTTGAATGCGAGGACTGTCATAAAACAATTCTTGACGCTGCAAGAATCCGCCGCGTAGCCGAAAAAGTTTCTGAAGAAGGTTCTGACACATGGTGGGCACACACTCCTGAGGAGCTTCTTGGCGATCTCAATGTCTGCCCGCACTGCGGCGGGCATCACCTGAAAAAAGGCAGCGACATTCTTGACGTCTGGTTTGACTCCGGCGCAAGCCATTTCTCGGTGCTTGACGTGCCGACCCGCCCCTACCTGTCATGGCCGGCAGATCTGTATCTTGAGGGTGCTGACCAGCACCGCGGATGGTTCCAGACGTCGCTGCTCACCTCTGTGGCTGTCACGGGCAGGGCGCCGTATAAATCAGTGCTGACTCACGGCTTCATCGTTGACGAGCAGGGACGCAAAATGTCCAAGTCTCTGTCTAACGGCGTGGCCCCTGAGAAAGTAACAAACCGTGACGGTGCCGATATACTGCGTCTTTGGGTGGCAACTTCAGATTACAGGGCAGACGTCCATATTTCTGAAGGCATACTGAAAAGCCTTACGGAGGAATACCGCCGTATCCGCAACACGGCGCGCTTTATGCTGGGCAACCTGAACGGCTTTGATCCTTCAAAGAACATGGTGCCCGTTGAGAAAATGGGTGAGTTCGACCGCTGGGCGCTGGCATCGCTGAGCCGCGTGATTGAGCGCGCAACAGCAGGCTTTGAAGAATATGATTTCCATATGCCTGTTACAGTGATTCATCAGTTCTGCGTCAACGATCTGAGCTCATTTTACCTTGATGCAAGCAAGGACCGCCTGTATGTCGACGCGGCTGACAGCCTGAACCGCCGCGCCTGCCAGACAGTGATGTGGAAAATTATCACGTCGCTGCCGCGGCTGCTGGCGCCTGTTCTGAGCTTTACTGCTGAGGAAATCTGGCAGCAGCTGCGCGGCATTAATCCCTCGTTCCCGGAAAGCGTGTTCCTTGCCGGCTGGCCCGAGGCTGAACCGGAATGGAAGAATGACAGGCTTCTTGAAAAGTGGGAAAAAGTCAAACTTCTGCGCGCCCAGGTCAGCAAAGCTCTTGAAAACGAACGCGCGGCCGGCAGGATCGGTCAGTCTCTTGAGGCCCGTGTTGTGGTTGCGGCACCTGACTTCTACAGAAATGCCATGTCTGCGGATGACTGGAACATGGTGTGCATCACTTCAGGCTTTGAGTTTTCGCAGGAATCCGTGAAAAACGACGAGGATATCCGCGTGGAGGTGTTCCCCGCGAAGGGAACCAAGTGCCCGCGCTGCTGGAAGTACGAAGAGTCGTCGCGTGAGGACGGCCTCTGTGCCCGCTGCGCCCGCGTCATTGACTCGCTTGCAGGGCAGCAGTAACCGGCTGGAAGGAATTTCAGGTTCAGGGTACAATACAGGGGAGCGGGAAAATTTCCGCTCCCCTGTGTTTGTGATTCCAGTTCTGAGATTGAGTGGTGAGTTTTTTGGAAGCAAATTCCATGGATGTTTATGAGCTGACTGTTCCTGAAGATGAGGCAGGCACACGGCTTGACCTGTTTCTCGCCGGCGAGCTGTCTGTGTCGCGCAGCCGGGCACATCAGCTAATTGAGAAAAATGCCGTGGCATCGCCTGACGTGAAGAAAATCCGTCCTGCGCTGAAAATTCAGGCAGGTCAGCGTTTTTCAGTGTCCATCCCCGAGGCAGCACCTTCGGCCATCGTGCCGCAGGATGTTCCCTTTGACGTGGTGTACGCTGACAGCGATCTGATCGTGGTGAATAAGCCGGCCGGCGTCGTCGTTCATCCCGGCGCCGGGCGTCCCGACGGAACTCTTGTCAACGGTCTGATGTACCGCTACCCTGAAATCGGCCGTATCGGAGATGCCGTCCGGCCCGGCATTGTGCACCGCCTTGACGTTGGAACTTCGGGGCTCATGGTCGTTGCGCGCAGTGATGAGGCATTTCAGGCACTGACTCAGGCATTTCAGGAACACACAGTGCTGAAGGAGTACCTCGGCCTTGGCGTAGGGGCGCTGAAAGCCCGTCAGGGAACCATCAGCGCGCCGATCGGCCGCGATCCGCACAACCGTCTGAAAATGTGTGTGAGCTGGGATGGGCGGGAGGCCGTAACTGATTACAAAATTCTGTGGACACGTGCGCGCTACAATCTCATTCAGGTGCGGCTGCACACCGGCAGAACCCATCAGATACGCGTCCATATGCGTGCACTCGGCTGTTCGCTTGACGGTGACACTCTATACGGGCCGAAAGATCCGGCGCAGCATATTTTGAAAAACAGAGTATTTCTCCATTCATGGCGGCTCGGGTTCAAGCACCCGCGCACAGGAGAGTGGATGCAGTTCTGTGTGCCGCTGACAAAAGAGCTGATCGAAGCGCTGAAAGTGCCTCTTTCTCAGCCGAAGGACTCTCAGTGAATTCCGGATAGCGCAGAACGGGAGCCGAGAACAGATTCACATCTGTTTTCAGCTCCCGTTTTTCAGTCAGCGGCGGAGAATCCGCTCCCAGTCATGCGGCCCGACAAGAACCGTCCGCGGCCGTTTATAGGTGACGTTGGCGGGGCCGGCGCCCGGAATGTGCCGAACCTGTTTTTTTTCAGTGTAATCAATAACCGAAGAATTGTCTGTGCAATCGCTGTAACACAGCGCCAGTGAAGCTGCGGCACGGACAGCCTGTTCCAGCTCGGCCGGGTCGGCCGGCGGGTTTTTGAGAATTACATGGGACCCGGGGAACTCGTGGACGTGAAACCACAGGTCATCAGGCGACGCTTCCTGAAAAGTCACATAGCGGTTGCCCCGTTCGTTCATTCCCACAAGAATAAGACTGCTTCCCAGGGAAAAACGCAGGTGCGGCGGCAGCGGCTTTTTAGATGTTTTCCCTGACGCCGCGCCTTTTTTGCGCCCGTTTTCCGCGTCGTACTGGTCTTTGATCTGTGCGCAGAGTTCTTTCAGTTTTTCAGCGCTTTGAACCCGCTTTACCTTTGATTCGAGCGAGACTATATCATCAATTTCAGACTGAAGTTCTGCCGTCTGAACTTTTACGGCTGCCACATCGGTGCGGTATTTCTGGTACTTTTTGAAATAAGCCTTTGCGTTGCCCTGGAGGTCAAGCGCGGGGTTCAGCTCCACGTCTATTGTTTTCTCGCCATCAGCATCCCAGTATTTGAGAGTGACAAGAGACTGATGTTCTCTGACTTTGCCGAGATTCTGCAGAAGTGCTTCTCCTGCGGCACGATAGGCATCACTGTTTTCGGCCCGGCTGATCTGGCTTTTCAGACCATCAAGGTGTTTCGCACGGCGGCCGCGCTGGCGTTCAAGCACTTTCAAGGCATCTGCGGCAATGTTATGAAGTCCGCGGCGCTCAATTTCAGCGGCAATGTACTGGCGGCAGAATGAAAGCCCGCAGCCATTGTACACTTCAGCGCCGGGCAGTGCTGTGCCGAGTGCGGTCAGGTATTTTCCAAAACGCTGAAAAACTCTGGGAGCAGCGAACAGAGCATCCCGCACCATACTGGTCCAGCCTTCGTTCCAAAGGCGCAGCAGTTCCTGCGCTGCAGGACGGCCAAGCCCGCGCGGGGAGTGAAGAAACGCGGCAAGTTCGTCATCGTTCATGTCGGAGTGCGGAAGAATTCCCTCAAAGGGCGGAGGTACAACGTATTTCACGCCGGGAATGACAGTGCGGTAACGGTTGACCTCGGGGTAAACATGCTTGGCTGCTTCAATGATGATGCCTTTGTCATCCGTGAAAACTGCGTTGCTCATGCGGCCCGTGAGTTCAAGAATCAGCGTCAGATCCCGGCTCACGCCCCCGCCTACAAAGCGCTGAAAATGCAGCCTCAGGACACGGTCACCCTCAACGCAGTCCACGTCAGTCAGCGATCCGCCGCCGAAGTGCCGCTGCAGGCCCAGGGCAAAAGGTGTTCTGACGCTGCCGCTGCGAAGTTCTCTCGCTTCGTCGGACGACACAGAGCAGATGCCGAAAATTTCAGGATTCCATGTGAAAAATAAAGGGTCGTGGCTTTTAAAGGAAAAAAGGCACCAGTCGCTGCCCGCTTCTATGCGCTGCAGCTGGCTTCCGCTGCAGCATTTCAGCTCAGGCACGAGGGCGCTGACAAGTTCAGGACCGTAGTTCATAATTTTTACTCCTTGTGGTAAAATAGCTTTGCGCTGCGTTGATTATATCAAAAAATCCACTTGACAATGCAGGGCTGGGAGTTTAAAATTCCTCTTGTTGGTTTGAGGGGCTGTGGCGCAGTTGGGAGCGCGATTCGTTCGCAACGAATAGGTCGAGGG
>CAZDXA010000055.1:0-11422 GCA_964509435.1 uncultured Synergistaceae bacterium | reverse complement strand
CCGATCTCAGGATTGTGCGTACTTATACCTATATAACATATCTTTTGCTGACGTCTCAGACTTAATGCATAATTGATTATAGAATTGCCGCTGCTGAAAACCTCTTCAAAGTCTTTGGCGGCATCAATATAATGAATCATACCTATATCGATATAGTCAGTGTTCATTCTTCTCAGCAGGTCCTCGAAAGATTTCTGCGTCTTTTTAATATTGCGCGTTCTCAGATATTGTCCGTTTTCCCATGCTGTACATAAGTGTCCCTGTATAATAAATTTTTCACGGCGGTCATTCAGTGCTGTGCCAAAATTTGAGCGTAAAGCGGGATCAGGAGAGTAGCAGTCAAAAAAGTTAATGCCCAGTTTTTCGGCAAAATCGAAATCCTTTCTGACTTCTTCTCCCGTTTTTCCGGAAAAACCTTCACAGCCAAGAGCTACAGCACTTACAGAAAGACCGCTGCGTCCCAGAGTTCTGTATTTCATGTTCTGCTCCTTCATGATTGAGTATTTAAAGATACTTATAATTTATCACCTGAAGTTAGCTTAAAGTCAAGTCTTAAGTATTGTAAAAAATTTTTTAGTCATGCAGACTCTTCAATTCAAGACTAAGCGAAGCCAAATTTTTATAAATCAGGCTTGTACAGATTTGAAACGGGTTGACGCGATGCAGCCTGATCGCTATAATATTGCGGCATGGGAGGGGACAGACACATGATCGTGAGCATAGATTCTGATAAGTGTATTGGTTGCGGACTGTGTGCACAAATAGCGCCGGATGTGTTCTCTCTTAATGCAGAAGGCGGATACGCTGAGGTCATTCGCAAAGAGGGCAGTCCTGCAGTGGAACAGGCTGTAAAGAGCTGCCCGGTTGGATGCATCAGCGTAAAATAAAAGCCTAAGGTTTTCTGCATGGGCCCATAGCTCAACGGCAGAGCTGCCGGCTCATAACCGGGAGGTTCCAGGTTCGAATCCTGGTGGGCCCACCATTATTTAAACTGCTGAGATTCAGCATACTGTAGAAGTAAAGAGTAAAAAAAGAGAGGCTGCCCGCAAGCGCAGCCTCTCTTTTTTAGTGCACGCAAATCACAGTGTCCTCTACGCAGTTAAAATAATGGCACCAAATATTTTAAATATCATATCATGTCTGTTAAGCTTTTATTATCGAACAGAGTGATGACCTGGCAAAAATCTTATGCTTTTACTGTACAGCGTGGTATAATTCTTGTGATTATTTCAGGACTTCAGGCAGCCGAAAGATTCAGTTTTTGCGGCACATCAATGCTTCTCAAGATAAGGACCGGTGTGATGAACAATGAAAGTAAAGGATATACTGTCTGCAATTGACGAGATTGCCCCGTTTGATCTTGCTGAAAAATGGGATCACGCCGGTTTGAGGCTCGGAAATTACGATGATGATGTACGGCGCATTGCCGTAAGCCTTGATCCTCTTGAATCAGTTGTTAAAAGAGCATCCGAACTGGGATGCAGCCTTCTTGTAACTCATCATCCCCTTATGTTTTCTCCGCAGGAAAACATGATCTGCGACCGTCCGGACACAAAGGCAGTTTCAGCTGCTTTTGCTTTGAAAGTGAACGTAGTTGCATGCCACACTAATTTAGACAGTGCACACGAGGGCGTTAATGAATTCCTTGCGTCGTCCGCGGGACTTGACAACATCACACCGCTTCTACCAAGCAGCGATCCTCGCGGTTTCGGCATGGGAGCCGTCGGTACTCTAAAAGAAACAAATTGCCTTAAGTTTTGCCAACACGCTGCTAAAACATGGGGACTTTCTGGTTTCCGCCTGATCTGCAAAAAGAAATTAATTAAGAGAGTTGCTTTGTGCGGCGGCGCCGGCGGGGATCTCTGGAAAGAAGCCGCAGCTGATCTGTACATTACCGCAGATTTACGCTACCATGAATGTCTTGCAGCCTTGGATGCCGGACTCAGCGTTATGATCTGTGATCATGGTGAGATGGAAAACCCAGCGCTCAGGCCCTTTGCGGAAAAACTGGCTCATTTAGTCCGGCTTCCCGTTACTTATCTGGACATTTTTACTGAAAAACGAAATACAGAGTTCTGGGAAAACTCCGCAAACTATGTTTCAGATTGAAATTGAAGGCTTTTCCGGGCCGCTCGATCTGCTATGCCATATGATTGATCAGAAGGAAATTGAAGCATCACAGATCAGCGTGTCGCAGGTGATTTCAATTTATGTTGCCTATCTCGCCAAAACCGAAGAGCTTTCTATTTCGGCTGCTGCCGATTTTATCTCTCAGGCTGCACATCTTGTACGTCAGAAAACTTTTTCCCTGCTTCCTCAATATGATATTTCAGAAGACGAATTATCAGATGAGCCGGCGCTTTTAGAAGAACAGGATCTCCCTCGGATGATAGAGCGCTACCGCCCTTATCGCAAAGCCGCAGCAGTGCTTGCAGAACTGAAGGAAAAAGCTGACAAAAGAAGACTGCGCCGCGCCGATGCTCCCGAGCCATTTTTTGACCTGGGAGACTTATACTCGCTTTCAAAGCAGTGGCTGGCTCTTTTGAACAGGCGCCGGCAGCAGGCCCTGAGCATGCTGGAAAACGAGGATTTTGAGGATGACGGCGTGCCCGCTGAAATTCCAGAGGAAGTTCAGGTTGAAAACCGTATGTCTCGGATTCTTGAACGGCTGAAAATTTTCAGCAGCGGCCTTTCAATGCGTCTTCTGCTTAAAGAAGAACCCGGACGCACTTCTTTAGTCGTGACGTTATTGGCCTTACTGGAACTTTCACGCAGAAACAGAGTTGCTTTGCTGCAGAAGGAGCTTTTTGGAGATGTCTTCATTACAGCGCGGGACGAATGACATTTTGCTTAAAAGGCAGATTGAAGCCTTGCTTTTTATTGGAACAGACGGTGTCAGTGTTCAGGAAATATCTCTGGCAACAGGGCAGAGTACATCAGCTGTTAAGACAGCACTTTCCGGAATGTGCGCCGCTTATGGTTCTGAGCATGGCATGGAAATTGTCGAACTGGGCGGCAAATGGTTTATGACAACCGCATCTGATCTGAGCAAAACAGTTGACAAGTTCCATTCAGTAGACGCCAGTGAACATGTCAGACTGACACGAGCGTCTCTTGAAACTCTTGCGGTTATCGCGTACAGCCAGCCCGTTACGCGGTCTGAAATTGAAGCCATCCGTGGAGTCCGTTGTGACCGGGTCATTGACACACTTCTTAATTATGGATTAGTGCGTATTGCCGGGCGCCGTAAAAGCACAGGTTCGCCGCTTCTCTACAGAACGACAACAAAATTTCTGGAGATTTTCGGATTAGGCGGCATTTCAGACCTGCCCACTATCAGCGAAATTGAAGATCTGCGCCGCAATTCAGAGCAGCAGGAGAAGAATGACACAGTACAGGTCGATGCTGCTTCGGGAAGCGAAGGACAGCCCGAAAATGAGACTGAATAAATATCTGGCCCTCTGCGGTGTGGGTTCGCGCAGAAAGGTTGAAGAATTTATTTTTGCCGGACGGGTAGTCTGCGGCGGGTATCAGGTAACTGAGCCGGGATACGACGTTCCCGACGGGCAGATTGTCACTGTAGATGATATTGAAGTTCATCCCGAAAAAAAAATCTATATGGTTCTTCATAAACCACGCGGTTACATCTGTGCGGTAACTGACAGAAAGTATCCTGTAGTTCTTGACCTTCTTCCGCGGAAATACGATTATTATCGCCTTTTTCCAGTTGGCCGCCTGGATCTTCAGAGTGAAGGGCTTTTAATGCTGACGAATGACGGCGATTTTTCGCAGGAAATGATTCATCCGCGAGCAGGCATTACAAAGGAATATGAGGTTCTTCTTGACAGGATCCCGCAGCATGAGGATCTTAAAAAGATGAGAAGCGGAACGTACTACGAAAACCGTCCGCTGCGTCCGGTCAGTATTGACTTTATTTCTCGTGTGCCTGAGGGCAGATGGCTTCGCTTTGTCCTGAATGAGGGTGTCAAGCGTGAAGTGCGTATTATGGCTGCTCTGGCCAATCTAAACGTCCAGGTCCTTTTCAGACGTAAAATCGGAAAAATGGAACTGCGCCAGTTAAAAAGCGGCTGTGCCCGTGAATACACTGCAGACCAGCTCCGCAAAATGATTAAATTCGGCGGCATTGTCTGATCGTCTTTATTTCAGGAGGGAAACACAGTGAAGTGGACTGGAGTCATAGCTATTGATGGACCGGCCGGTGCAGGAAAGAGTACCGTAGCCCGGCTGGTTGCTGCGAAACTGGGAATAAATTATCTTGATACAGGTGCGCTTTACAGAGCTTTGGCTTATTTCCTTGACAGCATCTCAGTGCCGCCTGTGGAAGGTGAAGCACTCAATAAAGCGTTATTTGACGTGAATGTTGCGATAAATGGTAAAACAGTTCTATTGAATGGCAATGATATCTCTGATTTGATCCGTACTCCCGCAGTCGACAAAATCGCATCGCTTTATTCTGCTCTGCCTTCAGTGCGTGAAAAACTCCTGAGCATTCAGCGTGATCAGGTACTGAAAGGCGGTCTTGTTGCCGATGGGAGAGATATGGGAACAGTTGTTTTTCCCTTTGCGCCTGTCAAGATCTTTCTTACAGCTGAGGCTGATGTCAGGGCTAAACGTCGGTACGATGAACTGACAGCCAGAGGGGTAAAAGTGGATTACAAAAAAATTTTGAACGAAATTCACCAGCGTGACGAAATCGATGAAAAACGTTCTATTTCGCCGCTGCGCCAGGCTTCGGATGCGCTGCTTGTAGATTCCTCTTCAATGAACGCTGAACAGGTAGCAGATAAAATTGTCGCTCTTGCAAGAAAGGCTGTACATGCTTAAAACTTGGTTTCGTCTTTTTCTGTATTACTTTGTAAAAATATTATGCGTTGCTTTTTTGAAAATTTACAGCGGGCTTAAAGTAACCGGACGTGACCTCATTCCAAAACAACGCCCGGTAATTGTGGCTGCTAATCACACAAGCAATCTTGACCCTGTTGTCGTAGGCTGCGTATTTCCTGGACGACTGCGTCCGCTTGGCAAGGTTGAACTTTTCAGAATCAATCGTCTTTTCACGTGGCTGATGAACAATCTGGGAGTCATTCCTGTTGACAGAGAATCTGGTACTTCAGCGGCCATCGCACTGAAACATTTCCTTGAACTTCTGAAGCACGGCGAAAACCTTATGATTTTTCCTGAAGGTGCCAGATCGGCCGATGGCCGTCTGAAGACTGTAGAAGGCGGTGTAGCAGTGCTTGCGACAAGCGTTGATGTGCCTGTTATTCCGCTTTACGTTGCCGGGACTTATGAATCTATGCCCGTAGGAGCAAAGAAAATCGCGCGCCATCCCATTAGTGCTCATTTTGGAAATCCTATTTTTCCTTTGCCCAAAGACAAACGTGCATCCCTGAAAGAGGAGCGTGAAAGAATACGAAAGGCACTTCAGGAGGAACTGGAACGACTGGAAAAAGAGAACATTGGCTGAGCTCTTTGCCGCCTGACTTCAAGGATACGCTCAGGGAACACCGCCGTGCCGTTATTACCGGACTTGATCTGCCGGGGCAGGATGACACACAACAGCTTCTCGAAGAACTCACCCTGCTTCTCGCAAATTTAAACATTGAAACAGCAGCGGTAGCAGTACAAAAAAGGGAAAAACCGGATTCTGCCTATTTGCTTGGTTCAGGCAAAGTCAGGGATCTCAAAGTTCTTGCCCAGGCTTCATCTGCTGACCTGATTGTCTGTAACGATATGCTTTCTCCAGTTCAGCTCAGTAACATTCGCCGTGTTACTGATTGTGAGGTGTGGGACAGATCGCTGACGATCATGAAAATTTTCGAACGCCGTGCAGTTACAGCAGAGGCAAAACTTCAGGTTGAGCTTGCCCGCTGTAAGTATGAAATTCCGCACATCCGCGGTCTGGGGATGCAGATGTCCAATGCGGGCGCTGGAATTGGCACTCGCGGTCCCGGGGAAACAGAGTTCGAACGTCATCGCAGAAAACTGCAAAGCCGTGTTGTTGAAATTACGCGAAAACTTGAAGAGATGAAAAAACGCCGCGAAGGGCAGAGAAAACAGAGGAAACGCAGCGGAATACCGATTATAGCACTGGTGGGTTACACAAACAGCGGGAAGACGACCCTTTTGAAGCGTCTGAGCAGAGATCAGAACCTTTATGCTGCTGATCAGCTGTTTGCAACTCTGGATACAACGGTTCGTACGATTCATGCCCCGTCTGGTCAGCCGCTGCTGATGGCTGACACCGTCGGCTTTATACGCCGCCTCCCTCCTGAATTGATTGCTGCTTTCCGTACTACTCTTGAAGAAGCCTGTGAAGCGGATATGCTTCTGATTGTGCTCGATGCAAATGACCCTTCACTTACGTCGACGTATGATGTTATTCAGCAGACGCTGCGCGAAATCGGAGCAGCTGAACTGCCAAGAGCAGTTGTGCTGAATAAAATAGACCGTGCCGGCGTGTTTAAAGTAAACAGATTCAAGGAATTGATACAGAATGAAGGGCTTCCGGTCTGCGCCATCAGTGCTCTGACAGGAGAGAGAACAGAAACGCTTTGGAATCTTTTTGACAGGTTCTTAAAGTGAAATCTAAAAACTGGTTCTGCAGACACTCTGCGTTATTTTTATTGAGATGGAGTAAAATACTACTATGCCACAGACACTCGTACATATTGGTTTCGGCAATATGATTGTAGCTGAGCGGATTGTTGCTATAATTCAGCCAGCTTCTTCCCCCGTGAAGCGTCTCAAGGAAGAAGCGCGTTCCGCTGGAAGGCTTATTGATGCGACAAAAGGACGCAAAACAAGAGCCATAATTGTGACTGACAGCAACCATGTTCTCCTCTCTGCAATACAGCCAGAAACAATCGTGAATCGCATTACCGGAGGCGATATTGCCGATGACGAAGAGCAGTAAAGGAACGCTTTTTATAATTTCAGGCCCTAGCGGGGCCGGAAAAGGCACAATCAGAGAGAAATTGTTCCAGGCGCTTGGCGGATTAAGCTATTCTGTTTCCTGCACAACACGGCAGCCTCGTGAAGGCGAAGTTGACGGCGTAGATTATCATTTCATCAGCGAAGCTGAGTTTCAGCAGCACGTTGATAACGGTGATTTTCTTGAATGGGCTGGCGTCCACGGACACCATTATGGAACGTTGAAGGCCGACGTTGAAAAAGTGCTGAATCGCGGAAATGACATGTTTCTCGAGATTGATGTTCAGGGTGCCCTCCAGGTGAAAAACATCATGCCGGAGGCAGTAACGATATTTGTAGCGCCGCCTTCACTGCCGGTGCTGGAACAAAGGCTTAGAGGAAGGCACACCGAGACAGAGCAGGATATCGAGCTGAGACTTCACAATGCACAGAAAGAGATGGAAAGAAGTTCTGAATACGATTTCATCGTGGTGAATGACAATCTCGATGTGGCAGTTGCGGAACTCGTTCATTTTGTAAAACAACACCGATGCAGCAAGGAGAGATAAAAATGCATTTTCATAACATTGACAAAATCATGGATAATATTAATGTACACAACAAATATCTGCTTACTACGATTATTGCGGAAAGAGCACGCCAGATAAGCGAAGTTCGCGGAGTCAACCCAGTACAGGAAAAGCACCCTGGTGAAAAAGCTGTTTCGCTTGCACTCTGCGATCTTGAAGATAACAATGTCATTGTCCAGCTGCAAAATGAAACTATTCCGGATGCCATCGAAAATGAACTTGAGAATGAAGCAGCGCTCGATGAGAAAAAGGAAACTGAAAAGAAAAAGATGAATGGGACAGCGGACGTCCCTGAGACAGATAATTAATTACTGTCTGGCTTATAACAAATATCATGCCGTTGTATCAGATTTCCGTTCCCGGCCCATGGTGGCATGATCTGACATACGAATCTGACACACCTCTCCAGGCAGGAATCCGCGTGACTGTTCCTGTAGGGAGAGGGATCCGCGTCGGTATCTGTACAGGCCGGACAGAAGAAAAAGAAACATCTGCAGTTATAAAAAAAATCAGCCGCCCTCTTGATCATCTTCCTGTTTTAGGACAGACTTACCTGCATGCTGCTGAAATAATTTCTTATGCTTTTCTGTGTTCAAAGACAGAAGTCCTTAAAAGCCTGCTTCCTGCTTTTTTCTGGAAAAACGCAAACTTGCCCGCTTTTCAGGAAATCGATAAGACCGGAGAAAGCACGACTGAATTCATTTACATGTATTCTGATGAAGCGCGCCGGCATCTCTATACAGAACGCCTGCTTGAATGCCATGAAAGCGCGCTGTGTATTTTTCCCGAGAGAGAGCAGGCAAAATCGTTTTATGAAAGCCTGTCAGGCCTGATTGCCCGTACCAGGCTTTTTTTCTGGCCTGGTTCAGGCGGAAAAAACGCCCTGAAGTTCTGGAACCAGATTCTCAGCCAGGATAACGCTGTTGTTATTGGCGGTCCCGGAGCTGCTACGGTGCCCTTTCAGAATCTGCGTCTCCTTATTATTGACGATGAAAGCAACCCTGCATGGCGGACAAAAAAATATCCATTTTTTTCTCTGCGGAGTTTTGCTGCAGCCAGAAGCCGCTGCTGCGGTGCGTCGCTGATTCTGGGAGGCAGACTGCCATCTTCCCGTGTATATAAAAATTTTTCACCCGCCGAGCCTGCCGTACCACAGACAATCAGGGAATCAGTAAGAATTCTTGACTTGGAAAGTGCCGCTAAAGTATCATTCAGAGGTATACAGTGCCCGCTGCCTCTTTCAGATGTGGTTGTTTCCGAAACACTGTCACGCGTCAACCGCCGGGAAATAGTTTTCTGGCTTCTTGACCGCCGCGGCGTCAGTGCTGAACTTCGCTGTGCCGACTGCGGGCAGCCTGTCGTCTGCAAACGCTGCGGAACAGCTTTAGTTTATGAAAAAGGAAGTATGCGCTGTCCAGTATGCGGGCAAATTACGCCTCTGCCCGTAAAATGTCCTTCGTGCGGAGGCCAGCTGCTCCAGGGATTCCTTCCTGGTCTTGAGAAGCTCTTTGGTTTCGCACAGAATCTTGTCGGCAGTTCTCCGGTTGAATTGTGGCACCTCGATAACCCGAAAACAGTAACTGAGGGCAAAAAAAGAATATCTGAACTGCAGAAAAAGGGCGGTCTTCTTCTCGGATCACGCCGTGCGTTATCTCTGCTGGACACACTTTCTCCGTCGCTTATCTGTTGGATTGACGCTGATGCTGAAGCGCGTCAGCCTCATTATGATGCGCGGTTTAACGCATATTCCATGCTTCTGGAATCCTGCAGCCGTGGTCAGGGCACACAGCAGGTGATAATGCAGACACGCCGCAGCAGTCAGCCGTGCCTTACGGGACTTCAGGCTGGCTGGGGCTACTTTTGGAAAAAAGAATTAGCTGAACGAGCGGTGCTCGGATTTCCGCCTTTTACGTCTATTGCTGAAATTACACTACCGAATGCATGGAGTGATCGGGCTTCACTTCTTCGGGATCTGAATGAAAACGACTTCATGCCTATGCTGCCAGATCCGGCGGGGCATAAAATTATTGTAATGGCGCCCAGAATTGCGCTCCTGCGGCGAGTGCTGAAAAAATATTTTTCCATCAGTGCCTCGGGCAGGGGGTTCCCGCAGATACAGGTCTGGACAGACTGATTTTTATAACTAAAGGAGTTTTAACATGGCTATTGTGTCGATCGTAGGACGGCCTAACGTGGGAAAGTCCTCATTATTCAACAGAATACTTGGCGAACGCCGTGCAATCGTGGACGACATGCCAGGAGTGACGAGAGATCGTCTTTACGGTCATGTACAGTGGAAGGAAAAAAGCTTTTATATCGTTGATACCGGCGGACTGCTTCTGAAGGACAAAGATCCGATCATGCAGGGAATGAAAGGGCAGATCATTCAGGCGATTGATGAAAGCGATGCTGTCATCTTTATGATAGACGGCGTTCAGGGCGTAACATGGATGGACAAAGATGTTGCGCAGGTTCTTCGTACCCGAGGTGCAAATGTCGTATTGGCGGTCAATAAGATTGACGACTACAGCCATGATGAAAACGTAATGGAAGCATATCAGCTTGGCTTTGATAAAGTTGTCGGTGTCAGCGCCGTTCATAATAGAGGCATTGACGATCTTCTCGATCAGGTGGCCTCTCTGCTTCCTTCAGAAAATGAAGCAAATTCCGAAGAGGGACGTGTCATAGACGTAGCAATTGTCGGCCGTCCCAACGTGGGAAAATCAAGCATACTCAATGCACTTCTCGGAAGCGAACGTTCGCTTGTGAGCGACGTGCCCGGAACGACGCGCGATTCTATTGATGCGCTTATTGATTATAACGGCGAGCGCTTCAGAATTGTTGACACAGCAGGCCTCAGAAAAAAAAGCAGGATCAGAAATGATATCGAATTTTATTCGAGCGTTCGGACCATGGACAGCCTCGACCGGTGTGATGTGGCTGTTTTTGTAACCGATGCGACAGAACTGGCCACTGAGCAGGATCAAAGACTGCTTGATGAAATTCTTACCCGCGGCAAAGGCGTGGTCATTGTTGTCAACAAATGGGATCTTCTTCCTAACCGCCCCGAAACAGGAGATGAAATCCGCAGCAAACTGCGCGATGAATTCCGTTTTGTTCTGCATGCCCCTGTACTGTTTACCTCAGCAGTATCGGGCAGACGGCTTCATAAACTTCTCGAAGTTGTCAGTCAGGTAAACAAGCGCAGAAATTCACGCTTCAGCACTACAATACTTAATCAGATTATTCGTGATATGCTTGCCTTTGACCATCTTCCGTCTGACAGAAACGGACGTCGTCTTCGTATTTATTACTGCACACAGAGCTCAGCTGTGCCGCCGACTTTCATCTTTTTTGTAAACGACCCGTCGATTGTAACGAAGGGTTTTGAAAACCATGTATCGCGCAAAATCCGCGAAGCAGGAGATTATGACGGCGTTCCTCTGAGGCTTTTTTGGCGTTCAAGCCACGAAAAAGTCGAAAATGCTTGACCTGCAGGCACTTTTGTGTTTAGAATATGGCAAAGCGGCAGTTTTTCTCTCTGCCGCATCAATAAGAAAGAATTTCGAGGAGGTTGTTGTAAATGACTAAGAACGATTTGATTAATGAAGTTGCATCCAGTGCGAACATGAGCAAAAAAGCAGCGGCAGAAGCTATTTCTGCGACCTTTGCTGCCATTGAGAAAGCTCTGTCAAAGGGTGACAAGGTTCAGCTTGTCGGTTTCGGCACTTTCGAGGTACGTGAGCGCGCAGCCCGTGTGGGCCGCAACCCGCAGAATCCTGCCAAAACAATTCAGATTCCTGCCAAGAAAGTTCCTGTTTTCCGTGCCGGCAAGGGACTGAAGGATAAGGTCAACTAAAATAATCTTCCTGAACGGGGTCTGTTTACATCACAGCCCC
>CAZDXA010000054.1:0-12173 GCA_964509435.1 uncultured Synergistaceae bacterium | reverse complement strand
AAACACGAAAGTAGGAGATAAACACCTATGATTAGTGTTTACCTCCTACTCGATTTTCTTGTTTTAGCTGAAATGTAATTATAATCAGCCAAAGTTATCATACATAATACTTTCAGGCTCAACACCTAAGCTGTCAAGATAATCGGTAACTGTTTTGATAAGCATAGGAGGTCCGCAAAGATAGTATTCGCAGTCTTCCGGAGCGTCATGATCCTTAAGATAAGTATCTCTGACGCAATTTACAGCAAAGCCTGCATAATATTTAACTCCGGCTTCATCAGCTTTAGGGTCAGGGCGGTCGAGACTGAGATGCATGTGGAAGTTAGGGTATTCTTTCTCCAGTTCCCAGAAATCCTCAAGGAAGAAAGCTTCACTGAGGCTTCGTGCGCCATAGAAGAAATGCATTTCACGGTCTGTGCAATGCAATGTCTTCGTCATGTGCATTATCTGGCTGCGAAGAGGAGCCATACCGGCACCGCCGCCTATCCATATCATCTCTTTTTTTGAATTGAAATGTGGATGGAAGTCTCCGTAAGGTCCGCTCATAAGAACCTTGTCACCGGGTTTCAAAGAGAATATATAAGACGAGCCTATTCCGGTAGGTACGTTTTGAAAACCAACCTGAGGACGTGGCAGGAATGGAGTAGAGGCTATGCGCACCGTCAGTGTTATTATGTCACCTTCGGCAGGATAGTTGGCCATTGAATAAGCTCTCACCGTCGGCTCGGGGTTGTGGGCTTTCAGTGAAAAGATGTTGAACTTCTTCCATGCGCCTATATATTCATCGCCGATGAGACTCTTGTCAAAGTCCTTGTCATAGTCTATGCAGTCGTATGCAGGTATTTTTATCTGTGCGTAAGAGCCGGGTATGAAGTCCATGTGCTCGCCGGGAGGCAAGGCTACTTTGAACTCTTTTATGAAAGAACTTACATTCTTGTTGGAGATAACCGTGCATTCCCATTCTTTCACATTAAGGATAGCCTCGCTGACTTTTATGCTCATGTCGCCGTGAACTTTTGTCTGACAGCCGAGACGCCAATGATCCTTTATTTCTTTTCTTGTGAAGTGGCCTTTTTCTGTATCGAGAATTTCACCGCCACCTTCGAGAACCTGACAACGGCACTGGCCGCAGCTGCCTTTTCCTCCGCAAGCGGACGACAGATGCACGCCATTATCGTTAAGTGTTGTCAGCAAGCTGCTTCCCTGTTCAACAGAAAGTTTCTTGTCTCCATTTATTGTGATAGTAACTTTTCCGCTCGGACTTAAATACTTTTTTGCTATTAGCAGAATGACCACAAGCAATAGTATCACAACAAGGAATACTACTATGCTGAGTGTTATAAATTGTTCCATTGTTACTTTCTTTTTTCTTTGTTTTTGTTAGAACTGCAATCCGCTGAAGCACATCATAGCCATAGCCATAAGGCCTACGGTGATGAAAGCTATTCCCATTCCCTGTAAAGGCTTGGGAATGTCGCTGTAAGCCATCTTCTCACGTATGGCTCCAAACATTACTATGGCAAGCGTCCAGCCAAGGCCGCTGCCTAATGCATAAGCTATGCTGTCGCCAAAATTGCTGATTGCCTGAGTAGAGTTGTGGTCCATAAGAATTCGTTGCTGCATGAACAGTGATGCTCCCATTATGGCACAGTTGACGGCTATAAGCGGCAGGAATATTCCCAAAGCGGCATACAAAGACGGTGAGAACTTTTCCACGGCCATCTCGACGAGCTGGGTGATGCCGGCAATTATTGCTATGAAAAGGATAAAGCTCAAATAGCTGAGATCTACACCTTTGATAATACAATCAGGACCTAAGACATGTACTTGAAGAAGATAATTGACCGGTTCGGTAATGAATAGTACAAACGTCACGGCCAGTCCGAGCCCAAGGGATGTTTTCACGCTTTTGCTTACTGCAAGGTAAGAGCACATACCAAGAAAGTAGGCAAAAATCATGTTGTCAACAAATATTGATCTGAAAAATAAAGATATAGCGTGTTCCATTGTTTCTTATTGTTGATTTGTTATTTTTTGTCATCTTTGCTGAAAAATGCACGGTTTACCCAAATGACGCAGCCAATAAGAATAAGTGCCATGCATGACATGGTCATCATGCCATTGTTGACATAACCGAAATCGTAAGCTCCCTGAGGAATAATCTGATAGCCGAGAAGACTTCCGCGTCCTGCAAATTCGCGGAAAGCACCGACTATGACAAGTATCAATGCATATCCTAAGCCGTTGCCCAATCCGTCAAGGAAGCTCGGCCATGGCTTGTTCATCATAGCAAAGGCCTCAAGACGTCCCATCAGAATACAGTTTGTTATTATAAGGCCGACATAGACACTCAGTTGCACGCTGACATCGTAAGCAAAGGCTTTTAATATCTGATTAACAATCGTTACAAGTGCCGCAACGACAACAAGCTGTACTATTATGCGGATACGCATAGGTATTGTCTTGCGAATCAATGATATTATGACATTCGAGAATGCTGTTATGACGGTTACGGAAAGTCCCATGACGATTGCAGGCTTCAACTGTGACGTTACGGCCAGCGCACTGCATATACCAAGAACCTGCACCATGATTGGATTGTTGATATGGAGCGGTTCGGTAAAAGCAGCTCTGTTTTGTTTAGAAAATAAACTCATATTAGTTGTATTTTATAATTCAATTTAGATTTCTATTTGGTATTCAGGAACTTGATGAATTTTCCAAGTCCGTCATGCAGCATGTTTGCTACGCCGTTACTTGTCAGAGTAGCGCCCGTAACTGCATCTACCTGTGTAGTGGGATCTTTTACTTCCTTCTTTACGGTCAGCGCTATGTCGGAACGGTTCTTACCATTAAAAATCTTTTTTCCCTGAAATTTTTCCTGCCATTTTACATTGTCCTTAATTTCGGCGCCCAGTCCGGCTGTCTCACCTTCATGATTGAAATATGCGCCATAGACTGTGTTCTTGTCATCATTAACGGCTATGAAACCGCTGATGCCTCCCCACAGTCCGCGACCTGTCATGGTGAACACATATTTTGTCTGGCCGTTTACGTTGCAGGTATAAATTTTCTGGCCGTCTACGTCTTTTTCTTGTTTCACGACCTCAGAATATTTAGCTTCAGCAGCTTTGTCATCAAGCCCGCGTATGTTAAGGCTGTAAAGAACTTGCTTCTTGCGGTCTAAAGCCTCATTGGCATCTTGCCGCGGTTTAAGGGTCTGATAGACAAAAGCCAACAAAAATGCTACTATAACTACTATTACGGCCGAATATATTATGGTATATGAATTACTGTTTGTTTTCATTTCTAAATAAAATTTTTAAAATGATTTTATTCGGCTATTTTGCCACGTTTAGCGCGCTTTGATATATTTGCTTCGACAACACAATAGTCTATTAGCGGTGCTATCATATTTCCAAAGAATATTGCCAGCATCATTCCTTCCGGATATCCGGGATTCTTTACACGCACAATAATGGCTATTGCGCCAATAATAAATCCGTAGATCCATTTGCCGGTTTCCGTTCTTGCTGACGTTACTGGGTCTGTAGCCATGAATACTGCGCCAAAGCAGAAGCCTCCGAGGATAATGTGCTCATACCATGGAATAGATGTCTGTCCGGCAGCTGAGAAAGCGAGGGCCATAACTATGCCTCCGAGAAATACGCTCAGCATGGTCTTCCAGCTTGCTATTCCTGTCCAAAGAAGTATCACGGCGCCTATGGCAATCGCTATGACCGATGTCTCTCCGATTGAGCCTGGCATGAGCCCGGTAAGCATGTTACAAACAGACACTCCGGCATCAGTGCCCTGGGCAATGTGAGCCAGCGGCGTGGCCATCGTGAATGTGTCGGGAAGAGAATTGCCAAGACCAAAAATGGTGTCACGTGCTATCCATACATGATCACCGGTCATGGCACTCGGATAAGAGAAAAAGAGGAACATACGTGTGGAAATGGCTACATTGAATATATTCATGCCGGTGCCACCGAAAATCTCTTTTACGAAAATAACAGAGAATGCAATTGCCAATACAAGCATCCACAGTGGAGTAGTAACAGGAATAATCATAGGTATAATGATACCTGTTACAAGATAGCCTTCCTGAATTTCTTCATGTTTCCATTGTGCCCAGCAAAATTCTATGCCAAGACCTACTATGTAGCTGACCAAAATTTTGGGCAGAACGGCAAGAAAGCCATAACCGAAAACCTCGAGGAAAGAAGCATTGGCAATTGCTCCGGCTGCCGAATAGTTCTGATAGCCGACATTATACATTCCAAAGAACAATGCAGGCAGCAAAGCTATTACCACTATGCTCATTATTCGTTTGGAATCAATGCTGTCATGAATACTTGCGCCACTCGTACTCGTTGTATTTGGTACAAACAGAAAACTTTCAACTCCGTCGAAAAGGCTCCACAAGCAATGCAGCTTGCCATCTTTTTCGAAGAGTGGCCTTATGTTGTCAAATTTATTTTTTAAAGACATAGTTGTTATAAAAATTATTTTATTGTGTTTAACATAAATGAATAAATCTCTGATTATAATTTGTTTATAATCAGAAGACATTCAGTTATGCGTTTTCCTTGCGGAGTATGTCAAGGCCCTGTCTTACTATCTTCTGTAAAGGTAATTTTGACGAATCGACAAATTCGGCGATTGCAAAATCCTCAGGGCTCACTTCGTATATTCCCAAAGCTTCCTGCTTGTCTATGTCGCCCGTTATTATCGCTTTTATCAAATACTCACCAAGAATATCCATTGGAAGCACTTTGTCATATTCGCCGCTCATTATCATGTGTCTTTGGCCACCCTTTATGCGCGCGTCAAGATTATATTGCTTCTTTTTCCCGGACAGCCAGCTGAAATAGCTGTGTGACACGGAGAACTGTTTCGTTCTAGGACGAATCCATCCGAGTATTTCATCTGCATCGTCACCTTCAGGGATAGCACAAATCTCACTTGTATGCGGTAAAAGGAATGGAGCGTCTGCATAACGTACGCCTGTAAGCGGGTTCCCGTTCAGAACTCTGACATGTTCTTCTTTTACAAGCTTGTCCTTGATAATATCACTTAATGGTGTACCTATCAATGCTTTTGTGTAAACAGGTTCTTTTATCTCACTGCCGCCAACGGCAATGGTGCGTGTGAGGTCTACATGGCCTGTCAGAAAGAGACGGCCAAAGAAGATAACGGCTGAAGGGTCTACAGTCCAAACGGTTTCGCCTTTATTTATTGGTGAGATGTGGTTAACTTGTACTCCTACATTGCCGGCAGGAGAAGGGCCGTCAAAGATAACAACTTCGGCGTCTTGTGCTTGGGTTAAAGCCTTGTTTGATTGGTTTGCTCCTATTCCAAGATATACCTTCGCCATCTTGCTAAGAGCAGTCAGACCTGTTTGAAAAGCAGTTTCATTGCCTTGAAGCTCTACTTCAAAGTCGGCTGCTAACGGCATGTCTCTCAGTGCTGATACAAAAATAGCCTTAGGCTTTGTATCTGGAGTAGTTGATATAGCATAAGGCAATTGATTTATCCATCCGAAAAGGCCTGCTTCGAGTAAGCTCTTCTTTACAGTATCTCCGTTAAGTGCAGACACATCTTTCTTGCCAAAATCCAGAAATTCCTGCTCACTGTCTGCTTTGATTTTGACATGAAGAACTCTGCGCCGTTCCCCTCTTGCAATTTCTGTTACTTCTCCGCTTACCGGTGAAGCAAATCTCACATCGGGACACGCTTTGTTGAAAAACAATGCATCGCCTGCTTTAACCTTGTCGCCCGTGCGCACCGCAAGCTTTGGGATGACACCGGGAAATCCGCACGGCATGAGCGCAACTTCACATGCCGGCACTGTAGTGTTCGCAGTTCCGGTTGCTTTCCCCGTCAAGTTAATGTCGAGGCCTTTGCGCAATTTAATTACTTTTGTCATAACTACTAAAATAAAACTATAAGGTTTTCAATATAATTCTAACTGGTTTAATGTTTGTCTTCTGTAAGAATTAGGTATCAATGTAATTATTTCTACTGAAACTCTTTATATAATCTGCACGTGTTTTCTTATACACCGTGCATTTTCGTATGCAAAAACTTATAATGTTCTCAAGAATAGATGTGGCAAATTTACTGTTTTTTTTACGATTTTAAAAGAAATAGAATAGTTTTTTTTACCTTTAATGAGAAGTTTTTCTTAATTTTGCGCAATAAATTAATTATGCATAAATAAAAACACTGCTCTGAAAAAACTAAAACATATTGTTAATGCAATAATATGGACACTATTAGCTCTTTATGTGCTTATAGTCGTCTTGCTTCATATTCCTATAATACAAGGTTATATAGGAAACAAGACTGCTGATGCATTGGGGGAAAAGCTTGGAACAAAGGTTTATATCGATAATGTTGATTTAGGCTTTTTTAATAGGATTATTATTGACGGAATATTGGTCTATGATCAATCAGGGAAGAAAATGCTGTCCATAGGCAGGGCGTCTGCCAGTGCTGATTTGCTGTCTTTGCTTAGAGGACAAATATCGATTACCTCTGCACAGTTTTTCGGTTTAAAGGCTGTTACATATAAAGACATAACAAACAATAGAATGAATTTTCAGTTTGTTATAGATTCACTGTCATCACGAAATTCTGATAAAAAAACTCCTCTTGATTTAAGAATAAGTTCTCTTGTTATAAGACACGGCATGGTCAGCTATGATGATGACTCTTTCAAAAGAACTTATGGACGTTTTAACGAGCATCACATTTTTGTCGACAATATTAAAACGCATGTTATATTAAATCATCTGACCAATAATTACGTAAACATTAATGTAAAAAAACTGTCATTCAAGGAACAGTCTGGACTTGATATCAAATCATTGAATTTTAAGTTGTCGGCAGGGCGGAATAAAGCTTTGCTCGAAGATTTTAATTTGGCAACTACGAACAGTAATATAACAATAGCGAGGGCAAAGGCGGCATATTCCTTTAAAGGAAAAAATATAGAAATGTCTTCTTTTCGTTATTCTTTGCTTTGTGACAAAGCAAAGATAACACCTTCTGACTTTTCTTGCTTCTTGCCAATATTGCATGTGTTTAATGCTCCGTTTACATTCTCTGTGGATATATCAGGCAATAAGGGCAAGCTTGGTTTCAATAAGGTTGAGTTGCATGACGGTAATGATATTAATATACAGTCATCAGGAAATTTTTTCAAACAAAAAGGCTATTCACCGGAATGGAATGTAATTATAAAGCACGCTTCAGTTTCAAAAACGGGATATGAAAAGATAAGCAAGCTTTTACGCGGATTAAACATATCCTTACCACAGCAAATAAATAATCTCGGTGAACTTAATATTAGCGGTTTTGCCCGGAAAGACAGAAATAAACTTGCTGCACACGTGAAAGCAAATACAGAGGCAGGAGCAGTGGTCGCTGATCTTGAAAAGAAATCAAATGATTTTGTGCTAAAAGCTGAAACTAAGAATTTTGATTTAGGACATGTGTTTGCATTAAAGGATATGGGGCAGTTGTCAGCTAAAATAAGTGCAGACGGAAATATTAATAATAGTTCTGAAAATCCGTTTCATATCAACAGCCTGCATGCTTTGGCTGATATTCAAAATTTCTTTTATAATAATCACACATACAAAAATATACATGCAGATATAAAACAAGCTGAAAACGGACTGATAAATGGTGAGGCCAATATCAATGACCAGTTACTGAATGCAAGTATAACAGGTAGTTATAATTGGCTGAACAAACATAATGAGCTGGCATTAAGCATCAAGCATTTAAATCCGCATAAGGTAATGGGGCTGCAGACACGTGACCATTCGTTTATGCTTTCTGACATAGATATTAATGTTAAAAACCAGAGCGACGAAAGCTTTCTGCATGTGGAGTCTCCATATTTAAAAGCAAATTTCTCAGGCAGATATGACTATATGACGTTGAAGAACAGCGTTTATGGAATATTTCATGAAATATTTCCTTCAATTTTGTCTGATAGTAAAATAAATAACAGGCATTTAAATAATGACATTGCATTCAACGTTGTTGTCAGAAACACAGAATGGCTTGATAAATTGTTTAACATAAAACTGGCATTGGCTGATTCTGCTGTAATATCAGGTAATTTAAGTGACAGGGCAGGGAAGATGAATTTGAGAGGAAACATTTCTGACTTCTATTATGGGGACTCTCATTTTAAAAACTGCAAACTGAATGCAATGGTAAACAACATGGAGCTTGTCTCATCAGTTAGATTTGACAAAGTTAATGACGCATCGGGTGTAGCACAAACGTTCTCTGTCAATGGCAAAGGAAGTGATGACATGATAACTTCTGTATTTCATTATGACAATCACTCATTGTCTCTGCCTGTAAAAGGTGACATAATATCTGAAATTACAATTGACAAGAATTTCATTAGAAACAATAATGTTTCAATTAATATATTACCGTCAAATGTTATTGTCGGAGACAGTACATGGCAAGTTGAGCCTGGTAAGATTATATATGGCAAAAACAATATTGTCTTTGATAATTTCACGATCAAGCATGATAAACAATACATAAATGTTAATGGAACAGCGAACAATAATAATAATGATTCGCTTTTCGTTAATCTTCGTGATGTAGACGTCAGATATGTGCTGAACCTCGTTAATTTCCATTCTGTTAAGTTTTCTGGTTTTGCATCAGGACAGGCGTCAGTTTCTTCTGTTTTCCATGATCCTCAGCTCTGTGGCCATATAGACGTAAATGATTTCACTTTTGAAGACGGAGAAATGGGTACACTGCATGCTGATGTTAATTATGACAATGCCCTCGGACATATTAACATAGATGCCATTGCAGATGACGGACCTGGCCGACAGACTGTAGTGAAGGGATACATAGCGCCGAAAGATGACGATATTCTGTTGACAATCAATGCTGACGGGACACGTATGGATTTTCTTGAAGACTTTACTGACAGTTTCCTGAGCGATATAGACGGGGGCTTGCACGGGCAAGTTACATTGGTCGGACCTTTAAGCAAAGTCAATTTAAGAGGGGATGTGCTCGCAACTGGACGTCTTCACCTTAAACCGACAAATACAGATTATAAATTTGAAAATATTCATGTGTCAGCTTTGCCTGATATAATACATTTAGATAAGGACTCTGTTTATGATCGAAATGGTAATTTGGCAATTATAGACGGCTCTCTTTTCCATAAGCATCTAACTAAATTGTCATACGATATTGATATAAAGGCTAATCATCTTCTTTGCTTTGACACTCACAGGCCTAATGATAATTCGGCTTCTTTCTGGGGTACTGTATATGCAACAGGAAAATGTAAAATACAAGGAAAGCCTGGAACGACAAACATAGATATCGATGCAACACCCGATAAGAATTCACAAATTGTTTATAATGCTGCCTCGGCAGATATGGCCGGAGAGCAGGATTTTATCCATTGGCATGATGTTACTGGCAGATATTTAAAAGACGAAACATCTTACAGCATGGGTGACTCCCTGTCTGTAATAAATAAGCCTGCATTGCCTCCTGCTCAGATAGACATACCTTCAGATATGCATATTAATTTTCTTATTAACTGCAATCCTGATTTGTCGTTGAAGGTTCTTATGGACAATACGGGAAATGACAACTTGACTTTAAACGGCAATGGGGTTATCAGAGCTAATTATTTTAATAAAGGCGACTTTACTATGTTTGGTAATTATGTGATAGCAGGTGGAAACTATAAGCTTACCGTACAGAATATTATATCGCGTGATTTTAATTTCCTTCCGGACGGCACTATTGCCTTTGGAGGGAATGCAATGAATGCAAAGCTAAACTTAACTGCTAAATACACATTAAATGGTGTTAGCCTGTCTGATTTGAAAATCGGCAACAGCTTCTCTAATAACAATATTAGGGTAGACTGCTTAATGAATATTAAAGGTACGCCTCAGCAACCGGTTGTTGATTTTTCTCTTGATATGCCTACGGTTAGCTCTGATGCAAAACAAATGATTTATTCTCTTATCAACAGCGAAGAAGAAATGAATCAGCAGGTATTGTATTTGCTAACTGTCGGTCGCTTCTATACAGCTAACAACAATGCTATTGCCCAACAAGACCAATCGCAACAGCAGAGTCAAACGTCGCTAATGATGCAGAGCTTGCTGAGTGGTACTATATCACAGCAGCTGAACAATGTATTGTCTAATGTCATAAATAGTAATAATTGGAATATTGGCGCCAATATATCAACAGGAAATGAAGGATTTAACAATGCTGAATATGAAGGCTTGCTGAGCGGACGAATGTTTAATAACCGTTTGTTATTTAACGGGCAGTTTGGCTATCGTGACAATAGAAATGCAACGACAAGCTTTATTGGTGATTTTGATTTGCAATATTTGCTGTATCCTAATGGAAATATGGCTTTGAGGGTTTATAATCAAACCAATGACCGATATTTTACAAGAAACAGTTTAAACACACAAGGAATAGGATTGTTAATGAAAAAAGACTTTAACGGTTGGCGTGACTTCTTTAAGTCTGCCAATATAAACAAGAAGAGAAAAAAAAATAAGAAAGCTAAAAGTGATAGGGAAAAATAATTTTCTATTTACCAGGACTTGTTAAGGCATAGTTAAATTGAAAAAATGCGTGGCAGGATGAATGCCAGACAGAATTCTTCATCGCATACATGATTTTCCGGTAATAATATTTTGGGAATTTGATAAATAAGGTGAGATTATGTGCGGTGCTAGATTCGCAACGTGCAGTTGTGTGCACAAACATATAGTCTGGACAATTGATCTGATAACCTTTTTTTATATTAATATGCATTTAAATGATAAAGCAAATGGAAACAGTATTAAACTATAAAAAAAATATTGGACGAAGCTTTGGCCTGACAGCTTTGCTGGCCATTCTTATAATTTTATTGTGTCTTTGGATTACATCATTCATCACATCGCTTTTCTTTAAAATAATGCTTTATTTATTTGCATTCAGTTGCTTTGTTATTTTATTGATGAGCATTGTACGTGTCTCACGAAGACTTGGAGGCAAACCAGCCGTACGCATTAATTCTGAAGGATTATTCATTCATAATTCACTGTCTGGAAAATGGAAAAAAATAGAGTGGGGGGATATTGTAAAAATCGATTATCCCGATAACATGGAATTGCGGCAGCGATTAAGTTATATGAAAATTCAATTACATAATCAGGTATTTTCTTTACCTATAGCATTAATAAATATAAGCTATGATGATTTATATAAACAGCTTATGCTGCAATTAAAAGATACAAATGACAATAACTTAACAGTTTAGCATGCGTTCCGGCTGTCATAATGCGAATACAAATGACAAATAATAATATCAATTAAACATTAAAACATGATTTTATAAATTAATACGATTTACAAATAAGAAAATAGCTTCCGAAGAAATTGGTGTACAGGTGGATTACTCAGCCGTTGTGTCTATCTGCAAACTTTATATATTAAAGAGTTACGTTGATTCGGCAAATTGCTGTTCATTCCAAGCGGACAGTCACAAGGCCGCCACCCATGCAAGTTTTTTTATTTAAGAATGATAATATTATATTTCATGTAGCATTTGCTAATTTAATTCACTTTAATAAAAATATTTTATTGCTAATAAATGACAGAAGTTATAATAGCTATAGGAAGTAATACAAACCAAAAAAATAATATTGAGCTTGCGGACGTCTATATAAAAGAACTTTTTAATAAGGAGCAAATTGAAATTTCAAGGTCTGTCTGGACTAAGCCAATTGGCATCAAATCTGATTTGTTTTTAAATCAGATTATAATTTTCTATACGTTATGTAACTATGAAACCGTTTGTAATCGACTTGACATTATAGAAAAAAGAATGCATTCGTCAAGTGAATTAAAGCGCAGCGGAATTGTGTATATTGATCTTGATATTTTAAAATTCGGAAACAAGATATTTCATGAAAATGATTGGCAACGTGATTATATAAAAACTTTGCTTTCAGAGTTTTAATCTCTAAAATATAATAAATCATATACTCATAAATCGGATTAGAGAAAAATCACAAAAGTCATTTAATACAGTTTAACGGCATGAGAATAGCAAATATTTGGCTAAGTCAGAAGAATTT
>CAZDXA010000053.1:0-12451 GCA_964509435.1 uncultured Synergistaceae bacterium | reverse complement strand
GTTCGTCGTACTGTTTTTCATAGTCGCCGTCATTTCACTGCTCTGCGGCGGGATCTTTCATCTTAAGATGGTTAATCCGGCCACAAAAAAGATTGTTGAAGTGCGCAACTTCTTCAGCCAGGACGGCGTAACGTGGCTTCTGACAACCTTTGTCAAGAACTTCACGGGTTTTGCCTCACTGGGGCTTGTGCTGACCATGACCATGGGCATCAGCACCTGCGAGCAGGTCGGCCTCGTTGACGTGCTGCTGCGCCGCTTCACCGGCAACGTCAATGGCAGAATTCTGCCCTATGTGATCGCTCTGATCGGTACCTGCGGAAACCTTGCCTCCGATACCTGCTCCGTGCTTGTTCCGCCTCTTGGAGCACTGGCATTCCTCGGCGCCGGACGCAGCCCCATTGTCGGCATGTTCTGCGGCTGGCTGAGTGCCAACCTTGGCTTCACGGCCAACCTGTTCATTGCCGGCACAGATTCGCTGCTTTCGGGCATCACCAACATGTCGATCAAGGTACTTCTCGGTGAAAATGCAACGCTTGAGGTGGACAGCGCGTGCAACTGGTACTTTATGGTGGCTTCCACGTTCCTTGTAACATTTATCGTCGGCTGGTGCACCAACCATCTGATTGAGCGCCGCGTCGGCGCCTACCACGGCCCGACCGTGCTTGACACCACTCAGCCCATCACTGACCTTCAGCGCCGCGGCCTTCGCAATGCCGGCAAAGCACTTCTGGTCTTTATCGCGATTATTCTGATCGGTATTTACGTTCCTCCCAAACTGCTTGCCAATCCCAAGACCGGCGGCGTCATCGGCAGCCTTTTCCTCAAGGGCCTGATTCCGATTCTGGTGTTCATGTTCCTCACCTGCGGCATTACCTACGGCGTTACGGTCGGAGTCATCAAGAGCGAACGCGATGTTTCCAGAATTTTTGGCAAAGCGATGTCGAGCATGTCATCGTTTATCGCATTCTGCTTTACAGCAGGTCAGTTCACAGCCCTGTTCAGCTGGACGAACCTGGGAGTTATCCTTGCCATTTCCGGCGCTGACTTCCTGAAGATGATCAACTTCACCGGTGTGCCCATGTTTGTCGGCATGATCATCATTGTTATCTTCATCAACCTGTTCATGTCCTCCGGCTCGGCCAAGTGGACATTCCTCGGACCCGTGCTTGTCCCCATGCTGATGCTGATGGGCTATCACCCTGCGTGGGTTCAGCTTCTGTACCGCATCGGCGATTCCCCGACCAACGCGCTTTCGCCGGTCAGCCCCTACCTGTATATGTGCCTTGCAGTGGTCAATGAGAAGTACGACAAGGACATGAAGCTTGGCACGTTCATCGCAAACTGCATCCCGACCATTTTCATCGCGCAGGTTGCCTGGATTCTCTTTGCGATTGTGTGGTTCTATGCCGGACTGCCGATCGGTCCCGGTGCCTCAATCATGCTTCCTCAGGGAATTCTTCCCTAAGCACTTGCATTTTTCGGTGAGTCATGGTAATATTCTTGAGTCGTGCGGAAACGGCGGCTCATCTGGGGGTATAGCTCAGTTGGGAGAGCGTTTGAATGGCATTCAAAAGGTCGGGGGTTCGAATCCCCCTACCTCCACCAGAATAATTCAGCGGACTGGTTCATCTGAACCAGTCCGCTTTTTTCATTCATATGTATTTGTGTGTCTGCCGGAAATCGGGACAGCGCCGTGCTGCCGGCGGCAGATTAATTTCAGCAGACGGCTTTTTCCCGTTTCAGCCGCGGGGCAGATGTGATACAGTAGTACCTGGCAGTGCAGTTCTGCCGGACAGAGAGGCAGCTAGAATGGGGGCGGCATTATGAGCAGCAGTTTTGCCGGATACGATGTGATCGGCGATGTCCACGGCCATGCAGAACTTCTTGAGAAACTGCTGAAAGGTCTTGGTTACACGCTGAAAGACGGCGCATGGCATCATTCGGAACGTCAGGCTCTTTTTCTCGGCGACCTGATTGACCGCGGGCCCGAATCAGTGCGCACATACCGGATTGTGCATGCCATGACTGAATCCGGGGCGGCGCGGTGTCTGATGGGGAACCATGAGTACAACGCCGTGTGTTTTGTCACTCCGGATCCGGACAGGCCGGGGCATTTTCTGCGAAACAACACGTCTGATAAAAACCGCCGCCAGCACGGGGCCTTTCTTGCCGAAGTGGGAAACCGGTCGCCGCTGCACGCCGAGCTTATCTCATGGTTTAAAACGCTGCCCCTGTGGCTTGAGCTTGATGATTTCTGTGTGGTGCACGCCTGCTGGAGCGAGCGGAGCATGGCGGTGCTGCGCCCTTTCATGGCCCTTGAAGGCGTGCTGCCTGAATTTCTTTACCCTGCCACGGCTCATAAAGGGACGGCAGCCTCACTGGCAGTGGTGGAACTGTGCAAGGGGCCTGAACGGCTTATTTCAGACTCCTTTCTGGACAAAGACGGAACTCCGCGGAAGAACGCGCGCGTCTGCTGGTGGGCAAAGCAGCCGGGCGGCGGCAGGGTCTGGTGCATCCGGGAAGGGCGCCCTGTTCTGACAGAGCTGCGGGAGCCGCTGAACGGAACATGGCCTCTCCGCAAGCCGGTGCTTTTCGGACACTACTGGCTTGACCGCTCTCTGCCGGCAAAACCGCTGACGCCGATGGCCGCATGTCTGGATTTCAGTGCCGGACGCGGCGGCCCTCTGGCCTGCTACCGCTTCGACTGCGGCGATACGGCTCTGACCGGGGACAAGTTTTTTGTCATGCAGCCCTGACGTGCAGCGTCAGAATGACGCCGCTGCAGAGCCGCCGGACTGATTTGCCGGACACGCGCATAACAAATTATGCCGTTTCTTTGCGCATTCCATGCAGCGCATTTTCACCGCAGCAGACAAAAGGCTGCTCCGGCGTCACGTCATCCGGGGCAGCCTTTGCTGCTATTTGTGTTTTTTTCCGTAATCCAGCGCCAGTGCGCTCAGGAAACGGATTCCCAGCGGCACGACAGCGTCGTCAACGTGAAACTCAGGGCTGTGGTGCGGCGCTCCTGTTCCCATGCCGAGATTGAAGTAGGCAGCGGGAATTTTTTCGCCGTAGTAGCTGAAATCCTCCGACCCCATGGCAAAATCCCGTTCCACCAGCCTGTCGCCGAGGCCTTCGGCCTTTGCAGTGTCCACAATCCAGCGCGTCAGGTCAGGGTCATTGACAGTCACCGGATAGATGTGCTGATACTGCAGCTCTGCGGTGCAGTTCCACGCGGCGGCAGTGCCGTTGACGACGCGGCTGAACCGTTCAGGCATGCTCTTGCGCGTTTCAATGCTGGAACAGCGCACAGTGCCGCTCATGGTGCAGGTGTCGGGAATGACGTTGCGCGCCTCGCCGGATTTAATGCTGCCGATCCCGATCACGATTGGCTCAAGGGCGCTGACTTCCTGCGGCGCAAGGGACATCAGGGCGGGAATCATGGCGGCGGCGCAGAGCATCGGGTTGACGGCGGTGTGCGGGCTGGAACCGTGGCCGCCCCTGCCGTGAATCACCACATCCCAGGTGTCGGCGGAAGCCATCATGGGGCCGGCGCGCCAGCCGATTTTTCCCGCCTCAAGAAGACTCTGCACGTGCTCGCCGATAATGGCGTCCACGCCGTCAAGGCCGCCTTCGGCGATGACGGCCGGAGCACCGGAACCGGGACCGGCCTCCTCGGCCGGCTGGAACAGAAACCTGACGGCACCGTGCAGCTCATCACGGTGCTCGTTGATCACCTGTGCCGCGCCGGTCAGAATGGCCGTGTGGGCGTCGTGCCCGCAGGCGTGCATGACGCCGCTGCACTCTGACTTCAGCTCATGGGACGGGTCTTCAGTGACCGGCAGCGCATCGATGTCGGCGCGGATCATCAGCACCGGGCCGGGTTCTGCCCCTTTTACCTCGGCGATCAGGCCGCATTCTGTGCCGTTGAACCCACTCCTGATGACCGGAATCCCAAGCTCTTTCATTTTATCTGCGACAGCAGCGGTGGTTTTCACTTCCTCCCACGAAAGTTCAGGGTGGCGGTGAAGCTCATGGCGAAACGCTGCGGCCATTTCCGAAGCGCGATTTATACTGTCCTGCATATCTGACATAAAGAAAACTCCCTTCACAAAAAGAAGACTCTGGCTGACGTGCTGCCCGTCAGAAGAATTTCACGAGGAATCCGGCCAGAAACACCGAAGCGATTGTCACCGTTGTAAATCCCGCGATCAGCATCTTGGGAAGAATGCGCGAAAGGATGAACTCGCGCTCCTCATCACTGTCCGCGAGCTGTTTGGCTACCTCTTCGGAGATGATCAGCGTACCGGGGAAGCCGAACATGCAGGTGGCGCCCAGCGCCGTTGAAAGCGCCCAGCTGTACCCGAAGATTTTGCTCATCACGGCTGATGCGATCAGGATGCCGACAATCGCGGAGGCAAACACGATCACAAGCGGCTTGAGCAGGCCGAATACCATTTCGGGCGTTGCCTTGGAAAGGTTGATGTAAATGGGAATCATGATCGTGAAGAGCACCATGCCGTTGGCGTTGGCCTGCGTCATAATATTGTCCTCGAGAAATCCCAGCTCGTGGAAGACAATGCCGAAGATCAGCCCCATGACAAACGGGTGAATGACGTTGTTCAGCAGTGCGGCAGCCCTGACGCTGAGCCAGGCGACGATAAACGCCTTGGCGAGATAGACAAAGCTGGTCTGCCACTGCTTCGGCATCGGCGGAATCAAACGGCGTTTCGGCGCAGAGGCCCCGCCGTCCTGTTTCTGCTTTGAGCGCTCGCCCTGAGCGTACAGTTCCTTCAGCTTTCTGCCCTCGTGAAGCAGACAGTTGGACGCCAGCGGCACGCCGAAGAGCCCCTGCGTCGTCAGCAGCATGGTGATGAACACGCCGATGGCCGTCAGCCCCTTGGCGTCAGCCGCTTCGTTCATGATCAGCCCCGCGACCACGCCGCCCGAAACCGGGCCTGTGGCAGCCACGGCATACTCCCAGCTGATGAAAGGAGAGGCAATCAGCAGAATGCCGGCCGCGCCGGCGCACATGCCGAGAAACGATACCGCCACCGTTTTCCATTCCTCTTTCAGACGTGCCGCGTCCATCATGCTGCCCATCTGCACCATCAGCAGCGAGATGAACGACATGGCCAGCGGAACCATGCCCGTGTCGGTGAAAATCGTGCGCGGAAGTCCGCTCCAGAAGGCTCCGAGAAAGATGATGGAGCACAGAAACATCATGCTGATCCTGGCATGAGTTTTCATGGCCAGAAGATTGGCCGCCGCATAAATAATCGCTGTCACAGTGAGTGCACTGATCTGATCCATAATAAAACCCCTTTCTGAGTGGAGAAACATGAAACGCCACGGCGTTTTTCAGCAGCAGGGCCCTTCAGCTGACAGAAAAGGCGCCGGAAAGAACTGTATAAAAAAAAGGACCGGCCCGCATGGGCCGGTCCTTGAAATTTTCTGTCCACGACGTCTTAAACGTCGGACATCAAGGAGATTCCCACGCGTTTAGAGACGCCAAAAAAGTAATAAAAGAAATTGTGAGAAGCTGTGCAGACTGGTGTCATCGCGAAAATCTCCTGTCGATCAAAATGAACAAAACGAAACTGTATGTTTTTATATCATCAGCTTGCCCATTTGTCAAGTGGATTTTTTGTTTTATTTTAAAGATTCTTTCAATGAAAAACAGAGCATCATTAATACTGCGCTGTGCTGCAGCAGGCTCCGTGTTTTTCTGAAAAAGCTGAAAACCACAACCGCTGATTTTATGGCCGATGGATTGCAGCATGTTTATAGCGTGACGCCCGGAGAGAAAGTCTCCGGGCGTCATTTTTTGCAGCCCGCAGCCGGCGGCTGCAGGCTGCATGCTTTTTTCCGAACGGGCAGATGATGTCCTGAAATACAGACGGTCTTTCTCTGAACACAGTTTTACTCAGCTACTTTCGCTGCAGGGATCAAGATGCAGAAGACTCTGTCTGTTTTTTTTCGTGCTATGCAAGCGAAAACCTGATAAAACGGCGGTCCGTCTGGAAACGACAATGCTGCACATGGCAATGAAGGCACTTGACCGTATTTCCGTGGTACGGTTCAACCGCTCCTACATGGTGCCTGCCCTGAAGGAAGCCGGAAGGATGCTTGCAGAACATTACAGCGATTTCCGCTTTGACGGGTTCGACGCCAGCAGTTAGGAACCGCTGCGCAAGCCACAGCTGCCGGCACAGCAGGTGGTATCATCTGGAGAAAAAGGAGGCCGCCCCGGTACTGGCCGGGACGGCCTCCTGTGATGACGATGATCCTATCTGAACCTTTTTGCGGCTTCGGCAATGAGTTCTGCGGCTTTTTCGCAGCCGAAAAGGGAGCTGTTGATGGTCAGGTGATAGCGGCGCATCTCGCCCCAGCGGGCGCCTGCATAATACTGATAGTGCTTTGAACGGATCTTGTCGTTGCGCTTCACGGTGCCGTCGGCACCTTCAGCGGCAAGGCCGTACTCGTTGACGGCACGGTCCACGCGGTCTTTTAGCGGCGCATGGATAAACACGTTCATGCAGTCGGTACGTTCGCGCAGAATGTAGTCAGCGCAGCGTCCGACGATGACGCACGGTCCTTTTTCTGCCAGTTCGCGGATAATCTTGCTCTGCATGATAAACAGCTTGTCAGAGGCGGGCAGTCCGTCGCTGATCAGCATACTGTTGCTGTAATAGCCGTTGGCCGCAAGATTGAACAGAAAGTTGGGCGTCACCTGCTCCTCGGTGTTTTTGATATAGTCGATGGCATAACCGCTTTTTTTGGCGACAAGGTCGATCAGAACTTTGTCGTAGAAGTCACAGCCAAGCATTTTTGCTGCAAGTTCGCCAATGCCGCGCCCGCCGCTGCCGTACTCGCGGCTGATGGTAATAACCCGTGCTGTCATTTCAGGTCAACCTCCTGAACGATAAGAATCGAGGATAATTTCGTATTTAAAATTTAGTTCTCTGTAAATAAAATACCACATGAATGCTTTTTTTTCCAGTGGAACGGAGCAGAAAACGGCGGATTTTCGGCATCTCCGGCTCCGGCACCTTGACAATAACTGACAGGTGTATATAATTGCGTATACAAAACAGGATTGTCAAAGGCGATGAACCGGAACCTGACGGAACGCTTTTTCTGTGCTGCAGAGAGAAAACCTCACGGGCTGAGAGGGTTTTCGCGCGGGAGTTCCTAAGGGCAAGGCCCGGTGAGCCGGGAGTGAAAAAGCGCTCTGTGCGCCGGAGTACCTTCCCCGGGTGAACCTCCGTTACAGGTGAGAGAGGGGCGCGTCAGGCGCCCAAGCAGGGTGGTACCGCGGGAATTCATGACCCGTCCCTACATTGTGCGGGGACGGGCTTTTTTTATACAGAAGTTTAGAATCTGACGTTTTTGAAACGGAGTGTGGCAGCGATGAAACATCTGATGTGGGGCGGCTGTGATCTGGATGAACTGGCGCGGCGTTTCGGCACGCCGCTGTACGTGATGGACGAGGGCATGATCCGCGCCCGGTGCAGGGACCTTCTGTCGGCGGTGTCGGGCAGAAACGCGCGGATCTGCTATGCGGGCAAGGCGTTTCTGAATCTTGCCATGGCCCGTCTGATTCATGAGGAGGGGCTCGGGCTGGACACTGTTTCTGAGGGCGAATTTCACATTGCACTGCGCGCCGGCTTTCCGGCAGAGCGCATTACGCTGCACGGCAATGCAAAGTCGGAAAGCTTTCTGCGCGCGGGGCTGAAAAATCATGCCGGCACGGTTGTGGTGGACAATGAGGACGAACTGGCGCTGCTGTCGCGGCTGACAGAGGAAATGCAGACCAGGCAGACCATCCTGTTCCGCATCAGTCCCGGCATTGAAGCCCACACTTATCATCAGGTGCAGACAGCGCAGAAGGACTGCAAGTTCGGCATCCCCATGGCCCATCTTGAGCGCGCGGTGAAAACGGCCATGGCCAGCCCGTGGCTGGATCTGGCCGGACTGCATGTCCACGTGGGGTCGCAGATCCGCGACACAGACGCCCATCTGGCCGCAGCTGACATGACGACGCGCACGCTGCGCAGCCTGCGTGATTCTCTTGGTTTTGAAGCGCGCGAACTTGACCTGGGGGGCGGTTTCGGCATTCCCAATCTGCTGGAAGACCCGGCGGTGCCGGCCCCTGATTTTGTGAGAAAGATTCTTGACCGCGTGGACGAACGCTGCGCTGCGCTTGACATCAGGCGCCCCGAGATTGTCTTTGAGCCCGGGCGGTGGATTGCCGGCGCGGCCGGCGTGACGCTTTACACTGTGCGCAGCGTCAAGGAGATTCCGGGCGTGCGCACCTATGCTGCGGTAGACGGCGGCATGACTGACAACCCTCGCCCTCAGCTTTATCAGGCAGAATACGAAGTGCGTCTCGTCAATGACACGGAACGTCCCGCTGACCGCCGGGCAGCCATTGTCGGGCCGTGCTGTGAAACCGGCGATATTCTCACGCTGGACACGCCCGTGCCTGAGCTTCACGCCGGCGACATTCTGGCTGTGCCCCTGACGGGCGCCTATAACTATTCCATGTTCTGCACCTACAACTGCACGCCGCGTCCCGCCGTTGTCTTTGTCTGTGACGGGAAGGCCCGTCTTGCTGTGCGGCGCCAGACGCTGGATGATCTTCTGCTTGGACAGATCTGATACAGAAGGGCAGGCGTCAGGCGCAGACAGATTTTTCTTCTCTGCGCCGCGTGCCGGCGCAAATACAGAGGCAGACTGAGGCCGCAGGGCCGGGGTCTGCTTTTTTGTGCGCCGATTTTCACGGCCCCGGCCGGAGCGGCCTCACGCTGCGGGAGTGAGCAGTTTCGGATGTCTGACAGGGAAACAGGGAGTGCAGGATCTGAGTTTTTGCACAGGCTTTTGTTTTAATGGTAAAATAAGGCACGCAATGACGTTAACAGTTTTTTTGTGAAGCACGGAGGTGTCTCCAATGCCCTTGATGTTCACTAAAAACTTCACAGTGCCTCTTTCTGAAGTGACGCCCTGCTATGCTCAGAAACCCTTTCACATTCTGAACATGCTGCAGGACGCTGCGGACGGCGCCGTGGAGTCCATCAGTCCGCCTGCATCCTACTGGAGCGATGGCTGCGGATGGATGCTGCTTCAGTACACGATCAGGCTTGACCATCCGCTTATTGCCGGGGACACCGGCGCCATCAGCACGGGGCATATCATGCTGCGCGATCTTTATTCCGCGCGCCGCTTCATGCTTTTTGATGCGGCAGGAACCCAGTTCGGCCTGGCTGACAGCCGCTGGATCTATGTGGACCTGAAAACCCGCCGGCCGCAGAGGCTGAGCCATCGTCTGCCGCCGGAATTCATCACTACGGCAGAAAAACCTCCCTTTGAGCCTGTTTTCAGGGACCCCGCAAAGCTGGAGCGCGCCGATCTGAAAACGAGCCTTCATGTCCGCCTCGGCGAGCTTGATGTGAACGGTCATGTGAACAACGCCTATTACCTGAGCTGGGCAGCCGAGGCCGTGCCGATGGATGTGTACATGCACTGCGGCATTATGTCTGCCGACATTGTTTACAAGCACGAGGCAGTGTACGGCATGGACCTTGAAGTGACAACCCAGCAGGACGGGCTTGATTTTCTGCACGAAATCAGAAACACAGAAGGGCTGCTGATTGCCACCGCCGCAACCCGATGGGCCGCACTGGAGGGTGCCCGATGATTGCCGCTGCGGATATCGGCGGGCATAAACTGTCAGCCGGCCTTGTTGAAAACGGTGCGGTGACTGCTGAAAAAACGGTACCGACGCCGGCGGAACGCACGCCGCAGTCTGTGATCAGAGCCATTTCAGGGATGCTGAACGATCTGGGCGCACCGCCCGGAATGCCGCTGGCGCTGGGAATTCCCGGCATGGTATCGCGGAAGGAACAGCGCATTGAATGCGTTCCCAACCAGAACGGGTGGAACGGCCTGACCGCTGCGGAACTTGAAAGGATGGCAGGCCGCCGTGTATTTCTTGCCAACGACTGTGACTGCGCTGCCATGGGCGAGATGACAGCCGGTGCCGCAGAAGATCTTTCGGATTTTCTGTTCTGTACGCTGGGAACCGGCGTCGGCGGTTCAGTTGTCATCGGCCGGAAGATTGTGCACGGCCTGCGCGGCCGCACCGGCGAACTGGGGCATCTGCCGCTGCTGCTCGATAAAGGCTGCCGCTGCGGCGGACGCGGACACGTCGAGAGTTTTTTCTCCGCCGATGTCCTTGAGGCTGCCGGCGAGAAGTGCGGCTGCGGCCGCGACATGAAAGTTCTGTGGGAAAACCGCGAAAACGCCTGGCTGGCCATGTATTTTGCCACCGCCCTGCGCGCGTTGGCCTGCGCGTTTGTCTCCGTGACCCATCTGCTTGACCCGCAGGCCATTGTGGTCGGCGGAGGGCTTTCCCATCTCGACGGGCTGCTCGACGATGTGCGCGACTATATGCAGCCCCTTCTGGCGCCGCCCTACCGCCCCGGCCCGGAAATGCGCCTTGCTGTTCTCGGGCGGAATGCCCCGCTGATCGGCGCTGCGGAACTCATGAACAGCTTTTCAGAGCGTTGAATCGGAAATCAGTATCATCAAATCAGTATCATGAAGGAGGGGCTTAAAGTGAAAATGAGATTCTCTGTCGTGCTTGCAGCCGCCGTGCTGCTGGCGTGTTTAAACACCGCCTGTGCCGTGGTGCCGCCTGCAGAGCAGAAGATTCAGCAGCCGCTGCCGGAATGTCCGAAGCCTCTGCAGGAGTCTCGGCTCAAAAAAGCCCTGCCGGAATTGAAACATACCCACACCACGTCGTGTGCGCAGCTGAACCGCGATAAGCTTCACATTGTCTGCATCCTTGACCGGTCAGGCTCAATGCATCACCTGACAGGCGACACCATCGGAGGCTACAACAGCTTCATCGAAAGGCAGCGGGCAGGCGCGCCAGAATCGTCGGTCACCACCGTCCTCTTTGACAACAAGTACGAGGTCCTGTACGAGAACAGGCCCATCAAAGACGTGCCCGAACTCACCGAACGCGAGTATTTCACCCGCGGCACAACGGCGCTTCTTGACGCGGTGGGGGCCACAATTCTGCGGCTTGACGGCAGCTTTAAAAAGGACAAAGTCTGCCCGCTGTCCGAGCCCGTGATCTTCATGATCATGACCGACGGCCTTGAGAACGCCAGCGTCGAGTTCAGCGGTGCGGCCGTGAAAAAACTGGTCTCCGACGCGCAGGAGAACTATCACTGGCAGTTCATCTTCATGGGCGCCAACATTGATTCCGCCGCTGAAGCCCAGAAAATCGGCATCGGCAGAAATGCGGCCATGGATTATGCCGCCAGCTCCGAAGGCGTAAAGGACGCCTACGACAAAGCCGGTGCGGCCGTGGAGAATTACCGTACCAGGGGAACCGTCGGCGAAGACTGGAAAAAGTAAGCACTTCGGATACCGCTGAAAAAAATCTGCCCTTCTGCGCCCGAAAGCGGCGCAGAAGGGCAGATTTGATATAAGCGGGCGTTTATTTGCAGAACAGAAGCGCTCACGCGCACAGGCTGCCGGTGCGGCGGGCAATTTCCATGCCTTCCCTTTCAGGCTGCTGAAAGGCAGCGTCCGCTCCGTCAGTCTGCCGCGGCGCCGGCTTCAGCCAAAACGCCGCCTGCAGAAAAAGGGCGCTGCTTTTTCTCCCTCGCGCGGCCTGTGCTGGTCTCGTACCGGAGAAAGCAGCGCCCTTTTCAGGCGTTCATTTTTCAGTGCCGCGGAAAAGCAGGGAGAACTTTACTTTTCGACGGTCAGATTGCCAAGGTAGTTCAGGCGTCCGTCGCAGAAGTCCTCCATGCCCTGCAGGTCTCTGCGGCCGCCGTACAGCTCGTTGGGGACGGCGAGGCAGACAAAGGGGTGCACTTCGTCAAGCCGTTCCCACACCTTGTCGAAAGCGGCTTTTCTCACTGCGGGATCGACAGAGCTGTTCGCAAGGTCAATGCCCTCGTCCACAATTTTGTCATTCAGCGCCGTCCAGTTGGTCGTGCCGATGCTGGATGAGTGGAACAGCGACAGCCAGAACTGACCGGCGTCGCGGTTTGTCTGCATGCCCCAGGTGCTGATGATCAGGTCCTGATCGTTGCTTCTGACCTTGTCGTCAAACACGCTGGATTCCATGACGGAAATGTTGATCTTGATGCCCACATTGGCGAGCATGGACTGAATGACGGTCGCGCCGTTGATTTCGTGCTGGCTGCTGCTGACCCAGAGGTTGAGCGTCAGTCCGTCGGGATAGCCGGCCTCTTTCAGCAGCGCTTTGGCGCGGGCGGGGTCGCAGGGGTAAACTTTAGGCTGGCCGGGCGTGTAAGTGCTTGAAGGAACAACCGGTCCGGAAGGCTGCACGGCCTTGTCCTGATAAACGACGTGAATATAGGCCTCCTTGTTGATGGCGTATTCAATGGCCATGCGGACGCGGCGG
>CAZDXA010000052.1:0-12584 GCA_964509435.1 uncultured Synergistaceae bacterium | reverse complement strand
TCGATAAATATATCGGTTATCTTAAGGATTCTTTTCTGATCGAAGAGGCTGTCCGGTATGATATAAAGGGAAAAAGATATATAAATTCTCCCGTGAAATATTATTTTACTGATCTTGGTGTCCGTAATTCGGTTAGCGGATTTCGTCAAATGGAAGAATCACATATCATGGAAAATATCATTTACAACGAATTGAAGAAACTTGGTTATCAGGTGGATGTCGGTTCTGTTGGCATCAGGGAGCAAAACAGAAATGGTAATTTTGTGCTGAAGCAGACAGAAGTGGATTTTGTGGTAAATAAAGCAGACCGAAGGTATTATATTCAATCTGTATTGTCTCTGGAAACAAGAGAAAAAACAATTCAGGAAGAAAGACCCTTCAAAAATATTGATGATAATTTTTCCAAAATTATTATTACAGGCGGATCCGGACGTCCCTGGCACACGGAAGAGGGCATTTTGATCGTAGGAATTATTGATTTTTTGCTGAACCCAAAACTAATACTTAATAATTGAAAATGCAGAACATTTTTGGTGCTCAGACAATGACGTCGTTTATGCAGGAAAAAATGTATTATCAGGAACAGTACCGGCAACATTGAGAACACCTATGCCGGCGTTCAGCTTCGAAATTACATGGCTGAACAGATGCAGAAGATGAAGCGGAAGTACGGCGAGAACTACGAACAGCCGACCGCCGTGCCGATGATCAGCCCGGCGTTCAATCTGCCGTCAAAGTACATTGTTCATGTGGTCGGCCCGATTGTGTCTCCGCATCTGAAACAGGAGCATAAGGATCAGCTGGCACAGTGTTATCGGTCTTGTCTGGGTCTTGCGTCTGAGCGCGGCTGTAAAAGCATCGCCTTCTGCTGCATCTCAACAGGCGTGTTCATGTTTCCGGCAGGCACTGCCGCGGAGATCGCAGTAAAGACGGTGAAGGAATGGCTGGACAGTCACCCGGACAGCTGCATGAAGAAAGTGATCTTCAATGTCTTCAAGGACAGTGACCGCGTTCTCTATGAAAAGCTGCTCGGGTAAGAACTGCAGGCACGCAGCAACAGCAATGCAGAAAAATGTAATATAAGCTGAAAGTCATAAATGGGTGTAATTCAAAAAGGAAAAAACATGTAATAAATGTAATTCCATTTCAGTGTGTTCAGGAACTGCGGCTGAAAAATCTGCTGGGGCGGGCTCTCTGAACTTCCTTGAGCCGGCATTATTCAAATGATAAAATCTGAACAGAGGAAATGCTGAATCCTTTAATTTGAACCGTTCAGAGGGATTATTCGTCTTTATGCCGCTGAGACGGAAGGCCGGAGAACCGGGCGCGGAACAATGCCGCGGCTGCCCCAGACCGGCAGCGGAAAATCTGTGTGAGGGCATCATAATAATCAGCTGCATTTCGACAGGCGTGCTCGGTTCTGCCGCAAAGGCTGCGGCAGTAATCCGCCGTCAGGTTCGTGCAGCGGCATCGTTGAGGAGGCAGCCGGAATGAGAAGAAAAGACCGGGAAATAACAGACCTGCGGGAGATCGTTTCCGTACTGGAGCGCTGCAGGACGGTTCATATTGCGGTCAACGGCGGAGAAATGCCCTACGTGGTTCCGGTTTCCTTCGGCATTGACACATCGGCTGATCTGCCTGTGATCTATTTTCACAGCGCGAGACAGGGGCATAAGACAGATCTGCTGGGAGAGAAGAAACCGGTCTTTATTGAAGCAGATACTTTCTTCAAGGTGCAGAAGACTAAGATCGGCATTACAACGCGCTATGAAAGCATTATGGGCACCGGGATGTGCGAGCGTGTGACCGACCCGGAAGAAATCAAAAAAGGGCTGAGTCTTCTGCTGGCCCACTATGGACAGTACGATTATCCGCTGGACCGGTGCAAAGGCCTGCAGAATCTGTATATCTTCCGCGTCAGGATTTCGGAGATCACGGGGAAACATAATCTGCCTGAATGACAGACTGCATCGCCGGTGTTGTTTATGTCATGCGCAGCCCGGATGCGCACAGGCCTCAGGGCATGCACGGACCGGTCGGGGCACGGCAGGAGCCTGATTTTTGCCCTGTGCCGCAGGACTGCGGAAGGCTGCCTGCCGCGCATTTAGTGACAGCAGGCGCGGAATCTGTGAAATCCTTCTGGAAAGGTGACTGTCAATGCAGATATCGACCAAATTCACGATAGCCATTCATATTCTGACGGCGGCAGAATACTTTAAGGACACCCGGAAAGTGACAAGCGCCTTTCTTGCCGGCAGCATCGGCTGCAATCCTGTGATTGTCCGCAATATTATGCTGCAGCTGCAGAGCGCCGGAATCATTGACGTAAAGCGCGGTCCCGGCGGCATTGCCATAAAAAGGCCGCTTTCAGAGATCACGTTTCTTGACATTTACAGGGCCGTTGAGACAGGCAGCGGCGAAGACCTGTTTCATTTTCATGAACATCCGAACCCTGCCTGTCCTGTGGGAAAGAACATCCATAAGGCGCTGGACTCTGCGCTTGCGGAAATACAGTGCGGCTTTGAAAGGGAGCTTGCTTCGCATAACGTACAGCAGGTCTGCGGCGTTGTTGAATCGGCGCAGGACAGTCAGTGAAACAGGACATGAGACTGATATGAAAAAGGCATTGCTCTGCCGGCGGCAGGGCAGCTGGGATTCACTGCCTGTTATATGTACGCTGTCACAGCGGCCGGACACGGGGTCAGAATGTCCGGCCGCTTTTTTGTTTCCTGAAGGATTCTGCACGGGCATGTCAGACGCGCGGCGCCGGGCAGTTCATGCGTCTGATGGGGCGCAAACAGAAAGGGCAGGGGGCGGAAATTGAATTTCGAAAAATGATAAGATAAAGCCCGATCAATTTGCTATAGTGATTCTGGCAGCGGAAAATAAGCTGCTTTTCTGAAGATAACGCTGAAACGGCCCCTGTATCCGGCATGGCGCGGCAGGCTGCCCGTCTGACCGCCGGGAGACCGGCCGTTCAGGAGCGGTGCAGAGTGCATTGTCCGCTGAACAGCGGCAAAAGGGAGGAGAAACAGAAAATGCAGTATACATCCGAGTATATGTCGCCTGTTGGAAAGATGCTTCTGGCTTCTGACAGTGAAGGAGTGATCGGCATCTGGTACGATAACGAAAAATATTACGCCGACACGCTTGAAGCCGGGGCAGCAGAGCAGGAAACGCCGGCGATTGCCGAAGCAAAACGGTGGCTTGATGTTTACTTTTCAGGGAAAGCGCCGGACTTCACACCTCCTCTGCACATGATCGGCACTGATTTTCAGAGGCTTGTCTGGAAAAAACTGCTGGAAATCCCGTTCGGGCAGACCACGACGTACGGCACTCTTGCTGGGGAGATCTCGGCGGAAAGGGGCTTTCCGTCAGCGCCGCGGGCAGTAGGCAGCGCAGTAGGGCATAACCACATCAACATCATCGTTCCCTGTCACAGGGTGATCGGTGCAGACGGCAGCCTGACAGGCTATGCCGGCGGTCTTGACATAAAGCGGGCACTGCTGCGGCACGAAAAGGTGCTGAAATAGCAGCCGGAGGCGGTGAGGCAAATGGTTCTGACTGAAGATGAGATGTATGACGCCGTCATCCACAACAATGCCGACTACGACGGGATCTTTTTTTACGGCGTGAAATCAACAGGCATCTTCTGCCGTCCCTCCTGCAATTCAAAAAAGCCGAAGCGGGAGAATATCTGTTTTTTCAAAACGGCAAAAGAGGCTATGGCGGCAGGGTTCCGTCCCTGCAAGCGGTGCCGCAGCGATCTGCTTGCCTATCACCCGATGGAGGAAATCGCAAGGGAAGTGAAGGAGCACATTGAAGAGCTTTACGCCAGACAGTCGGTCTGGAATGATCACATCCGCGAGTTCGGCATCACTGAAAGGCGTCTGACAGATATTTTCAAGGAAGTTTACGGCATGACGCCGAGAGCCTACATGGACAGGCTGCGCCTGAAGGAAGCAAAGCGCCTGCTTGCTGAAACTGAAGAGAGAGTCATCGACATTGCCGCATCTGTCGGGTTTGGAAGCCTGGCGACGTTCAACCGTTTTTTCAGGGAAGAAACAGGAGATACCCCTACGGCGTACCGGAAAAAGAACAAAGTGATCCGGTAAAACAGGGTGCGCAGCTTTTACCGGCACTCCGGAACGGCGGCGCCGGAAAAGAAAACAGCGGCATGTTCCCGCGGAAGCTGCGGGAACAGCGGTCAGTACATGTCCGGGATTGATGGAGGCGAAGAAAAATGTGGCTGTGGATTCTTGCAGCGGCGGCAGCTTTTTATATCAAGGGACTGTGCGGTTTTGCAAATACGCTGGTTTTTACCACGATTCTCGGGTTCGGAGCCAGTAATGTGAACATCTCACCGGTGGAACTGGTGCTTGGCTATCCGGCGAATATCATGCTCGCGTGGAAAAACAGAAAGTCCCTCAGTGCAAAAGTGTATATTCCGCTGTCTCTGCTGGTGCTGGCCGGAAACATTCCCGGGGCGTTTCTGCTGAAAAACGCTGATGCCCGTTTTATAAAAATTATCTTCGGCGTGGTAGTTGTTCTCCTCGGGGCGGAGATGCTGTACCGCGAAAAACGCCGGAAGCCCGCCAGAGAATCCAAAGCTGTCCTGGGAATCATCGGCGTCATTTCGGGCGTGCTCTGCGGCCTGTTCGGCGTCGGCGCACTGCTGGCTGCCTATGTCGGCCGCGTCACAGACACGGGCGATGAGTTTAAGGCCAATATCTGCGCAGTTTTTATCGTTGAAAACACGTTCAGAATCATACTTTACAGTTTTCTGGGCATTATTACGGCTGCAAGCCTGAAACAGTCGCTGGCCATGATGCCGTTTGTGTTCGCGGGACTGTTTGCGGGGATGAAGAGCAGCCGGGTTCTGAATGACAAAACCGTGAAAAAACTGGTGGTTGTGTTCCTGATTATTTCAGGGTTCGCGCTGATCCTGAAGAACATTTGAAGAAACTGTTTTCCGCCTTCAGCGCGGTTCGGCCCGGAGGCATTCCTGAAGCTGACAGCGTGCAGAAGGCACAGTTCCGGTTTTTCTGCCGCACAGGAACGGCAGAAAAACTCATGCGGAAGTCAGACGCCTGAAACGGGCGGGCTGCTTTGAAAAAGCCCTGGCGGGGCAAGAGCACAGGCTTTATGGCCTCAGAGCCGGGTCAGGGCAGATTAAAACAAAAAGCGCGGGAAACACCTGCAGCTGCAGGTATTTTCCGCGTTTTTCGTTTAAGGGCAGACGGTCTGTCAGCGCTGTTCCTCCGGTGGAACAGACGGGCTGCCGACAAGTCGTCTGAGAATCTGTTTCCGTACCGCCGCGAGTTCCGGCTGCGAGATGTCGCGCGGGTAGGAAAAGCCCGTGAGGTCAAAATTTTCTGCTGCGACGCCGCCGTCAAGGATGACAACCCGCTGTCCCAGCAGAAGCGCCTCGTCGATGCTGTGAGTGACGAACACCACGGTGACTTTTGCCCGCTGGTACAGTTCAAGAAGCAGGTTCTGCATGGACATGCGCGTGAAGAAATCCAGCGCGGCAAACGGTTCATCCATCAGCAGCACGTCCGGCTCTAGCGCCAGCGCGCGGGCAAGCGCGGCACGGTGCTGCATGCCGCCGGAAAGCTGTGAGGGTTTTGCTCTTTCAAAGCCGTTCAGCCGCACGGCGCGGATCAGTTCCATGATTCTGCCGCTGTCCGGTGTTCTGACGCCGAACGCCACGTTGTCGTACACTGAAAGCCAGGGCATGAGGCGCGGTTCCTGAAAAACCATGCCGGTGCGTCCGTGTCCCGAAGTGCGCACTTCGCCGCCGTCGCTGCTCTCAAGCCCTGCCAGAATGCGCAGCAGCGTTGTTTTGCCGCAGCCGCTGCGTCCGACAATGACCGTGAAACTGCCGTTTTCACATTTCAGGTTCAGGCCGCGCAGCACAGGGACATCGGCGCCGTCAACGCGGTAAGTCTTTTTCAGTCCGGCAATGAGGTACTCAGCCATTGTTCCCGCCTCCGGGTGCAATGCGGCCGGTCAGACGGCCCAGAAGCCAGTCGCTCAGCCAGCCGACCGTGCCGATGACAAAAACTCCGGCGAGCACGCGGTCGGAACGTGACATCTGCTGGGCGTCGAGGATCAGGTACCCGAGGCCGCTTGCCGCGGCGATCATTTCGGCGCCGATAATGGCGCGCCAGCTGTAGCCGAGACCGATGCGCAGCCCCGAAAGCACGTCAGGCACGGCACAGGGCAGTTCAATGCGCGAAAAGAGCTGCCATCCGGTAAATCCCATGGTGCGCCCCACTTCCACAAGCTTCCTGTCGGCGCTGTGAAATCCCTTGTAAACGCTGAGATACACCGGGAAAAACGAGGCAAGCACAATCAGCACAGTCTTTGACTTCTCGCCGATGCCGAACCAGAGGATCAGCATCGGAATCAGGCTGAGCGGCGGCACATGGCGCAGAAATTCCACAATATGGCTGTAGTAGTCCCCGTGCTTCGAACGCGCTGATATGACGCCGAGAACGAACGCCAGGCAGAAAGACCAGCTGAATCCCGTCAGAACGCGGCGCACGCTGGCCCAGAGATCCTCAGCCAGTTCACCGCTGCGGGCCATGTCGGCCAGCGCGTCCCATACCTGCACCGGCGAGGGCAGAATGTAGGAATTCCACCATCCCGAGGCACTTCCGGCCCACCAGAGAGCCAGCAGGGCCGCCGGCAGGAGACAGAGCCTGAAAATGCGGATTCTGTCGATTTTCATTGCTGCGGCACCAGCGTTACTTTGTCAAGGATGCCGTTTAGCTGCGCCAGCGCGATGCCGTAGTTGGTAATGGGCACGCCTGCTGCCTCTGCCCGGGCAATGCGGCTCATCATAAAGCGGCGGTTGAACATGCATGCGCCGCAGTGAATGATCAGACTGTACCGGCTGAGGTTTTCCGGAAAATCGACGCCGCGCGTGAAGTCAATGGTCAGTCCTTTTCCGAATCTGGCGCGCAGCAGGCGGGGTATTTTCACGCGGCCGATGTCTTCCTCAAGCGGCACGTGAGTGCACGCCTCGGCAATCAGCACACGGGAATTTTCTGTGAGGCGCTCCAGCGCGCGGGCGCCGGCGGCGAAAGCAGAAATGTCGCCCTTGAAGCCGGCAAACAGAATGGAAAACGATGTAAGGCGCACGCCTTTCGGAATTTTCGGATAAACAGCTCCGAACGTCTGGGAATCGACAATCACCAGTGCCGGCGGCTCTCTCAGTGCGGCGAGTGCTGTGTCAAGCCGGTCGGTGGTGACGCAGACGGGAATGCACTTTTTATCAAGAAGCTCCCTGATCACCTGAACCTGCGGCAGAATCAGCCGTCCTTTCGGCGCCTGAATGTCCTGGGGCATCACAAGGAGCACCGTGTCGCCGCCGCGGCACAGGGAGCCTGTGATCGACGGTTCAGAACTGTCATCAGGGGCTTTCCTGATGATCTGTTCACGCAGCTCGGCAACGCCTTCGCCGGTTTTTGCGCTGACAGGCACGGCATCAAGACCGGAGGCGTTTTTTATGGCCTTCAGCGCCCGCTCCCGCTCGTCAGGCGTCATCTCGTCAATGCGGCTGAGGACGGCGATCACAGGCACGCGGCGCGACCTGAAAAACTCGATCCAGCTGACTTCTTCGCTGCAGCTGCGGCCGCTGAACAGTATCAGCGCCAGATCAGTTCTTTCAGCCGCTTCGCGGGTTTTTTCCACACGCAGGCCGCCAAGCTCGCCTGTATCGTCAAATCCGGCCGTGTCGATCAGCACTGCAGGACCGATGCCGTGAATTTCCATAGCCTTGTAAACCGGATCGGCCGTTGTGCCCGGCACACTGCTGACAATAGCCCAGTTCTGGCCCGTAACAGCGTTGACCAGCGAAGATTTACCGCTGTTGCGGCGTCCGAACAATCCAATATGCAGCCGCTCTGAACGCGGCGTATCATTCAGGCTCATCGTGCTGCCTCCTTACGCTTTCAAAAACTGTATTTCCATATGCTGAAGAAAAAGCAGGCAGAAATATTCGTGCAAAGAAACATAAACTGAAACGTTGATATTTTACTGGTTTTTCTTTTTTATGTCTTGTTTCCTGACGGATTTCGCTTATACTGAAATCGGAATTTACCCCATTATTCTTTATGAGTCAGGAGTGATCCCCATGCAGGAGTTCAAGCCCGTGAAAGAAGGAAAAGTGCGCGAGATCTACGATCTCGGCGAAAATCTGATTATGACTGCCACCGACCGCATTTCGGTGTTCGACATCATTCTGAAGACCCCTGTCGCCCGAAAAGGCGTTGTGCTTACTCAGATGAGCCGTTTCTGGTTTGAATACACCAGAGACATCATCCCCAATCACATGATCACCACCGATAATGCGGAAATGCCCGAGTTCTTCCGCGCTCCCCGCTTCGAGGGCAGAAGCATGCTCTGCCGCAAACTGAAAATGATCCCCATTGAGTGCATCGTGCGCGGCTACATCACCGGCAGCGGCTGGGCCAGCTATCAGAAAGACGGCACAGCCTGCGGAATCAAGCTTCCTGCCGGACTGAAAGAGTGCCAGAAGCTGCCCGAGCCGATTTTTACGCCCAGCACCAAGGCCGAAATCGGCGAGCATGATGAGAATATCGACTTTGACCGCAGCGTGCAGGTGCTGGAAAAGAAATTCCCCGGCCGCGGCGCTGAATATGCCCGCACCATCAGGGACACGACACTCGCGCTCTACAAAAAGTGCGCTGACTATGCCCTTTCAAAGGGCATCATCATTGCCGACACCAAGTTTGAATACGGCGTCGACGAAAACGGGCGCGTCGTTCTCGGCGACGAAATGCTGACGCCCGACAGCAGCCGCTTCTGGCCGCTTGACGGCTATGAGCCCGGACACAGCCAGCCCTCGTTTGACAAGCAGTTTGCGCGCGACTGGTACAAGGCTCATCCCGGCAACAACGGCGTTCTTCCCGCCGACATCGTCGAAAAGACCATCGGCAAATACATGGAAGCTTACCGCCGCCTGACCGGAAAAGAACTGTAAAGAGAAAAGTTTTTCTGCCCTGCGGCCCGTCTGGCCGCGGGGCATTTTTTTACCGCGTGAGGATCTGATAGGCCCGGTTGATCTGCTCTGCCCGCTCTTCTGCCGCGCGGCGCTGCTCCTCAGTGGCGTCGGTGCCGAGGCGGTCGGGATGTTCAGTTTTCATCAGCTCACGGTAGCGCTTCTTAATGTCGCGCAGGCCGGCACTGTCATCAAGCCCCATGACTTCAAGCGCCCAGCTCCGCTGGCTGCCGCCTTTCTTCGAAGGGGCAGAATGTCCGTTGTACCACGACTTGAAAAAACTGTACAGAAAGATTGCGCCGAACAGGCCGCCGATGATGACCAGAATCCACTTGACAATCGCTCCGACAATGCCGAAAAGGCCGAAAAAGCCGCTGAAAAGACGCCACAGCAGCGCAAGCAGGCCGCCGATGCCCGTGACAACAATCAGATAAAGCAGGCGGAACGGCAGTGTGATCAGAAACCAGATAACTGAAAAAATCATGCCGATCACAGCCGGCACGAGCCAGAACAGAATAAGCACGCCGGCAATGAGTCCGCCGATAAGTCCCGTTCGCGTGGAAATCACTGAAGTATCACCTCTGAAAAGGATTTCGCGCTTATCTTACAATAAAAGGCCGCATTCGTCACGCCGCTGCGCGCAGTTCAGTCCTTCTGTTGACGGCTGGCCTGTGCCGCGTTAAGATAAACCGTCAATATTTTCAGAAAGGACTGACCGGCATGAAACGGCGGTATTTTTACGCACTGCTGCGGTATAAGATTTCGTCACTCTTTACCGTTGTTGTATCTGCGTTTGTCATCGCAGCGGTTATGTTTGTGATTTACCATGCCGTCATGTGGCTGATCCCTGCGTCGGCAGCAGATGCGTGGCGCGGGTGGATTGCAGAGATATTCAATAATCCCGAGACATTCCGGAACCGGCTGCTTCAGAAGGGAAGCGCTGCCCCGCTGATTTTCCTCGGCGCACAGGTACTCCAGGTAGTCTTTGCGCCGATTCCCGGTCAGGCAGTGGCCCTTGCCGGCGGATACGTTTTCGGGTTCTGGAAGGGCTGGCTGCTGACCACGGCAGGACTTACCCTTGGAAGCCTGATCGCTATGGGGCTGGGGCGTCTTCTGGGCAGGAAATTCGTGCGCCGTGTCGTGTCGGCGAAAACGCTGAACCGTTTTGATTCGCTGACCGGCAGCAGCGGCTATATGACGTTTCTGATGATCTTTCTGCTGCCGGCGCTGCCTGACGACGCCGTGTGCTTCATTGCAGGGCTGACACAGCTGAAACTCCTCCCGCTTTCAGCCGTCTGTTTCCTGGGACGTGCGCCGGGGATGGCAGTGCTGTCGCTTCTGGGCGCCGGACTCAGCACAGGGCTGACCACCGGCGTCAAAGTGCTTTTCGTGACACTGATGATCCTTTCTGTTCCGCTGTGGCTGTTCTCCGAAGTAATCGGGAAAAAACTGCGCCGGCTGGTGCTGCGCAGGAAAAGGGCAGCCGGAGAGGATAAAAGGAACAGAGCAGACGGGACTGACAAAGACAGTGCAGTAAAATGAGTAGCAGAACCGGAAAAACAAGCAATGGCTAATCCGAAGAAACAGGAAACACAATGTCCGCAGACAAAAACCAACAACCAACAAACAACCAGGGCAGAGGGGCTGCAACGCCTCTGTCCCTTTTGCTGAAGCCGGCGATGCGTGTGATGTCGTTCTGCGGCAGACTGCATGCGGGGCTGCTGCCTGAGCAGGGGAAGACTGTCATATCCTAACTCAGCAGCAGTTTTTGCAGGAGTTGTTTGATTTAGTGGCAGCCGTTCTATCAGTATAAAAAAAGAATTTGCAGCGGATCTGTAAACCAGAGTTACGCAAAGCGCCGCGGGTATGTGCCCGCGGCGCTCTGTTCTTTAAAATCTCTTTTTTTGTCCACGCGGCTGCGGCAAGCCTGATGACGGCGTGCCGCAGGTGCCAGTCTGCCCGGTGCCTGGAAATTTACTGCCGGGGACGGAACAGCTCGCGCTCCATGACGTCAATAATGTCGCGCGCGGCCTGCGTGGGGGTGATTTTCCCGTTGGAAACGAGGTTTTCAATGCGTGTCTTTTCGCCTGCGATGGTCTGATTTTCGTCGATCAGGCGCTGCAGATGCTCTTTTGTCATGTCGTCAACCCATGTGAGCACCTGTTCGCGGCGGCGGCGCTGAAGCACGCCGCTGGCTCTGACGTTTTTAAAGAATTCCTCAATGACGTTCCACATTTCGGGAATGCCTTCGCCGGTCAGGGATGAGCAGGTGTAGGCGCGGCTGGTCCATCCTTCTGTGGCGGGGCGGATGTAGTGCAGCATGAGGTCGAAATCGGCGCGTGCTGAGAGGGCGCGCACTTTGTTGTCGCCGTCTGCCTTGTTGACGAGGATTGAATCGGCCAGCTCCATAATGCCTTTCTTGATGCCCTGCAGATCGTCGCCGGCGCCGGTAATGGTGACAAGCAGGAAATAGTCGACCATGTTGCGCACGGTGGTTTCGCTCTGTCCTACGCCGACGGTTTCCACAAGCACCACGTCGTAGCCTGCGGCTTCAACAAGCAGCATTGTTTCACGGCTTTTGCGCGTAACGCCGCCGAGGGTTCCGCCGGAAGGGGAAGGGCGGATAAAGGCTTTCGGGTTGCGCGAAAGGTTCGCCATGCGTGTTTTGTCGCCGAGGATGCTGCCTTTTGTGACGGTGCTGCTGGGGTCGACGGCGAGTACGGCGACTTTGTGTCCGTGTTCGCACAGCCAGGTGCCGAGGGCTTCAATGAAGGTGCTCTTTCCTGCACCGGGCACGCCGGTAATGCCGATGCGCATGGAATGCCCTGTCAGGGGCAGCAGTTTCTGGATCAGCGCCTGGGCCTTGTCAAAGTGCCTGGGCGCGTTGCTTTCAACAAGAGTAATGGCGCGCGACAGGATCATGCGGTTTCCTGCCGCGACGCCTTCGGCGAACTCGTCTGCTGAAAGGCTGGCCCTTGCGGGCTGTGCGTTGGCTGCGGTCGGACTGCCGGGATCGTCAACGCCTTTTGTGACAAAACATGCAAATTCCTTTCCCGCGTTTTCGGGCTGCCAGTCGGGCTGGTAGGTGTTCTTTTCAGCAGTCATGAAGTCCGCTCCTTTCTGCCGGGTGAGTTTGTTACTTTTCCTGCTCAGCCAGCCGTTTGTTCAGTTTGATGAGCATTTCACGCGCAGCGGCGGGAATGACGGTGCCGGGTCCGAAGATGCAGGATGCGCCGTGGTCATACAGGAACTGGTAATCCTGCGCGGGAATGACGCCGCCCACAACGACCATGATGTCGCCGCGGCCGCGTTTTTTCAGCTCTTCGACAAGCTGCGGGAGCAGGGTCTTGTGTCCTGCGGCCAGTGAGCTCATGCCGACAATGTGGACATCGTTGTCAACGGCGTCCTGTGCGGCTTCAGCCGGTGTCTGGAACAGCGGGCCGACGTCAACGTCGAATCCCATGTCGGCATAGGCAGTGGCCACAACTTTCGCGCCGCGGTCGTGACCGTCCTGTCCCATCTTGGCAACCATGATGCGGGGACGGCGGCCTTC
>CAZDXA010000051.1:0-14789 GCA_964509435.1 uncultured Synergistaceae bacterium | reverse complement strand
GAGGCGGGAAGGCGGCACAGCGGAAAAACATCCTGCATCGCGCCTGACTGCCTCTGTGCCGCGGTCATCAACAGCCGCTGCAGGTCAGCATGGCGGAGCTTTTAACAGTTTCAAAAAGCGGTGACAATTTTATATGCTTGATGAAAATTTTATTTTGTTGTATATTAAAACTAACAAAAATCCGTTTTTTATCATTGATAAGAGCACAGCACTCTATTGACCGGGATATACGGCTGCAGCTGTAAAGGGGGGATTGTCTCAGTGAGTTCGGAAAACTGCAGCGCTGAGGTCAGTCTGAGGCGGAGTATTTCTGAGAGTGCAGAAGGCGCTGACAGCGGGCGGCTGCCGACATGTCCGAACGGCAGAAATCCGCACGGCGGCCGGAAACGGAACGGGAGAATTGTGGGTCAAAGGGCGCAGATTTTTAATTAAGAATGGAGTGGATCAGATGATGAAGCGTTTCAGACGGTACTGTATTGCAGCGGCGCTGGTTTCGGCAATGACAGTTATTGCATCGGGGCCGGCCTGGTCAGTTAAAGTGGCGCCTGTGCTGACGTCCGAGAAAGGCATGGTCGCTGCCGGGCATCCGCTGGCGGCGGCTGCCGGCGCTGAAATTCTTGAAAAAGGCGGCAACGCCATAGACGCGGCCATTGCGGTATCCTTTGCACTCGGCTCTGCAGAGCCCTTTGCCTCGGGTATCGGCGGCGAGGGATATCTGGTTGCGCGCATGGCAGACGGCACGATTTACTGCATAGACTTCCGCAGCGCGGCTCCTGCCATGGCGACGTATGATAATCTCCATGCGCTGAAGAAAACCATCAGGGAAATTGCGTCGATGCCGCAGGGCGCCTGTGTTCCCGGCGTTGTCGCCGGTGCCGAGGCGCTTTATGCCAAAGGCGGCACACTGCCGCTGAAGGATCTTCTCGCTCCGGCAATCCGCATTGCGGAAAACGGTCTGGAAGTCAACAAGCCGTTTTCTGACAGCTGCAAGGATGCCTATGACAAACTGCAGGCCAATGCTCCCGACCGGCTGAACGAAGGTATGCCGTGGGAAATCGGCGAGGTTTACAAAAACCAGCCGCTGGCCGACACGCTGAAGCTTATTGCGGAGAAAGGGTTCCGTGAGTTTTATGAGGGAAAGATCGCAAAAGATGTGGACGCCTATATGCGCGAGCACGGCGGCTGGATCCGCGCTGAGGATCTGGCGGCCTACAAGGCGATAGAGCGCAAGCCCATTGTGGGCACCTACCGCGGCTATGAAATCACGGTGGCCGGGCTTCCCGTGGGCGGCCCGCGCATTCTGGAGAATCTCAACATGCTTGAGAATTTCAACCTTGCCAATATGGGCTGGGACGATCCCCTGAGAATCCACATCATGCAGGAAATTTTCCTTCAGACGGGCAACGACCTGCACGAATATGGTTCTGACCCGGCATTTCACTACAGCCCTGTTGCCGGCATGGTCAGCAAGGACTATGCCAAGACTCGCCTGATGAAGATCAAGATGAGCGGCGCGACAACGGGCGAGGAATGGAAGGCCGGAAAAAACAGAGCGGGCGATGCCGGCGCCTTTGAAGACGGCAGAATGACATTCACCCAGTATCTGATTGACAACGCGGAAAAGAAAGCGCCCGACGGAATGAAGAAGGACGTTAAAGAAGCGGCCTCGACAACGCACTTTTCTGTGGTTGACGGAAAAGGAAACGCCGTTTCGTGGACGCAGACAGTCTCCGGTTATTTCGGAACGGGAGTCTGCATTGACGGTTTCTTCCTGAACAACGAAATGGGCAATTTCACCGATCATCCTTCGCCTGACGGCAGGGGTTCGAGCGACATGATTCCGGGCAAGCGCGTGAGCACATCGATCGCGCCGATGATCATCATGCGTGACGGCAAGGTGCGCTGGGTGCTCGGCGCCCCCGGCGGCGGACGCATTGTTCCCACCCTGACTGAAATGATTGTTGACCTGATTGATTTTGAAATGCCTCTTGAGAAGGCGTTCAGAACCCCGAAGTTCTGCAGTGTCTTTACTAATGGACATTCTGTCATTCAGATGGAGAAGGGCTTCAGCAAAGATACCATGGACGCGCTCACCAACGGTTACGGCTATACGCTGGATGTCCGCAAGGAACTGGACCGCTTCTTCGGCGCGCCGAACGCGGTGGAGTTCAGGGACGACGGTACGTTCCTCGGCGTCGGCTCGGTGCGCCGTGCCGGCGCGGCGGCGGCACCCGAAAAGTAGTTTTGCGCAGGCAGGGCGGCTGCAGGCATTGCGCAGCTGCGAAGCAGAACAGAAAACTGCGGCAGGCGGCACCCGGATTTATCCGGATGCCTGCCTGCCGCAGTCTTTATGCTTTTCACGCGGAATCTTAAAGCAGCTGCTGTCTGTGCACTTCAGAAGCTCTTGTCATAGGCAATCTTCACGCTGTTGTCAAACCAGATGGTGCCGCGGTAAGTAAAGCCGTTTTTACTCAGAATATGCTTCATCCTTTTGTTGTCCTCGTCAGTGTCCACGCGGAACGAATGAACCCCCCGCGCCCGGCTCATCTCTTCGACGATGGGAAACACGGCGTCGGTCAGCCCTTTGCCCCGGGCGGCCGGCGCGAAGGCCATTCTGTGTACGACAACGTAAGGTTCCGGCGTGCCCCAGCTGCCTTTGAGATGTTCATAGGCCGGTTCGCCGTCATAATCAACGCAGAGGTATCCCAGTTTTTCGCCGTTTTCCTCAATAAAATAGCCCTTGCCGGCACGGATGTCCTGAAGAATGCACGCCTCATCGGGGTATCCGTTCTGCCACTGGTCGACGCCGGAATCGCGGAGCAGTTTCTTGGCGCTGTTGATAATGTCCATCGCTGCACCGAGATCATTTTCCTGCGCAGGAGTGAACACGACATCTTGATGGCTCTCTGCCGGAACTGTCATTGGTCTGAATCTCCTTTCGTCACACAGAGGTCTACGGCGTGCTGCAGTTCACGAATTCCTTCTTCTGTTGTCGCCCAGCTTGAAGCGAAACGCACGACCGTGTGTGCATCATCGTATTTCTGCCAGAATCCGTATTCAACGTAGTTTTTCAGTTTCTCGAGGGTTTCGTTTTTCAAAATGACGAACTGCTGATTGGTTGGCGAGTCAATATAGAACCGGCAGCCGGCTTTCTGAAAAACGGCCCTGATTTTTTCCGCCATTTCAACAGCGTGCCTGCTGATTCTGAAATACAAGTTGTTGCTGAAAAGCGCCGCAAACTGCACGCCAATGAGCCGCCCTTTTGCGGAAAGCGCGCCGTGCTGCTTGATCTGCGCTGTAAAGTGCGGAGGCTCGTTTCCCCGGGGAAAGACAAGAGCTTCTCCGTTCAGCGCTCCCACCTTGGTGCCGCCGATGTAAAACACATCGCACAGTTCGGCGATCAGAGGAAGCGTCACGTCAGTGTCACTTGCCGCCAGACCGTAGCCGAGACGGGCGCCGTCAAGATAGAAAGTCAGATGATTTCTGCGGCAGGTCTCTGAAAGAGCGCGGAGTTCCGCGGCGGTGTAAAGCGTGCCGTATTCCGTTGGGTGCGAAATATAGACCATTCCCGGGAAAACCATGTGCTCGTGGTTTCCGTCTGCATAAAAGCGCTGCACGTACTCTTCAACGTCTGAGGCTGCAACTTTCCCGTTGTGCTCCGGAAGAGTCAGAACTTTATGGCCGCTGAACTCAATGGCGCCGGCCTCGTGTACGCTGACATGCCCCGTGTCGGCAGACAGAACGCCCTCATAGGGCTGCAGCATTGTGCTGATTACCACCTGATTTGTCTGCGTACCGCCGTTGAGCAGGTAAACAGAAGCCTTTTCCGCATGGCAGGCCTGCCGGATTCCGCTGACGGCTTTTTCCGTGAAACGGTCAGCGCCGTAGCCCGGAGCCTGCTCCATATTGCTTTCTGCCAGAGCCTTCAGAACCTCTTCATGACACCCTTCCAGATAATCACAGGCAAACGAATACATGGCAAACCTCCCTGATAATTTTTATGTTGTCTGCAGAACTGCACCGGCCGGTGCGAGTGTCCGCAGTTTTCAGCCCAGCGCTGGCACCGGCCGTCGTTTCCGGCCGGATCAGACCGGACGGTAGTACAGCATCATGGACAGCCAGACCGTTTTAGAGCCGGTATTCTCATAGGAATGCGGCACATCGGCCTGAAAATGAATGGAGTCGCCTTCGGCAAGCTCGGAGGATTCGCCGCCGGCCGTGATCCTGACGTTTCCGGAGAAAACAGTGATGTACTCTTCTGTGCCGGGCATGTGCGGCTGGGCATCCAGACGACCTCCACGGTCAATGCGGATGCGGTACGTTTCAAAGAGACGGTCTTCTTCAAAGGGAAAAACAGGGTAGTTGACATAGCGCCCGTCGCCCTCTGTCAGAGGCTGCACATCCGATCCGCGGATCACGCGGTACGTCCCCGACTGATCTTCGATGATGGAAGTGAACTTCACTTTATAACCGTTAGCGATTTTCCACAGCACGGAAATCGTTGGATTCACGCCGCCTTTTTCAATGGAAGAAAGCATGCTGCGCGAAACTCCCGTAAGGCGTGATGCTTCGTCCAGTGTCAGATGTTTTTTGGCGCGGAGCTCTTTCAAGTTTTCTGCAAGAGAGTTCTGGATATTCATATTCAACTGCTCCTGTTCCGAGAAATTAAAGTGACTGTATAAGACAGTTTTTGTATATATCAAAAAATCCTATATATAGGAATTTATTGCAATATATCATAACATCCGGCGCCTGTCAAATCTGTCTGAAAATCGGAATAAACCCGGCCGCCGGCTGCCTCTGCCGGAAAAAATTCTGAGGAGAAAATCATTTCAGCGTATGTCAGGCCAGGCCGGCAGAAAGGCGGGAAAAGGGCCTTCTCGTGATCTGTTCTTAACATTGGCACAGTATAATGACGCGTGAAAGGGCAACGGTTCCTGCAGCATGGAAATTGTCGCAAAAATTCTCCGCCTTTTTTGTGATACACTTGACAGCGGACAGAGAGCCCGTGTTCTTCAGGGCTTCCCGGAAAATTATTCAACAGGAGGCTGTCATAAGATGGGACAGAATTATTTTACGGAACTGTATCCGCCGGTGTGGGGCAAGGCAGCAAAAAATAAGCAGATCATGAAGTTTGCCGAAGGGTACAAGAAATTTCTCAGCACCTGCAAGACAGAGCGCGAAACAGCGGCAGAAATCGTGCGCCAGGCTGAGGCGGCAGGGTATAAGAATCTGGATGACCTGTACGCAGCCGGAAAAAAGCTGAAGGCAGGTGACAAAGTATATGCGCTGCGGCAGAACAAGGCGGCCGCTCTGTTTGTTATCGGCAGAAAAGCGCTGACAGAAGGCCTGCACCTCCTTGTGTCGCATATGGATGCGCCGCGCCTTGACCTGCGCCCCAACCCGCTTTATGAGAAAGACGGATACGCCATAATGAAAACCCATTACTACGGCGGAGTCAAAAAATATCAGTGGGTGGCCCGTCCGCTGGCGCTTCACGGCGTTGTTGTGAAAAAGGGCGGAAAGCACGTCAATGTGACAGTCGGCGAGGATGAAAACGATCCGGTGCTGTACATCAGCGACCTTCCGGCGCACCTTTCGGCAAAACAGCGCGAAAAGACCATGGCCGAGGGGATTACCGGCGAAGATCTCAACGTTATTGTCGGGTCTGAACCGCTGGAAGGCAAAAATGACGAGCCGGTGAAGAAGTTTATTCTGAAGCATCTGAAAGACAAATACGGCATTGATGAAAAGGATTTCGTCAGCGCCGAGTTTGAGGTGGTGCCGGCCGGCAGGGCCCGTGACGCCGGACTTGACGGAAGCCTGATTGCGTCCTATGCACACGATGACCGCATCTGCGTGTACACGTCGCTGCAGGCCGTGCTTGAAACGGAAAACCCTGAGTATACAGCCGGCGCGCTGTTTGTCGATAAGGAGGAAGTGGGCAGCCAGGGCAATTCGGGCATGAATTCCCACTACATGGAAAACCTTGTGTCACGTCTCGTTTCTCTCGCCGGCGGCAATGAGATGGCTCTGCGCCTGTCCCTTGAAAACTCAATGCTCCTTTCTGCCGACGTCACGCTGGGGTATGACCCGAACTACGCTGACTGCTTTGAAGTGAACAACACGGCGCGTCTCGGCAGCGGCCCCGTCTTTACAAAATATGCCGGCTCGCGCGGCAAAAGCGGCTGCAACGACGCCAACGCAGAATTCCTTGCGCTGATGCGCGATGTGCTTGACGACGCAGGCGTGCAGTGGCAGACGGGCGGTTACGGGCGCATTGACCTTGGCGGCGGCGGAACAATTGCCCCGTTTGCGTCGCGCTACGGCATGCACGTTCTGGACTGCGGCGTTGCGCTGCTGAGCATGCACGCGCCGTCAGAGCTGGCGAGCAAGGCAGATGTCTATGAAACAGCCCGCGCTTACGCAGCTTTTCTGAGCTGCAGCGCGGACATCAGAAAGTATCAGTAGTTTTATCACGTTCCTCTGCTGTTTCGGCAGAGCCGAAACACAAGCGGATATTTTGTCAGTTCCGGCGCGGCCGGGGAGGGAGAACTGCGATGGCACTTAAACTGTTGGACTGCACGCTTCGCGATGGTGCAAACGTAGTGGGCGGAGGCTTTGATGCTGCTGCGACGACGGCGGTTATCGGCGCTCTGGTGGATGCCGGCGTCTCGGCAGTAGAATACGGGCATCCCAGCGGCATCGGCGGAAACAACGGCTCACTGATCACCGCCCCGCTGTCAGATGACGAGTATCTTGAACTGGCTAAGCCTTTTCTCGGCCGCGGAACTGAGATCGGCATGTTTGCGCGCCCGAAGTGGGCAACAGAGGAAGTGCTCCGCAAAGCGGCAAAGGCAGGGCTGGATTTTGTCCGCGTCGGGTGCAACGCCGGAAAGGGAAAGTGGACCGAGCGCACAATAAAAACGGCGCGCGACCTCGGCCTCAAAGTGCGCTACAGCGTCAGAAAGTGTTATCTGCTTCCGCCCGAGGAGCTTGCGGAAGAAACGCTGCTGCTTCAGAAGTACGGCGCCCAGTCCGTCACGCTGATGGATTCGGCGGGAACGCTGACGCCCGATCAGGTGAGGCAGTACGTGTGCACCGTATCGAGCGCGCTGGATATCCCCACCGGTTTCCACGGCCACAACAACCTGGGGCTGGCCATGGCCAACACTCTGACCGCTATAGAAAGCGGCGCCCGCGAAGTGGACGGATGCCTCATGGGCATGGCCCGCAGCGCCGGCAATACGCCCACGGAGGTGCTTGTATGCGTGCTGCAGCGCAGAGGGCTGATGAAGCAGATAAATTTCCGCGGACTGCTGAATTTCATTGACAGCGATATGTCCCGCCGTTTCCCGGACTATCATGCGGAAGTGAAGCCCGTTGACCTGATCCTCGGTCTGGCCGGCTTCCATTCCGACTACGTCAAGCGTCTCAGGCCGGTTGCCGAGAAATACGGCATTGACCTGTATGACCTGATACTTCATGTTGCGGAGAAGGAACGCGCCTATCCGACCGATGAACTGATTCAGTCTGTTGCCGAGTCGATGAAGAATAACTGACGGTTTTTTATACGTAACAGGGCTGTTTTCCGCCGGAACGTCCAAAGCGGAAAACAGCCCTGCTTTTGTTTATGGTCAGCCCCGGCACTGCCGGCGGCTGTAACGCAATGCTGATGATCAGCGAATCGGTCTTTTTTCCCCGGCGTTGATGAGAATGCCGGCAAAAATAACGGCGGCACTGCAGACCTGAATCAGGGAGATTCTTTCACCCATGAAAAAGACGGCCGACAGGATGCTGAGAACGGGCGAGGCGTTAAGGAACGCGCCGGTGGCGCCGGCGCCGATGCGCTTGATGGATGTCTGCTGAAGGACATAGGCGCAGCCCGAGCCGAGAAATCCGCAGTACACTGCTGAAGCGGCGGCTTTCAGCGAAAGATGTGTATTCAGCGCGCTGCCTGAAATCAGCAGATACGCCAGGATGAGCGCCATGGATGAAAACATGTTGCACAGCGTTACCACAAGAGGCGACGTCTTTCTGATGCGGCGGCCGAGAATGGTCATGACAGAGCAGAGGAATGCCGCGGTCAGTTCAAAGAGGTCTCCCTTGTTCAGCGTGAGATGGCGCAGAACTGTAAGGTTTCCGCCGCACAGCAGGGAAACAGCGCCGCACAGGGCCAGCAGAATTCCGGTGACGCGCCGCAGTGTGAGCCGTTCGCCGAGAAAAATAGCTGCCAGCACAGTGGTGATCAGCGGAGAAGTGGCAAATATAATGGCAATGTTGGTCAGCGTCGTATTTTTAACGGCATAGAAAAAGCACAGGTTATTGCCCAGAACGCCTGTCAGTCCCATAATCACGGCGGTCAGCAGATCGCTGCGGTCGGGCAGAAGTTTTTTTTCGCGGATCCACGCTGCCGGCGCAAGAAGCAGCACCGCAAGGCTGGTGCGCATGAGAAGAAGCTGCATGGGGCTCATTTCGGCGAGAGCGAACTTTGTCGGAACGTTCATGACGCCCCAGATCAGCAGAACCAGAATCATCGGCAGATAGCGGTAAGACGCGGAGTCTTTCTGTTCCAAAAGAATCACCTCATATTTATCATTCGGAAGAATATAAAAGCCCACTTTGTTCTGCCGCGGAGAAGAGCCTGCGGCAGAACAAAATCTGCGCACAACAACAGTTAAACGGCACCTCTGGAATAATGCCCCCGCGTGGTGTCGGGCAGATTCTGCACGGGAAGTCCCTGCATGGCGTTTCTGCACATCCGCGTCAGTTCCAGCGTCTGCCTGACGTCAAAGGAGCGGCTGTCCACTCTCAGCCTGATGCCGCATTCCATCAGTCTGGGGATCAGGTCAAGAGCACAGAGATTCTTTGAATTAAGCACGTGCATGCGGCAGAACTGGTCTCCTGCCAGCGGAAATTCAGCGCCGGTGCGGTCGCGCAGGAAAAGCGGGCGGCTGCAGCGGAACGTGCAGCGGCCTTTGTCAAGGCCGCCGAGGAAACTTCCGGCAGCGCAGTACTCGGAGACCATCATTTCAATGCGCCCCATCACAAGACATTCAAGAGGCAGCGGGCTGTGCCGCGCCAGAGACCTGACCTGGGCGAGACTCAGCTCAATGGACGGCGTAACGCCTGCGGCACCCTGCTCTGCCCAGAAGTTCAGGCTCTGGCTGTTGGCGATGTTGAGGCTCATGTCGGCCCACAGCGGCGTCTTCAGCCCTGTTTCCCGCGCGAGCTGCCACACGCCCGGATTATGTACGCAGATCAGATCGGGGTGCACGCTTTCCGCATCGGACAGAAACGAACGGCACCAGCCAAGCTGCTCTTCTGAGACGATACGCGGCGTGCCGAGGGCGATTTTCTTTCCTGCGTGCCGCACGGTCTGCACGGCCTGTGCGTAGTCGCTGAAAGAACAGTCCTTTGACGTAAAACGGTCGCCGCCGAAGATGATCCAGTCGGCGCCGCCCTGCAGCGCCGCATCGAGTTTGTCAAGCGTGTCGGTCCAGACTGACAGGGCCGAAGCCGGGCGGCGGGACAGGCTGACACGTGATTTTCTCTCCGCAGCGTCGCTTTCAAGCATTTGGACTGTCTGCTCTTTCGTCACGACTGGGCGCGCCGGGGCGAAGGACTCAAGGCGGGCGGCATCGAGAGCTGCAATAGCGGCTCTGCGGGCCCCGTTCAGTTCGCTGACGGGGACCATCAGGCTGCCGTCAATGTGAAGCTCAAGTCTGTCGAGAGCGTATTCTGTAGTACCCAGACGCCCCAGCTGCTCTCTGAGAGACGCTTCGTCCAGCGGACGGCTGCGGGCTGCCACGGCGGCAAAGCTGGTTGCTGCACGCCCGCTGCGGCCCTCGCGGTCAGTAAAGATTACTTCAAGCGGAGTGCCGATAGCCGCAGTAACCCGTGCGGTGACCGGTACGCGCCGTTTCCCGCGGCTGCCGAGAAAACGCGCTGCGTCGTCCATCAGGCTCCGGTCCAGAGTACGGAATACAGCTGCGTTCGGGCGCACCGGCGGCGGCACGGCGATTTCAGCCTGCGCGCCTGCGGGGGCTGAGGAAACGGTTCTGCCGTTTATTTTTATCGCTTCGACGACAGTGCCGCACGACGAACGGCCTGAAATGAATTCAAGCCCGTCGCCGCTGTGCAGCGCCTTTTCAAGCGTGATTACCGCGCGGCCGTTCCTGACGGCGGTGGTGCGGCCGATTCTCACGCCGCGGTTGTCCGGGCGTTCGGGGCTCATCATGTTTCGGCCGGGATGCCCTTTGAGGTAAGCAGTTGTAAAGCCGCGGCTGAAAATCTGTTCCAGTCTGTCATAATCTGAGGCCGGTACGCTGAAGCGGCCGTTCAGCCAGCTGTCAAATGCACGGCGGTACACGTCGGTGACAACAGCAACGTATTCCGGCCGCTTCATGCGGCCTTCGATCTTGAACGACGTGATGCCGGCTTCAAACAGTTCGGGCAGAATGGCCAGCGTGTTAAGGTCCCTGGGGCTGAGGAGGTACGGACCGGCACTGACAGGCACGGTTTTTCCTGATTCATCGGTCAGAGAATAGGCCATGCGGCAGGGCTGGGCGCAGCGCCCGCGGTTGCCGCTTCTGCCCCCGATCAGACTGCTCATAAGGCACTGCCCTGAGTAGCACACGCACAGCGCACCGTGAATAAATGCCTCCGTTTCAGCGCCCTGCGAGCTGACGCTTTTCCATGCTTCGAGCGAAAGTTCGCGCGCCGGGACAACCCGGCACATGCCGGCACCAAGGGCAAAACGGACGCCGGCTGAGTTTGTGATGGTCATCTGCGTGCTTGCATGGAGCGGCATCTGCGGTATGAGCCGCCTGGCAAGACGGATGACTCCAAAATCCTGAACAATCAGACCGTCGGCACCGGCGTTGTTCAGAAAAGCCAGTTCATCGGCAAGCGCGCGCGTTTCGCTGTCGTCGAAAAGCGTATTGACTGTCACGTAAATGCGCACGCCGTGACGGTGTGCAAAAAGGAGAGCGCGCTGAAGCTCTTCGTGGTCAAAATTGCCTGCGAACGCTCTGGCTCCGAAGTTTGTGCCGCCGAGGTAAACTGCGTCAGCGCCTGCGTTGACGGCGGCTTCAAGTGCTTCAAATGTGCCGGCAGGTGCCAGCAGTTCAATTTTCCTCATTTTGTGACCTTTCTCAGAACGAATATTCCGCCGCTGCAGCAGGCTTTGCCGGAAAAAGAGTGCGCTGCGCCGCTTCCGGAAGCTGAAGGACATGCTTCTGCCGAAGCGCCGCAGACTGTTCTGCACTCAGATAAAGGCAGAGTATTCAGCAGGCGGCAGAAAGACGCTGCCTTCAGTCAGCGGACTTCGACATAGCGGCCGTAGACCCATCCCTCGCCGGCGCTGAACCTGATCCGGTACCAGGGGTAGGCGTCATTTTCGCCGCGCCACCGTTCCAGAAGCGTCACCGTCTGGTTGCTCAGCTGCGTCAGCACCTGCGTGCCCTGCGTTGAATGGCCGTCGCGCACGTTGATCCGCGTACCTTTCAGAAAACCCTGAGTAACGCCGGGTTCAATTTCCTTTTCAGGCTTCAGTTCATCGGCGTACCTGCCGGAAACCCAGCCGGTTCCTTTGGCAGACCGGATTTTGTACCATACCTGGCCGCTGTTTTGATCCTGCCATTTTTCAAGCAGTTCGGCCATGCCTGCATCCATTTTGGCAAGAATTTTTGTGCCCTTCAGCGAATGACCGTCGCGCAGATTGACGCCGCTGCGTTTTATCCGTACCTGCGGGGCGTCGCTGCGTTCTTCAGAGGCAGCATTCTGCGGTTTCTGCCTTTCAGCATCCGGCTGAGGCAGACGCTGCAGTTTTGCGATGACAGCGGTGTTGCTGTCGGAAACGGGGCTGTTCTGCCGCGTATAGTAATAATACAGTCCGCCGGCCAGTATCCCTGCAGCGGCTGCGGCGAGCAGAGCTGCTGCCGGAAAACGGCGTCCGGAACGGTAATGGGATGAAGATGAGGAAATAAACTGCCGGCGCGGTGTTTTTCGGAAAAAATCATTTCCCGCTGCAAAATGCAGAGCCTGCGGCTTTGTTCCGGAACTGCGGCCGAAGTCTGTCAGCCGTTCAGTCCCGTGGGGTTCCGTGTGCTGTTCAAGACGGTCCGCTCCGGCTGTGCACAATGAGCCGACGGTCCGCAGAGAATTGAGAAGGGCCGAGCGGGCGTTTCTTTTCAAATCAGCTGAAAATTCCGATCGGGCTGCGGATTCTTTTGCATATGAAAACCAGTGCTGTGCACTGCTTTTCAGCTTTGAAGCTGCGGTTTGCACCTTTTCGGCACCGCACAGCCTTTCAGAGGCGGTCTTCAGCGATTTTTGTGCTGATTTTACTGCATCGGATGCGAGAATTTCCCTAATGCTGCAGATAACGTTCTGCCACGAAAAGTTATTCATCTATCAGATTCCTCGTTCATCACGGCAGGGCTGTTTCCGTGTGAGCAGCCGCTGCCACGTTTTGTCTGCCGGAAGGCTTCTATATCATATCACGAAAAACTGAAATGAAGCCGCAGTCAGAATGACTGAAAAAAGTACAGATGATCTGCAGAATACTTTATTGATGCGTTCGTAATGGTGTTTATTTGCATAATTGAATAGCTTTGTTTTACAAGTATATATTGAGTGCAAAAAAATATCAGGCAGGCCTCCTGTTGATTAAAGCCTGCCTGTAATTCCAAAAGTATCAACGAAGAAAGCTTCTGATAAAGAGAGAGTAACAGCGGAAAGTAGATGAAGAGTTACGGACAGAGCCGATATAAACGCTAGGAGTAAGAAAGATCAGCATGCGCGGAAGTTTCGCGCTGGCGGTAGATTGGTCTGACAAAAATTACGGGAGGTGTACTCTCGAAATGACGCCATTACGAGTGAAAGCGGCTGACTGTTTATATAACAATATCGCAGCGGCTTTTGCTGCTGCCGCTGATTAATATGCAGATGTGCCCTTGTGTCCATCAGACGTTTTTATGTTTTTTGAATCAGACGGCGATGATTGATAGATGGCAGTTCTTGTTTAATGGATGCCTCTATAGGTCCAGCATCAGAGACTGTCAGCCGCAGCCTTTTGCGGGCGAGTCCAATGGTATTCTACATAGGGGGTTTCAGGGTTATTGCCGCGTCTTACCCAGAGGCGCCGGGCTGTGGCATCCATAACGATGCCAGCCAGAGTGCAGCCCTGCTCGAAATCAGGCTTCCGTCCCTGAACCCTTTCGGCGCAGACGCTGAATGGGGCGCCACGTTTGGAAATCAGTGCTTTTTTCACATCTTGCACGCTGATTTTTTCGTGAAGATTCAGCATTTGCTTGATCAGTTCGTCCCGGTACAGTGTGCTGCCGATCGCACGGTCAGGGAATTTGTACCCCTGATAGCGGGGGTTGTTGGCGTGTGCCAGGAGTCCGTTTTGCGGGTAAAGCACATATTTCCCCCCTGGATAAGCTTCAATGCTCATGGCAAAACCAAGTTCGCCGCTTCCTGCAGCATAGTGCATGCCTGACATGTGAGCTTCTTCCATGATGTGTGAATAGGCATCGGCAAAATGGGTTTCGGACAAAAACTTGCGGCGTATCGCAATTGACGGGGTTCCAGCAGGCTTTGTGAGTCCAGGGATGGGAATGCTTGACAGCGTCAGCGCAAGCCCGCTGCTGTTCAAACCGTAGCGGGCAAGCATTCCGGCTTCACAGATGCACAGCATATCAGGTCCGTCATCCCGCAGTACTTCAAGGACAAGTGCGTTATCCCCTGCCCAGTGCAGCATGTCCCAGTTCTGGGCAACGATCAGATGTCCGTCTGTTGTTCTTTCCGGCAGCACGGTAATTGTGGTGCACTCTTCGCCTGCCTCAGGATTCTTGCTGACAGGGGTAATAGCAAATACTTCAGACCTGCAGTTGAGGAGCAGTATTTTTTCAAAAGGCTGTTGTGAACCGTCGGCAATGCCTCTGATTTCCTCCAGAAGTTCGGCCCCCAGCTTCTTAATTGCAGGAATCCAGTTTGGGACGAGGGCTAATGCGTCTTTCCAGGAAACTTTTTCTTTTGATAAGTCGAAAAGATGTTCGTAGTTTTTCAGCGCATTGTTAATCAGATCTGCAGCCTGTTTACCATAGCTCACGCCCCGTTCATAGGGTGAACCTGAAATTACGATGTGAGGAAAGTTCTCCATAATGTATGCCCCTTTCATTGTTTTAGAAGATGACATGCGGCTGAGCGCCCGGGCAGAATTTCCTGCAGTACAGGCGTCTCTTTCCGGCATCTGTCGATGCACTGCAGGCAGCGGTTTGCAAAACGGCAGCCAGGAGCCGGATCAATCGGGTTGGGAACATCGCCTTTTAAAATGATGCGATGCTGAACTACATCAATTGACGGAATCGGAACAGCGGAAAGAAGAGCCTTTGTATAAGGGTGGAGAGGTCTGCGGAACAGTTCCTTATCAGGGCCTATTTCCACTATCTGGCCGAGATACATAACTGCAATAACATTACTGATATGCTTTATGACGCCCATATCGTGGGATATGAACAGATAGGTTAGTTTCAGGTTTTTCTGCAGTTCTTCCATCAGGTTTAGAACTTGTGCCTGAATTGATACGTCCAAAGCGGATACCGGCTCATCAAGCACGATAAATTCAGGATTCAGCGCAAGTGCTCTGGCAATGCCGACGCGCTGGCGCCGTCCTCCGTCAAGTTCGTGCGGATACGCATTGGCAAGGCGTCTGGCAAGCCCGCTGAGTTCCATAAGCTCATAGACACGTTGTTCATAGGATTTTTTATCATGAAAAATTT
>CAZDXA010000050.1:0-14983 GCA_964509435.1 uncultured Synergistaceae bacterium | reverse complement strand
TTTAATATTTCCTACAAATATTCATAACATAAACCGTCGAAGCGGAAATAAAATCGGGAAACGCGCTCACAGAGAGCCGGCGATGATGAGAATCCGGCAGAAATGCGGCCCGAACAAATGGCCCGCCGAGGGCGGATCTGAAAGGTTTATCTCAGTAAGGTCCGACGGGTGCTCCCGTTATAGGGCAGGGATGTGTTGGCATCCCGTGAGCGGTCTCCTTCACCGGAGACAATCAAGGTGGCACCGCAGGCTGATAAGACCTGTCCTTGAACGTATATGTTCGGGGGCAGGTCTTTTTATTATCTGAAGGAGGCAGGATTCAATGCGCACGATATTTTATTCCGTCCATTCCGCCACCGGGCGATGGTGCTGCACCAGGGTTTCTGAATTCTGCGTCAGCGGCTTTTCATGAATTTCATCATTTATTTCGGAAAAGGATTATCACAATGAAAAAATATAGTTTCTTAATCTCTGCACTGATGTTCGTGCTGTGCGCGCACTGCGCGCCGGCTGCTCCCCGGTATGCCGTCGGCATTGTTCAGCTTGCGCCGCATCCTTCGCTTGACGAGGTGCGGACAGCCATCATTGACGAGCTGAACCGTTCAGGCTGCGGCCCCGACGTGGCAGAAATCGATTACCAGAACGCCCAGAACTCACCCCAGATGATCAACACCATCTGCCAGAAGTTTGTGGCCCGCGGCGTAGATGTCATTGTGCCTATCACCACGCCGGCCGCTCAGGGCGCCGCAGCCGCGGCCGAAAACATTCCGATTGTGTTTGCCGCAGTTTCCGACCCTGTGGCAGCAGGTCTTGTGAAAGACCTGGAACACCCTGAAAGCAACATTACCGGCGTTTCAAACGCCATTCAGCCCGAAAAGATATTCAGCCTTGCCGAAGAGCTGACGCCGGGACTGAAAAAATACGGCATTATTTACAACACTGCCGAGACCAACTCACGGAACACCGTCCGCCTTGCCGAGGCCGAACTGAAAAAGCGCGGCATCAGCTGGGTTGAAGCTGTAATCTCAGGCACCGCTGAGGTTGTTCCCGCTGTCACCTCACTGATGGGCAGGGTCGACGCCGTTTTCGTCCCCAACGACAACACCACAGCGCTGGCCATGACGCTTCTGTCCGAAGTCGCCCGTGAACACAAGGTTCCTGTGTACGCCGCAGTCGACTCCCTTGTCCGCGACGGCGCACTGGCAACCTGCGGCATCAACTACACCCAGCTGGGACGCCAGGCAGCCCGGATGATTATCAGGGTTCTCCACGGCACGCCGATTTCAGAAATTCCGGTTGAAGTGCTCAGGGAATCCAGCGTTGTGGTCAACGAGGAAACCGCCGGAATTCTCGGCGTTGACGTCTCCAGATACACAGGCAGATAGTCCCGCTGTGCGGGATCAGAATATCCGTTTCATAAAATTTCTGAAAAAGGGGTTTTAACAGATGAAAAAGTTCCGTTGCTTTGCACTCGCAGTTCTGCTTTCGCTTTTCGCATCGGCCGCGCTGGCCGCGCCGAAATACACCGTCGGCATTGTCCAGCTGGTTGAACACCCGTCGCTTGACGAAGTCCGCGCTGCCATCATTGACGAGCTGAACCGCTCCGGTTACGGGCCTGACGTGGTGGAAATCGATTACCAGAACGGGCAGAACTCGCCCCAGATGATCAACACCATCTGCCAGAAGTTTGTGTCCCGCAATGTGAACGTTATTGTGCCCATCACCACGCCGGCCGCGCAGGGCGCCGCGGCCGCCACTGAAACCATTCCCGTGGTGTTCGCCGCTGTTTCCGATCCCGTGGCGGCGGGGCTTGTGAAAGACCTTGAACACCCTGAAAGCAACATCACCGGCGTTTCTGACGCCATGCAGCCCGCAAAAATCCTTGATCTGGCCGAGGAACTGACGCCGGGGCTGAAAAATTACGGCGTGATCTACAACACTGCCGAGGCCAACTCCACGAACACAGCGCACAAGGCCGAAGCTGAGATGAAAAAGCGCGGCATCACCTACCGCGAGGCCATTGTGTCCACTGCCGCCGAAGTGGTGCCCGCCGTCAATTCGCTGATGGGCAAAGTCGACGCCGTTTTCGTCCCCGACGACAACACTACAGCGCTGGCCATGACGCTTCTGTCCGAAGTGGCAAGGGAGCATAAAGTTCCCGTGTACGCCGCTGTCGATTCGCTTGTCCGCGACGGCGCGCTGGCAACCTGCGGCATCAACTACACCAATCTGGGACATCAGACAGCGCAGATGATCATCAGAGTTCTCAACGGCGCCAAAGTTGCCGACACTCCCGTTGAGGTGCCTCAGGACGTCGGCGTTGTGGTCAACGAAGAAACGGCAAAAGTGCTCGGCGTTGACGTTTCAAAATATCTCAAATAACGGGAGTCTGACGGCATGAGTCTTCTTCTGATCCGCGGCGCCGTTGAGCAGGGGCTGGTTTACAGTCTTGTCGCCCTCGGCCTGTATCTTTCCTTCCGGACGCTGAACATTGCCGATATGACGGTGGACGGCAGTTTTACGCTGGGCGCCGCCGTATCGGCAGCGCTGACGGCACTGGGACACCCGCTTCTGGCACTTGCCGCCGCTGTGCTGGCCGGCGTGCTGGCCGGCGGCGTTACCGCGCTGCTTCAGACAAAGCTCCGGATTCAGTCGATTCTGGCAGGCATCATTACCATGACGGGGCTGTATTCTGTCAATCTGCGCGTCATGGGCGGACGTTCCAACCTCGCGCTTCTGCGCATGACCACGATTTACACCATGGCCCGCAGCATACTCCCGGCGCCGCTTCAGCCCTGGAGCAAGCTGCTTGTTGCGCTGGCATTCGCGGCAGTCTGCGGAACTCTGCTGAACCTTTTCCTGCACACGCGGCTCGGCCTCTCCATCCGCGCCACTGGTGACAATCCGGCCATGGTCAGGGCATCGTCCATCAACCCGCAGCACACCATCACAGTAGGCCTGTGCATTGCCAACGCCCTGCCCGCTCTTTCCGGCGGTCTGATCGCGCAGTATCAGCAGTTCTGCGATGTAACCATGGGTACCGGCATGGTGGTGATCGGCCTTGCCTCCATGATCATCGGCGAGGTTCTGACGGGGGCCATGCGCTTTCCTTCAGTGCGTCGCGGCATCGCCGCTTCTGTTCTCGGCGGCGCCGTTTACTGGATCATCATTGCCGGAGCCATCAGCTCATCCATCTCAGCCAACGATCTGAAGCTGCTCTCGGCCGTGATCGTTGCCGCCGCGATCTCGTGGCCGGTCATCATCGCGCATTTCAGGTTTGAAATAAAGAAGAAGGCGAACCGATAATGCTGACTCTCGACAAAATCTGCAAGACATTCGCTCCCGGAACAGCCAGCGAGAAAAAAGTCCTGGAAAACTTCAGCCTGCATCTTGACCATGGAGAGTTCGTCACCATCATCGGCTCAAACGGCGCAGGAAAATCAACGGTGATGAACGCCATCAGCGGCACGTTCTTTGTTGATTCGGGACACATCATTCTTGACGGACGGGACATCACGTTTGAGGCGGATTACAGGCGCGCCCACAGCATCGGAAGGCTTTTTCAGGACCCCATGCAGGGCACGGCCCCGTCCATGTCAGTCGAGGAGAACCTCGCTCTGGCATACATGCGGAACGCACAGCACGTGTCGCCTTTCGGACTGAGCACCGCAGATAAAAAGTACCTGCGCAGCCGGGTCGCCGCGCTGGGGCTCGGGCTCGAAGACCGCATGAATGCCCTTGTCGGCACGCTTTCAGGCGGTCAGCGGCAGGCTCTGACGCTGCTGATGGCAACTCTTGTCACCCCGAAGCTCCTTCTGCTTGACGAACACACCGCCGCTCTCGACCCCGCCACAGCCGAAGTCGTTCTGAAACTGACAAAGAACATTGTGGCCGAAAACAATCTGACGTGCATGATGATCACGCACAACATCAGCTCGGCTCTGGCACTGGGAAGCCGAACGCTGATGATGGACAACGGCCGCATTGTGTTTGACCTGAAGGGCGAAGAGCGCAGAAACATGACTGTTGCCAGCCTGCTCGACCGTTTCAGACAGACTGTGCAGAAAAACTTTGACAACGACCGCATGCTGCTCAGCTGATTCAAGTCCCGCCGGCTCCTGATCCCGTGCCGGCAGGTTCGGCACAGCTGCCTGTACGGCATTTCTCTGCATGGCAATTCCAAACGAAGACACTGACTGATGCGCCCTGCATTGCCATAATGCTGCGGCGCATCAGTTTTTTGCCGCACGCCTCTCGGGTTCATCCCTGCCCGTTCCAGAAAGCAGCACGCTCTCGCCGTGCTTTTTACGTTCTGTGTTTTTCTCCGGCAGCGCAGTTTCTTCGCCGGCGGGGATTTTTTTACGTGCGGCATTGTGCCTTCTGCCGGTCCGCCCGCAACTCCGCGGCAGAAAGATCTGCGCGTCAGAACCAGCGGACGCGGCGGCCGGAATGATTATCTACCCGCTGACAATCTCTGAGAGCGGGGCAATCCGGATGCCGGCTTCCTCAAGCCTGGTCCTGAGAGTCTGCGCCATCTGCACAGCCGTGGGGGAATCGCCGTGCAGGCAGATGGACTGCGGATGCAGGCTGATCACTGTTCCGTCAGCGGCTTCAACGGTGCCCTCCTTTACCATGCGGATCACCCGCCGGGCTGCCTGATCGGCGTCGCGCACAAAGGCACCCGGCCGGCTGCGCGGCACCAGTGTTCCGTCGGGCATATAACCGCGGTCGGCAAAGGCCTCTGCGGCAAAAGGCACTCCTGCCTCCTCTGCCGCTGTCTGAAACTCTGAACCGGCCAGCCCCAGCAGAATCAGACCGCCTGCATCTTTCACGGCCTGCGCAATGGCCCGGGCTTCTTCAATTTTTTTCGCCGCGCTGTTGTACATGGCGCCGTGGGGCTTCACGTGCTGAAGCCGGATTCCCTGCGCTTTGCAGAATGCGCGCAGAGCGCCGATCTGATACAGGGTATACGCATAAAGTTCGTCGGGCGTGCAGGCCATGTTTCTGCGGCCGAAACCGGCAAGATCAGGATAGCCCGGATGAGCCCCCACTGCCGCGCCCGCCTTTTTCGCCGCCGCCACTGAGTCACGCATCACGCAGGGGTCGCCGGCATGGAAACCGCAGGCAAGATTGGCTGATGACACAAAGGTCAGCACATCGGCGTCGCGTCCCATTTTCCACGCGCCGAAGCTCTCGCCAAGATCACTGTTCAAATCCACTTTAAAAGTCATGACCCTTTTCCTCCTGTCAGTTCAGTTTTTCCCATGAAACGCGGTACTCACGGCCATTAATCCTTAAAAGCGCCGCACCGTTCCGCGGCGCAGCAGCGGCAGCCTGCGGGCGTGCCGCAAAGTGTCTGACGCAGAACCGCAGCTTTTCCAGCGCAGCGGCTTCATGCCTTGAAAGCTCAATGCCCTGTTCCTGCGTGATCGGCACGAACCTCACTGTCTGGCCGGGAGCGCGCTGTGCGAGACGGGCCGTGTCAAGAGCGTGAACGACTGCTATTTTCACATAGCCGCCGGTTGTCTGACGGTCAGCCATCATCACGATGGGCTGGCCGTGTCCCGGAATCTGGACGGCACCCAGCGGAATGCCGTCAGACACGATATCGGGCCCTTTCAGAAACTCGACCGGCCGGCCGCCTTCCAGGCGGAAACCCATCCGGTCGGCAGCGTCGGAAATCCGGTATTCCGTGCTGTAAAACGCTTTCAGGCTCTCGGGCGCAACGTACGAATCCTGCGGTCCGGGAACCGCCCGCAGAGGCGCGTCGCTGAAGTCGGGACGCAGTTCAGCCGGACACGTCAGCCCGGCAAGACGTCTCCAGAGAACCCAGGGCGTGCCTGCAGCAAGTTCATCGCCGCTTTTCAGGGCGCGTCCCCGCCAGCCGCCGGCATGCGCTCTGAGATAGGTACTGCGGCTTCCCATAAAGGCCGGCACGCTGATGCCCCCGCCGACGCACAGATATGCCCTGCAGCCTGCGCCGTGGAACCCGCCGAATGTCAGCCGGTCGCCGGGTTTTACCGTCAGCACAGTCCACATCGGAACGGGCGTGCCGTTGATTTTCGGCACCAGATCCCCGCCGGTGACGGTGATGCAGCTTTCGCTTCCGGCAAAAAGAACTGAAGGACCGAGAAATGTGATTTCAAGCACGGCCGCGCCCGGCGCGTTGCCAAGGAGCAGATTTCCGCGGATCAGCGAAGGCGCATCCATGGCGCCGCTGACAGAAACGCCCAGCGACTGGCGCCCCCAGCGCCCCAGATCCTGCACTGTGGTGAGCGCCCCGCCCTGTTCTATCAGCAGCCTCATTGCCTGTTTTCCCCTTCCTCATATTCAATGCGGTACCTGCCGTCCGCCGCAAGAACCTGTATTTCCGTAAAGCGGGACATGCTGACCGGATAGAACCTCACATTCATGCCTGAACGGATGGCTGCAGCCGGCTCCCGCGCAGGATCGTACAGATTGTAGGGCACCCGGCCGATGATGCGCCAGCCGCCCGGACTTGCTATTGAGTAAGCGCCTGCCTGCGCACCCCCGATAGCCACGCTGTTGGCAGGCACAAGCTGACGGGGCGTTTTCAGCCGCGGCGTCGCCAGAGAGGGATCCATGCCTCCGAGATAGGGGTAGCCGGGAGTAAAGCCGTTCATGTAGCAGTACAGCGGCGAGGCGCAGTAGCGGCGCACGACCTCCTCTTCGCTCAACCCCGTGTGCGCCGCCACATCAGGCAGATCCGGCCCCATTTCACCGCCGAAAAACGCGGGAACACGGACTGTCACCTCTGCAGTCTGATCCGCACCGACAGGCGCATCAGCTTCGCGGCGCAGACGCTCTTTCAGCGCCGCAAGGTCTGCCTTCAGCGGGTCAAAGTACACAGAAAGCGAGCGGTACGTCGGCACCAGCTCTCTCATGCCCTCAAAAGGTTCTTTTTCAAGAGCGCGGCGCACTGCCTGCACCCGGGCGTTGGTTTCCCTGCTGATTTCTTCGCCGAAGTCCACAAACAGGCAGCTTTCGCCGGCGGGAAGAATTTCAGCTTTCACAGCAGGACACCTCCTGTCTCTGAAAAATTTCTGCCTCTCAAAAAAAGGGAAGCTGTTTTTACAGTCCCATTATAGCCGTGCCGTGAAATTTGCGGCAGTGCCCGCTCTTAAAGTCCAAGGAATGAGAAAACCGCCCTGCATGCGGCAGCAGTGCACGGTATGAGGTATTTATCATGTATTTCTTCTGCTTCCGCATAATAAAAGTCCTTGACAAATCCACGCTGAGGCTTTATATACTCGTATATAAAAAATATTGACAGAGGCGCGGAACTGAAAAGTACATTTCTGTCTGAGGGCAGGCTCTGCAGAAACGAAAAGGCTGTTCCGCCGAAGCGGCAAACCTCCTGCCGGGCTTTTCCGCTGGGCCGTCGGACAATATCCGCCGGACTGTCACTGAAAAGTGGAGCGCTGTCATGGTAATCCGCGCTGTCAGCGGGGATGATGCTTTTCCTGAGCCATGGACGCAATCTGCGTTTCATGGCTCTTTTATTATCGGCGGCCGCTGTCAAGTTCGAAGGGAGAAGTAATATGAGCACCGGTACTGACACAAGGAAAAAGTTCACAATGCCTGACACCTGGCTGATTGTCGCCGGACTGATAGCGGTCATGGCTGTTCTGTCGTGGATTATCCCGCCCGGCAGTTTCGACTATCAGCGCGTCAATGTAAACGGGACGATGCGGAACATCGCGATCGCGGGCTCTTACAAGCTGGTTGATCCTGCCACTGCGCACCCGACCACATTTCTCGGCGCGTTTTCGGCGCTGTATCAGGGCTGCGTAAAGGCATCAGGCGTCATTTTCGTTATTCTCTGCTGCGCGGCAACGTTCAGCGTGATGGTCAAAACAGGCGCGTTCCACGCGGGCATCGGCAAAGTTCTTCAGAAAATCGGCAGCCGCGCGGCGCTGCTTTTCCCCGTGCTGATGGTGCTTTTCGGCATCGGCGGATCGGCGTTCGGCATGCTCAGCGAATTTTACGGCTTTTATCCTCTTGTGATCGGGCTGGCGGCCGGTCTCGGCTACGACGCGATGACTGGCTTCGCGGTGCTGGCCCTCGGCGAATACGTGGGTTTCATGGCCTCCACCCTGAATCCCTACACAATCGCCATCGCCCAGGCCATTGCCGAAGTGCCTCTTTATTCGGGACTGGGGTTCCGCATTCTGTGCTTTGCCGTCTTCATGGGCATCTCCATTCTCTACCTGATGCATTATGCGGCAAAGGTCAGAGGAAATCCCGATCTTTCAGTGATGAACGGGGTTCACTGCGTTCACGCTGAAAACGGTTCGGCAATGACGGAAAACGCCGACTTTACATGGCGTCACGGTCTTGTTCTCGCTGACCTCGCCGTGACGCTGCTCGTGCTGATGTACGGCCTTGTCTGGCACAGCTGGGGGTACAGCGAGCTGTGCGGCCTGTTCATTATCATGGCGGCATTTGCCGCGCTGGTCAGCGGCTGGTCCGGCAACCAGTTCTGCGCAGAAATGCTGAGCGGTGCCAAGAGCGTTCTCTGGGGCGCAATTCTGACGGGACTGGCCAACGGTCTTGTAGTGATCATGGAAAACGCAAAAATCATGGACACGATCATCAACTACCTGAGCGAACTGCTGAAACACGCACCGTCCGCTCTTTCGGCCCAGTTCATGCTGATCGTCCAGACGCTGATCAACTTCCTGATCCCTTCCGGCTCCGGTCAGGCAGCGGCAACCATGCCTATTATGGCCCCTCTGGGCGACATGCTGGGACTTTCACGCCAGGTGACCTGCCTTGCCTACCAGTTCGGCGACGGGCTGTCGAATCTTCTGTGGCCCACGGCCGGCATTGTCATTATCTGCGGCCTCGGCGACATTCCCTATGACCGCTGGCTGAAATGGTTCGGCAAACTGTTTGTGCTGCTGCTGCTTGCCCAGATGGTCATGCTTCAGGCAGCAGTCATGTTCGGGCTGTAAAGGCTGTCTGTAAAAGCTCGCGGTTTCCTGCAAAAAAAACGGGTTTGAGGCACGGCGGTATCTGCGCCGTGCCTTTTTTCTGCCTTTTTCCTGAAATCACCTGCGCTCTGCGGGACACTGCACGCAGAAAATCACGGTGCTGTCTGCAAAAAGCCGCTCCCGTCCCGGCAGATCTGACGCACAGCAGCAAAGCGGCCGTCCCTGATGACTCCGGGGACGGCCGCTTCTTCTCATGATCTGTTTTTACCGCGATTCTGCCTGTTCCGCCTTTCAGGCGCTGTTTTCCGCAGCAGACGCTACTGCACGGGAATAACAGGCACCTGAAGGTAGCTGTCATATTCGCCGCCGGTATAGATGATATGGGCGCCCATGTTCTGCGACACGGCGGACACTTCCGGACCGTCGAGCGGCGCAGCGCCCTTGAGCAGCAGCACGTCGTAGGAGCTTCCGGGCGGCACGGTGAAGCTGTCGCGGGGAACTCTGACCTCGGCGGTGCCGAAGGGAACTCTTTTCTCTGCCGGTGTATAGGGCATTATGGTCAGGCGCAGTTTTTCGCCGGCGTGAAACATCATGCCTGCGGGGGACAGTGCAATATCAAGCACAACCGGGACTTCAGGCATCAGCTTCTGCTCTGCGGAGCAGGAAAGACGCGGGCGGCCGGGCACGATGCGGCTGTCATCAACGGCACGGCACGAAGCACGGATTCTGCCGTCGGCAATGACAGAGCCAGTGGCGTCGTTACTGAGAACGCGTCCGTTCACGTCCAGCTTCTCTACGGTCACGGCAAGATCCATGTCATCATGGTCGGCAGCAGCTGCCCAGAGATGCAGACTCATGTACCCTGTCAGCTCGGTGTCATGTTCAAAGGTGTGAACGAACGAAACGGAAGAACGTTCGTCATCGCTGCTGTACGAGACTGAATGAACTTCGTCCCCGCGGTTCATGGAAAGGGAATTGTCAGCCGCATCGAGATACAGGCAGGTATTCTGCACTGAAGCAGGCGGAAAGACGCTTTCTGCACGGCGCGGAGGCATTTCATGCCCCGCATCGCACACTGAAAGTCTCACGCGCGGCGTGCTCTCCCATCCGTTGTTCATGTCTTTCAGATAGTAATCAAAGAACTTCGTCAGATCGGCCTGGTTCAGCGGATTATACAGATCGGCGATGCCGTTTCCGGTGTAAACGCGCAGCCATTTCTCACGCGAAGCTGCACGGCTGTATGCATCAAAGGCTCCGCCGGCGGAGGGATCATTGTATCCGGCAGCTGCGTAGATGGGCAGCGTGACGTCATCCAGCCGGGCTTCCTTATCCTTCCAGTAAGCGTTGACAAACGGGTAGCGCACAATCATCTGAGGCAGATTTTCGACAAGCCCTGACCGGCTGGCAATACGCGCTGTGCACAGTCCGGCCCACTCCGGCGAGGGAATTCCGCCGCGGGTTCCCACGTCGCGGTAGAAATCAGCGAAACCTCCCCACGGAGCAATTGCCTCGAGATGCGGAGGCTGTTCAGCGGCAGTAAACCACTGGTATGCGGACAGCCAGAAGGCCCCCGCCATGCCGACGCGGCCGTTGCTCCACGGCTGCACGGCAACCCATTCAACCATGTCATAACCGTCTTCAGCGGTCTGCCGCCCGAAAAAGCCGACACTGCCGTGAGAAGAGCCTACGCCGCGCGGGTCGGGATTGACGACGGCATAGCCCTGCAGAACCCAGTAAGCCGGATCAAGGCCGCCAAAGCGTTCAAGCCCTGAAGTGGCGTTTCTGCTGAGACCCAGTCTGTCAGGAAAATCATCAAGGACGATGTTTCCGACTTCCTTGCCGAAAGGGCTGACGCACAGAATCGCAGGGTAGCGCCCTTCGTCCGCGGGACGGAAAACATCAGCATAGATAATGGTGCCGTCGCGAAGCCTTACAGGCACGTCACGCTCGAACATGATGTCGCAGCTCAGAGGCAGTGTGCTTTCCCCCCGCACGGTACCGGCGCGCAGCAGAGCCTTTTCGGCCCTGTAGCCGGGATACCGCGCCCCCGGCGAGTTAAGCGGCAGGGCCGGCCTGCAGTACACTGGAAAGCGGCTGCCGCCGTAAATGGCTGTCGCAACCGCACGGTCTGCGCCGGCGGCGGAGACTGCTGCCCCGCTGAGAAGCAGCAGAGAAAGCGTCATCAGTGCAAAAGCAGCTGAGCGTATTTTTCCTGATATTTTGAACACTGTGAAGCCTCCTGACATCTATCGCGCGATCAAAGTTTTTTCAGCACTGCGTTCCCTTTCAGCAGGGGATTTTTTGCCGCGTAATCGGCCGCGCTGCGGCCTGCTTTGTCTTTGGCCGATCTGTCAGCGCCGCGGTCAAGCAGAAATTGAATCACTTCGGGGCTTGAGCTGCTTTCGGCAGCAGCCATGAGCGGCGTCACGCCGCTGCTGTCCGGTGCGCTGACGGAAGCACCGGCGTCGGCCAGCGTTTTAAGAACGCTGACATTTGAGTTTGATTTTGCCGCACGGTACATGGCTGTGCGTCCGTCTGAATCGGCAGCCAGGGGATCGGCGCCGGCACTGAGAAGCAGCCGCACAATGCGCTCGTCGGGATTCTGAGCGGCACAGATCAGCGGCGTGGTCCCCGAGGAACTTTTAAAGTTGACGTCGCCGACGGCCTTCAAAAGACATTCCACCACAGCAGTGCTGGAACTGCGCCATGAAGCGTAATTCAGCGCGTTCAGTCCCAGAGGGTCATTGCGTTTCGGATCAGCGCCGCAGGCAAGCAGCGCCTGGATGATCCTGACGCGCGGATTGTATATTGCTGCCACCATCAGCGGCGTCATGCCCTGCTGATTGGGTTTGTCAATTTCAGCGCCGCGGCTGCAGAGGTACTGTATCACCCGGGGGTTATCCTGGCTGCGGGCAGCACAGAGCAGCGGGCTTCGGCCGTTCGCGTCAACAAGATTGACTTCGGCCTTTCTCTTTACGCCGCGGCCGACGTCGGACAGCTTGCCGGTTGCGCAGTACTCAAGAAACTCATCCTGAGGCATGATCACAGTTTTCTTTGCCAGCGCGGGACTGCATGCAAGAATCAGAGCGCAGACACAGAGAACTGGAAGAAACTTGTTTTTCATCATCCGGGGTTCCCCGCTTTCAGAATTTGCGGACCAAAATTCTGTCCCGCATTTTTTGCCGCTGCTTTAAATATTATCCCTCGTTTGAATGAAAATTTCATCTGTTATTTCAACATTTTTTCAAAAAATAAACCCAAAAAATACTCTGGAGTGCGTATTAATGCTATCTTTTCAAAAAAACATGCTACAATCTTGAAAAGAAGTACAGAATCCATGTCAGGAGGGGTTTCTCATGAAAAAAGCTGTTCTCGTTCTGACGGCAGCGCTGTTCTGCGCATTTCCGGCCTTTGCAGATGCCATTACTGTCACCGACCTGGCGGGGCGCCAGGTTGAAGTCCAGGCTCCCGCAAAACGGATTGTGCTGACATTCTATTTTGAGGAGTATTTTGCAGTAACCGGCAGAGAAGGAATTCAGAATATTGCCGGCTGGGCAGCTCAGTACTGGCGCGGACGCCGGCAGTCCACATGGGATGCTTTCGCAAAGGTTTTTCCCGACATCGGCAAAATTCCGGACGTGGGCTATATTCCCAAGAAAACACTGAACCTCGAAGCCATCATGGCTCTGAAGCCTGACGTGGTGGTGATGTCTCTCAACGATTCAGCCTCGTCAGGCGAAGATATCCGCCGTCTGAGTGACGCGGGTATTCCTGTGGTTATTGTGGACTATCACGCTCAGAGCCTTGAAAATCATACAGCCAGCACGCTTCTGCTGGGGCGCATCACGGGGTGTGAAAAACGCGCTCAGGAACTGGCAGACTGGTATCGTTCCAAGGTTGAACCGGTTTATGCGAAAGCGGCCAAAGCGGAAAAGCGGCCAAAGGTTTACATGGAATTCAGCGGCGACAAGGCCGGCCCCGCCGTCTACGGCGGCACATGGGGAAAGCTGATGTGGGGCGGAATCATCGCGAACTGCGGCGGGGACAATATCGCCCGCGGCCTGGTGCAGGGCTCTGACGGCCCTGTCAGCCGTGAACAGATTCTCGTTTCCAATCCGGACGTGATTCTTTTCGCAGGCAACTACCGCGGACCGGATGCAAAAAACGTCGGCCTCGGATACGAAGCCGATGAGAAAACGGCGCGGGAACAGCTTGAGGGGTATATGGCCCGTCCGGGCTGGAGCGGGCTTAATGCCGTGAAAAACCGCCGCATGGGTGCGCTGTATCATGATCTGTCCCGCCATATTTTTGACGCCGCAGGCATCCAGTTTATCGCTAAAATGATTCACCCGGAGCTGTTCTCTGATCTCGACCCTCTCGGCACGCTGAAGGAATTTTACAGCCGCTTCTTCCCCGTGCCGCTCACAGGGTGCTTCATGGTCTCGCTTGACGCTGCAAAATGACTGACGCCGCTTCATACAAGGATTTTTCCAGGCGCCGTGTTCTTCTTCTGCTTCTGTTTTCCGCGCTTCTGGCACTGACGGCGCTTTTTGACATGACAGTCGGCGCTGCACGGCTTCCCGTCGCAGAAATACTGAAGGGAGTCTTTCATCCCGGCAGCGTGTCAGACATGACACGGGTCATTCTGTGGACGCTGCGTTTTCCTGCCTCGCTGACAGCTGCGGCCGTAGGCGCTGCACTGGGGCTTTCAGGAGCAGTCATGCAGACGATCCTGCGCAATCCTCTGGCCAGTCCCTACACGCTGGGCGTCGGTGCCGGCGCCGCATTCGGCGCTTCACTGGCCATCCTGTGCAGCTTTCACGTTCCTTTTCTGCCGGCAGACGCCTTTGTCCCGCTCTTTTCGTTCGTTTCCGCCATGTCGGTCTGTCTGCTGATATACGCTCTGGGACGCGTGCGCGGAATGTCATCTGACACCATGGTTCTGGCAGGAATCGCACTTCTGTTCCTTTTCAGGGCACTGCAGGCGCTGCTTCAGTACTTTGCCGACGAAGGGGATCTGCAGGCCATGGTTTTCTGGACTTTCGGCTCGCTCCAGAAAGCCGCATGGCCGAAACTCGCTTTTACGGCTGCGGTTTTCGCTCTCTGTTTTCCGGCAGTGATGCGCGACGCATGGAAATATACGGCTCTGCTTCTGGGCGACGAAAAAGCCGAAAGTCTCGGCGTGAAAACATCACGCCTGAAGCTGAGGGGATTCTTTCTCGTCTCGCTGCTTTCAGCGGCTGCAGTGTGCTTTGTGGGAACCATCGGCTTTATCGGACTTGCCGGGCCTCATATCGCACGGCTCCTTGCCGGCGACGACCAGCGCTTTTATCTGCCGCTGTCGTCGCTGTGCGGTGCCCTGCTGCTTTCGGCAGCATCTGTCATCAGCAAAGCCCTGCACCCGGGAAGCATTTTTCCCATCGGCATTATCACCTCACTGATCGGAGTGCCGTTTTTCTTCGCGCTGATTCTGCGCCGCTGGAGGACGCTGTCATGAAGCTTCAGATAAAGGACCTCTCGTTTTCCTACCGCCGCCGGCCTGTGCTGCGCGGCGTGTCATTCGGGGCCGAATCGGGCGAAATAACCGCTGTTCTCGGCGCCAACGCTGTCGGAAAGTCAACGCTTCTGAAATGTCTCGCCGGCGCGCTTATTCCTGAAGGGCAGATTCTTTATGACAGCCGCAGTCTGAAAGATATGGACAGCTCCCGCCGGGCCCGCCTGATCGGCTACATGGTTCAGGACTCCCCCTCACCTGCCGAACTGACTGTGGTTGAAACGGTGCTCCTCGGTCGGCTGCAGTCTCTGACGCTGCGCGTGGCGCCCGAAGAACTTGCGCGGGTTTATGAAATTCTCGAGGCCCTGCATATTGCGCCTCTGGCACAGCAGCGGCTTTCACGCCTGAGCGGCGGCCAGCGGCGCATGGTTTCTGTCGCCCAGACGCTGGTACGTCAGCCGGAAATTCTGCTTCTTGACGAGCCTACCGCCAACCTTGACATGCTCAACGAGCTTGAGGTGCTCCGCCTCAT
>CAZDXA010000049.1:0-15067 GCA_964509435.1 uncultured Synergistaceae bacterium | reverse complement strand
ACGACGAACAGCATAACGGGACTTGGCAGTTTGTTGCACACCCGTTCTATCGCGCCCAGAAATCCTCCGCTTTTTTTCTCCAGCTTCTCTTCCATTGCTGCCCCCTCTTTTCTGCGTCTGAATTTAAGTTTTTCTGATGCTGCGGCAGAACCCTAAAACGTACCGGGCTTCATGTCGTCAGGAATCAGTGTCTTGTAAACGCGGCCGGCCAGAGCCGTCTTAAAGTCTTTTCTGATGTTTTCCTGAAGTTCAGGACTGCGGTAAATCTGATCGGCGATGTCGCACATCGCCGCCGCCGCCGCGTGCATGCCCTTCATGGCAATGGAACTCAGTCCCTGCGCCACGGCTGTCCAGCCGTGCATGATGGTGCCGGCGGCGTAGGTCGTTGTGTAAATGCCCAGCGTCGGGATAATCCAGCTCACGTCGCCCACATCGGTGGAACCGCCCAGTTTGGCGAATTTCGGATCTTCAACGGATGTATCAATGGGTTCCTTCGCGTTGGGGCTGCTGCCGACCTTGACGAATTTCCGCGCGTACTCAAGCTCTTCGGGAGTATAGCTGACCTGCGACATCGCGTCCTGAACGCACTTATAGCCGATGTCGCCGAGGCATTTCGGCACGAGGGTGCTGGCGTAGCCGCTGACAATGCTGCACTTCACACTGGTGCCGCAGATCAGCGCCGCGCCGCGGGCCACATCCTCAACCCGGCGGCAGACCTTTTCAACGTCAGAAGTTTCAGGTGCACGCAGGGCGTACACCACCGATGCATGGGACTGCACCACGTTAGGCGCTGTGCCTCCCACGTCAAGATAGGCGTAATGCATCCGCACTGTGGTAGGCACGTGCTCGCGCAGGTAATTGACGCCGACGCTCATAATCTCGCAGCTGTCAAGTGCGCTGCGGCCTTTTTCGGGCGCTCCTGATGCGTGGGACGCCACTCCCGTGAAGCTGAAAATCTCGCGCACATTGGCCAGTGAACGGTACATGAGCCCGCTGTTCGTTGAAGGGTGCCAGGTCAGGCAGAAATCCACGCCGTCAAAGCAGTGCTCGCGGACCATGAACGCCTTGCCGGCGCCGCTTTCTTCAGCAGGGCAGCCGAAATAAACCACACGGCCGGGAATGCCTGTTTTTTTCAGGTATTCCATCAGCGCGCAGGCCGCCTCCATGTCGCCGGTTCCGAGAAGATGATGTCCGCAGCCGTGTCCGCAGGCACCCGGAACAAGAGGATCGGGAACTGCGACGTCAGCCTTCTGGCTGATGCCCGGCAGCGCGTCGTATTCACCGAGAAAACCAATGACCGGGCCTTTTTCGCCCCACTCGGCCTTAAATGCCGTCGGTATGCCGCCAATGCCGCGGGTGACCTTGAATCCGCGCTTTTCGAGGTACTGTGCCTGAAGTTCTGCTGACTTGTGCTCCTGAAAGCGGTACTCGGCAAAGCCCCAGATCTGTTTGCTGACATCCTCAAAATCCTTTTCACGGCTTTCAAGGATTTCCTTCAGTTTTTCATTAACCATCGGCAGACATCTCCCTAAAAATAATAAAATTATTAACTAAATAAAATTGATTACAGTCAATATAATAAAATACAACACGTTCCTTGTCAACACAAAATATTAAATAAACGCTACTTTTTAGATACATTTGCTACATAATTCACAAAGAATCCGCTCTTTAAAAGACCCCACGCCGCTCATCTGAAGGCCTCTGCCTGATCAGCAAATCAGCATGAAAAAAACTGACATAAAGCAGTAATTTTGACAGCAGCACGCGCCCGCTGACCTGCAGAGCGTCGGATCAGCTGCCGGGAATTGCCCTGACTCGTAAAAACGGCTAAAATTTAATCATAATATGCCGGTGAAAAACACTGCCCGAAAGGAAAAAAACGCTGACTGCACAGATCCACAGCAGCAGTGCCCGGCAGAAGGAGGCCGCAATGATCCGCCCAGCAGTTCAGAACGATATTCCGTCGGTTGCAGAGACATACGAAGAGCTTCATGCCTATGAACAGCAGCACGGCACTTCATCCAACTGGCTTCCCGGCATTTACCCGGTGCGTCAGACTGCCGAGGAAGCGCTGAAAGCGGGAACGCTGTATGTCCTTGAGGACGGCGGCAGCATCTGCGCCTCAATGATCGTCAATGAAGAACAGCCGCCCGAATACGCCGGAATCAAGTGGATCTGCACCGCCGGCAGAGCGCTGGTGCTGCACACGCTGTGTGTGCCGCCGTCAAAGGCCCACCACGGCTATGCCTCGCAGATGATGCGCTTCGCCGACGATTTTGCCCGCACTCACGGATTTGCGTCAATCCGCCTTGACACGTGGACAGGCAACAAAGCCGCCGCAGCGCTTTATAAAAAGTCAGGCTACGTCTGCACCGGAAGCGCGCATGCCCTTGTGCATAATCTCATCTCCGAAGAACAGCTCTTTTTTGAAAAAATCATCACCCCAGAAAGGCGCTGAAATCATGAAAAAACTGGGACTCATCGGCGGCATCGGCCCCGAATCCACCATCGCGTATTACAGAGACATCGCCTACGGCGTGCAGAAACGCCTGAACGCGCCTGTTTTTCCCCCGCTGGTCATTGAGAGCCTCAGCGTATTTGACGTGCTGCGGTTCTGCGACGAACAGGACTACGACGGCCTGACTGCATACCTGCTCAGGGGTGTGCGCCACCTGGCCGCGGCCGGCGCTGTTTTCGCCGCCATGACAGGAAACACGCCCCACGTTGTTTTTGCGGAACTGGCTGAAAAATCGCCCGTTCCGCTGGTCAGCATCGTTGAAACTGCCTGCAGTGAGGCTCTGCATCAGCACTTCAGAAAAATCGCACTGCTCGGAACTGAGCCGACAATGAAAGCAGATTTCTTCAAGCGGCCGTTCCGTGAAAAGGGAATTGATGTGGTCACGCCGGATAAAAACGAGATGAAATTCATCGGTGCAAAAATTTCCGAAGAGCTGGAACTCGGCATCATCAGTCCCGAAACGCGCAGCCGCTGCGTGCAGATCGTAAACAGGATGATCCGGGATGAGAAAATCGACGCCGTCGTGCTCGGCTGCACAGAACTGCCTCTGCTTTTCAAAGGCGAAAAACTTGCCGTCCCGTATCTCGACACCATGAAAATCCACGTTCATAAGCTGATCGACATGATCCTCAGCGAATAAAAAACGGAGGCTGCCTCAGAAGCCCGGCATAAGCCAGCCAGCTGAAGCAGCCCTTTTTTTATTTATATGCACAAGCGCGGCGAGTCTCCGCAGCCGCTTTATCTTGTGTCCTGTCTGCATGAGGAAAGTTTCTGCGCCGGGACAAAAAGCTCCTCAGCAGCTTTCTGCAAAAGCAGATTCGTTTTCAGCACGCGGCGGCTTGAACCCCGTCATGCAGAGCCAGCCCATTCCGGAAACATCAGCCCGGATGTTCTCGAAGCCGGCGCCGGCAAAAAGCCCTTCCAGTTCAGAGGGTGTATAAATATTCAGGCCGCCGGTCAGCTTCTGCCAGACTGGTCTGCGCCTGCATATCTCACACACCGCCATAAACTCTCCTCCCGGTTTCAGCACGCGCATGATTTCCGCAAGACATGCCGGCATATCGTTCCAGAAATAAAGAAATAAATAGTTTCAAAGGCCGTCACAACGTCAAATTCTTCGCAGGCACAGGGAACCGCTGCCGCATCCGCCTGAAGGACCCGGCACCTTTTACCCTGTCCGCAGCAGTTCAGTTTCCGGCTTTTTCTGACACTTTCTTCAGATATATCAATGCCTTCAACGCTTCCCTCAGAACAGAGTTTCAGCAGCCGTTTCAGATTTGCGCCGCCGCCGCAGCCGATGTCAAGCAGTTTCATGTCAGAACGCCATTTGCAGTGCGACAATCCCCACTTTGAAAGCGGCGTGTGGCAGAAATTCATCATGGCCAGGGCGAAACGCCCTTTCATTCCGGACGGTACTGCGAATTTTTCAAGCCATTTTTTCAAGAAGAACACCTCGGTTATTTCGGTCGTTTAAAAGCACACGAATGTTAGTTACAGCTAACTATAAATTATACTCCGTTTTCCGTCAGAATACAAAATGCAGCAGACGGCCGGCTGTTCCTGGCCGTCTGCTGCAGGCAGATGCTGTCAGACTACATTTTATTCTTCGCCGCTGAGGGCGCCTGAGACGGTTTTGTCTCTGCACTCTGTTTCTGAACTCCGTTGGCCTTCAGCCATGCTGTCACATCAGCGGACAGAGCGGATCCGCCCGAATAGTGAACTGAAAGTCCCTCACCCATCACGGCGTCAGGAACGAGTTTTGCGATTGCGGTCAGGCTCTGGCCGAATCTGCCGCCGCCGTGGGAGCAGAAGGGAATGATTGTCTTCCCCTTGAAATTATAGCTTTCAAGGAACGTCGCCACGGGCATGGGGATTGAGGCCCACCAGTTGGGATAGCCGAGCAGGACGATGCTGTACCGATCCATGTTTCTCACGATATCCGCCAGAAGCGGACGTGCCTGCGCACGCTGGTCTCTCTGGGCCTCCTTCAGCACGGTGTTGTAATCTCTTGAATAGGGATGTACCGGGGCAATTTCAAAAATGTCCCCGCCGGTCTGACGCTGAATTTCCTTCGCGATGCTGCGGGTATTTCCGCTCCAGGAGAAATAGGCAATCAGAATCCGGCTGTAGGGCCTGTACGGAGCCGCCTGATTTCTGATGCCGGCTGTTATCACGCTGCTCAGCCCTGCAGCTGCGCTGCGGGCCACGCGGAATCCGAGGTTGAAGCTGTGTCTGTCCTCGGCAAGAGCGGCACGGTAAGCGCTGCGGATGTTTTTTGCAAAGTCGTTCCATCCGCCGCCGCGGTACACGCGGAGTGAACCGATCAGAGGACCGGCAGGGTCTTTCTGATCACCGAAGTCGTACGGGCCGTAATAGTCCCAGACCCATTCGCTCACGTTGCCGTGCATGTTGTAAAGTCCCCATTGGTTCGGTGAAAAACTCCTGACGCTTACAGGCTTTTCCCGGTACACGCCGGGCTTTACGGCCAGTTTTTCCTGCGTGAAGTAATTGCTTTCGATCTCATAGGGATAATGGCCGTAATAGTCGGATTCCTCAGGGCTGATTGATTTCCCGGTGCTGAAGGGCGTCACGGTGCCGGCACGGCACGCGTATTCCCACTCCGCCTCAGTGGGAAGCCTGTACCCGTCTGCACCGCGGTCCCATCTGACGGTGCCGGCCTCAATCGTATAAACCGGCGTCAGGCCTTCCTTTTCACTGCGGGCATTGCAGTAACGGACCGCATCAAGCCACGACACGTTGACGACAGGGAGGTCCCTGCCTGAAAAGCCGCCCGGCCGGAGACCGGTCACAGCGGCGTATTCTTCCTGAGTGACTTCACAGCGGCTCAGATAAAAATCGCTGACAGTCACTGTGTGCTGAGTTTCGTCGTCTGAGCGCCACGGTTCTGACGCGGGGCTGCCCATTTGAAATGTGCCGCCCCTGACCAGAACCATTTTTTCCTGTGCAGGCTGTTTCGCCGCAGCGGCGGCTGAAGCCTCCTGAGCGCAGGCAACCGCAAAAAGTGCAGCGGCGGCAGCTGTAACTCTGATAAAATTATTCACCTTAACACTCCTTTTTCTGCAGGCTGTGCCTGCCGGTGCGCGCCAGGGCTTTTGCCGCGTAAAAAGCGGCTCCGCCCCAGAACACCATCATTGCAGCGTTCTCAATAAAAACGAGCGCTGCGTTTTTGTCAAAGTCGAGAAAAGCAAACTGCACTGTCAGGAACATATAAGACAGTATGTTCTGCCTGTAAAAGCAAACGGCGCCGTAAAGGGCCGCCGCCGCACCGAACACGCGCAGAACCGCCGCCGGGCGTATTTCTTCTGCGCCGGCCGCCTGTCTGGCCGCGGCAGCCGCCAGTCCCCAGTGCAAGCCGATGTGGGCGCTCATCAGGACAAATCCCCAGTAAGCGCAGCAGAGGTGCACCAGCCGTGCCCGGGACATCCCCGCCGCCTGAAGGTGAAGAAATGAAAAAGCTGAATCGGACATGACTATGCCGCTCCATGCCAGCAGAATCACGACGCACAGAAGCGCCAGATTCAGCAGTGTCTGAAAGAGCCGCACCGGCGTGTACTTCCCCTTCAGCAGACTGCCGTACCAGCGCGCATTCAGAGCGTTGTGAATTACAAACAGCAGAATCATCGCCGCGCCCAGATATTCATGCAGCGTCTGCCCTGTCACCTGAAAGGCCATCAGTACGGGGAGCAGTGCCGTCATCAGTATATCTGCGGTCATTTTGAGCTTCATCTTTGCTGTCATGATTTTTCCTCCTGAGTGCGTCATTCTGAAAAGCCGGGCGGTGCATTTTACAGCGGTCTGCCTGCTGCCGGCAGAACAGATGGCTTTTCCCGCGGCGGGAGCCTTCCGGTCCGCGCTCCGGAATGAAACGCCGGCCGCCGTATTATTATAAAACATAAACGGCGTGCTGAAACAGGCAGTCATTCTGCGGAAAACAGGAAACATCACGGACTGAAGAAACTGCGGGCAAGCGGCCGGCACAGCCTGTCGGAACGCGGCCAGCACACGGAAAGAGGGGGGCGCTCTGAACAGTTCTTTCCTTTTTCAGGCTTTTTTCATAACCAGAAAAATACCCTGTTAATCTGCGGCTTCAGCTATTTCATTCCGGAAAAGCATAGAAAGGGCGCTGCACCGGAATACCGGCGCAGCGCCCTTTCATAACGGCTTTTGATCAGTCTTTCGCGGGAATCACATGAATGGCCTTGACCAGCAGATGAATGCTGTCACCGGCCTTCAGCCCCATGGCTTCAACCGAATCAGTGGTCAGGACGGAAGCGACCTTCTCGCCTGAAGAAAGAACGCACTCAACCTCGCTCATGATCTCGCCCTTTTTGATTTCCACGACTTTTGCCTTCAGATCATTGCGGACTCCGTATTTCATTTTTACTGCCTCCTGAATTTTTATTCTGAGCCCTGCGTTCTTTTCATGAGGAACACGGGGCCTATTCATAACCATTATGAATTAAGTATAATCTGTTTCATAAAAAAATCAAAGAGCATTTCAAATAAAAATTATTCATGGCTTTATGCAATGTGCATAACAAAAAATTATTCATTTCATTATTATTTCCTGCAGCACTCAAACCTGCAGCCGGATCGAGTTCCTCTCGCCGTGCTGCGCAGAATCGGCAGCGGCATTGCTTTCTGTCTGCAGGTTCAGCGGAAAAACTTCCGCTGTACGTACCGGCGCCGCAGAAAAAACTTTTCTTCTGCCGGATGCCGCCCTTCCCGAAACTTTTCCCGACAGCCGCAGCGGAGGGTGAAAAAGCTGCCCTTTTCCTGCGCTTTTCAGGATTTTCCGCAGCACGCCTGCCTGAGAATGGCCGGAACGCAGAATGACGCGCCCCCAAAAAACGTCTCAGACATGCCGCCCGGCATATTCCGGCGGCACGGCTGCGCTGCATTTAACAAGGTGTGCGCGGCACGCTTTCCGCACATAAATATTTTAGAATTTTTTAAAATAGCAGCACAATATACGCATTTAATTCAGTCGTTTCAATCATTCTGTTTAAAATACAAGAGTTGTTTTATCCAATACTAACGTTCTTTTATTAGAGTTTTATTTAATTAAATGTACTTTTCATAAATGCTGATACGTGATACAATAGTTGAGCTAAGATCAGTTTGAATATTCGTTATAACAGGAGGCGGCAGTATGCTGAAGTACATTCTTCAGAGGATCGTCACGAGCCTGATCACGCTGTTTGTGGTCATCACGCTCACCTTTTTCCTGATGCGCGCCATTCCGGGCGGCCCTTTCACCGACGAAAAGGTTATCCCGCAACCGATCATGGAAAAAATCCTTGAACGCTACCACATGAACGATCCCCTCTGGAAGCAGTATGGTCATTATCTGTGGAACGCCGTGCACTTTGATTTCGGCCCGTCCTACCGCTATGAAGGAATGACGGTCAATCAGCTGATAGCCAATTCGTTCCCCGTATCGGCGCTTGTAGGGTCTCTGGCTATTCTGCTCTCTCTGGCAATCGGAATTCCCATGGGCATCATCTCGGCCCTGCGGCGGGGGCATTTTCAGGACAGGCTGGCAATGCTGTTTGCTACGCTGGGCATCACCATACCCAACTACGTGATCGCAACGCTGCTGGTGTATTTCTTCGCCTACCGGTGGGGGCTTGTGACAGTCGGCTTCTGGGAAGGGCTTCCCACCTCCATTCTGCCCGCCGTCACTCTGGCCGGGTACCCCGCGGCATATATATCGCGGCTGACCCGCTCAAGCATGCTTGAGATTCTCCAGCAGGATTACATCCGCACAGCTTACTCCAAGGGACTGAAAGAGCGGACAGTGGTCTACATTCACGCTCTGCGCAATGCAATTATCCCCGTCGTCACTTATCTCGGGCCGCTTATCGCGGGCATTCTGACAGGCAGCTTCGTTGTCGAGCAGGTGTTCGGCATTCCCGGCATCGGCATGTTCTTTGTGACGAGCATCCAGAACCGCGATTACACAACGATCATGGGCGTGACCATTTTCTTCAGCGCGCTGCTGGTACTGATGAATCTGATCGTCGATATCTGCCTGGGATTTATTGATCCCCGCATCAAGCTGGCCAAATAGGGGTGAACGCTGTGGCTGAAAAAATCGAAAATCAGACTGTACGTCTTCCTGATCTTAACGATGCGTCGATGTTTGAGCCTGTCAGCGCCGAGGAACGGAACAAGGCAGAATTCATCCGTCCGAGCCAGACTTACTGGCAGGATGCATGGCGCCGTCTGAAACGCGACAAGATTGCCATGCTGGGGCTGGGAATTATTGTTGCCATTTTCCTGATGGCCATTTTCGGACCGATGCTTTCCAGGTACACGTACGACGGCCAGAATTTCATGGTCGCCAACGAGTTTCCTTCGTGGGAGCATCTGTTCGGCACTGACATGTTCGGCCGCGACCTGTTTGTCCGCGTGATGTACGGCGCAAGAATTTCGCTGGCAGTCGGCCTGATGGCAAGTCTGATCAATCTGACGATCGGCGTGATCTACGGCAGCATTTCCGGCTTTGTGGGCGGGCGCACTGATGATATCATGATGCGTATTGTCGACACGATCAGAAGCATTCCGACGATGATTTACGTCATTCTTCTGATGGTCATCATCGGCCCCGGGCTGAAAAGCATTTTCATCACGCTGGGCATCAGCTACTGGACCAACATGGCACGGATTGTGCGCTCCGAAGTGATGCGCGTCAAAAACGAGGAATACGTTCTTGCCGCGCGCACCATCGGTGCCTCGCCGAAGCGCATTCTGCTGCGGCATCTGATTCCCAACGCCATGGGGCCCATCCTTGTCACTCTGACATTCTGCGTGCCGCAGGCCATTTTTGCAGAGGCCTTCCTGAGTTTCGTCGGCCTCGGCGTGAACGCGCCGATGGCTTCATGGGGCATGCTGAGCAGCGACGCCATGAACTCTCTGATGGTCTATCCCTATCAGCTGTTCTTCCCGGCCCTGGCAATTTCAATCACAATTCTCGCCTTCAACTTCTTCGGCGACGGTCTGAGAGACGCGCTTGATCCGCGCCTGCGCAAGTAACGGGGAGGGTTATCCATGTCAGAAAATATTTTGACGGTCAGTGATCTGCACACCTCCTTCTTTACACCTGTCGGCGAGGTCAAGGCAGTCAGCGGCGTTTCCATCAAGGTCGACAGAGGCCAGGTTCTGGGCGTTGTCGGTGAGTCCGGCAGCGGCAAATCGGTGACCATGCTTTCAATTCTTCATCTTCTGGGGCCGTCGGGAAAAATCATCGGCGGCTCGGTGAACTTTGAGGGCGAGGAACTGACGACCAAAACATTTGACGAAATGACAGACATCCGGGCTAACAAGATCTCCATGATCTTCCAGGACCCCATGACAAGTCTGAATCCTGTGCTTTCAATTTCGTACCAGCTCTGCGAACCGCTCATCCGGCACAAGCACATGAGCCGCACTGAGGCCAGAAAGCGCGCCGTCGAGCTGCTTCATGAAGTGGGCATCGAACCGGCCGAAGAGCGCGTCAAGGAATATCCGCATCAGTTCTCGGGCGGACAGCGTCAGAGAATCATGATCGCCATGGCCCTTGCCTGCAATCCCGATCTGCTTATCGCCGACGAGCCCACCACTGCCCTTGACGTGACAGTTCAGGCCCAGATTCTTGAACTGATGAAAGATCTGCAGAAGAAAAACAACACCGCGATCATCATCATCACTCACGATCTCGGCGTCATTGCCGGCATGGCCGACAGGGTCGCCGTCATGTACAGCGGGCACATCGTCGAAGAAGGCGACCGCCGCCAGATTTTCTACCATGCCGCACATCCCTACACGCAGGGACTGCTCCAGTCAGTGCCAAACCCTGACAGCCTCGTCAAAAAGAGGCTTATCCCCATCAAGGGACAGCCGCCCGATCTTCTCAACCCGCCGAAAGGCTGTCCGTACTCTCTGCGCTGCGAGCACGCCATGCGGATCTGCATGGATTATCCGCCGCAGAAGTGCGTTATTGACGAGGGACACACGTCCTCATGCTGGCTTCACGTGATGAAAAACAAGGGAGGCGCCGCACAATGACCGGCAGCGGTGAAGTTCTTCTTGATGTCAGAAACCTGGTCAAGCACTTTAAAGTGCCCAAAGGCATTGTGCGCTCCGTTGACGGAATTTCCCTCACCATCCGCCGCGGCGAAACCCTCGGCCTTGCCGGCGAATCAGGATGCGGCAAAACCACGGCAGGACGCACCATCATCCGTCTGTACGACCCCACGGCAGGAACCATTCTCTGGAAAGGCCATGATCTGAGCAGTCTGAGCCAGAAGGAAATGATTCCCTACCGCAAGGAACTGCAGATGATTTTCCAGGATCCTTACGCTTCGCTGAACCCGCGCATGACCGTCGGCGACATCGTGATGGAGCCCATGGCCATTCACGGAGTTCCCAAGGATCAGCGGATTGACCGCATGAGACACCTGCTGTCGCTGGTAGGCCTCAACAGCGAGCACGCCAACCGCTATCCTCATGAGTTTTCAGGCGGACAGCGCCAGAGAATCGGCATCGCCCGCGCCCTGGCGGTTGAACCGGAGTGCATCATCTGCGACGAACCCATATCGGCCCTCGACGTTTCCATTCAGGCGCAGATCGTCAACATGCTCGAAGACCTCCAGCATCAGCTGGGGCTCACTTACCTGTTCATCGCCCACGATCTTTCGATGGTCAAGCACATCAGCGACCGCATCGCCATCATGTACCTGGGCAACATCGTTGAAGTCGCTGAAAGCAATGAGCTTTACACGAACCCTCTGCACCCTTACACCCAGTCCCTGCTTTCGGCCATTCCCGTGCCCGATCCCGACAAGTCGGACGCGCGGCACAGAATTGAGCTGAAAGGTGAAATTCCCAGCCCCATCAATCCGCCCAAAGGCTGCAAGTTCCATACCCGCTGCCCCAGGGCATTTGACCGGTGCAGCGTCGAAACTCCCGTCCTGAAGAGCGTCGACGGCACGTCCCACCAGTGTGCCTGCTGGCTTGTCGACAACCACTGAAAGGCTTTACCGCACGGACACCGTGCGCCATCATATGTAAGGAGGAAACAGGAAAAATGAATAAGCGCAGTCTGTTTTTAGCGGCGGCTGCAGCGCTCGCAATCTGCTCGGGCGCCTTTGCAGCAGAGAAAGTATTCGTCTACAACCTCGGCGTCGAGCCCCGCACCATTGACCCGGCCCTGAACAACGCCGTAGACGGATCAACCATTATTTACAACACCTTTGAAGGCCTTGTGCGCATCGGCTTCGATGACCGTCCTGAACCCGGCATGGCCGAGAAATGGGACATCAGCGATGACGGAATGACATGGACCTTCCATCTCCGCGACGGACTGAAATGGAGCGACGGAAAGCCGCTTACGGCAGAAGACGTCCGCTACGGGTTCCTGCGCGTCGTTGATCCTGAAGTCGCTTCACCCTACGCCTACCTCGCCTTCTCAATTCTCAACGCCGAAAACTTCTACAACGGCAAGTGCAAACGTGAAGACGTCGGCATCAAAGCCCTTGATGACAAGACCCTTGAAGTGAAACTCGGCGAAAAGGATCCTCTGCTCCTTGACCACTTCTCCTATCACATCTTCTTCCCCGCAAGAGCCGACGTTGTTGAAGCCAATCCCCGCAGCTGGACCAACTCGCCCGACACCATCGTCTGCAACGGCCCGTTCTATCTGAGCGACTGGCAGCACAACGCTGAACTGACGCTGACAAAGAATCCCTACTACTGGGATGCTGCAAACGTGAAGCTCGATAAAGTCCGCTGCGTCATGATCGCTGATGCCAACACCTGCCTTGCAGCCTTCAAGAGCGGCAAGCTTGACTTCACAAAGAGACTGCCCGCAATGCAGATTCCCATGCTGCTCAAGAGCGGCCAGGCGAAATCCCTGACAACACTCGGCACCAGCTTCAGCGTGTTCAACGTCACCAAGCCTCCCTTTGACAACCCGCTTGTCCGCAAGGCTTTCTCCCTCGCAATCGACCGCAGAGCCCTTACCGACAAAGTCACCATGAGCGGCCAGGTGCCCGCTGACGGCTTCATTCCCATCGGCATCCCCGGCCCCACCAAGGACAAGGATTTCCGCACTGCCAACGGCAAACACTACTTTGACGAGCACGCCCGGCCCGAAGAGGCCAGAAAGCTTCTCGCCGAAGCCGGCTACCCTGACGGCAAGGGATTCCCCAAAGTGACCTACAAGTACAACACCAACGAAGGCAACAAGAACATCGCAGAAGCCCTTCAGGCCATGTGGAAGCAGAATCTTGGCATCGAAGTTGACCTCTACAACGAGGAATGGAAAGTCTTCATCAACACCCGCAACCAGAAAGACTATCAGATTGCCCGCCACTCCTACCTGGTCGACTTCTTCGACGCCGGCAGCCTTCTCGACCTGTTTGTCACCAACGCTCCCGAGAACGTCACCGGCTACAGCAACCCTGAATATGACAAGCTGATGCTCGACTCCAGAAAGGAAATGGATCACGAGAAGCGCATCAATCTCATGCTTCAGGCCGAGGACATTCTTCTTCAGGACATGCCCTTCATCCCGCTTTACTACAATGCCGCCGCATACATGCTGAACCCCCGCGTCAAGGGTCTGTACCTCTCACCCCGCAGCTGGGACTTCTTCCGCGGAATCGACATCGTGGAATAATTCGCCTGTCAGGAAACATAAAGGAGAAGCCGCATCCCGGCTTCTCCTTTGCTGTACGCTGCAGGGCACAGAAACAAACCGCAAAAGAGCGCAGAGTGCCCCCACTTCAAGAGAATACCCAATAATAAGGTTGCCATCGGTCGGAATAATTGGCTTTGCCCGTTCTGACCGTTGGTAATTTTTTATTGTCAGACCATAGAGTAGTGTCTGTGATGCTCCGGCCGCATCTTAAGCTTCAAACACCTCTGTATCCGTTCAGTATGCAGTAATTCATGTCATTTTTAAGAACCGTCCCCGCAGTGATTCATGATGAGAGGTGAACTTCCTGTCATAACAGACGCTTCGTCTTGAGATTTCCGGGAAATCTTCGGTGCTGCCCTTGTCGATACAATGACCGACGAGTGGCATATTCTGCTGCCTTCACTCTCTCAACCGAACCTGTCGGATATAAAATATCCCCCTCCATAGGATTGTTATATTTCAGCATCCTGTGCAGGGGGATCATATCAAAATGCGAAAAATCTGTATTTCAATTCTTAAAGCATAATGACTGTTTCGAGTCTTTTTACATCAGGAACTTCATCAAAACTCCAAAGCCAATCCTGCTCTTACACTGAAAGTGTCATCAAAGTCGTTGCCAAAGTAAGTTTCAGCGTCAATAAAGAAGAACTGATCAGGTTGTAATCTACCACTGAATCCAACACCTACAGCTCCCCACGTGCCGTCACTATCACCTTTAGTCTTGAGAGTATTAAAGTTCGGGCCATAGAAAGTAGTAATAATATCGGCATCATCCATAAATTCGTGTAAGATACTGGCTTTTAAATAGAACTTCATATCAGATTCTGTATTAATATCTTTTGCTAAGTCGAAACCTAATCTACCTAAGATACTCCAACAATGGTCTGCTTTGGTATAAAGACCCTGTGAATCAGTATAACTGTAACCATCAATATAACTAACCTGTAACTGAACCTGCGGCACAATAGACCAGCTGTGAGACAAAGCGATCTTTCTGCCGTACTCAGTGCTAAGATTTACAATCCACTGATCATAGTCTCCTTTATAGAGCAAATTGGTATCCTGATCATTAACGTCATAATAAGTCTTTGCATAATGCACTTTAAGATAGCTGTCCCAATAATCATGTTCGTTTCTCTTGTACTCAGGCCTGGCGTCTCTCTTATCTTTTTTATCATAGTACTCTTTAGTATCGTAGTAAGCTAAATAACCATCTTTTACCTTAAGATTACCTGAGATGTTCTCATAACTTCCAGTAAGTCTTTGAAATGATCCTGCTACCTGCCAGCGATGTTTATACTCATCATTATTCTTGCCGACATCCGTATAACCTAATTCAAAGGTATTACCGGAGACACTGCCGATATCGTCTACTCCAACCTTATTATGAGCTGTTCTGATAAACCAACCCTGATCTGCACCAGCAGTAAAGTATTCAGCCTGTCCTGAACGTTTAGTAAAGGTATCCATATCAGTAAAGTATCTATACGTAAGTTTACTATTGACTGCAGGAGTTTTAGCACCGTCATTTATTTTGCGTTCTTTAACTATATACACATTCTGTGGGTTGTCTCCAGCATAATAAAGATTAGCTACTGTTTCTGCAGTTGGTTTTCTAGTACCATCGCCGTTGTAAGCATTATTATACTCTGTAGTATTATCAGGATCGTTATTAACATCTCTAGTTCTTACAATAAGAGAATCGTTATAGATACCTGCAGGTACATACCCACCAATAACGGTACCATCAGTAAATTCATCATTACCATCTGCAAAGGTAGCAAACCTTACTGCCATATTTGGACTCATAGAACTTCTAAGTTCGTCAGCATTTTTAATAA
>CAZDXA010000048.1:0-15654 GCA_964509435.1 uncultured Synergistaceae bacterium | reverse complement strand
CCGGTTGCCCGGGCAGCTTCTATAACTGCCTTTGCCACAGCGGGAACAACACGTTTGTCAAAGGAATTGACGATGATGTTGTCAGGCGTCAGCTCACTGTCGGGGATCAGTGAAGCGAGCGCCTTTGCGGCCGCCAGCTGCATCTCTTCGTTGATGGTGCGGGCGCGGCAGTCAAGAGCTCCGCGGAAAAGGCCGGGGAATCCAAGGCAGTTGTTCACCTGGTTGGGGTAGTCAGAACGGCCTGTTCCGACGACAAACGCTCCCGCGGCCTTGGCGTCTTTGGGGAAAATCTCAGGCGTCGGATTGGCCATGGCAAAAATAATAGGCTTGTCGGCCATGGTTTTCACCATTTCAGGCTTCAGAACGCCGCCCACAGATGTGCCGAGGAAAATGTCGGCGCCTTTGATCACGTCAGCAAGTTTTCCCTTTTCATGGTTTCTGTTGGTGATCCTGGCAAGCTCCATCTTGGCGGGGGACAGCTGCATATCGTCTGAAAGCGCGCCTTTGCTGTCAAGGGCGACAATGTTCCGCGCGCCCGCCTTCAGGAGCATGCGGCAGATAGCTGTGCCAGCGGCACCTGCACCGTTCAGCACAATCTTCACATCTTCTATCTTTTTGCCGGCCAGTTTCAGCGCGTTGATGACAGCTGCCAGAAGGATGACGGCCGTGCCGTGCTGGTCGTCATGGAACACCGGAATGTCACACAGTTCCTGCAGCCGGCGTTCGATTTCAAAACAGCGCGGCGCCGAAATGTCCTCAAGATTGATGGCGCCCAGTGTCGGCGTGATGTTCTTGACAATGGTGATGATGACCTCGGGATCCTGCGATTCAATGCAGATCGGCACAGCGTCAATGCCGGCGAAGTTTTTCAGAAGACAGCACTTGCCCTCCATGACAGGAATGGCCGCCTTGGCGCCGATGTTTCCCAGGCCGAGAACTGCACTGCCGTCGCTGATAACGGCGACCACGTTGCTTTTTGAAGTGTAGGTGTAAACATCATCAGGGTTGGCATGTATGGCGCGGCAGGGTTCAGCAACGCCCGGAGAGTAAGCGATTGCCAGTTCGTGCATATTCGTGACCGGCATTTTGCTGACCATGGCGAATTTGCCGACAGTCTCCTTATGACGCTGAAGCGAAATTTCATAGATCGATTTTTCAGCCATAGATCTTCCTCCTTGAAAAATGCGCAGTGCGTATTTCTGCGTTGAAGAAAGCACAGCGCGACTGAACATACCCCTTATTATACACGAATCCGGAAATCAGTCATAATGCCGGCGCGGGTTCCTGGGGAACCATCCTTTTCTGACCCGTTCGGCCTGCTGCTTCAGCTCAATGATGCACCACAGGTTGACTGCGCCGAGATACGCTGCCAGGGGCGACCAGAAGCCGGACAGAAACAGCGACCAGATTACAAGCGCCGCGCCGACGGCAAGGAACACCGGCCATATTTTCTGAGAAAAGTAATATTCGCATTTGATGACAATGGGATGATAAATGCCGATGATCAGCAGCGCCGCGGCGCTGAGGGCAATGCCTTCATAGTTGAGTGCCATGATGACCTCCTGATGTTTTCTGCCGGCGATGTTATCCGTTCCGCGCATGAAGCTTTTCCTGATTATACACCGCATGCGGCAGAGGATTGCCGGAAAATAACGCCGGCGGACAGAAAAATTCGGCAGTCAGAGAACATAAGATCTTTTTCTGACTGTTTTCCCGTTGACTGCAAACTGAGAAAAGAGCTTCTGCCCTTCTGCGAACGAAGGACAGAAGCTCTTTTGCAGAGCCGGCTGTTTTGCAATTTTACAGCCGCTGGAACTGGCTTCTGCTGCGGCACAGCAGATAAAAGAAAACTGAAGCGCCAATCAGCCCTGTCAGTATACTCAGCGGCAGTTCGGCGCCTGAAAGGGAACGCGCGATTGTGTCCACGAACAGCAGAAAGCCGCCGCCGAGCATAGCAGTGACCGGAAAGAGCCGTGCATTGTCCGGTCCGGTGATAAGTCTGCCAAGATGTGGAATGACAAGCCCCACCCAGCCTATTGTTCCGCCAATGCATACGCTGCATGCTGTGAGGAGCGTTGCGCAGATTATAACGGCAAGGCGGATCTGGCGCACGGGAACGCCGAGCATGCGGGCTTCGTTCTCTCCGAGCGAGAGAATGCTGATTCTCCAGCGCAGAGCCATCAGCACTGCCCCCGCAATGATTATCACCGGCGCTGTGCTGGATACATCTTTCGGAAGAATGCGTGAAATGCTGCCGAGCTGCCAGTAGGTGATCTCGACAAGATGGGTTTCCGGGTTGGCGAGATATTTGATCAGTCCGATCAGCGAGTTCAGCACGCCGGCGACGATAATGCCTCCGAGCAGCAGCATTGTTGCTTCGTTTCTGTGAAGCCGGCGGGGGATTGAAAGTGTCAGTGCCACAGCTGCAAGTCCGCCGGCAAAAGCGGCTGTCTGCACAACGGACATCGGAGCATCGAACAGAATCGCCAGTGAAGCCCCCGCGCAGGCACCAGACGAAACTCCGAGGAGATCGGGCGCTACCAGCGGATTCCTGAAGACGGCCTGATACGAAGCTCCGGAGAGGGAAAGCGCCGCACCGATGAGAAGGGCCGCAAAGACTCTCGGCAGCCGCAGCGAAATAACGACATTGATGCCGTTGGGATCTTTGACTGAAACAGGCAGCAGCCATGAAAAAAGGGCCTTCAAGACTTCAAGGGGAGGAACCCAGTATCTGCCGATGCAGAAGGCAAGCAGCGTCAGCAGGCACAGAGCGGCGGCGGTTCCCCATAGCAGACAGCGGTAGGACGTGCGGTCAGAGAATAGTTTCATCTACATCAGCGGACCGTTCATGCCGGTGTGGATAATTTCACTGATGTCAGCATCAGTCAGTTCAATGTTGAAAAATTCTTTATAAAACGCCTTCAGGTCATTGTAGAAGTTGAATTCTGCAGCTTCAGGATGCTGGATTTCAGCGTACCATTCCATGGCGATGGCTGTTTCAAGGCAGGGAGCGTCCCAGTTGTAAATGCCGGCGGGTTTCTTGTAGACGTGGTGTTTTTTCACTGCGTTGACGCCGTGCAGGTCAACTCCTGGTATTTTGTTTTCGTAAAGGTCCTCTGGTGTGACATCTTCGAAATTTGTGAGATAGATGATGTCGGGATTCCAGGCAAGAATCTGCTCCAGATTGACTTCCAGCCATTCATTTTCCAACTTGCCGGCCGCATTCTCAGCTCCTGTCAGGTCAAGCATGAACTGTTCGTAATCAAGACGGCACGCGGCACGCAGCGGTTTGACGCGCATAACCAGCACACGGGGTTTTTTGTCATCCGGAATTTTTGACGAGAAGTCTTTGAAATATTCCCGTGCTTTTTTGTGGTATTCGATCATACGCTGTATTTCCTTTTCGCGTCCCAGCACTTCGCCGATAATTCTGAAATCGTCATATAGAATGTCGGTATTGATCGCATATTTGATCATGACCGAAGGAATGCCCACTGCGGCAAGTTTTTCAGCGTCCTTGGACTGACTGTCCCAGAGGAGAACCACGTCAGGACGGAGCTTGAGCATTTCTTCCACATTGACGTCGAAACTGCGGGAAATTGCATTGGTCGGGATTCTGGCAAAATCTGGGTCGAGCTGCGAAAGGTAGCAGCGCTTATACTGTGCGAGGCTGTTAGGATGAATTGCTGCAAGACGCTTTGAGCTGCCGCCGTCAAGTCCCCATACAACTGCGGCCCAGGGCATTGGCGTGACGGCAATACGCTTTACCTCAGCGGGAATTTCCACAGACCGGCCTGCGGCATCTCTAACAGTTTTTGCGTCTGCGGGAATGGAAAGAACTGCAGCGGCTGCAAACACCGCAATAAACTTCAGAATCTGTTTTTTCTCCATAAAATTACCTCCTGTAAACTTTGCTGTTAAATTATTCAGCCCGGTTGTTTAGATAGGCGGAGCGACGCAGGCGGTGCGGCGGGCTTTCCGCGCGTAATCCAGAAACAGGGGAACGCCGTAAAGACCATAGAGTGTGTCCTCGCTGACAATCTGTCCGGCAGGGCCGACTGTCAGCTTTCCGCCCATGTGAAGTATGGCTGTCGTTCCTCCCATGAGAAGGGCATGGTCGGGCGTGTGGGTTGTGAAAATAACCGAGTAGCCTTCTTCTGTCAGTTTTTTGATCATTTTCAGTGCTTTCAGCTGGTGCCCGTAGTCGAGATGATTGGTCGGTTCATCCATGATGATGAGCTGCGGATTCTGGGCGAGCACGCGGGCGATCAGAACCTGCTGCTGCTGACCTCCTGAGAGCTGCGTGTAAGGCCGTTCAGCGATATCGGCAAGACCCATATCGGCGATTATCTGGTCGGCAATGGCATAATCTTTTTCTGACGGCATTCTGAACAGTGCGATGTAAGGTGCGCGCCCCATTACGATGAAATCACGCACACTGTAGCCGTAAACTGCCTGATGAAGCTGCGGAACGTAGCCTATCAGACGGGCTCTTTCCGCGGCGGGCAGTTTTCTGATGTCCTGGCCTGCAATCTTAATGCTGCCGGAAGAAGGATGCAGCAGGCCTGCAATGCAGTTCAGCATACTGGTTTTTCCTGCACCGTTCGGACCGAGGATGGTCAGTGAACTGCCCTTTTCCAGTGAAAATGAAAGATCCCTGAAAAGCAGTTTTTCACCGGGATAAGAAAAGGAAATACTGTTAACCTGCAGAAGAGGCGTCATAGGTTTTTCCCCTCCGGATTTGAAGAATGGCGAAGCAGAAGCCAGACGTACAGAGGTGCGCCGATGAATCCTGTGAGGACACTGAGCGGGATTTCAGACCGCGTCAGGCTGCGCGCAAGTGTGTCGACGGCCATCAGAAACGATGCGCCAAGCAGTGCGGAAGCCGGAATAACCCGGCGGTTGTCTACGCCGACAAGCAGCCGGCTGAAATGGGGTATAACCAGACTGATCCATCCCACTGTGCCGGCCATGCAGATGGCGCAGGCGGTCAGACCTGTGGCGCAGAAAACAGTCAGTCCGCGCACCAGGCGGACGCTGACGCCGAGTGACCGGGCTTCGTTTTCGCCAAGAGAAAGAAGGTTCAGCCGCCAGCGCACAGACAGAAGCAGCACTGCGCAGAGCAGCATCGGTATTCCCATCTGCGGAACCTGCGGCAGGCTTATTTTGGCAAGACTTCCCAATGTCCAGTACGTGATCGTGCCGAGCTGCGTATCGGGGTCGGCCAGATAAAGCAGAAGTCCCTGAACTGAACGGAAAAAACCGCTGACAATCACGCCGGCAAGCACGAGAATCAAGTTTGACCGCGAATGAAACAGCCGTGAAATCCATACAGCTGTCAGCACAGCGCCAAGACCGGCACACAATGAAGAGAGCTGAATCGTCCGCAGCGGTGCGTCAAGGATGATGGCCAGTGAGGCGCCTACACAGGCGCCGGCTGAAACGCCGAGCAAATCTGATGAAACCAGCGGGTTGCGGAAAATGCTCTGATATGCCGCGCCGGACATGGAAAGAGCGCTGCCGACCATAATGGCTCCGCAGACTCTGGGCAGACGGATGCGCCATACCACGTTCTGTACGTTCTGCGTCCAGTCCTGTTCAATGTTCAGAACCGGCGCGAAAAAGACTTTCAGAAATGTATTCAGCGGAATGCGGTATCTCCCGAGCGTCATGGTCAGACAGAAAAGCACGGCTGTGACAGCTGCGAGCAGAACAAGCACTGCCGCGCCTCTGTCTGAATTTTTCTGCGGTGCAGCCATGATTTACTGCGCAGCGGGATTCTGATGCGTCAGAATGCGCTGAACGTTTTCCTGAGACAGCTCAAAACCGTAAAAAGTTTTGTAATAGTCGTGAACTTCCTTTTCCATGTCGAGGTCAGCGAACAGGTCAGGGTGAATAGTCTTGGCAAGGTAAAGCAGCAGAAGAATGTTCTCACTGCCGTAATCCCAGTTGAAAACGCCTGACGGAGACAGATAGACCCTGCCGTCTCTCACGGCTTTTATGCCGCTCCATGCCGGATTGTCAGTGATGATTTCCACGCTGTTCATGCGTCCCATGAAGATGATGTCAGGATCCCAGTTCATAATCTGCTCAACCGTAAGATGGCTGTTCATCTCTACAGGCGTATCCTTTGCCACATAGTTTCCGCCGGCCATCTCCACAAGATAATGGGGATAGGAATTGCGCGAGAAAGTCACAAGACCTTCATCGGAACGGGCGTAATAGACTTTCGGGCGTTTGTCCTCGGGAATTTTAGACGTGCGCTCAGTGACATAGGCAATTTTACTGTCATAATAGTCAAACCACTTTTCTGCGTGTTCAAGCGCCGCGCCGCCGAAAGCGTTGGCAATGGCCTGTACTTCAATTTTCTGATACCTGATGAATCCCTGAAGGTCGCTGTAGGGGAGAGCCCCGGGGAACTGTACGATGACTGACGGAATTCCTGAATCGGCCATTTTCTTTATCTGGTCGGGGTAATACCAGAAAAGCACAAAATCAGTGCCGAGGTTCATAAGTTCTTCAATATTCGGCGTTCCCGGGTTATTGACGACAGGGATGTCCTTTACAGCCGGGTATACCAGCCGCGCCCAGGGTGTTGCGGCTACCTTGTGGACAGCAGCCACACGGTCAGCGACGCCGAGCATCAGAGCCTTTTCAAACGACGGTCCCACAAGACACGCAGCGTGCTGCGCGTTATCGGGAACCTGAACCGTGCGCCCTGCCATATCGGTCACACTGTGAGCCGGCGCCGCGCAGGCCGCGGAAACGCAGAGCAGTACCAGAGCCAGCGCGCCAAGCCATTTTGCCTTTCTGAAATACATTTTTACCCTCCTGAACACAAAATGGAGACCCGGCTGTGCCGGATCTCCATTAAATCACAGATAGAAAAATGCCATCGTGACCATCAGGAACTCGCCCGCGCAAGCCGTATTCTCCTCCTCGCTCCGGCGCAATATCCTGACTTAACGGGATCTCCTCCGCGCCTTCCCAAAGATTTCTGCTCTTCAGTGGCTGAATGCGGATTCGCCCGTAACACAGTGGCGGGGCCGTGCCGGATTCTGACCGGCTTCCTGCGCGCAAAGCGGCACTATTGTTTTGTAAAACGCCTTTCAGCGTTCCCTGCATTGGATTATACACCCGGGAAAAAGGAGCGCGGTCTTTACAAGGTATGTAATGTTTATAAAATTCCATACTGACTGCAGTTTCGCAGAACCGTCCCTGAAGCGCGCGGTTCAGATAAGTACAGGCAGCCCCAGTCTGCGGGGGCCACGGCAGGCCGGCAGTGCCGGAAAATGCAAATATCTGCGGCGTCATTTTTATTCACGCTGGGATATGTGCAGGGCACCGGCCGTACAGCGTGACGGTACGCGTACTGGATGGAATCTGCGATGTATATTATAATAATATTAGCTTAAACTAACTTACAGGAGGCTGAAAGTGTTGAAAATGCACAAAACACGCGCTTTTTACTGCGTGAACCGTCCGAAGCTGCGGCTGTCATCAGGCCTGCACGGCTGCCCGACTTCCGGTCTGGCAGTGCGGCAGCATGCGGAGGATGCGGGATGATGAGTATTGCCGTCGGGTTCCTTATTCCGCTGATAGGAACTGTACTGGGCTCCGCATGCGTTTATCTGATGTCAGACAGTTTTAACCGCAGCATGCAGCGCGTTCTGACGGGGTTTGCCGCCGGCGTGATGACTGCGGCTTCAGTATGGAGCCTTCTTATACCTGCCATAGAACAGAGTTCGGCCATGGGACACTGGGCTTTTCTCCCCGCTGCGGCAGGATTCTGGATCGGCACGCTGTTTTTGCTGATGCTTGACAGGATCATTCCCCATCTTCACATGTACAGCAGCGTACCTGAAGGCCGCCGTTCCGGCCTTTCGGGCAATGTCATGCTTCTGCTGGCCGTGACGCTTCACAATATTCCTGAAGGCATGGCGGTCGGGGCAGTTTATGCCGGACTGGCCGGCGGCGCTGCCGGCATGACGCCTGAAGCGGCCATGGCCCTTTCGCTGGGGATTGCCATTCAGAACCTGCCCGAAGGGGCAGTGATTTCCATGCCTCTGCGGGCTAACGGATTGGGGCGGCACAGGGCCTTTCTGTACGGCGCTGCTTCCGGGGCGGTGGAGCCGGCCGGGGCGCTGTTCACGTTCTGGGCCGCGCAGCTGGTTGTGCCTGCGATGCCGGTTTTTCTGAGCTTTGCGGCAGGTGCCATGATCTATGTGGTTGTGGAGGAACTGATACCGGAAATGTCATCGGGCGAACATTCAAACGTGGGCGTTCTTTCGTTTGCCGCCGGCTTTTCGCTGATGATGGCGCTTGATTCGGCGCTGGGATAAACGGCGCTGCCGGTTTATTCTCCATAACTTGTCCCGGACACGTTTTTATAATCTGTCTTAGACAATTCAGCCACCGGGCCGGCTGATAAAGTGCCGACCGTGGCCGCGCCCTGGAACTTTATAAAACAAAAGAGGCCGTCTCACAAAACTTGGCTGAGACGGTCTCTCTGGTTTGAAAAAACTTATGCCATTTACAGTTTTGCCGCGCGGCGGGCGGCTTCGATGACATGTTTGGCGAGAACGGTGGTTGTGACGGCGCCCACGCCGCCGGGAACGGGGGTATAGCTGCCTGAAGCCTGAGCGGCCTCGGCGGTGACGTCGCCGGTGAGTTTTCCGTCGGCGCCTATGTTGATGCCCACGTCGATGATGACCTGACCGGGATTGGTATAGTCGGCGGAAACGGCGCCGGCATGACCTACAGCCGCCGCGAGGATGCCGGCTCTGCGTGCTTTTTCAGCGGTATCGCGGGTTTTGCTGTGGCATACGGTGACTGTGGCGTTTTCGCGCAGAAGCATCATGGCCAGCGGGCGGCCGACAACGAGGCTGCGGCCGAGAACCACGGCGTCCGCGCCCTTCAGCGGAACATTGTAATGTTTCAGAATTTCAACGCAGGCGGCAGGCGTGCAGGGAGGGTAGCCCACATCGCGGCCCGTGTAAACGCCGGCCTGGGAACCCGGAGTGATGCCGTCAACGTCTTTCTGCGGCAGCAGCGCTGCGCGCACAGCGGCTTCATCCATCTGCGGCGGCAGAGGCATGAAAATCAGACAGCCGTGTATCGACGGGTCGGAATTGACCTTCTCGATATTCTGCATCAGCTCTGCCTGAGACGCATCGGCCGGCAGGACAAAATGTCTCACTTCGATGCCGACAGTCTGGCAGCGCTTGACGGCGCCGCGTTCGTAGGCAAGGTCGTCGCCGCGCTCTCCGACGCGGACGATGGCGAGGCACGGAACCACGCCGGATGACTTCAGTTTTTCAGTTTCCTCTTCAAGCTGAGCGGTCAGGGCAGCTGCCACTTCCCTGCCGCTGAGTATCTGTGCCATTGGGAATCCTCCCTTTCATAAATCGGAAAAATCAGGCGCCGGGGCGCGGATGGAGCTCTTTTGACACGGAATTGTAAATTTTATCGGCCAGAGCGCCGTATTTTTCCAGCATCGCGTCAGCGCGCGAATTGGCGGTGACAGCGCGCTCACGGTTTTTCATGGATTTTGTGTTGATGAAGACGTTCAGCGCTGCGCCCCGGAGAGCGCCTCTGCACAGAGCCGCACCGACACCGGCGTCGCTGACGGCGATCCTTGAGCCTTTTTCTGCAAACTGTTCGAGCAGTTCAATGGCCTCGCCGCACTTTTCCATGATCTGCAGGGGGACTTCGCATGCCGCTGCAAGCGCCGATTCCATGACCTGCTCTTTGTGCGCGCGCTGTTCTTCAGTGTCTTTCGGCAGGCCGTATGCGGCTGCGAGGGGTTCAAAGACTTCGGCGTCCTTCTCGACCAGCGCCAGCAGGTCTTTCTGAAGGGCGCTGCACTTTGCCTGATACTCTTTGATCTCGTTTTCAACGGCGGCGTATTTTTTCTTGCCCACTGTCAGACTTCCCACCATATTGCCAAGCGCTGTGCCGATGGCACCGCACAGTGCGGACGCGCCGCCGCCGCCGGGTACAGGTGCTTTTGTGGCAAGCACTGCGACAAAATCGGCGCAGGAACGGGATGTGATTTCCATTGTTTCTCTCCTTTGTTTTGTATGGGTTCTACAGGATTTTCAGCAGCTTTCCGCACCACGAAAAGAGCCGTTTAAAGTCTTCGCTGTAACGGCAGGGTGCGCCGCGGCGGAATTCCAGCGACCGGGCCAGAACGGCAGCATCGTCCGGTTCAAGCAGCTTCAGCAGCTCTGCCTGGGGAAGAACTGCCGTGCCGGTTTTCAGATAATGCATCATCTGCATGACGGTGAAGCTCTGCCGGTAGCACTGAATCAGAGCTGCGCCGCGTTTTTCCGCGGGAAGCTCAAGACAGTCATGGCAGACAGCACGATAAATGGCAATGACGTGACGTTTTGCGCAGGCCCTGAGCTCACTGTCTGTGCACGGCGGCGCAGTGCCGTCGAGACTGCCGCAGACAGGCACAGTGCCGAGAAGACTGCGCTTCAGCTCGGCCGGATCCCACCGGGAGATCTCACTGCGCGAGGCGATGAAGCTGAACGACAGTTCAGCGCCGCGCCAGGCGGAGCGGATCTGCTGGAAGATGTCGAGGTCGCCGGCATTCAGGACATCGAGAACGCACATGAGATCCACGTCGCTGTCCGGCCCTGCCTCACCGCGGGCATAGCTGCCCTGCAGCCCCAGAAACACCAGCCGGCTGCCGAACTTCTGCTGAAGCTGCGCCAGCAGTGCGTTCATACAGCTTCTGATGTCGGTCATCTGAGTTTCAGGCTCATATAAATTGCATCAGGCAGAGGGTTGTTGTAATACGGGGGAATTTCCTCAAAGCCGAGCGATCGGTAAAGTTTCAGCGCCGGGCGCATCTGAAAGCCAAGCGTGTCCAGCACGATTTCGCTGTAGCCGTCTTCCCTGGCCGCCTGAATGATCTTTTCAGCCAGCGTGCGCCCCAGATGAGTGCCGCGGGCATCGGGAGTCACATAGAGCCGCTTCATTTCGCAGCGGCTGTCGGTCCATCTTTTGTAAGCAACGCATCCTTTTACGCTGCCGGCTTCATCCACGGCCGCAAAGAGCTTTCCGTGCGGCGGCAGGTAAGTATCGCCAAGATGGTCCAGTTCCTCGCCAAGCCCCTGAAAACTCAGGTCACGTCCCAGCCATGTGGTATATTCAACAATCAGCTGCCTGATCTGAGGCAGGTAATCTTTTCCGTCGAGAATTTTCACGGTACTCGCCTCACTTTATAAAAATTTGCGGGACAAAGCAGGGGCGGCAGCAGAGCCTGAAGCCGCGCCGCCCTGAATGTTTTTAGAACAGGCCGGAAATTCTGCCCTCCGAGTCGACGTCGATCTTCTCTGCTGCGGGGACTTTAGGCAGTCCGGGCATTGTCATGATGTCGCCTGTGAGCGCTACAATGAAGCCGGCACCGGCGCTGACTTTCAGGTTGCGCACAGTGACTGTGAAGTTTCTGGGCGCACCGAGCAGAGCCGGATCGTCTGAGAAGCTGTACTGAGTTTTGGCCATGCAGATGGGAAGGCCGCCGAATCCGAGGTCTTCAAGCTGCTTCAGCTGCTTTCTGGCACCTGACGTAAGTTCGACGCCGTCGCCGTGATAAATTTTCTTCACGATGGCATTGAGTTTTTCTTCAATGGTACTGTTGAGATCATAGGCATAGGTGAAGTCATTGGGCTGATCGCAGAGACGGACTACTTCCCTGGCCAGGTCGACGCCGCCTTCGCCGCCTCTGCCCCAGACTTCAGACAGCGCCACATTGACGCCCAGCTCACGGCACTTGTCAGCAATGAGTTTCAGCTCAGCCTCGGTGTCGTTGGGGAAGCGGTTGATGGCAACAACGGCAGGCAGCTTATAAACCTGGGTGATGTTGGCCACATGCTGCAGCAGGTTGGGAAGCCCCTTCTCGAGCGCGGCAAGGTTTTCAGCGTTCAGGTCGGCCTTGGCGACACCGCCGTGGTGTTTCAGCGCACGGACAGTGGCGACGATGACAACCGCGGAAGGTTTCAGCCCGGCAAAGCGGCATTTGATGTCGAGGAATTTTTCAGCGCCCAGATCGGCGCCGAAGCCGGCCTCAGTGATGGCGTAGTCGCCGAGTTTCAGCGCCAGCTTCGTGGCCATGATGGAATTGCAGCCGTGGGCAATGTTGGCAAAGGGGCCGCCGTGAACGAAGGCGGGCGTATGTTCCAGAGTCTGAACCAGGTTGGGCTTGATGGCGTCCTTCAGCAGCGCGGCCATGGCACCGGCAGCATGGAGATCACCGGCGGTCACGGGCTTGCCCGAGCGGCTGTAAGCCACGATGATGCGGGCAAGGCGGGCTTTCATGTCGTCAATGCTGGTTGAGAGGCACAGAACTGCCATGACTTCAGAAGCCACCGTGATGTCAAATCCATCCTCGCGCGGCATGCCGTTGGCTTTGCCTCCGAGGCCGTCCACGATAAAGCGCAGCTGGCGGTCGTTCATGTCGACGGCGCGTTTCCAGGTAATGCGGCGCGGGTCGATGTCGAGGGCGTTGCCCTGCTGAATATGGTTGTCCAGCATTGCCGCGAGCAGATTGTTAGCCGCGCCGATGGCATGGAAGTCGCCTGTGAAGTGGAGGTTGATGTCCTCCATGGGCACAACCTGTGCATAGCCGCCGCCCGCGGCGCCGCCCTTCACGCCGAACACCGGGCCGAGTGAGGGCTCGCGGAGCGCAACGATGGCGTTTTTGCCGATTCTGCGCATGCCGTCGGCCAGACCGACTGTGGTGGTGGTTTTGCCCTCGCCGGCGGGAGTGGGGGTGATGGCAGTAACGAGAATCAGCTTGCCGTCAGGGCGTTTGCTGTCATTCAGCAGTTTGATATAATCGATTTTAGCCTTGTAGCGCCCGTAAAGCTCAAGGTATTTCTCATCAATGCCGGCGGTTCTGGCCACCTCGGTGATGGGCAGCATGTGCGTGGACTGTGCAATTTCAATGTCTGACTTATAGGTCATGTACTAAAAACGCCTCTCTTCGTTTAATTTTTTACCTGACTCAGACCTTAGTTTCCAGTCTGCAAATATAAATTTATTATCTGAAAAAAGCGGCCGTTTGGCAAGGTTTATTTTTGTTATGTTGTTTATAGTGTTTTAACGCTGAAATATATGATTCTGCGGCGGATGCACGGAACGCCCTATAAATGCTGATGCGGCCGGGACAGTGATCTTTTTTCCGGGCAGTCGGAAAGCAACTTAAAAAAATTGTGTATACAGATTGAAAAACCCGACGGTGCAGTTTATCATTTTTTCTGTCTATGCGGAATTTTATGAATTCATTCAGTCTGCAGGCTGAGTGAATTTTGTAGAAAGGGAGATACAGTATGGAGAATCCGAAAATTCTTGATGACTTCCTTGATCTGGTAAAGATTGATGCTTCTTCAAGGAACGAGCGCGCTGTTGCTGACGCCGTGAAGCGCAAAATGGCCGAGGCCGGCGTTGAACTGACGGAGGACGGCGCCGCAGAGAAAATAGGCGGCACAGCGGGCAACCTCTACGGCGTTCTCGACGGCGGCCTGCCGGGAGCTGTACTGCTGAATGCTCACCTTGACCGGGTCGCCGGCGGAATCGGCATAAAGCCTGTGATCGAAAACGGCGTGATCCGCTCTGACGGCAGGACGATCCTTGCGGCTGATGATCTTTCAGGCGTTGCGGCGCTGATAGACAGTGTCAGGCTTTTGAAAAGCTGCGGGAAAAAGTTTCCCCGCGTCGAGTATGTCTTCACAGTGGCCGAGGAAGCCGGTCTGTGGGGCAGTAAAAATTTCGACACAGCCCTGCTGACTGCAAAGGCTGGTTATGCCTTTGACTCGCCGGGACGTCTGGGGCGCATTATCAATGCAGCGCCGGGGCAGGTGTGGCTGACAGTAAAGGTTCACGGGCGCGCGGCGCACGCCGGCAACTGTCCTGAAAAGGGGGTCAGCGCCGTCAAGGTGCTGGCGAAAATTCTCGCCGGCATCCGCGAAGGACGCCTTGACGCTGAAAGCACAGCGAATTTTGCGGTGCTCGACTGCGGAACAAAGGTGACCAACATTGTTCAGGCCTATGCAGAATGCCGTGGTGAAATGCGCAGCCGCAGCCTGGAAAAGCTGAACAGCTATGTTGAATATTTCAGAGACTGGTGCCGGGAAGCGTCTGCAGGCACCGGGGCGGTCGTTGAAACAGAAGCAGTGCCGTGCTACAGCGCCTTTGCGCTGGATGAATCCTCGCCGGTCATTCAGGCGGCTCGGCAGGCCCTTGCTGCCGTCGGGGCAGACCCCGTGGTCAGCGCCGGCGGGGGAGGCATGGATGCAAACATCTGGAACGCCGCAGGTATTGCCGTGGCCGGTATTGCAACAGGGTACAGCGGCAACCACGGCACTTCCGAACAGATCGTCCTGGAAGATCTGCTGCGTTCGGGCAGAATGGCTGCGCAGCTTGTGCTCGCCTGGGCCGGCCGCGGGATGTAAAAACTCCGGCTGATGAGCGTTTAAAAAAACGCTGCCGCCTGCATACTGCCATCAGACACCGGTTCTGCAGAAGTGCAGGTGCCGTTCCGGCGGCTTCTGCTGAAGGGCCGGCGGAGGGGATTTGGCAGTCTGCCGTGTTTATCAGCTGACACTTGCCCGGACAGCTGCAGTGAAGCAGATGTGTTTAACCCGCCGGCGCTGTGACGGCCGGCTGGATTCAGCCGCACCGATCCGACACTGTGTCTTGCAGGAAAAAATGCAAAACGGAGCCGGGATCAGCCGTGCTGGTGACGGTGCATACTGCCTTGCAGATGGCTGAGTGTCACCTTCTGCGAATACTGACTTTTTACAGACTGTACTGCTCTGAGGCTGCCGGGCGCATGAACTGCCGGTGCCGGGCGGCGATGCAGGCGGGCCTGCCGGAATGGGAAATTCCGGCGGGCCCGCTTTTTTGCTCTGACGCGGCATTGCAGCCGTGAAGTGGCTGGGATACGCTGAAAAAATTATTTAAAAAACATAGCTGCTTATTCTTCACTTTTTCTTTCTCCGCGGGTGGTCATTTTGTCATTTTTCGCTGCTCGACAGGCGGCATTTTGTATTCAATAAAGAAATTTGCTAATCCCGAAATTACGCTTTTTGAGTCTTTTCTGCTAAAAAATCAGATAATTCAGTCTAAATACTTTGAAATCTAAAAATGTTAATATAAAAACGCGTTGATTTACGCTTTAGTAATATGTAAATATGTCTAATAATAGCTATTGAGAATGAATAATATGAATCGGATACATTACACGAATATAATTTTTTGAGATATAATTTTTGTGAAATTCGGAGCGTGTGCTGCATTTCTGTGTGCAGATCGCGGAAAACAGCATTGTAGCGGTATTTATGATGAGGCAGAAAACAGGCTGCTGCCGGCTTCGCGGTTCTTTATGCCGGCAATCCGAAAATAATATTGAGTACAGAGATAATTCAGGTTTATTTACCTTAAAACTATGATAACTTTGATAAATGTTGCCGTTGTAAGTATACAATGACGTCGAAAAGCCTGAATCTCTGTAAAAATCAACTCCATCTGATTTAATTGTAATATTTTTCGCGCTGTCCCGCTGTGATAAAAAGTCCTGATGAATATTTTTAATACCTCATCAAGCGTTTCGATTAGTTGCCATCAGCGTTTGCACGTTTTTTC
>CAZDXA010000047.1:0-15811 GCA_964509435.1 uncultured Synergistaceae bacterium | reverse complement strand
CCACGCTCCAGCGTTTCCGCGTCTCCGACAAGACCACGCTCTGGGTGCCGAAAGGCACGGCTGAGGCCTACAAGGCTGCCTTCGGGTGGAAAAACGCCAAGGAAATCAAGGAGGAATAAGCCCCCCCTCCATCCCCGTGTGCCCCGATGGGACACACGGGTACGAAGGGTGCAGAAAAATAATTTACTTTTCCATGCAAGGTTTCATGTTTGCCGACAATTAATAGCTGAGTACTCAAAAGAAACAAAGTAATAATTTAAACAAGCAAACAATGAAATTCGATGTTTTAACCAAGTCGGCAGCTGTCGTACTTTGCTACATTGCCGCATTCGCTTTTACATCCTGTGATGATGACGATGACAACAACAACACACAAAATGCACTTGACTGAACTTCCGAACTGCCGGACTTCTGAACTTCTTCTGTTTTGACACACCCTCTTGTTGCTTGTGGTGTGTGGCATGCGCATTGTCTTGCCTCCCGCACCAGTACTACTGCCGAATTACTCGAGTACTTCATGTGAAGTACTGCAGTAATTTCTGAATGACAATTAAATGTTGGCTGCTGAGGCGGTTTGTTGGTACAAACAGTCGGGATGAACATTGCCGTTTCGGAGTCCCTGGTAAGGGAGCGCAACGGCTCGCGGCCAGACAGGACGGCTCACCGGGTGGCCTCAATGGTATAGGTGAAGCTGTCGGCGCGGTAGTAGCCTATGTTGTACTCTACGGGCATGCCGTTGGCGTCATAGACAAAGCGCTCTCGGATGAGGATGGGGTCGTGCTCGTCAATGTCGAGCTTCCCGGCGATGAACGGGCCAGCCGCGCGCGCCCTTATCGACTCCTTGCTCACCTTCACCACCACATGGTACTGCTTTTCCAGTATCTCGTAGAGCGGCGTGGCGTAGTTCTCGTCACCGGTCAGCGGGATGGACGGGTTGAAATAGCTCACGAAGAACACAAAGGGGTATTCCTTGTTGCCTCTCAGCCGCTCAAGGACCATGCAGCGCGTGGTCTTGTCGTTGGACGAAAGCTGGAAGAAGTTGCGAATTTCCTCATCCTGAGGTACTTGGAAGCTGATGTGAAGTTCATAGTTGCGCACCTCGACACCGAGCCGCTTCATCTCCTGCGAGAAGCTCTGCCAGCCCTGCACGCCGCCCACGATGCCCTTCATGGCCACCTTGGTGCCCACGCCACGCTTGCGGATGAGCAGACCCTCATAGACCAGCTTGTTGATGGCCTGGCGCAAAGTGTTGCGGGAGATGTGTAATTGTTCAGACAACTCCACCTCGTTGGGCAGGAACTTGCCCTTCTTGTACTGGTCTTCCTTGATGAGGCGCCTCAGCAGTTCTTCCGCCTGAACGTGCAGCGGAGTCTCCGATTTGTGGTCTAATTTCATGACTTTTTGCTTTATTTACGTGCAAATATAACATTTTCTGAAAAAACCTCCAAAATTATTTGCGAGTTTTATCTGGGCTTATTATCTTTGCACATATAATTAATGTTTGAACAATCATACGATATTCAATGAGACAGCCAAACTATGACAAATATCCCTCCACTAAGGTCAGCGGAACCGTCTGGCAAGGGTGGGACAGCATTCTCGGCCAGTTGGACAAGACCCTCGGCAGCAGCAGAGTGTGGGCCGTGGACCTGTATACCGGCACCATCGAGGAGGAGATAGTGCAGGCCTTCCGGCGTACGGGCAGGAGGATTGTGCTCACCAGAGACCTGATGAGGAGCGAGGCGGAGGTGTTGGAGATGACCCGCCGGTTTATGACCGACGACGTGCTGTTCGGCTACATCTCCAATGTGCGCCTTGCGGAGTATTTCGACGAGAGCAAGGTGAGGGCTTTCAAGGAAAGCCTGCAAAAGGAACACCTTATTATAATAGGCACGGGCGCGGCCAGTCTTGTTCCCGACGATGTCCCGGTGGTCTATGCCGACATGGCGCGCTGGGAGATTCAGCAGCGCTTCCGCCGCCACCAGGTCAGGGCCCTCGGGGTGGACAACCACGGGGAGGCTCCCTCGCTGCAGTACAAGCGCGGGTTCTTCAACGACTGGAACATCTGCGACCGCCACAAGAGCCGTCTGGCACAGTCCGGGCGCATAGCCTACTGGATAGACACCAACGTGGCGGGGAAGCCCAAGATGATCAGTCACGACACCTTCATGGCGGGCATCAGGCAGACGGCGCGCAAGCCCTTCAGGCCTGTTCCCTTCTTCGACCCGGCACCGTGGGGCGGGCAGTGGATGAAGCAGGTGTGTGACCTCGACCGGCAGGTGGCCAACTACGGCTGGTGCTTTGACTGTGTGCCTGAGGAGAACAGCCTGTACTTCGACGTGGAGGGCGTCCGCTTTGAGCTGCCGTGCCAGGACCTGGTCATGCTTGAGACGTGCAACCTCTTGGGCGAGGCCGTGGAGAGCCGGTTCGGCAAGAGCTTCCCCATCAGGTTCGACTTCCTCGACACGGTGGGCGGCGGCAACCTGAGCCTGCAGGTGCATCCCACGACGGAGTTTGTGCATGAGAACTTCGGCATACACTATACCCAGGACGAGAGCTACTACCTGCTTGACGCCGAGCCGGGGGCCACGGTCTATCTCGGACTGAGGGAGGGCATAGACCCTGCCGCCATGATTGACGACCTGCGGTCGGCGCAGAACGGCGGCGAGCCGTTTGACGCGGAGAAATATGTCAACCGCTGGCCTGCGAAGAAGCACGATCACTTCCTCATACCCGGCGGCACGGTGCACTGCTCGGGTGCCGGCGCGCTGGTGCTTGAGATCAGCTCCACCCCCAACCTGTTCACCTTCAAGTTGTGGGACTGGCAGCGGCTGGGACTCGACGGCAAGCCGCGGCCCATCAACATCGAGCGGGGCCGGCAGGTCATCGACTTCGGCCGCGACACGGCCTATGCGCGCCGCCACCTCATCAACCGGGTGGAGCCTGTGGCCAGGGGCGACGGATGGACTGAGGAGCGCACGGGCCTGCATCCCAACGAGTTTATCGAGACCCGCCGCCACTGGTTCACCGCGCCCGTTGTACACCACACGGAGGGTGGCGTCAACGTGCTCAACCTCGTGGAGGGCGACGAGGCCATTGTCGAGAGTCCCTCGGGCGCCTTTGAGCCCTTTGTGGTGCATTACGCCGAGACCTTTGTGGTGCCGGCCTGCGTGGGCGAGTACACCATCCGTCCCTATGGCGCGTCAGCGGGCAGGCAGTGCGGCACGATAAAAGCTTATGTGAGAAAATGAAAACCTATAAACAGATGAACAAAGATAACAAGACAGTAATGACATTGGATGCCGGCGGAACGAACTTCGTGTTCTCGGCATTCTGTGAGGGCAGGGAGCTGCTTGAGCCTGTCAGGCTGCCCGCACATGCAGACAACCTGGACCTGTGTCTCGGCTCCCTGGTGGAGGGCTTCACCCGCGTGGGACGCATGCTGCCTGAACCGGCAGTGGCCATCAGCTTCGCTTTTCCCGGTCCGGCCGACTATGTGAACGGTGTCATCGGCGACTTGCCCAACTTCCCGTCGTTTCGTGGAGGCATTGCGCTCGGCCCGTTCTTGGAGGACAAATTCTGCATGCCCGTGTTCATCAATAATGACGGCAACCTGTTTGCCTATGGCGAGGCCACGGGCGGCATGCTGCCCCAGATGAACGCAGAGTTGGAGCAGGCGGGCAGCAGCCGGCGCTACCATAATCTGTTGGGCGTGACGCTGGGCACGGGCTTCGGCTCGGGTGTCGTGCTTGACGGCCGTCTGCTGCTGGGCGACAATGGCTGCGGTGGCGACGTGTGGCTGATGCGCAATGCCAGGTACAACGGCATGATAGCCGAGGAGGGCGTGAGCATACGCGCCGTAAAGAGAGTCTACGCGGAGCGCTCCGGCGAGGACGCGGCGCAGCTTACGCCAAAGGACATCTTCGACATTGCCGAGGGCACCAGGCCGGGCAATCCCAAGGCCGCCGCCGACAGCTTTGAGGAACTCGGACACACGGCAGGAGCCGCCATAGCCAATGCCCTGGACATTGTGGACGGACTGGTCGTCATCGGAGGCGGACTGGCGGGTGCCCACAAGTATTTCCTCCGCGCGCTTGTGCAGGAGCTGGGCCAGCCGCTCGGCACATTTGCAGGCCAGTCGTTCCCCAGCCTGCAGTCGGCAGCGTACAATCTTGAGGATGACGGAGACAGGGAGCGTTTCCTCGCCGACGGCGGGGAGCAGGTGCTGGTGCCCGGCACTGACCGTCGCGTCAGCTACCACAAGGACAAAAAGATTGGCGTGGCCATCTCACGGCTCGGTGCCAGCAAGGCAGTGAACCTTGGCGCCTATTATTACGCCATCAACAAAATCAACAGTTAAAGACTATTGTCCTGTATGAAAAAACTAATTCTGTCAATGCTTATTCTGGGTCTGTCCGCCCCCGCCTGTCATGCCAGGGACTATTGGTCAATAGGCACCAGGGGTACGTCAGGATGGCGTACCCACGAGGACAACATTCTCTTCACGGTAGAGAAAAAGCCGGGCAAGGGTACTTTCACCTTACATCTCAACCTGGTGGACTCCGACCCCAAGGGCTCGGTGGTGAAGGTCACCGTCAACGGCCGCGGGCTCAACACTTTCAGCTTCCCCGCCGCTGAGCTGCTCAGGGGCGGCAGCCTCGATATAGAGATGGGTGACAAGCCAAACTATAACTGGGGGATTGGACAATGAAAATGAACATCAACATCAACAAAAGAATACATATGACAGACTGTGCAAATAAGGTTGGAAAGGCGCTGCTGTCTTTCGCCATCCTTGCAATCTGCCCGCTTGGAGCCGGTGCCCAGACGACGCGCCTCTCGGATTATGTAAATCCCAATATCGGGACAGCCCACTGCCGGTGGTTCTTCTACACCCCTGCGGCAGTGCCTTTCGGCATGGCCAAGCCGGCTCCGTCCACCGACGGGCATCTCGGCAACGCGAGCGGGTGGCAGGCCGTGGGCTACGACTGCCGTCACCGGTCCATAGAGGGCTTCGCCAATTTCCATGAGTTCCAGATTGGCGGTGTGGTACTCGCGCCCACCGTCGGCCGGCTGCAGACCATGCCTGGCGAACTGGACAATCCCGACGGAGGCTACCGCTCGCGCTTTGACAAGCGTGACGAGACGGCGCGCCCCGGGTACTATTCGGTGATGCTGAAGGACTATGGCGTGAAGTGTGAGCTGACGGCTACGAAGCATGTGGCCTTCCACCGCTACACCTTCCCGAAGACCGGGCAGGCCCATGTCATCTTCGACATCGGGCATAAGCAGGGCGAGAGCGGAGAAGTGAAGGACGCTTTTGTGCGCTGCTCCAAGGACGGCACGGTGGAGGGCTACGTCGCCACGCTGCCGGTCTATGTGAACATCTATCAGAAAGGGGCTGACGTGAAGATGTACTTCTATGCCAAGGTCAGCAAGGCCCCGTCATCCGTCGGCACCTTCCTTGACGGCAACGTGAGTGGCGGAGCCGAGACCGCGACCGGGAAAGGCTGCGGGGCCTATATGACATTCTCCACATCCGAGGGCGAGCCTGTGGAGATAAAGGTGGGTCTGTCCTACACCTCTGTCGAGCATGCACGGGAGAACCTGCTGGCCGAGGCCGGCGCCCTCACGTTCGACGGTGCCAGGCGGCAGGCAGAGGCAATCTGGGAGGACTGCCTCGGGCGGATTACCGTGGAGGGCGGACGGTATGAGGACAAGGTGAAGTTCTACACCGGCCTGTACCATGCCTTGCTGGGGCGTGGACTGGCCAGCGATGTCAGCGGCGCCTATCCCAAGAACGACGGCACTGTGGGCCAGATACCCTGTGGCGCCGACGGCAAGCCGCTGTACCATCACTACAATACCGACGCCATATGGGGCGGCTTCTGGAACCTCACCCAGCTGTGGGCACTGGCCTATCCGGAATATTACAGTGACTGGGTGAAGAGCCAGCTGCTGGTCTACAAGGATGCCGGATGGCTGGGCGACGGCATAGCCTGCAGCCGTTATGTGTCGGGTGTGGGGACCAACTTTACGGGGCTGGCCATCGCCGCGGCCTATAACTGCGGCATACGCGACTTCGACGCGAACCTCGGCTATGAGGCCGCGCGGAAAAACGAGTTGGAATGGAAAGGCCGCAAAGAGGGGGCGGGGAAAATGGATGTCCGCCAGTTCGTCACCCGCGGCTATTCGCCCTTCGAGGAGAAGTTCGCCATGGGTACCAGCGATGAGGGCTCAGGCTTTGGCGCCTCCCACACCATGGAGTACAGCTTCAGCAGCTATGCCGTGGCACAATTTGCCAGGTCGCTGGGCCGGAAGGCCGACTACAGACGGCTGGAGAGGCTCTCGCACGGCTGGGAAAATCTCTACGACCCGTCAGTCGGACTCATCCGACCCAAGGACACGAAGGGGCATTTCATCAGCAACTTTGACCCGCTCGCCCCGTGGAAGGGCTTCCAGGAGGGCAACGCCGTGCAGTATACCTTCTATGTGCCCCACCACATCGAGCAGCTGGTGAGGAAAATGGGGCCGGACGAGTTCAACACCCGCCTGGACAGCATATTCATTGCCTCTGAGAAGGCGGTGTTTGGCGGCGGCACCACCATTGACGCCTTTGCGGGCCTGCATGCGCTCTATAATCACGGCAATCAGCCGAACCTTCATATCTCATGGCTGTTTAACTTCTCCGGCAAGCCTTGGCTGTCGCAGAAATGGGTGCATGCCATCCTGAATGAGTTCTATGGCACCGAAGAGGTGCACGGCTATGGCTACGGCCAGGACGAAGACCAGGGACAGTTGGGTGCATGGTATGTGATGTCGGCCCTGGGTCTGTTCGACGTCAAGGGACTGACCGAACCCAATCCGGCATTCAGCGTCGGTGTGCCGCTGTTTGACAAGGTGACCATCAGACTCAACGGTAACTACTGCAAGGGCAAGGAGTTTGTCATAGACACGCGGAGGCAGTCGTACGACGACATCTATGTGAGCAGCGTGGAGCTTGACGGCAAGCCCATGCAGGGTCTTCGCCTGCCGTTCAAGAGCGTGTGCGAGGGTGGACATCTCGTGATTGACGCCTCGTCAGCGCCTAATGTAACATTAACCAAATAAGAGGCAGAAGATGAAGTCAAATCATATTCTAAAAGTATTGCCCGTCCTGTCGGGGTTCTTCATCATGGGCTTCTGCGACATTGTCGGCATCGCGTCAGACTATGTGCAGCGCACCTTTGACTGGTCGTCGACCATGACCGGCTTCATACCCTCCATGGTCTTTGTGTGGTTCCTGTTCCTTGGCATCCCCATCGGTAACCTGATGAACAGGTGGGGGCGCAAGCGGACGGTGCTAATCAGCATGGCCGTCACCGTCATCGGCATGCTGCTGCCACTGGTGGACTACACCAGTCTGACCTGCGTGGCGGCTTTCATGATGCTCGGCATAGGCAACGCCATACTGCAGGTGTCGCTCAACCCGCTGCTGACAGATGTCGTCAACGGCCGCTATGTCACGTCAGCCCTTACCGCCGGACAGGTAATCAAGGCCCTGTCCTCCCTGATGGGGCCTGAGTTCATACTGCTGGCCATAGGCATGTTCGGTGAGGCCCACTGGTACTATTGCTTCCCCATCATGGGCGTGGTCACCATCGTCTCGGCCTTATGGATAGGCGTCACGCCCATAGCCGGAACAAGAAACACGGAAGAGGGCATCAGCATGACCGACACTTTCGGCCTGCTGAGAGATGCCAAGGTGCTGTTGCTTTTCTTTGGCATATTCTTCATTGTGGGCGTTGATGTGTCGACCAATTATATAAGCTCAAAGCTGATGGTGCAGCGCTATGACTGGGCAGAGACACTGGCCAAGTGGGCACCGCAGGTCTATTTCCTGTGCCGCACCGTCGGCGCGTTCGTGGGCGTGCTGCTGTTGTCGCATATCAGTGAGCGGCGCTATTTCAGGTATAATATGGTGGCTTGCCTGCTGTCGCTTCTTGTGCTGCTGTTCTGCGTGCATCCTGTTGTCAGTCTCGTGTGCATCGGTTGTGTCGGCTTCTTCGCCTCCTCGGTGTTCTCCATCATCTATTCGATAGCGCTGAGGTACCGGCCCGATGACGCCAACCGTATGTCAGGCCTGATGATAACGGCCATTGCGGGCGGAGGCCTTGTGACGCCTTTCATGGGCTTCGCCATGGATAAGGTCGGCATAGCCGGCGGCATCCTTGTCACGCTGCTCTGCGTCTGCTACCTCGTCTTCTGTGCTTTTGCGGTAAAGGAATGAAAAGTGCCTGTCATGCAGGCTTCGAGTCGGTTAAGGTCAGGGTAAAGTAAGGTAGGAAACTGATCAATATTAGAATCAATTACAATACTAGAAACTAATTTTTATTATGGAGTTTAAATTTAATCAAACAGGGGGTACTGGCTCACTTTATCATGATATAAAGGGAGCATGGAACCGATTATTGACACTGGTTATTCTATGTTGTCTGTATCCTTTTATTAACATGTCTTATGCTCAACAGCCTAAACAAGTAACAGTAAGTGGCACTGTCTATGGTGGAGACGAACCGCTTATTGGTGTTACTGTACAAGGGAACAATTCAACAGGTGTTGTTACTGACCTTAATGGGCAATACAGGATAAGTGTACCAAGTGACGGCCAATTGACATTCTCATATCTTGGCTATAAGAAGCAGACGGTTAATGTTAATGGCCGGAAACAGATTGATGTGACTATGCAGACAGAAGACCTTCTGCTTAATGATGTGGTGGTTGTAGGTTATGGAAGCCAGAAGAAAGTGAATTTGACGGGCGCTGTGGCCTCAGTCTCTTCAAAAGAACTTGAAGGACGACCCATTGCCAATGCCATAGAGGGACTGCAAGGAACTAGTCCTGGACTTATTATCCAGGAAGGCAGTTCTACGCCTGGTAGTGTGCCATCACTCAACGTCCGTGGACTTAACACTATGAATGATAATAATCCTCTGGTAATTATTGATGGCATAGAAGGCTCGTTGGCTAATTTGAATCCATCTGATATTGATCAGATATCTATTTTGAAGGATGCTTCTTCAACTGCAATTTATGGTTCCCGGGCATCTAATGGCGTTATTCTTGTCACTACAAAATTTGGAAAAGATGGACGCACTGAAGTGAATTATGATTTTAACTATGGCGTTCAAGCACCGACCTCTCTGCCCAAGGTAGTTGATTCGTGGATATACGCAGAACTTTATAATGAGGCAGCAGTCAATTCTGGCCGGTCTGTTAAGTTTACTCCTGATCAAATAAGAAGTTTTAGAGAAGTAGGGCCAAATGTGAAATGGATAAAAGAACTGTACCATGATTATAGTCCTATGAGCAGCCATAATCTGTCTGTGACAGGAGGCAGTAAGTCTTTAACCTATCTTGCATCCTTTGGCTATGAGGATCAAAATAGTATGTTCAAGGGACCTGATTACGGTTACCAGCGGTATAATGCGCGCTTGAATGTCAGCCATCAGATATCAAACCGTTTTAAGGTGAATATTACGACCCAATTTGCACGAAATAATATCAAAGAACATGCTTATTGGACTGAATGGATTATTGAGCAGGCTAATCGAATGCCTCCAATATATAATATAAAAAATGAGGATGGAAGTTACACCTATCCAAGCGGAAGCAATTCTAACTCACTGCAACGCCTTGAACAGGGTGGGTATCGCAAGAACCAAAATGATGAATTGCTTGGTACAATTAAAGGAGAATATAAGATAATTGATGGCTTGAAGCTTACTGGTAGTGTCGGCATACGTATGTGGAATAACAATATGCACCAGAAGCGCAATGCTTTTGAAGGAACGGGCGACTCTCAGAACAGCTTAACTGATGAGAACTATCAGTCGAGGTATCTTACGACAAATCTGCTTGCAACATATGACAAAAAGTTTGGCAAACACACTTTTGGTGTTCTGCTTGGCTATTCTTATGAGGGCTTTAAGGAGAAAGAGTTCCAAACAGCTCGCATAACTGATGACAGCAAATATGATGTTTTTGTTGGAAACCTTTCCGGTGATGATGTCAGTAACAGCGGATACAAAAATTCATGGTCTATGTATTCTGGATTCGCAAGGCTTACATATAATTATGACGAACGCTATATGTTGGAATTCAATATAAGGGATGACGTGTCTTCCTATTTCGCCAAAGGCAATCGTTCAGGTATATTCCCGTCAGTGTCTGCTGGTTGGCGTATCTCAGAAGAAAAATTCTGGAAGCCATTAAAAGAATGGGTTCCATTCATGAAAGTTAGGGGATCTTATGGAACTGTAGGTAACAACCGTATAGGTACATATCAGTATATGCAAACTGTACGGACTACACAGGGAATAAGCTTTGGTGACAAGCTCGTTCCTACGGCATCTTTCTCATCAGCCAATCCGGATATTAAGTGGGAGAGCACAAGCATGGCCGATATAGGCCTGGATTTTGGTTTGCTCGACAATAATTTGCGCGTGACATTTGATGCTTTTAGCAATCATACTAAGAATATATTGGTTAATCTTCCTGTACCGGGACTGTATGGTAATGGAGCTCCAATCCAGAATGCAGGTAAGGTGCAGACAAGAGGATGGGAACTCCAGATAAACTATGACTTAAAGACCGGCATAGTACAGCATCATTTTGCTGGAAATGTATCTGATTCATACAATAAAGTAACAGATGTGAATGGGGCAGAAATTATCAGAGGAGGTGATGTCAACACGATAATAAAGGAAGGTTATCCCTTAAATTCTTATTACGCTTACCGTTCTAATGGATTCTTCCAAAATGAGGCAGAGTGCAAAGCAGGACCTCATCTTGATGGTATTACTCCTAAACCAGGAGACATACGGTATCTGGATAAGAATGGAGATGGCGTGATTAAGGCTGATGACGACCGCTTTGTTGTTGGCAATGATTTCCCAAGATATACTTTCGGTTTTAATTATTCTGTCGAAGTAAAGGGCTTCTTTATGACTATGATGTGGCAAGGAGTAGGCAAGAGAAGCAGATGGATGCGTGGTGAGTCGGTTGAGGCTTTCCATAACAATAATGAGGGTCCCGTGCTTGACTTTCATATAGACCGTTGGACACCAACTAACACAGATGCTACATATCCACGTTTGACGATGGGGTCTGAATCCGCAAATAATGCAGCTAAATCTGATTTCTGGATTATGGATGCAAAGTACTTAAGACTTAAGAATATTCAATTTGGATATGATTTCCCTAAAGCGCTGATAAGTAAGATAGGCATACACGGACTTAGAGTCTATTTAAGTGGTCAAAATCTTTTGACATTTGACAAGATGAAAGGCGGATGGGATCCTGAATATAACGCAGACGGCAGTGGACGTGCTTACCCTGTTGCTAAGGTTTATTCATTTGGTCTTAATGTTAAATTCTAAACAGACGAATTATGAAAAAGTACATAAATATATTAATGACAGTGAGCTTCGTATCACTAATATCTTCCTGTATTGGTCTTGATACAGCTCCATATGATAGAGAAACCGATTTGACTTTCTGGTCTAAAGATTCTCTTTCGGCTCTTAAGGCCCTTAATACTTGCTATATCAATCTGGCAACAATGGATGAACAGCTTTGGAGTGATTGTATGACAGACAATGCTTATACAAAACAGCCGTCAGCTTATACACAGAGTATAGGTAACGGGTCTTATTCTACTGCTGACAACTATGTTAAGTCTGTCTGGGATACCAAATACGCAGGTATTCGTGCGTGTAACGAGGTGCTGAATAATATAGACAAGTTGCAACATCTTAATCCCAGTTTGAGGAAGCGTTATATTGGTGAGGCGAAGTTTATAAGGGCTTATCATTATTACCAGCTATATACCAAATTTGGAGCAGTCCCCTACTTTACCAATGTGTTGTCTGTTAAGGAAAGTCAACAGATTAGTCGTACGCCAAAAGAACAGGTTGTAAATCATGTTCTTGCTGATCTGGATGAGATTATTAATGAAGACGACTTGCCTTCGTCTTATGGTCCGGATGATAAGGGAAGAATAACTAAGTGGGCGGCAATGGCTCTAAAGGCCAAGGTGTATCTTTTTGATAGTAATTGGCAGAGAGTAAAGGAAATTACCGACACCATCATAAAACAAGGAGGCTTCAAACTTTTCCCAAGCTATTCGGGACTTTTTGAAGTAGCTAATGAAGGAAATAGCGAGGTAATTCTTGATGCCCAGTATCGCTCGGTAAGCAGAGAGTCAAATATAATGTATTCATTCTTGCCACCATCAATGGGTGGCTATAGTCAGCTATCGCCATTGCAGTCGCTTGTTGACAGCTATATCATGCTCAATGGAAAGTCGATTTCAGACCAGTCCTCAGGTTACGATGAGAATAATCCTTATGTAAATCGAGATCCTCGTTTAGCTGCTACTATAATGTATACCGGCAACTTTTATACCTTAGCTGATGGCACGAAAAAAGTTATAAACTGCCAAAAAGGTGAGGGGCAGGATGGATACAATGTTTCTTCTGACTGTACTGCAACTGGATATTATTTAAAGAAATGGTGGGATAGGACCTATCGTGCGACACTACAGAGTGGTCTAAATCCAATTTTAATACGCTATGCAGACATACTGCTGATGAATGCTGAGGCAAATATGGAATTAGGAACCTTTGATGCGACGGTATGGAATAACACAATCAAACCAATCCGTGTTCGCGCTGGATTTACTGAAAATGGAGCTCTTGACTTCCCGTCCTCCAAGACCAAGGATGAACTCAGAGAGGTGATTCGTAACGAGCGCCGTTGTGAGCTTGCAATGGAAGGCTTGCGTCGTGAGGATATCATCAGATGGAAAATAGCAGACAAAGTTTTGAACGGGTGGGCACATGGCTTTAAGACCGGTGAGACAGTTGGAACGGACAATGGCTATATCAGGGTTGAAAAGCGTCAATTTGATGCCAATAAGCATTATCTGTGGCCAATACCTCAGTATGACCGTGATCTCAATAAAAACCTTGACCAAAATCCGAACTGGTAAAGTAATCATTGCAGTATTAAAATAAGTAGCTATGAAAAAAATATTATTATTTATAAGTATAGTTGTGTTGACCTTGACATCCTGCAAGGACGACTATGACTTTAACCCTGGGTTTACTGTCCCGACTGAATTGTCTGGACCAAAGAGCGTAACTCTTGATGTTACGTCAACTGTTCCTGTTGTTCTTTCATGGTCAGGAGGCAAAGCATCGGATGGTGGTATCGTACAGTATTCCGTTTTGTTTGATAAGCAAGGAGGTGATTTCAGCAATCCTACAGCTACGTTGCCTAGTGATCTTGGTGCAGAGCCACAATTGACCTTAACTCAGAGCCAAATCAACATAATAGCACGTAATGCAGGTATTAAGCCAGAACAAACGGGTACACTCATTTGGACGGTAGTAGCTTCCAGAGGTGGAGATGTGCAACGTTGCGCGTCAAGCTCAACTATCGAGGTAACAAGGGGTGAAGGTATTGATAATCTGCCCTCAGCGTTATTTCTGTATGGTTCAGCTACGGAGAATGGAGGACAAGGCGGTCAGCAATTTCGCAAAGTGAGCGATGGGGTGTTTAGGATATATACTAAACTTACAGCTGGCAATATTGAATTTAGGTCTTCAACATCCCCGGATGCTTTTACCTACTATATTGACCAGCAAAATAATGGTAAGTTAAAGGAAGGCCCTGGTACAACGACAGTTGATGGTAAGAATGATATAAGTAGAATTACTGTTGACTTTAACACTATGTCAATGATTATTGACAACATTGGAAGCAGTGTGCGGTGTATTTGGGGTGCTACATTCGATAACATAGCTGTGTTGCAATATAAGGGTAATGGTAATTTTAGTGGAGACGGCGATATCAGATTTATTCAGCAGTCGCGTCCGGAAACGAATCCGCCAAGTTGGCTTTCCTGGGTAGAGGAGCGTTATTATTTCATAGCAAAAGTTAATGGTGCTGATACCTGTTGGGGCCGCGCTGATGATGTAAGCGCTGAGAGGCCTGTTGGTGGAGAACCGGATTCGTTCTATGCGCTTCATGAATTCGGATGGTCACAATGGGACCACTTGTGGAAAATGAAGGGTAGTCTTGATATGACCCACGCCACGATTACGATTGAGACCAATCATAACAATCTCATGATTCATACTTTTACAAATACAACATCAATCAAATGACATTTCATCAATTATGAATAAGAAAGCTATTTTATTTGCGACGTTTGCGATGACGTTTTTTTCGTGTGGGGGCATTGAAGTGGAGAAGTATATTCCCCCTACAATGAAGCAAGATACTATTCCCGCCGAGAAAATTGTGTATAAGAATCAGGCGAAGCAACTGTATGACCTCATTTCTGAAAGGTATCTCATAAAGTCAGGTAAATACAAAGGACTCTTCCTTGAGAATTATCCAAATCAAAGTGGTGATCCAGAGCATTCATATCTTTGGAATTATGTTAGTCTCATGTCGGGTGTCTCGTTGTTAAACCAGTTGGGATATAATGTGAACTATGCCGACAAGATGGAAGGATTTGAACGTTATTACAGTGTTAGTGGTGTCCAAAATGTAGGTGGTTACTCCTCTTCAACGAATGGGACAAGCGGAACAGGTACCCGCTTCTATGATGACAATTCAATTGTTGGCCTTGAGATGTTGCGAGCTTACGACCAATTGAAGGATAGTAAGTTCCTTGACCATTGCCGACAGATAGTAGCATTCCTTAAAAGTGGCGAAGACGAGATTAATGGCAATGCACTTTGGTGGAACGAAGCACAGAAAAACATAGCTGGTAATACCGATTCCAACAAGCCTGCGTGTGCCAATGGGTTTGCTTGCAATTTCCTCCTGAAATATTATCAGGTATGCCCATCGGATGAAAAGGCAAATGTGTTGGCCTTTGCGAAGCGGTTATATACTTGGTTATATAATAATCTCAGAGATCCTGAAGACAATACATATTGGAATGACATGCAGGTTGATAAGACGATTAATAAAACTAAATGGACTTACAATTCTGGTGTGATGATTTCCAATGGTATTCAACTATACAGGATTACCGGAGACCAAAACTATTTATCACAGGCTATTAAAACGGCGGAAGGCGCTTACAACTATTTTGTCAGGCCACGTGGTAATATGGCTTTGGCTTATCCAGATAGTGATCCCTGGTTTAACACGAAACTGTTCGATGCTTATATTGAACTCGTACCATATAATTCAACAGCTGCCAATTATGTTGATACTTATATCCACTTTATGAATAATGCAATAACTTCAGCCCGCACCAGTGATGGGTTCTTTTATGAAGACTGGACAGGTGGCAGTCCTAAGCGTTATTATAGTCTCCTTACTCAGGGCGCAGCGCTTGAGTCATTGGCGCGTATTGCGATATATAAAGGTGAAACGACACATTAGTATTTTAGGCTACGGTGCCGGCTTCAATAGTCAAAGACCGGCCCGTAGTTATAATATCGTATCTATAATGTAGAGGTCATTTGTTACGCTGCTCTGCGTCTGCTTCCTCGTCTTCTGTGCTTTTGCGGTAAAGGACTGAACAGTCGGTATGCGCTGAGACGGCAATAAAATTCACGTAAATGTTGCATGGTTGGGAGAAAAGTCCTAACTTTGCACCAGCTCTACCATCGGAGGGCGCCATAAGGAAGTGGCACTGGATAAGACGGGGTACAACGCCCCGACTGTCCAGCGCCACTTCTTTCGTTGCATGGATTATGTTACACGGAAAGCGAAAATAATATTCATAAAGATGAACACAATC
>CAZDXA010000046.1:0-17146 GCA_964509435.1 uncultured Synergistaceae bacterium | reverse complement strand
CTTCCGTTTCAGGAATGATCACCGGCAGACCGCCGGCGGCCGCAACTGCCTGCGGATAGGTTTCCAAAACCCCTGTAATGGGCGTTTTGCCCGGGCAGTCCTGGTTGCACGCAATGGCGATAGGTACCTGTTGTGTCACGAAACTCTCCTCCTAATAAAATCATGTGCCGTGAAAATCACGGTTTAAACATCAGCTTTAATCAGGGCTTTTACACTCTCAATGAAGCTGTTTCCATGGCGGATCAGACGGCCCTGCGCGTCTGCGAAGGCATGTTTCGTCCAGCCCTCCGCAGCGGGTTTTCCGTCCTCATGAAGCAGGAGGTAGCCGAAAGTCATGGAAACTGCACCTGTTTCAAGCGGAAAAACTTCCATGGTCACCAGCTCGTCGTAACGGAGCGGCGACTTGAAGCGGCAGTGAACTTCCGCCACGGGCATGTACACGCCGTTTTTCTCCCACTCGCCGTAGGGTACGCCGAGTGCGCGGCAGTATTCTGAGCGTCCGGCCTCGAACCAGACGAAGTAATTGCTGTGATGGGCAATGCCCATCTGGTCAGTTTCGGCATAGCGGACTCTGAAAGTAAAGGTCAGTTTTTTTCCTGCAGGTTTCATCGCACGCCTCAGATCCGCGCGTAAAGGTATCCGGCAAGAGCCGCTTCAAGTACGGCAATAACCGGAATGCCCAACGCGAAATACCAGTGATTGGTCTTATGATGCCAGAAGTACATGCCGAAAAAAGCGCCGATGCCGCCGCCCAGCAGCGCCCAGAGGAACAGCGCCCTTTCGCTGATGCGACGCACCCTGCCTCCTTCGGCGCCGCCGTGCTGCGCAATTTTCTTGTCAAGGCCGTACACGACAAACGCGGCGACATTCATCACGGCCAGAAATGCAGTCAGAATCCACTTTACCATGTTTTATCGGCCTCCTGCGTCATCTCGCGGGAAATCACCCCGGTCTTTGCGCCGGCTGCACGCACCAGATCAGCGGGAGCCAGAATCATCTGCATGCCGCGCCGCCCTGCGCTGACAGCAATTTCATCAAAGGCGAGCGCTGATTCGTCAATAAAAGTCGGATACTTTTTCTTCATGCCAAGCGGTGAGCACCCGCCCCGCACGTAGCCCGTCAGATCAAAGAGCTCTTTCATATGAATCATTTCCACGCGGTCATGGCCGGAAAGCGCCGCCAGTTTTTTCAGATCAAGCTCGCGCGCGCCGGGAATGACGGCCACGAGAAGTTCTTTCGCACGCCCGTCAGCGCGCAGCACCAGCGTTTTGTAAATGCGCTCAAGCGGTATGGCGCTTGTCTCGGCGGCATGAACGGCGCTGAGATCGTTTTCATCTACTTCATATTCAACGACGCGCACGGGAATTTTCATGCGCTCCACTTCGCGCACGGCGTTTGTTTTCTGTGTTTTTGACATGCTTTCAGCCTTTCTTTTCTGATGCAGGCAGTACAGTTATTCTGCTGCATTGTTTCTCTGCGATTCCAGTGACGCTCTGCCGCGGAAGCGTTCTGCTTTCCGGCGGATGCACCGCATTCTCCCTGATTTCTTTTCAGCTGAAGCGCGTTCGGGCCGGGGCAGGCTGTTCTGTTCGGTTTCGGCGGCTCCCCTTTATCTGGCCTGCGCAGGGCGCGCCTGATGGCCGATGTGTTCAAGCCCGATGAAGATAAGCACGCCGACGTGTTCATCGTCAAGCGAATAATACACTGTTTTTCCGTCACGGCGGGCTTTAACCGCATGGGCGGCGCGCAGCAGCCGCAGCTGATGGGATACTGCTGACTGCGAGACTCCCAGAAGCACTGTCAGGTCATAAACGCACAGTTCTGACGATTTCAGCGCACAGAGAATTTTCATGCGCGTCGCATCGCCAAAGATTTTAAAAAAGTCCGCCAGGCGCTGAACTTTTGTGTCGGGCGGCAGCCCGCGGGCCGCTTTTTCCACTGCGGCACTGCGTTCTGCAGGGTTCACTGCCGCAGGACTGTCAGCTTTTTTCATAAAATTTCCTCCCTGATAAGACAGTTAGCTCAATCTTAGTGCATGAATATTACTTTGTCAAAGACTATCCGCATGCGCCCTCCGCAGTGCAGACAGTCTTCAGCATCTGTACAGTGCGCGCTGCCGTCTGACTTCACAACGGGCTGCGGACGTGATACACTTGAAAAAATGCAGCCCCTTTTACCTGTATTGCAGTATTTTAACGCAGAGGTGTTCAATGTGATGAAATTACATCATTCAAAATTCCTGACCGCAGTCACCGCTGCGGCGGCGCTCGCTTTTTCCGTCTGCACGGCGCAGGCCGGCACGGCGCCTGTCCCGGTGAAAATCCTTCACCTGAGTTCGGCAAACAGTCAGTCGCAGCGCCATTATTTCGGCACTGTTCAGGGTTCGCAGCGCGTACAACTCTCGTTCCGCGTGCCGGGGCGGCTGATTGAATTTCCGATTGAACTCGGCAAGCGGATGAAAAAAGGCGATCTCATCGGACGCATTGATCCGAGAGACTTCCGCACGGCGCTCAGCGAGGCCCAGAGCCGGCTGTCGCAGGCCCGCGCAAAATACACTCAGGCGTCCAACGATCTCAGGCGCTTTGAGGAGCTGTATAAAAAGAAAGTAATCTCACGTTCGCAGTACGACGGCTACAAGACCGCTTACGACGTGGCACGTTCCTCTGTAAAAACGGCTGAGGCCAACGTCGACGCGGCGCGCAACGCCCTGAATGACACTGAACTGCACGCTCCCTTCAACGGCGTCGTGGTATCCCGCATGGCTGAAAATTACCAGGACGTGCAGGCCAAGCAGCCTGTTGTCAGTCTGCAGAATCTGGAAAACATCGAAATCGTGATCAACGTCAGCGAGGAGGACATCGCCAATATCGCAGTGGGAGACAGCTCTGACACGCCGTTCCGTATTTCTGACAAAATCACAATAGACATCGAGGGTACTATTGACGAACTGCCGGGGCAGATTTACAAGCTGCAGCTCAAGGAGGTGGGAGCGGTTTCCAACCCGCAGAGCAGAACCTACCCCGTCACGCTGATTATGCCGCAGCCTGATAATGCCAGGATTCTGCCGGGCATGTCAGTCAGCATCACAGCCTATATAACGGATGCAGGAGCTGACGAACAGGATGACTTCTACCTGCCTCTCACTGCCCTGACCGGAGGCATGGACGGCAGCAAATGGGTATGGCGCTGCGACAAAAACGGTGTGCTTGAAAAAGTTCCTGTCACGCCCGGTGCGTTCCGGGGCAACAGAATTCACGTTTCCGGGGCGCTTCACATCGGCGACATGATCGTCGTGGAAGGCGCACGATGGCTTACAGAAAAAGATACCGTTAAGATTTTCGAATAGTTATTGAAGACTTTTTATACGTCTTTTATACAGGGGAGCGGAGACAGGCGTCTCCGCTTCTTCTCATGCGCAGAGTCCGCGCGAAAACAACTGATAAAACCTACAGCTTGCGCCGGCACGCAAAGCAGACTATTATAAAGGGTGCCGCACCGTGCGGCAGAACTCCGGCCTGTCCGGAGAAAGGAGACAAATGAATGCTTGAAAAACTTCCTGCGCTCAAAATTGGCAGATACTGTCCGAAATACCCGCTGATCCAGGGCGGGATGGGCGTTCTTATTTCCGGCCCCAACCTGGCGGGCGCTGTAGCGGCTCAGGGTGGAATCGGCACGCTGGCCACAGTAGGCATCGGCATGGCGACCATGACCTGCAATGTGAATAACTTTTTCCGCAAAAACGTGGAAGCGCTGAAATCCTATGTGGCAAAGGCACGTGAAAAGGCGAAAGACGGCATCCTGGCGGCAAACTGCATGTGTGCCCTGCAGGACTATGAACAGCAGGTCCGCGCTGTCTGCGAAGCCGGAATTGACATCATCATCTCGGGTGCCGGGCTGCCGCTCAAACTGCCCGAACTGACAAAGGACTTTCCTAATGTAGCCCTGGTGCCGATCGTGAGCAGCCTGAAGGCTGCCTCAATCATTGTGCGCCGCTGGATGAAACATTACTCCCGCCTGCCTGACGCATTTGTGGTTGAAACACCGAACGCCGCGGGCGGGCATCTTGGCGCATCAACCATCGAGCAGGCGCAGGATCCCTCGCTTTCTCTGGATACGGTTGTGCCGCAGCTTGTGTCATGGCTCAGGGAAATGAAGCTGAAAATCCCCGTGATTGCAGCCGGCGGAATTTTTGACCGCAAAGACATGCTCCATGCCTTTGAGCTGGGCGCCAGCGGTGTTCAGATGGGAACCCGCTTTGCCGCCTGCGCGGAGGGCGATGCGGCTGACGGTTTCAAACAGGCTTATCTCAACGCGAAAAAGGAAGACGTGGTGCTCATTAACAGCCCGTGCGGCCTGCCGGGACGCGCACTCCGCAGTCCCATGGTCGAGCAGTATCTGCGCGGCGAGGACCGTCATGACCCGTGCATTGCGGACTGCCTTGCGCACTGTGTGTACCGCAGGACGCACAAGACGTTCTGCATTGCCCGCGCGATGGTCAAGGCGCTTCAGGGCAACTGGGAAGAAGGGCTTTTCTTCTGCGGCAGCAACGTGTGGCGCGTTAACAAAATTCAGTCGGTAGCTGAAATTTTTGCTGACCTTTTTGAAAACAGACAGCCCGCATAGAACTGATCTTCTGTGTAAAAAAAAGCAGAGAAAGACGGATAAAACCGTTTTTCTCTGCTTTTTCGCATCTGCGCTGTCTTATTTGTGAATCACAATGCGGCCGCTGCCCAGCGCATTTCCGTAAAGGGTTTTCGGAATGCGTCCGCTGAGTGTTTCTGCAACATATTTTACAAGACACTCCGCGTCAGTGGGAAGACCTTCGGACTGAATGACTTTCACGGACAGCTTTCCCGTGCCGTCGCCGCCTTCAAGCAGGATATAGCGGGACGCCGCTGCTTTGTAAAACCTGTCAGGGTCGAGAGGCTCTCCGCCAATGCACACGTTTTTCACGCGGCGGGTCTGCCCGGGTTCAATGCCGTCAAAGACGCCGTTTTTCAGTTTCACAGGCGACGGAACTGTGGCGTCGGCCTCGTAGGACATGCCTGAAACGTGGAGGAATCCGCCCGTATTCTGGTCAGGCAGATTGCGGCACTGGAATTCAAGAAGATCAAGAAGATCCTGTCCCTTGATTTCAACAATGCACATTTTATTGTTCCATGGGTTGACGTTCATCAGGTCAAGACGCGTGATGCTGCCTTCGCTGATAATGTCGCGCAGTCCGCCTCCGTTGACAAGGGCAATCTGCGTTCCCAGAACTGCGCGGTAGGCATCGGCTGCAAAATCACCGAGGTTGGTTTCTCTGCGGCGGGCTATATACTCCCCGGTTGCCGGGTCGTTCCACGTCAGTGTGACCTCTGAAACACCCACTTCCTCTTTCAGGTACGCCACCCTCTGCTGCTCGCCGTCAATCACTTTCTGCACCGCTGCTCGCGCTTCATCGGAAGAGGGAGTGCTTTTAACGTCAGAAGGGTGAATCAGTTCTGTTAAAATGGCGCCGTCAGGGGCGACCGTCATTTTTCCGAAAAACATGAACTTCGTGCCTGTCTGGGTATAAAGCACTTCTTTGCCGTCAGCGTTTTTGTACCTCTCACCGGCAAACACCTCGTGGGAATGGCCGTCGATGACTGCATCAATGCCGCGCGTACCGGCAATGACCTTCGGAGCGCTCCACTGCTCTGTCACGCCGTTAACGCCAAGATGCCCCAGCAGAATCACGGTCTGCGCGCCTTCATTCCGCGCTGCATCAACAGCGCTCTGAACATGGGCGTACAGATCTTCCGGACAGAAGCCGTAAATCTGCTGTCCGTCGCTGTTCTGGAAAAATTTCGGCGTTGACTTGGTAAGGCTCTCGGGCGTTGTAACACCCACCAGTGCAATTTTACGGCCGCCCAGCTCATAAATTCTGTACGGAGGCAGCAGCAGGCTGCTCTTTCTGAGGTCGGTAAAATTGCATGACAGCACCGCAAATTTTGCCCCCTTGGTCAGTTTGCCAAACGCACCAATGCCGTAGTCAAACTCATGGTTTCCCGGAGCCGCCGCATCGTACGGCACTGAATTCATGATGTTCTGCACTGCAGCGCCTTTTGTCAGGGTGCCAAGAATTTCCCCCTGAATGAAATCTCCGGCATCAACGACGATGGTATCGTGTCCTGCGCTGACCATCTGGCTGCGGTACGCCGCCAGAGCTGCGTATCCATCAACAGCGCAGTGAACGTCGTTGGTGTAGAGAATCACCGCGTCTTTTTCAGCAGACAGTGCGGGCAGGCAGACCGCAGCGGCCAGCAGAAACGCAGCCGCGGCCGCGCGGGACACTTTTTTCAGAAGATGCAGCTTCACGTTTTCTCTCTCAATATTTTTCATTTGCATTCCGGCTTTCTTTAAAAAATTGGCAGCAGACCCCATTCTGCCGTGTCACCATGATCTGACGGTCAGTTTTTACGGCTTCTGCTGAGAATCGAATCAAGCAGCACTGCAACAGCATCAAGCAGCGGCTGAGATTCTGCGGTGATTTCGCCGCTGCTGGCTTTTTCGTAAATGTCGCGCATCTGATCGGCGATGTTCTCAAGCGACGTGACGGCCCGGCGGTTAGTGCGGCGCGATTTCTTCGCGGCAGTCCGGGTCTGCTCCTTCACAGCGGCAGGCGCCTGAGCAGCCGGCACTGCGACGGCCGCTTTTTCTTCCGCAACAGCCGCACCGCTGGGATTGGCAGGCTCAAGAGTTTCCTTAATCTGAGCCGGAATCGGGGCAGCCTCGGATTCGGCAATGGCCTCGCTGATTTTCTGCCCTGCTTCGCGGGGTTCCAGTTTGATCTCCTGTCCCGGTTCGGGAACTTTAGCCTCAAAGCCGCGGGTTCTCAGCGCCGACGCCAGGGTTTCTGAAGCCTCGGCCTCGCCGTGGACCACAAAGAAGCGCGGCATGGTGGGACGGAAACGTTCAGCCCAGCCCAGAAGGTCGCTGCGGTCAGCATGGGCCGAAAAGCCGCCGATGGTGTGGATTTTCGCCTTGACGTTGATGGATTCGCCGGCAATGCGCACGGTTTTGGCGCCGTCCACAATGGCGCGGCCCAGCGTGCCGTGAGCCTGATATCCTACGAAAATAATATGGTTGTCCGGATTCCAGATGCCGTTTTTCAGGTGATGTACAATGCGCCCCCCGTTGCACATGCCGCTTCCGGCCAGCACAACTCCGAAATTCTGGCTGTTGACTGCCTGCGATTCCTCACGGGTTGACACATAGCGGACATCCTCACTGCTGAAAGGACTGCCGCCGCTGCGGCGGTAGCTCTGAATTTCATTGGACATCAGGTCCATGTGCGATTCGTACAGTTTTGTGGCTTTCACGCCCATGGGAGAATCAAAGAACACGGGCATTCCGGCGCCGACACCCTGATCACGGAGCAGCGCCAGTTCGTACATGATCCGCTGGGCGCGGTCAACCACAAACGTGGGAATGTAGACTTTTGCCTTTTTCTGGCTGAAAATCTCCTTCATCATAGTCTGGAACTCACTGCGCGTGGCTTCGTTGTCCTTGTGCTCGCGGTTGCCGTACGTTGATTCGATGAGCACATAGTCCGCGTCGGTGATCTCCGCCGGCGCGCGCTCCATCACGGTTTTCATGGGACCGAGGTCGCCGCTGAACACGATGCGCACAACTTTACCTTCCTCCGAAAGCAGCATTTCGATGATTGAACTGCCGAGAATGTGGCCCGCGTCGCGGAAGCGCACAGAGACGCCGGGAACGATTTCAATACGGTCATCGTAGTTTACCGGCTCAAACAGTTTTTTTGCCGCGTCTGCGTCTTCCTGGCCGTAAATCGGTTCCACAGACGGCAGGCCGCGCCGGGCGTTTTTGGCGCTCTGCCATTCCGCATCCTCGCGCATGAGCCGCACTGAGTCGTCCCACAGAATTTCTGTCAGCTCAATGGTAGGCAGCGTGGCATAAATTTTACCGCGGAATCCTTCCTTTACAAGCTTCGGAATGCGTCCCGAATGGTCAATATGGGCATGGGTCAGCAGCACTGCATCTATGGAGTTGGCGGCATAGGGAAAAGGATCGTCGTTGGCGTCCTCATTTTCGCCCTGGTGCATGCCGCAGTCTATGAGAATCCGATGCCCGGCGGCTTCGAGCAGATAGTTCGACCCGGTGACTTCGCGGGCAGCGCCGCAGAATTTCAACAGCATGAACATTCCCCTTTCTTCAGTTCGGCGTCCCTGTCAAGCTGGGCGCGCACAAGGTCAAGACAGCGGAAGATCTTCTGCAGGTTCTCGTGCGGAAACTGCCCGCAGATCAGGCCGGCTTCCTCACGAAGGTGTTCCGCCAGCTCGTCAGGATAGGAATAAAGATACACAACGCGCCGGATCCCTGCGTTGATGATCGCTTTTGTGCAGAAGGCACACGGTGAGTGGGTACAGTACAGCGACGCTCCCGCCGTTGAAACTCCCACTGACGCAGCCTGGGCAATGGCGTTCATCTCAGCGTGTGAACCGCGGCAGATTTCCTGCCGCTCGCCTGACGGAATATGCAGTCTGGCACGCAGACACCCTGTCTCGGCGCAGTGCGGCGTGCCCTTCGGAGAGCCGTTGTAGCCGGTGCTGATGATCTGGCCGTCGCGCACTATCACTGCGCCGACCTGACGGCGCAGGCAGGTGCTCCGCGTTGCGGCAACAGCGGCAATGGTCATAAAGTAGCTGTCCCAGTCGGGACGTTCGTATGGCATGCAAGTCACTCCCTGCTGCCGGCAGCGCGGATTCTCCGCAGTACGCGCGCTGTCGGTATTTTTCATTTGAACTGTTGAGCTCTTTGGTTTATTATAAGGCACATCAGGGCGATTGAACACCCGCCGGCTGTTCATTTCTGCCCAAAAGCCGTGAGACGCCGGCCGGCGTCGCTGAAATGTTCTGAGGTGATCTTCTGTGTTCAGAAACCGGACTGTCCTCGCGTGGTGCCTCTACGACACAGGGCACTGCGCTTTTGCCACTGTTGTCATGGCTGTTGTCCTGCCAGTATATTACCAGAATATTGTAGCAGGCGGCGGCCAGTGGGCGCTGTCCTCGTGGGGGTATGCCTCGTCGGCGGCGCTTTTCCTTTCAGCGCTCCTGACGCCTGTGGTCGGCACCTACATTGACGGGCGTGCTGTGAAGAAAAATTACCTGATTTCGTTCGCCCTGCTGGGAATTTTCTCTTCCGCAGCACTGGCCGCCTCCGGTGCGGGAACCTGGTTTTATACGCTGTGCTGCATGATTCTCGGCACTGTCGGGCTGTCTGTCGCGTCGGTGTGCTATGATTCGCTGCTGACCTACATTGTACCGTCTGAGCAGATGGACCGCGTTTCCACGCTTGGTTACGGCGTAGGCTATCTCGGCGGGGGGCTGCTTCTGGCCCTTGACATGATGCTGATCTCACGCTTCGGGGAGGCAGGCGTGAAGGCCTCGTTTCTTTCTGTCGCTGCCTGGTGGGCCGCCGCCGCAGCCGTTCTGATGATCTGGGTTCCCGAACCGCCGGTGCTTTCTGCGGACAGCGGCGGGCTGAAAAAAACGCTTCACACTCTGGCGCAGAGCTGGCACGAACTGAAGCAGTACCCTGAGGCGCTGCGGTTTATGGTTTCGTTCTGGCTGTATAATGACGGTATCGGCACCATTATCCGCATGGCGGCAGTGTTCGCCGCCGGAATGGGCATTTCAGAGACTCACATTGTGGGCGCCATGCTGGTCACCCAGTTTGTCGGCGTGCCGTTCGCGCTGGTGTTCGCCAATCTGGCCGAAAAACTGGGCAGCAAGCGCGCCGTGATGATCTCTCTTATATGGTACACGCTGATTTCTCTTGGTGCCATGTTCATGACAGAGGACTGGCATTTCTGGGCCATGGCGATCTCTGTGGGCATGGTTCAGGGCGGTTCGCAGGCCATCAGCCGTTCGATCTACGCTTCCATGCTGCCGCCCGGCCGCAGCGGCCACTTTTTCGGACTCTACAATGTCTCAAGCAAGTTTGCGGGCATCATCGGCCCGGCGCTGTGCAGCATAGTTGCCCAGGCAGCAGGCTCGCTGCGTCCAGCCGTAGGGGTCATCTCTGTCAGCTTTCTGGCGGGCATGGCTGTTCTTGCGGGCGTTGACGTTGAAAAGGGACGCGCCCGCGCGGCCCGGCAGTGAAAGACTTTTTCAGCTATCTGCTGATGTGCTCTGACGGCACACTGTACTCCGGTTCCACGGTGAACCCGGAAATGCGTCTCAGGGCGCACAATGAAGGCCGCGGCGCCCGCTATACCCGCGGAAGGCGTCCCGTCCGCATGGCGGCCCTGTGGCAGTGGCCGGACTGGAGCACGGCACTGCGCGCCGAGCGGCGCGTCAAAGAACTTTCCCGGCGGCAGAAGCTGCTGCTGGCCCAAAATCCCGGGCAGATCAGGGCATTTTTTCAGGTTCCTCCGCGCAGATGCTTCACGCCGGACGAACTGGAAAAACTCAATCTGCCGGATGAATCAGGCAGCCGGCGCTGAACGGCTGCCGCAGGACATTCAGGAAATAATTAAAAGAGCAGCTGATCTGCTCGGCAGAAATCATTTATAGAGAAGGCGATCGCATGACATTGCACGAACAGGCTCTCAAATGCGCTGAAATGATTCTTTCATCGAACTCAACCGCAGTTCTGAGCGGCGCCGGACTTTCGACGGCAGCAGGCATTCCGGATTTCCGCGGGCCGCACGGCATTTACCGCCGCGCTGACGTGGATGCGGACCGGCTGTTCGACATCAACTGGTTCCACGAGGACCCGTCGTACTACTACCGCTTTCACAGAGAGTGCGTCAAAATGCTTGCGGGCATCGAACCGACGTACACTCACAAGTTTCTCGCCCGGCTTGAGGCCGAGGGCCGCCTCGACGGCATAGTAACCCAGAATTTCGACGGGCTGCACGAGGCTGCAGGGTCAAAGAAGGTTTATACCATTCACGGCACCATACGCCGTGCGCACTGCACGCACTGCGGAGAATACTACGGCTACGACGCGGTCAGCAGAATGCTTGAAAGCAGCGATGTGCCGCACTGCACCAGATGCGGCGGCGTCATCAAGCCGGATATTGTGTTCTTCGGCGAAAATGTCCAGTATCTGCCGGAATGCGAACGTCTGTGCTCCCGTGCTGAGCTGATGTTTGTGCTTGGTTCCTCGCTGAACGTCATGCCAGCCGCTTTTCTGCCGCGGCTCTGCAGCGGGAAAATCATTGTCGTCAACCGCGGCGAGGTGGCCATGGAAAATCTGCCGCAGGAGCGCGTGGCGCTGCGCGTTGATGATGATCTGGACACGTTTTTCAGGGAAGTGTCCGCCGCCATGGAAAAAGCGTGATCAGGTCCGCAAGCGGTTCAGCTTCGTGAAACAGCCGTCTTTTATGCAGAGTTGATCTGCACAGGCGCTTTTGATCCGGCAGTTTTTCATCGCAGAACAGCAGAAAAACTGCCGGCTGGAGTCACAGTTCCCCTCTGCAGAACGATGAAACAGAGCGATCCTGCGGAGGGGAATATTTCGTGCGCCCTGCCTGAAACTGCAGGGTCTGCAGAAAACGCAGAAACACAAGGCACTCAGCGGCAGCCCAGGCTGCTGGTATAAAAATGCCGCCGGCCGGAATGGTTCAGGCTGGCGGCATCATAATGACTGCTGTTCCGGCCCTCTGCCCGCAGGTGTCCTGCGGCAGGATGCGGCCGTTTTTTCATCTATTTCCCAGCGTTCCAGTGAACGTTATATTTCTCAACGAATCCGCAGGGCTCATAAGCCATCTTGGCATGCCTCAGACCGGGATCGCCCATGTCCTCTTCGCGGTTGACGATTTTATAGCTGCGCGCATCGTTATAGAGAAAATCCTTGTTGATGATCTGATAAACGCCCGGATATTCGGGCAGTCCTTTTTCATAGTGAATCATGATCAGATCGGGCGTCACCGGTTCGGCCAGCGTATAGGCAATCATGCGGCCGTCAAGAGTGATCGCTCCGCCGGTCATTCCCAGTTCCTGCCAGTGATCGAGCACGCGCAGTATGCCCTCCCCCTCGGCAGAAAGCATTCTGGTCATAAATTCGTTCTCCTCACAGGTCCAGGACTTCTGCATGTCCCTGACAGCCTGCGTCATATCGGGCGTCAGCGTCACATATTCTGCCTCGTACTGGCGGCGGAACTTGTTGACGCGGTTGCGCCGCTTCATATGCTTGTTGCCGGCCAGAGTGGCCAGTTCTTCAACGCTGTAAAGATATTCAAAACTGTTTCTGTTTTCCACTGCAGTGATCCGGCTGCCGAGCTGTTCCTGCCAGATCTGCACCAGCGATTTCGGCACGTCCGTAAAATCAGCTTCCGTGCCGACATGGTCAAGCAGCTGCTTTTCCCAGTCATCCCTGTGCCAGCTGCCGGCAGGCGCCAGCCATTTCAGGACGGGCTTTGTCTGCCGCATCCACAGAAGCTCCGGCTCCCAGCTGATTTCATAGCCGAAAAAATCTTTCCATGCCCACAGGATGATAAAACTCATGTCCGACGAATATTCATCACATCGCAGCCAGTAATCCCTGTAGTTTTTATACTTCGAAACATCAAACTCTACAAACGGTGAATTCACCGGAAAAACGCCTCCTGGATTTTTCATTTTGCTTCCGGTTTCATTTTAGCATACCTGTAAACCCTGAAACCTGCCGTTTGTGTTTTGCACGTATAAAGCGCACCGTTAATCTTACTTAGTTGATAAAGATTCTTGCCATGATAACAGCAATCACCAGGCCGGGAAGGGCATCCATCAGCTTCATTTTCACTATTCCCAGGATTGTCAGTCCGACGCCGAAGAGCATGACGCCGCCTGTGGCCGTCATTTCTACTGTTGCCGCCTCGGTCATGTAGGGCTGGATAAAACGGGCCGCGAGCGTCAGCGTTCCCTGATAGAGAAACACAGGAACCGCCGAAAAGATCACGCCGATGCCGAGCGTGGCTGAAAGTGCCACGGACATCAGCCCGTCCATCATCGACTTCGTGAGCAGCAGCGACGGGTAGCCGCCGAGTCCTTCCTCAAAGGAACCGAGAACGCCCATGGAACCGATGCAGAAAATCAATGTCGCGGAAAGAAAGCCCTGCGCAAAGCCGCTGCCAAGGCCAGAATACTTTTTCTGCAGCCGCTGGGCGCCCCGTTCTATGCGCCCGTCAATGTCGAGCAGGCCGCCGATGATGGAGCCGGCGCACAGACTGAAGACAACGATCAGCATATTCTGCGATTTCAGCGCCATGCCGATTCCGATTGAAGCGCTGAACATGCCGAGACACTGCATCGGCAGTTTCATGATGTCCTCATTGATGTGTTTTTTCAGCATCAGCCCCGCGAGACTGCCGGCAGCAATCGCCAGCAGATTGACAATCGATCCGAACAGAGGAATGCTCCTGACCAGTTCCATCGTAAACACCTCTTGCTGAATGAAGTACACTAAATTATAACATAGTGTTAAAAAGCTTTCGATTTACTAAAATTTCGGAAAAAAACGGGCATAAACGCCTCAAAAATGATAGAATAGTGAGGTTAAAGCAAAGTCAGAAAGGGAGAACCGGCTTTTTTCAGTTCCCCCAAATGGAGGTTCATGCATGGAAGAACAGGATATGGGGCGGGTCATACCAAATCCTCTCGTCCCCGAAATCAAACGCAGTTATCTGGATTACGCAATGAGCGTCATCATCGGCCGCGCTCTGCCCGATGCCCGCGACGGGCTCAAACCCGTTCAGCGCCGTGTACTTTACGGCATGCTGGGCCTGGGCATCCGGCATAATCAGGCCTATAAAAAATCAGCCCGTGTCGTCGGAGAAGTCATGGGCAAGTACCATCCCCACGGAGACGCCTCGATTTACGACACCATGGTGCGTCTGGCACAGCCGTGGAACCTGCGCTATCCGCTGGTTGACGGACAGGGCAACTTCGGTTCTGTCGACGGTGACAGCCCTGCCGCCATGCGCTACACTGAAGCCCGCTTCGCCGAACTGGGCGAGCTGATGCTTCAGGATATTGATGAAGATACAGTGGACTGGCAGCCGAACTTTGACGAATCACTGAAAGAGCCGGTCACGCTGCCGAGCCTTGTGCCCAATCTGCTGATCAACGGAAGCACGGGCATTGCCGTGGGCATGGCCACCAACATGCCTCCCCACAATCTCGGCGAAGTGGTCGACGCCCTCTGCTGTCTGATCAAGAATCCCGACGCCCAGCTTGACGAGCTGATGCAGTACATTCCCGGTCCCGACTTCCCCACCGGCGGCGTCATCATGGGGCGCGAGGGCATCATCGACTCATACCGTACCGGGCGCGGAAAGATCGTCATCCGCGGCCGCTGCGAAGTGGAGACCACAAAGCGCAGAACTGCGCTGGTCATTACGGAAATCCCTTATATGGTCAACAAGACCACGCTGATCGAGGGCATTGCCAAATGCGTTCAGGAACACACACTTGACGGCGTGGCCGATCTGCGCGACGAATCCGACCGTCAGGGACTGCGCATTGTTCTTGACCTGACCCGCGACGCTGACCCTGAGCTGGTAAAGCGCCAGCTTTTCAACCGCACGCTGATGCAGAGCACTTTCGGCGTAATCAACCTGACGCTGGTAAACCAGCGCCCTGTCGAACTGGGGCTGAAAGAGCTGCTTCAGGTGTTCCTGGACTACCGCCGCGGCGTGGTGCGCCGCCGCACGCAGTTCCGGCTGTCACGCGCTCAGGCGCAGGAACATATTGTTGAAGGACTGACACGCGCGCTCGACATGATCGACGAGGTTATCCGCATCATCCGCGGCGCAAAGACCACTGACGAGGCTTCTTCCGGCCTGCAGAACGAACTGAATTTCTCAGAAAAGCAGGCACAGGCCATTCTTGACATGCGCCTTCAGCGCCTGACCGGCCTTGAGCGCGACAAGCTGATGGCCGAAATGGCCCAGCTTCTTGCCGACATCGCGCGCTACAAGGAAATTCTCGGCGACGCCAGGGTTCTGGACGGCGTGATCCGCGATGAGCTGACCGAACTGCGCCGCAAGTTCGGCGACAAGCGCCGCACGCAGATTGAAACGCACGCGGAACCCACGGCCGACACCTATGAAGACCTTCTGCCGGAGGAAAACATTGTGGTCACTCTGTCACGCGACGGATATCTGCGCCGTTCTCTTCTGAAGGACTACAACGTGCAGAACCGCGGCGGCAAGGGACGCCGGGGCGCAAACCTGCAGGAAGAAGACCAGGTTTCCAGCATGGCCATCACCACGACACACCGTGATGTGCTGCTTTTCACCAGCACAGGCCGCGTTTTCGCCGTAAAAGGCCATATGATTCCTGAGACGAAGACGGGAAAAGGGCGCAAAGTCACCCAGTTTGTCTCGCTCAACGAGGGGGAAAAGGTGGTTACGCTGCTGGGCTGCCTGCCCGACAACTGCACCACTGTCGTGCTGATCACCCGCGGCGGCATTGCCAAGCGCATGGAAAAAAGCGAGCTTGAAAACCTGACCCGCGCCGGCCGCCAGATCATGACCCTTGATCCGGGCGATGAAATTGCCATGATCCGCCTGACGAACGGCACGAGTGACCTCTTCATGGTCAGCAGCATGGGGCGCGGCCTGCGCATCAGCGAGGATGAAATCCGCACCATGGGACGCTCAGCCCGCGGCGTCAGAGCCATGAAACTCGATAAAGGCGATGTGATCATCTCCTGCGAAGTCGTCGCTGACGACAGCAAAATTCTGCTTGTCAGCGAGCACGGCATCGGCAAGATCACATCTTACAACGAATTTTCAGTGCATCACCGCGCCACAGGCGGCCAGCGCGCCATGCGCATCAATGAGCGCACTGGAAAGCTGGCTGTCGCCAACACTGTCTTTGAAGGCGACGAAGTGGCTCTCATGACCGCCGGCGGAAACATCATCCGCCTGGCTGTCAATTCGATTCCCCAGCTGAGCCGTGAGGCGGCAGGCTCCTATCTGATCCGGCCCGAAGAGGGCGATTCAGTGGCCAACGTCTCGCTGATTCACAAAGAAGATCTTGTGCAGCCGCCGTCTCACTCTGAGCCGCAGACTGTCAGACCGCACCGTCCTGATTCTTCCATGCTCCCGTTCGATGACGGTGAAAGCGGCGCCGGCGATGACGTGGAGTCAGAACCGGTTCCCGGCGCAATGCTTGACGAAGACAGTGCCGACAGCAGCGGCGAAAACTCTGAGCAGCCCGGCGGCGATCCGGACAAAGAGGTATAAGCCATGAAATTCGCCCGTGACGGTTATTTCATCATGACATGCGTTTTTGCGGCAGCCGTGCTTCTCGGCCTGCTCTGCCGCTGGACGCTGGTCGTCATGCTGCCTGTGCTGGCCCTGACAGTGTGGTTCTTCCGCGACCCTGAGCGCACGCCGGAAGGCGAAGGCTGGCTCAGCCCTGCGGACGGCGAGGTCGTCGAAATTTTCGAGACTGAACACCCCTACACCGGGAAAGCGCTGAAAATAGGCATCTTCATGAATATTTTCAGCGTCCACGTCAACCGCATGCCCTCTGCCGGCACTATTGAGTACCTTGAGTACGTTCCCGGGAAAAAATGGTTTGCGAACGCCGACAAGGCATCTGAGGACAATGAGCGCATGTACGTCGGCTACGAATCTGAGAAAGGGCGCGTGCTTCTCACGCAGATTGCCGGTCTGGTAGCGCGCCGCATTGTGTGCCGCCTGAAAAAAGGCGACCGCCTGGAGCGGGGGCAGCGTTTCGGCATGATCAAGTTCGGCAGCAAAGTTGACGTTTACCTGCCGCTGTCAGCCCGCTGTCTTGTAAAAACCGGTCAGAAAGTCACTGCCGGCCGTACCGTCATTGCCCGCTGAAGCACGGAAGCTATGCAGGTCTCATGACAGAAGGAGCTCGTCATAGATGAAAAAAATCAAGCTTCGACTCAAATACCGGAAAAGGTTTAAGGCCATACCCATACGGAACAACATTCCCAACATGATCACCAGCGGCAATCTGCTGTGCGGCATGCTTTCACTGATTCTCACAGTCCGCGGGCACTACCTTCCGGCAGCGTGGATGATTCCCTGCGCTGTGTTCTTCGATTTCATGGATGGCAAAGTCGCGCGCGCCATGGGCGTGAGCAGCGATTTCGGCGTGGAGTTCGACAGCCTCGGCGACGTGGTGTC
>CAZDXA010000045.1:13301-17498 GCA_964509435.1 uncultured Synergistaceae bacterium | reverse complement strand
GGTCAGCCGCGCCGCACGGCCGGAGGTGCAGGCGAGGGGAGCAGCCCGTCAGCGCGCGCTGCCGCGCCCGCCTACGAGCTCACCGACGGCCGCCGCATCCCGCTCCTCTGCACGCCCGCGACCGCCAGCCACCGCCTCGCAGCCGCCGCCTACGCGCAGAGCCGGATGTTCGGCATACCGCTCTGGTGAGGGCGCCGCCGTATCCCGCCCGCACCGCATGGACAGGCCCGCGCCATCGCATCCGGTATCCCGCTGCACTCCCTGGAAAGCCCCCCGCCGCTGCGCCATCTGTCAGCCGGGCGGCGGGTCGAGTGCTTCCTTGACTTTTTGACAAATATTGTATTCCCTATTGAAATCCCGTCTCGTATCTGCGATAATAAAATGAGTTATGCGTATCGCAGGCCTGCGGGATTTTTTCATGCGCCCGCGGCTGGAGCGATGCGGGGCCTCCGCCTGCGGACGCCCCGCAAAGTAAGGAAGACCGCTGCCCCGTGCGGCGGTTCCGGGAAAATAGGAGAACAACCATCCATGTCCACAAGCAAGCAGACAGCTTCCAACATACCGACAGGCATGATCTGCCTGGCCAAGATCCTCACGCACTTCGGCACGCGGCTCGACGAGCCGAAATTCGTCAAGCAGCACGAGCGCTCCGACCAAGCCCTCCTCTGGGACGACCTCAGGAAGACGGCGCGCCACTACCACCTGAGGAGCCAGCTCCTCCACGCGACCCTCGACGAACTGCGCGAGATCCCCGTGCCCGCCATCGCCAAGATGAAGAGCGGCACCTACGTCGTCATCGTCGTCAACAACGACGAAGCCGTCTACCTCATCGACCCGCGGCTCCAGCAGCCCGTCGCGCTCGCGCAGAAGCAATTCGCCGACGCCTGGTCCGGCGAAGTCCTCATCTTCTCCGCACGCTACAGCTGGGCCTATTTCAAGAAGAAATACAACCTCGACTGGTTCCTGCGCGTCATCGCCCACTACAAGAAATACCTCGGCGAAGTCATGCTCGCCGCCTTCTTCCTGCAGCTCATGGGCATCGGCATGCCGCTCATCACGCAGGTCATCATCGACAAAGTCATCGGCAACCAGGGCTGGTCCACCCTCACCGTCATCGGCGTCAGCATGGTCATCTTCTTCCTGCTGCAAGCCCTCCTCTCGGGGCTGCGCACCTACCTGCTGAACCACACGACCATCAAGCTCGACGCCATCCTCGGCACGCGGCTCTTCCACCACCTCATCAGCCTGCCGCTCCCGTACTACGAATCCCGCCGCGTCGGCGACACCCTCATGCGCGTCGGCGCCATGAGTAGCATCCGCGAATTCCTCACAGGACAGGCCCTCATGACCATCCTTGACGTCCTTTTCTCGGTCGTCTTCATCGCGTTCATGCTCTGGTACAGCGTACCGCTCACCCTCATCGCCCTCATCGTCGTACCCCTCTACATCGTACAGAACATCTGGGCCATCCCCATCATCAAGAGGAAGATCGAGGCCGTCTGGCGCACCGGCGCGGCGAACAACGCCTTCATGGTCGAAGCCGTCACCGGCATCGAGACCATCAAAGCCCTCGCCGTCGAGCCGCAGTTCAACCACAAATGGGAGGAGCTCCTCGCGCGCTACGTCCGCACGACCTTCGAGAACGTCAAATTCCGCCTCGTCATCGGCGGCTTCTCCGGCATCATGCAGACCGTCACCTCGCTGCTCATCCTCTGGTACGGCGGCCACCTCGTCATGGACGGCTACTTCACCCTCGGCCAGCTCATCGCCTTCCAGATGATCGCGGGGCAGGCCATGGGGCCCATGACGCAGCTGCTCACCATGTGGCCGAGCGTCCAGCAGGTCGGCCTCGCCCTCGAGCGCATCGGCGACATCCTGAACACCCGCATGGAGCCCGTCATGACGAGCTTCGGCAAGCGCGGGCAGCGGCTCGCCGGCCACATCGAGCTCAGGGACGTCTGCTTCCGCTACCGGCTCGACCTGCCGCTCGTCCTCAAGCACATCAATCTCGACATAAAGCCCGGTGAGAAAATCGGCATCGTCGGCCGCTCCGGCTCCGGCAAATCCACCCTCACCAACATCGTCCAGCAGCTCTACCTGCCGGAGACGGGCCAAGTCCTCATCGACGGCCTCGACATCCGCGAGGCGAACCTCTCCTGGCTGCGCCAGGAAATCGGCGTCGTCATGCAGGAAAGCTACCTCTTCGACGCCAGCGTCCGCGACAACATCGCCGTAGGGAAGCCCGACGCCTCCATGGACGAAGTCATCGCCGCCGCGCGGCTCGCGGGCGCCCACGACTTCATCCTCGAGCTCAAGGAAGGCTACGACACCAAGGTCGGCGAGCGCGGCGCCGCCCTCTCAGGCGGCCAGCGGCAGCGCATCGCCATCGCGCGCGCGCTCCTCACGGACCCGCCCATCCTCATCTTCGACGAAGCGACCTCCGCCCTCGACTACGAGAGCGAGCGCGCCATCATGCACAACATGGACGCCATCGGCAAGAGCCGCACCATGCTCATCATCGCGCACCGTCTCAGCACCGTGCGCCGCGCCGACCGCATCATCGTCGTCGAGAAAGGCGAGATCATCGAGAGCGGCACCCATGACGAACTCATGGCCAGGAAAGGCGCCTACTGCCACCTCTACCAGCAGCAGGAAAACGGCCTGCGCGCCCAGCCAGCCGCAGCGCCCGCGCCAGCGCCGCAGCCGGCGTCCGAGCCGCTCGCCTGACGCACCCCGCGCAGAGAGAGCCGCCCTGTATAGCCGCAGCGCCCCTTGCCGCCCGCCCGACGGGCTCGCGTATCGCACAAAGGAGAACAAATGAAACTCAGACAACTCTGGCATCAATTCATCGACGGGAAGACCGAAGGGAAAGAAACAGAATTCCTCCCCGCCATCCTCGAAGTCACCGAGACGCCGCCCTCGCCGACAGGCCGCGTCGTCCTCTGGTCCATCCTCGCCCTCATCACGGCGGCCATCATCTGGGCCTGCGTCGGCCACATCAACGAAGTCGCCGTCGCGACCGGCAAAGTCATCCCCGCGGGCCAGGTCAAGACCGTCCAGGTCAAGAACAAGGGCATCGTCAAGGAAATCCACGTCAAAGACGGCGACCACGTCAAGGAAGGCGACGTCCTCATCGTCCTCGACCCGACCTCGACCGACGCCGACTACGACAGCCTGAAGAAACGCGCCGCCTACTACAAGCTCGACATCGACAGACTCAATGCCGAGCTCACCGGCGCGCCCTTCAGCCCGCAGCCCGACGACGACCTCGAGGACACCGACCGCCAGGCCGAGATCGCCCTCTACCAGAGCCGCCAGGGCCAGTACCGCGCCGAGACCGCGGCAGCCGAGAGCACCATCGCGCAGAAGACCGCCGAGCTCCACGCCGCCCAGCAGAACTACGACAAATACTACGGCATGTACGAGATCGCCCTCGAGAAGGAAAACCGCCTCAGAGAACTCATGGAGGAGAACGCCGTCGCGGAGTTCCAGCTCTTCGAGCAGACCTCCCAGCGCATCCAGTACGAGAAATCCGCGCAGGCGACCCTCGACGAAATCAACAAGGCGCAGGCCGCCATCAACGAAGCGCAGACCAAGCTCGAGAGCGTCGACGCCACTTACAAGAAAGACATCATGTCCACCCTCGTGGAATCCAAGAAACAATACTACGCCTACGAAGAAGAAATCAAGAAAGCCGATGAGAACCAGCGCCTCGCGACCGTCACGGCACCCTGCGACGGCACCGTCTACAACCTCGGCATCCATACCGAAGGCGCCGTCGTCACCGACGCCCAGGCCCTCATGATGATCGTCCCCGACGACGTCCCCATGGAGTTCGAAGTCTGGGCCGACAACAAAGACATCGGCTTCATCAAAGAAGGACAAGAAGCAGAAGTCAAGGTAGACACCTACAACTTCCAGAAATTCGGCATGGTCAAGGCAGACGTCGCGGAAATCGCCGCCGACGCCTACGAAGACAGCCGCGACCCGGAAAAAGACAAGAAATTCCGCCTCGTACTGCAGCCGACAGAGGACGACATCCGCATCTTCGGCAAGAAAGCCGACCTCACGCCAGGCATGAGCGTCAATGCCGAAATCAAGATCCGCGAAAAGCGCATCATCGACTTCTTCCTCGACCCCTTCCGCCGCTACACGAGCGAATCACTGAGGGAGAGATAACATGCAAGATCGAATCGA
>CAZDXA010000045.1:12108-13201 GCA_964509435.1 uncultured Synergistaceae bacterium | reverse complement strand
TGCGCGACGGCCACATGTACATCCTCGACCCGCGCTTCGCCATGCGGCCCGTAGAGGCCGACCGCGCGAAAGTCCTCGCCAACTGGAGCGGCGAGATCATCCTCTTCACGCGCCGCTTCGAGCTCGCGGCCAAGGCGAGGAAATTCGGCTTTCGCTGGTTCCTCCCCGTCATCGGGAAATACAAGCACTACCTCGGCACCGTGCTCGGACTCTCGTTCCTGCTCCAGCTCCTCGGACTCGCGACACCGCTCTTCACGCAGGTCATCATCGACAAGGTCCTCGTCCACAGGAGCACCGACGCCCTCGACATCCTCGTCGCGGGCATGATCCTCTGCGCCGTCTTCACCAACTGGCTCCAGGCCGTGCGCAGCTACCTCTTCACCAACATCACGAGCAAGATGGACGTCGTCCTCTCCTCGCACCTCTTCCGCACCATCACCGCGCTGCCCATCAAGTATTTCGACAAATGGCAGGTCGGCGACGTCGTCTCGCGCGTCGGCGAGCTTGAGAACCTCAGGAACTTCATCACAGGCTCCTCGCTCACCATCGTCCTCGACATCGTCTTCGCCACCGTCTACTTCTGCGTCATGGTCTATTACAGCCGCCTGCTCACCCTCGTCGTGCTCGTCGTGCTGCCGCTCTTCGTCCTGCTCAACCTCGTCATCGCGCCGATCTACAAGCGCCTCATCAACGACCGCTTCCTCATCGGCGCCGAGAACCGCTCCTTCCTCATCGAGACCATCACGGGCATCCACACCGTCAAGGCGGCAGGCGTCGAGCAGAACTTCGTCCAGCGCTACGAGGAGATCCTCGCGCGCTACGTCCGCTCCGTCTTCTCCGTCATCAACGTCGCCAACGTCGCCGGCTCCATCGGCCTCTTCCTCCAGCAGATCTTCAACCTCGCCATCCTCTGGATCGGCGCCGCCTGCGTCATGGAAAAGACCATCACCGTCGGCGAACTCATCGCGTTCCAGATGATGGCGGGCCAGCTCATCGCCCCCGTCATGCGCCTCGTCAACATGTGGCAATACTTCCAGCAGACGCGCGTCTCCATGGACCGCCTCGGCGACATCATGAACGAAAAGACCGAGCC
>CAZDXA010000045.1:0-12008 GCA_964509435.1 uncultured Synergistaceae bacterium | reverse complement strand
GCCTGGCTCCGCCGCCAGATCGGCGTCGTCCTCCAGGACAGCATGCTCTTCGGCGGCACCATCGAGGAGAACATCAAGATCGCCTGCCCCAACGCCACCCACGAACAAGTCGCTGCCGCCGCGCACCTCGCCGGCGCCGACACCTTCATCGAGGAATTCCCGCAGCAATACGACACCTTCGTCGGCGAGCGCGGCAGCCTCCTCTCCGGCGGCCAGCGGCAGCGCATCGCCATCGCGCGCGCCCTCATCCTCGATCCGCGCGTCCTCATCTTCGACGAAGCCACGAGCGCGCTCGACTACGAGAGCGAGCACATCATCATGGAGAACCTCGCGCAGATCGCCGCGGGACGCACCATGCTCATGATCGCCCACCGCCTCAGCACCGTCGAGCACTGCGACGCCATCATCGTCATCGACCACGGCCGTATCGTCGAGGCCGGCAGCCACCAGGACCTCCTCGCGCGCCGCGGCGCCTACTACCATCTCTACATGGCACAGATGGACTGAGACGCCGGGATACATCGCATCCCGATCACTAGGGGAGAGCCAGCCGCAGCGCGGCAGGCTCTCCCTTTCCTATGTAAATCCCCAAGAGCGCAAGTCGCAGGCGCAGCGCGATTGGCTGGAAATCCTCCAAGGACGTTTGTGCGTTGAGTTTACTCATCCGCGCATGACGCCGCCTGTCGGAGAAAATTTCTCTTTCCTTTTCTCCTTATGTGTGCTAAATTAAGAATAGATTTTTCTTGACTGAGAAAGATATAACCAGCCTGCCGGCCCGCACTGTCTGGCAGGCACAGCAGGGACAGAGGGGGAGAGACAAAGGATGTCAAAACAGCAAGATACCATCAAGAACATCGTGCACGCACTCGACACCAACGAAGGCGGCGCGCGCGGCCTCGACAAGGCCATCCGGCAGAACACGCCGTTCGCCGGCACGCAGGACGCCATCAACCACTTCATCGCCGACCGCGACCGCTACCGGTCCGCCGATGACTTCCTGCGCAGCGCCTGCGGCATCATCCTCGACAACGAGGACACCGGCGCGCTCACCGGCAGCGACGCCGGTGGCAGCGAGGTGAAGACCGCCGCCTCCGTCGTGCCCAATTACAGCATTGCCGATACCTGGAAAGATAGGACGGGCTTCGACATCGACGGCACGCATGCCTACTTCTACGCCGCGAACTTCGCCGATAATTACTACTACTATAAGAACGGGAGAAAATACAGCGAATATCTGCTGGGCTGGCGGAACTATACCAACGGCACCAAGATCGGCGACACCGCGAGCGTGCTGAGCTACGACCTCTCACATGCCGTCATCGGCCCTGCGCTCCGGCTCGCCGAGCAGACCTACGGCCTCAGCCTGAAAGAAGCCGGCTCCAAGACCGACACCATCATGATCGGCTTCTCTCGCCTCGGGCAGGAATTCTCCTCCGAGAGCACCGAGGCGGACACCAGCCTGCGCTACTACTACCGCAAGAACGGCGGCAGGAACGCTATGGCGCGCATCCGCCTCGTCTACAACCTCGACTTCTTCTACAACCCCGCCCGCGGAAACGACTATCTCAAGTACCGCAGTCAGGGCAATGACGGCCGCTGGTCGCGGTACAACAAGGAATACCTCGACCGCATCACCGCCCACGAGCTCACCCACGCCCTCATGCAGGCGAACATCGACAACTTCGACGGGCTCCCCCTCTGGTTCGTCGAGGGCTGCGCCGAACTCACTCAGGGCGTCGACGACAAATGGACGAGCGACATCCGCGCCGCCGCGCAGAGCAGCAGCAGCCTCTCGCGCGTCATGAGCACCGCCGCCGGCGCCCTCCATGGCACCGTCATCGAGCCGAACGAAGCCTACTACGGCGGCTACATGTTCCTCCGCTACCTCGCCCAGCAGGGCGCGGGCAGCAGCCAGGCAGTGCAGCCTCAGCAGCCACCCGCCCCTCAGCAGCCGCAGAACGCGCGCAACAGTAGCGACCTCCTGAAGAACCCCTGGTCCATGCAGACAGCCGCCGGCAGAGCGAGCACACTGCGCGGCAGCGACAGCGAGATCACCATCCTCTGGGGACAAGGCGCGCAGCATGACACCCTCATCAGCGGCAGCGCGAAAGACTACTATCTCCTCGGCCAGAACGACGGCGGCGACACCGTGCGCGGCTTCAAACACGAAAAAGACGCCATCTGGCTCTACGACGCTCCCTGGACAGCCATCATGACCGAGTGTGACCCCGGCACTACATCTATCCAGACAGGCAATGCAAAGCTCCGCCTCGAGAGCAGCGGTACCGGCGACATCAGCCTCATGCCGCCCAGCGACATTTTTGCCGACGAACGTATCACCATCGGCGAGCACGGCAGCATCGACGCCTCCCGCACGAGCAGTGCGCTCTCGCCGCTCCTCCTCATCGGCTCCTATCGCGAAGGTGAGGCCTCCACCCTCAAGGCAGGCGCCGGCGACGCCGCCCTCTGGGGCGGCAGCAGTGCCGCCGACACCCTCTGGGGCGGCAGCGGCAAGGACATCTACTGGATTGGCAAAGGCGATGGCAACGACACCGCCTACGCGACCGACAGCAAAGACGAGATCCACGTCTGGAGTACCGCGCGCGTCAGCGATATCCTCCTCATGTGCATCGGCAACGACACCCTCTACGTCAATGTCGACGGCGCAGGTGCGAATCCTGGCGCGAACGGCCTCACCGTCCGCGGCTGGGATGCCGCGACCGGCGTCACGGCCCTCACCCTCGCCGATGGCAGTCGCTACCGCATCGGTGCTGACCTCAGCCTCACGCGGCAGAGCCGCTGAGCGCAGCACAGTGCTCGCTGCGTCCGGCAGTCACCCGCTGCCGGGAAAGGAGACAGTCTGGGGGGCCGGCGGTGACACTCTCTCTGCTCAGGTGTACGCTGTCACTGAGGAAGGCACCGCCTCCCCGCGGCAGGCGACTAGCGACGCCGCCTGGCACGCTCGGCAGACACGCGGGAGGGATGCCCCCTGCCATGCAGGAGGAAATTCCTCTTGCCAAACCTGTAGGGATAGACTATAATATAGACATTACCTCGGTTATCTAAGAAGTTACAAGGTAAGAACTCCCATAGCCCCGTCAGTGAGTCGCCCACTGTCGGGGTGTTTTATTGTCCGCACAGCAGCCTCGGGCCGCTTTTCCCTAAGGAAAGTGCCATTTTCTGCAAAAATCCCTTTCTTTTTTGGAAAGACAATGCTATAATGACAGTAACTTATCTTAGGCGGATTTATGCGGCCTTCTGCTGAGCGCTGTAACAGGCAGGATGCCGGAAGTGCCGTAATAAATGGGATAAGGAAACAATTTATCGTTATGGGAGGAATTTTTAATGGCAACAACGATGACATTTAATCTTGGCGGAGCATCTATTGGCGGAGGCAATTTCTCCGCGGGCTCTTCCATTCAGGTCAACGGAACGGCAACGGGGTCTCTCGCGGCGGCGGCTCCTTCGTTCAACGTGACTGACGGCACGTTCTTCGCGGGAACGAACAGCATGGTCGCTTTCACGGCGGACGATAAGCTGGCTGGAAAGACGGTTGTGTTCACGAATGGCGAGGCAGTCAGCATCGGTACGGCGACGTTCACGAGCGGCAATGATATTGTCTCGCTGAATTCTGACAGCGTCAAGGCTTATATGGGCAAAGGCGATGATATCGTCTATGCCGCAAATGGCACGAGTGTCAACGATGTCGTTTATCTTGGCGAAGGCAAGGATAAGGTTCAGCTCCAGGGTAATGCTTCCCTCAAGATTGCAGACTACAACTATGCAGATGGCGACGTACTCGAGACGGTTGCAAGCAACCTCGACACGGTGAAAGAAAACCTCCTTGCTCAGGCGACGAACCTCAATGCATTCGATGCCATTACGGTCGGCGGTGCAACGGTGAGCGCTGCGGATGACGGCAATGGCGTGTTCAAGGTCCGCGTGCAGGATACGGTCGGCAACGGCGTCGAGTACTGGGGCGCTACGAGCAACAAGACCGTCAATATGGACGGCACGACGTTCGGCACGGATACGACGCTCATCCTCGATGGCTCGAAGGCGAAGTCCGCAGTCATCATGGGCGGCTTCGGTAACGACAGCATCTATGTGAACGGCGGCGGCAACACGGTCGCGATCCAGAAGGCCGGCGGCAACGATACGGTTACTGGTTTCACGACGGTCTCGGCTGCAAGCGTCAGCGGCGACATGGCAAACTACAAGGGCGATACGCTCTGGTTCGCAGGCGGCTCCCTCGCTGATGTCAGCCTGAACGGCACTTCTGCAATCTTCCTGAACAACGGCAGCACGCTTTCCGCAGCAACGCTTGCAGGTGTTGTCGATCGGGGTGTCGGCCTCGGCAAGGTGACGTTCGACGGCACGAATGTCAAGAACGTCATGTATGATAACGGCGACAACGCTGGCGCGATGTATGCTAGCGTCAGGGGCGTAGATGCTTATCTCGGTAAGGTGGGCGCCGTGTCGACGCTCGTTGCTGGTTATAAGGATATCTCGGGGACGGTCAACCTCTGGGATACGGATTCCTATCAGCACATCTCCTACGTCAGCCTCTCCGCGGGCGCGACGGATGAGACGGTGACGTTCGTCGGCGCGAAAAACGGGAACACGACGTTCAACGCTACAAGCTATAGGGGTGCTGTCAATGTTCTCACGAGCGGCGCAGCGAATGATGTCTCCCTCAACGCAGGCGCATCCCTCTCCGATACGATCTGGTGGGGCGGCCTGAGCACGGCAGAGGACAGCGTCTATGGCTTCGAAGGCGGCTATGAGAAGACGTCCGATGTGCTCTATCTCTATGATACGGCGGATATCAGCGGTATCACGAACGTTTCGAGTGTCAACGGCGCCACTGCTGCCGTGACGCAGCTCGAGCTCGCGAATGGCAAGAGCCTCCATACGTCCCTCACGTCGGCGGGCGATGAGATTCAGGTCAAGTTCGCTGGCGCGGATGCCGCTAAGAAAGTAGCATTCGATAACGGCTCTGGTACTGTTACGCTGAATGCTGCAGCGGACTATATCCTCGGCCAGAGCGCGACGCGTACGAGCAGCTCTGCAACGACGGTCTCGCTCTCCGGCAGCTATACGGACAGCGCGGCGATCAATCTCTGGGATACGACGGCAAATCGCAACGTCCTCGATGTTAATGCAGGCAGCGCTTCGCTGGCATCTGAGGTTCTCGTCGTGGGCTCCCAGACGGGTACGTCGTATGTCACGCTGAACGGTGGTGTCACGAGCCAGGTTTGGACGGCAAACAAGGGCGCGAATGAGGTCACGGTCAATGGCGGCGACAAGGCTACGATTTGGTATGCCGGCTCCTACGATGGCAACGATAGGGTCAATGGTGACAGCGCATCTGTGTCCACGTACAAGCTCTATGATGCAGCCTCCTTCGATGATATCGTGAACTACAAGTTCTCGGCTGGTAACACGAATGTGGTCCTCAAGGGCACGGACGGCTCCCTCACGGTTACTACGGGCAGTGCCTCGGTCAGCGGCTTCAAGGTCGAGGATGCTGCAGGAAATGTCTACAAGGCAAATCTCGCGGCAAGCGGCAATGTCAATTTCGCGACGGATGTTGCGATTTATGGCGGCGGCGCGAGCGTCCTCGCCTTCGATGGCACGTACAAGGGCGATGAGGCTGATATCGTTCTCGGCAGCACGTTTGCTGGCAAGTACTATGACAATGGCATCAGCGAAGTCAATGGCCTCGCAACTCAGGGCAAGCTTGTCGTCGTCGGCAACACGGATAAGGGCACGACGTTCATTGGCGGCAAGCAGGAGAATGCGTTCTGGGGCGCAAGCGCCGACAGCGATGTGTTCAACGGCAACTCGCTGGCTGTGGATACGTTCTGGTACAGCACGCAGGACGGCAACGATACGTTCAACGGTGCGACGGGCGGTCAGGACAGCGTCTATCTCTATGGTATTTCCTCGAACGACATCGATACGGTGATCACGAACTGCGAGGTCAGGGGCGATCAGGCAGTTCTCACGTTCGAGAATAAGAGCACGCTGACGATCGGCGGCACTGCGCTGACGGATGGGCTGACTTTCAAGACAAATGATGGTGTCAACTACAAGTATGATGCTGCTGCGAAGAAGCTCGCGAAGGCATAACAGCTAGGTGACTTAGTTCGTCGTTCTATAAGAAACCGGATACTTTGGTATCCGGTTTCTTTTGTGTCAGATATGTAAAAAGGAAGAATGTAATGAATATCCTCATCATCCATCCATCGTTTGCTGGGCAGTTCCTTTATCTCGCCTCGTATCTTGGGCAGAACAAGGAGAACCGCGTCGTGTTCCTCGCGAAGACGAATAGTATGGGCGTGCAGCTCGCGGGCGTACAGCTCGCTCTTTATAAGGCACCACGCGCGGTGGACAAGGAACACGCGCATCATTATCTCATCACGACGGAAGAGGCAATCCTGGAAGGGCAGCAGACGGTGCGCGCACTTGACGGCCTGCGGCGCCAGGGGTTCATGCCGGATGTGATCATCGGACATTCCGGCTGGGGATCTCTGATGTACTGCAAGGATGTCTATCCTGAGGTACCGGTGCTCGGTTACTTCGAGTGGTACTATCTTTCAGAGCACAGCGATAGCTACTGGTGGCCGGACGAGAAGCCGGAGATCGATGTGAAGCTTGCCATTCGCACGAAGAATATGCATCATCTGCTGTCGCTCGAGACGTGCGATCTGCGCATGACGCCGACGGAGTGGCAGCGCTCTCGGTTCCCCGCCATCTGGCAGCCGCATATCCGTGTACAGCATGATGGGACGGATACAGCGTTCTGTTGCCCTCCGGTGGGAGAGCGCCCGGGACTCGATCTCGAGTATACGGCGATCTGCGGGAAAGAGAAGGGGAAGAAGCAGAAGCTCCATCTGCCGCGGGGGACGGAGATCGTCACCTATGTATCGCGCGGGTTCGAGGCGATGCGCGGTTTTCCACAGTTCATGGATGCGGTGCGCATCCTGTTGAAGGCGCGCCCGAAGCTCCATGTCGTCTGCGTCGGTTCCGACCGTGTCTGTTACGGCTCAGAGCTCAAGGGGACGACGTTCCTTGCGCAGGAGGAGGAGAAGGGGTATGACCATAAACGAGTCCATTTCGTCGGCTCGCTCAATCGCGGAAATTATAAGAAAGTGATGCAGGCATCGTCCTGCCATGTCTATCTGACGCGCCCGTTCATCTTATCCTGGTCGATGCTGGAGGCGATGAGCTTCGGGCTGCCGCTCGTGGCATCGAAGACGCCTCCGTGTGAGGAGTATGTAGTGGATGGCGAGAACGGACTGCTCGCGGAGTTCCGTAGTCCGCACCATATCGCGCGCCGCGTCGAGGAACTGCTCGATGACCGCGCGCTCGCGGAGCGGCTCGGGAAGGCCGCGAGGGAAACAGTCCTTGAGCGCTGCGAGCTTACTCGCTGCGTCCACAGGGAGGAAGATATGATTTACTCCCTGGTGAAGTGAGGCGCTGTATGGAGGATGCAGCGCTCAGGTCGGCCATCGATGTGTATGCCCGCGGGATGCTTGCTGCGGGCAAGTTCTCTCCCGCGGGGATGGTCGAGGCACTGTCGCCTGCGATGCGTGTGTCCGGATGCCGCACGCGTCCGTTCCCCGGGAAGGCAGGGAAATCGCGCATACTCATCCTGCGGGATGATGCGGCAGGCGATTTCGTGCTGTTCTCGCCTGTCTTGCGTGAGGTGCGGCGCATCTATCCGGAGGCGGAGATCACGCTCGTGACTTCGCCGCGGAACCACGCGCTCGCGGAGCTGTGCCCCTATGTCGATCATGTCGTACTGGGGCAGGAGGCGGCGGATATGAATGATTTACCGGCGCTTTTCGGCGTGGCGCTGCGCCTCGCGGAGCGGCTCCGGCAGACATACGGGCCGTTCGATCTCGCGTTCTGCCCGCGGATCGGGATCTGTTCGGTCTCCCTCATCGTGGCGTATCTTACGGGTGCGCGCGAGCGTGTGGGCTGGACGCAGGAGCGCGTCAATACGCAGGGCGAGGTGGTGCGCAATGGCTGGGATGTGCTGCTGACGGAGGCGGTGCCTTTCCCCATGTTGCCGATGCAGGATGTCGATAGGAATCTGCTCTTGCTGGAACATCTCCTGCGCCTTCCGATCGCGGATCGCACACTCGAGGTTTGGTATTCTGCAGAGGATGAGGAGGCGGCGGAGGCGGCGCTGGCGCCGCTGCTTTCTGCCGGGCTGCGGCGCGTGTATGCTGTGGCTGCGGCGGCGAGCCTGCCGATGAAGCAGTGGCCGCCGGAGCGGTATGCGCAGGTGCTCGCGCGGATCGCGGCGGAGGAGCCGGATGTGGGGTTCGCCCTGCTCGGCGGGCCGGCGGATGCGGCGGCGGCCGACGTGGTCGCGGCAGCGCTCGGAACGCGCTGTGTGGCGCTCGCGGGGAAGGTTTCCTTCCGCGTGTCGGCGGCGGTGCTGGCGCGCTGCGCGCTCTATATCGGCGATGATACGGGGCTCATGCATATCGCGGCGGCGGTGCATGTACCAGTGCTGTCGGTGAATTGCTTCCCGGCGTCGCTGCCGTTCACGACGCTGTCAATCCCAGTGCGGTTCGCGCCGTACCGGGTGCCGAGCGTGACGGTGGTGCCGCGCGCGGCGCGCGATGGGTGCGATGATTCTTGGCGCTATGGCTGCAGCCATGCTCAGGAGCCGCATTGCATCCTCGGCGTTTCGCCGGAGGCGGTATATGCGGCGTACCGGGCGCTCGTTTCGCGCGCGCAGGCGGGAGAGCAGAAGCCGCTGATTTTCAAGGCGTAGCGAAGTGGCGCGCGCATCCTTGGCTGTGGCAGGGGATGCAGTCGGCGCTTCATAGAGAAAAGGTGAGTACCATGCAGCTCGGATTGCCCGGGCTGCATGGTGCTCACCTTTTGCATTTCGGCGATAGAGGAGGGGTGAAGTTTTGTGCCGCGTTATTTTTCACAGGTGCGATGCCTTTTCCAGAGGATGAGAAGGAGCAGGAGTGTGGCGAGGGAGATGAGTTCAGCATGGCGATAGGGGGCGGGCTCACGGTAGCGGCAGGTGATGGTGTGACTGCCTGCGGGGAGGGTGACGGTGAGGCGGTGGTGGTCGGTGACGCCGTGGGGGAGGACGGCGCCGGTCTCGTCCTGGATGAGGTAGTCAGGGTAGCTGAAGAGGGGGAGGACGGCGGTGCAGGGGGCGTGGGTGTCGCTGGTGAAGCGGAGGGTGGTGCCTCGTTTTTCGATGATGTTGATGGCGGCATCGTCGCGGTCCGTGGTGATGGTGCGCGGGAGGAGGGTGCGGCTGTGCTCGAGCGTTTCAAAGCTATCGAGGGATTTGCCGATGAGTGTTTCGTAGGTGATGTCTGGGTAGGCGTAGTCAAGGAAGGTCCAGTCGTAGTCGGTGAGGACGCCGCGGCCGCTGGTGTCGCTGAGGCGGTCTTTGTAGCACCCAAAATCGATGGTGATGGCAAAAATTTTGCTAGGATGATCTGTTTTCATTTGCTGCAGGAGGATGGTGTCGGAGGCGAGCAAGAGTCCGAGACAGAGGATGAGGGTGGGGATGGGCGCGCGGGAGGCGGAGGAGAGGCGTTCTATGAGGCTGCCCGCGATGAGGGCGAGCGGGAGGATGCCAAGGGCCATGAGTCGGTAGGGGAATTGGAGGACGTTGAGGTGCACGAGAGGAGGGATCTGCTGCAGCGCCTCCCAGGGAAAGAGGTCCGTGGTCATGAGGAGGGTGAGGCAGGGGATGGCGAGGAGGACGATGAGGGAGCGGTTGCTGCAGAGAGAGAGGAGGGGCGGCCTATGGCGGAGGACGCCGATGGCCGCAATGGGCAGGAGGAGGAGGACGGAGAGGAGGGGGAGGCCGAGGAAGCCCTGTGTGGTGCGCATGGCTGCAGGGGTGAAGGCGGCCATGCCGAGGTGGAAGTCTTGGGCGCCTTGCGCCATGATCTGCATGTTGAAGCTGATGCGGTGGTACATGCTCACGAAGGGAGCGTAGAACCAGATGTTGAGGAGGAGGGTGGCGAAGGTGGCGCTGAGGAGTCCTTTGAGAATGGTGCGGCGGTCTTTGTGGCGGATGGTGTACAGGTGCGGGAGGTTGATGAGGAGGATGAGGATGCCTGCACCTGTGAGGAGGAGACTGGTGAGGATGTGGGACATGAGGACGCCGGTGGCGCCGATGATGAGGCCGACCGTGTGGCGGCGTGTTTCCCGGGGGCGACGCAGCAGGAGGTGGAGGGAGATGAGGGCGAGGGGAAGGAAGGCGAGGGCGGTCGCTTCGCCGAGGGCGGCGCGGCTGTAGAGGTCGACGAGCCGGTAGAGGGTGAGGAGGTAGACCGAAGCGGCGAGGCAGCCGGTGCAGCGGCTGCCGCTGATGCGGGTGAAGGCGATGGCGGAGAGGAGGGCGGTTATGATGTTCAGGCTGAGGCAGAGGAGGTTGTAGGCGAGGCCGAGCGGCAGGCCCGCGAGGCGCAGGAGGGCGGGGAGGTAGAGTAGGAGGTCGGGGTAGAAGTAGCCCGCGGGGTAGCCGTAGCCTGCGAGCTGGAATCCCTGCAGCCGCACAGGGAACTGTCCGCCCGCGAGGGAGGCGGCGATGCATTCGATGCGGGCGAGGTGGAAGAGGATGTCGTGGCCCATGAAGATGTGGTGGCTGAGGAGGGGGAGGCTCACGAGAAGGGTGATGCCGCCGAGCAGACAGGGGTAGAGCGGGCTGTCTGCGGCGGGGAGCTGTCTCGTGAGCGGCGCAGGCAGCCGCGCGGGGGCGAGCAGGCAGAAGAGGATGAGGCTCGCGAGGGAGATGAGGTCTGCGGTGTGGAACCAGCTGCGGCCGAGGTAGTGGATATCGATGTGTTGGGAGCCGTAGGGGGAGGGGTGGACCTGGAGCAGGCCGTCTGCCGAGGCACGGGTCTCGAGGAGCAGGTGGATGGTTGTGCTGTTGCCGCCATGGGCAGAGGCTTCCCAGCCGGGGAGGTAGAAGAGAGGCAGGGTGATCCACTGGCTGTCGTTCTTGGTGTCGAAGGAGAGGTGGGTGCCATTGCGGTGGAAGTTCTCTGTAGTGTCTGGGATGGCGGGGACGGCGTTTCCTGCCTGCGCGGCGGTGATGGCGGGGGGGAGGTAGTCGAGGTAGGTGCGGTCTGCGTGGCGGAGGATGTTCGCGCCACGCAGGTCTTCCCTGGCGAATGTGTCATGGCGGATGGACCAGTCGATGGCGAGGGCCTGGCGTCCGTTGTCAAAGGTCATGGGGAGGTGGTGCAGGGAGAGGAGGTTGCCCGTGAGACAGAGGAGGAGCAGGGCGGGGATGAGGGCTTTCCGGTCGGGAGCGACGGTGTCGGCGAGGTATTCGATGCTTCTGGCGGCGGGTATGGCGATGAGGAGGGTGAGGAGGCTGGCGAGCCGCATGGGGGATTGGAGGGACGCGAGGAGGGGACCGAGGAGGGGGATGGCCGCGACCTGGCCCCAGGGGAAGGCGCGCGTCGTCATAAGAAGGAGGAGTGTTGCGCCGAGGAGGGGGAGTAGGCAGGGACGCAGCTGCCTGCTTTTCCGCAGGAGGGCGAGGGCGGCGGCTGCGCCGAGGAGGGCGAGGATGGGCCAGCCGATGAGGCATTGGAGGGTGAGGAGGTTGTCGAGGGAGAGGGCGGTGTCCGCTAGGAGGGTGCGGAGGGCTTCGGTCTGATGGATGGGGATGTGTCTCAGGGCCCAGAGGAAGGGGGCGAAGAACCAGAGGTTCAGGAGGATGGTGGCGAGGAGGGCTTTGCCGAGGGAGAGAGCTGTCTCGCGCTCGACAAGGCGCGGCAGGCTGCTGATGAGGATGCCGAGCGCGGCGAGGATGAGGAGGAGGCTGGTGAGGATGTGGGATTCGAGGACGCCGGTGGCACCGATGACGAGGAGGGGCCAGGCACGGTGCTCGCCGCGGCGCACGATGAGGATGAGAGCGCTGAGGGCGAGGGGGAGGAAGGCCATGGCGGTGAGCTCGCCGAGGCCGGTGCGCGGGTAGGCGACGGTGAGGCGGT
>CAZDXA010000044.1:0-18026 GCA_964509435.1 uncultured Synergistaceae bacterium | reverse complement strand
CTTCTAGCTCGCTTACTTGCTTGGCTCTCTTCATCCTCTTCACTTGTCAAGGTGCTCACCTGACGTTTAAGAGATAAATGTTATCTCTTTTCCCGCTCGGTGCAAAACAAATAATACACCCTTTACGATTATTTGTCCAGACCTTTTTTTAGATTTGATATTGTCAATAAATGATAACTGACTGTATTTTTACAGGTTTCTGACTTTCGCTTTACTGTTGTTTCGGACTTTCCGGCGTCTGCTCTGCAGTCAGTGCAGCATACTGAGCCGGCCCCGCCTGAGAGCGGACCGCCGCACTGAAAAACATCGTCTGATGCCTGTCTGTTAAAAAATCTCCTTTCGAAAACGCAAAAGAGGCCGCCTCAGCTGAATCTGAGACGGCCTTTTAATTAAATTCAGATTTCAGGATTTTTTCTGACGGCAGTTTCGCCAAGCTCTCCTGCTCTGTAGGCAAGCCGTTCAATGCTGCAGGCGCGGCCGTCTTCATCATCAATGTCGACCACAATGCCGTTAAGCCGGACGTCTTCTTCCGCCACTACAAAGTGTGCGGGCAGCGACGTGAGAAACCTGGGCAGCACGCTTTCATAGGTCATGCCGATGGAGCTTCTGAACGCGCCTGTCATTCCGACATCGGTGATATAGGCGGTGCCGGCAGGAAGAATTTCCTCGTCGGCGGTCTGGACATGGGTGTGTGTGCCTGCCACGGCTGATACGCGGCCGTCTAAGTAAAAGCCCATGACTCGCTTTTCAGAGGTTGCTTCAGCGTGAAAATCCACAAAAACGGGGATGTTTCCCAGCGTTTTCAGAAGTTCATCCACTGCATGAAACGGACAGTCGACAAGCGGCATAAAAACACGGCCCTGCAGGCTCACAATGGCAAGTTTCTGCCCGTTTCTGCCGGTCAGCACGGCACAGCCGCGGCCGGGAACGCCTGCAGGATAATTCAGAGGACGCACGATGCGCGGTTCTTCATCGAGCACAGGCAGAAAGTCTTTTTTATCCCAGATGTGGTTTCCCGAAGTGATGCCGTCAACGCCTTCATCGAAAAACTCATTCATGATCTTCTCGGTGATGCCGCGGCCGGCAGCGCTGTTTTCTCCATTTACGATCACAAAATCAAACGGGCCTCTCTGCGCGCGCAGTTCAGGCAGCATTGCCGCAAAGGCTTCGCGCCCGGGACGTCCGACGATGTCGCCGATAAAAAGGATGCGCATTGATTTCTCTACTTCGCGAGGTCGGAAGCGCGGATTTCCTTGATGGCTGTGACTTTGATCTGTCCGGGATACTTGAGTTCCTCCTCGATCTTGCGGGCGATGTCATAGGCCAGTTTGGACACTGCGGCTTCATCAGGAACGCTGGGCGCAACCATGACTCGCACTTCACGCCCGGCCTGGATGGCAAAGGCTTTGCTGACGCCTTTAAAGCTGTTGGCCACGTCTTCAAGTTTTTCAAGTCTCTTGACGTAGGCATCGATGCTCTCGCGGCGTGCGCCGGGGCGCGCGGCACTGATGGCATCGGCTGTGGAGACGATCACATCGTAAATGCTCCTGACCTCAACATCCTCATGATGTGATGCAATGGCGTTGATAATTTCAGGTGTCTCGCCGTACCGCTTGGCAAGGTCTGCTCCGATCAGGGCATGAGGCCCTTCGACCTTGAAATCGACAGCTTTGCCGATGTCATGAAGCAGTCCGGCCCGGCGGGCAGTTTCCTCGTTGACGCCGAGCTCTGCGGCAATCATGCCGGAAAGGTAAGCCACTTCAAGGCTGTGCTGCAGCGCATTCTGGCCGTAGCTGTAGCGGTAGCGCAGCTGTCCGATGATGCGGATCAGCTCGGGGTTCATCTGCTTGATGCCGAGTTCCATCAGTGCCTGTTCGCCGGCGTCATTGATGGACTCTTCTACTTCTTCGGCTGCCTTGGCAACCAGTTCTTCAATACGGGCTGGATGGATTCGTCCGTCAACCACCAGTTTTTCAAGGGCAAGCCGGGCAATTTCGCGGCGCACGGGATCAAAACAGCTCAGGGTAACGGCTTCGGGGGTATCGTCAACGATCAGGTCAACGCCTGTAGCGGTCTCAAAGGCACGGATGTTGCGGCCCTCACGGCCGATGATGCGGCCTTTCATTTCGTCGTTGGGAAGCGAGACGCTGCTGACTGAAACGTCTGCTGACTTCTCGACGGCGCAGCGCTGCACGGCGGAAACCACGATTTCTCGGGCGCGTTTGTTGGCGTCACGTTTCGCCTGCTCCTCCAGCTCAGAAAGACGTACGCCGATGGCATGCTGGGCGCTCTCTTCCACCTGATGAAGCAGAACGTCTCTTGCCTGATCGCAGGTCATCTGCGCCACTTTTTCAAGTTCGGCTGTGCGCTGCTGGCACAGATCATCGGCTTCCTGTATTTTCTTTTCGAGTGCCTCCTGGCGGAGTTTCATGTCATCCTCGCGGTGCTGCAGTTTTTCGAGGCGGCGGTCAAGTTTGTCCTCTTTCTGCTCAAGGTTCCTTTCGGTGCGCTGCAGCTCAGTGCGGCGTTCCTTGGCGTCGCGTTCGGCTTCCAGTCTTACCTGGGAAGCCTCGTCGCGGGCCTTGGAGAGCAGGTTGCTGCTTTCGCTTTCGGCATTTGTGCGCGCTTCTTTCAGGATGCTTTCTGCCTGGGTGCGTGCTTCAGCAACTTTCCGCGAAGCCACGCCCCGGGCGATGAAAATTCCCGCCGCAGTGCCCCCGGCAATGCCGAGGATCACCCCCAGAACAATCCATAGTGTCAAAAAACTCACTCCTTAACTGTAAAATAATATGATGTAGCGACGCCGTCTGTCACAGCGGCGTCTTCACGAGGGTCTTTACTGCCGTCACGGCTGTTTCAGACAGAAAAGACCAGACTTGAGTCTACTCACAGCGTATTTCATTTTACAGTTTTAATGCAAACTTAACAAGAGCAAAGTTAAAATATATCTTATAAAGTAAGACAAAAGAAGATACATCCGCAGCCGTAAAAAAAGGCAGCAGGGCTCAGAACACCCCGCTGCCTGCCGGCGTTCTGCCGGGCAGCGGGTGCCGGCGGAACGCGGGAACAGTTTTTTTCAGTCTTCATTATCTTTTTTTTCAAACAACGGGCTCTCTTCGCTGCGGAGCGTTTCCAGCGCCTCACGGACTGACGCACCGGAAAAACCGCGGCGCTGCAGTCTGCCGTTCAGTTTGTCCGCTGTCATGCCGGGCAGCCTTTCCCACTGGTGTGCAAGGCTGAGCGCCCGCTGCACCTCGTCTATTCCGGCCTCATCAAGTACCTCGCTGACGATTTCGGAACTGACGCCTCTTGCGCGGAGTTCATCGCGCAGACGGCGGAGTCCGAATGCTTTTTTTGAATCAATATAAAGAACTGCATACATGCGGTCGTCAATTATGCCGATTTCCTCAAAGCGGTCAAGGAGTTTTTCCGCTGTTTCGGCCGGGCAGCCTTTCTGCCGCATACGGATCTCAAGTTCTTTCCGGGTGCGGGGCACCTGAGTATATCCGAGCAGCAGTTTTTCCCATTTGGCATCGGCTTCTTCAGGAAAATCAAAAAAAGGTGTTTTCTCTTTTTTCATTTTATGTTATGCGGTCCTCGCAATATCCAGCATTTTCCCATAGCGTTTCATGACGGCCTGCATGAGCAGCGGGAAATCTCTGGCGGGATCGGCGTGTTTTACCACCTCAAAGGCTTCACGGCGCGCGACTTCCATCACTGCGCCGTCACGGATCAGATCGGCCACGTGAAAATCGGTCAGGCCGTGCTGGCGCACGCCGCAGAACTCGCCGGGACCGCGCATTGCCATGTCTGCCTCGGCAATGGCAAAGCCGTCGCTCAGCGCACAGAACTGATCAAGCCGGTGTTCTGCCTCAATGTTTTTCGGGTCAGCGTAGAGGATGCACCACGACTGATACGGGCCGCGGCCGACGCGGCCTCTCAGCTGATGAAGCTGCGAAAGCCCGAATCGTTCGGCGTTTTCAACCACCATGACAGATGCGTTCGGCACATCGACGCCGACTTCAATCACGGTGGTTGAAGCCAGAATGTCTGTTTTTCCGGCCGTGAAGTCCTGCATGACGGCTGTCTTTTCCTTGTCGTTCACACGGCCGTGAAGCATGGCGACACGCCTGTTCGGAAAGGCAGTACACAGTTTTTCATAGCGTGACTGCAGCGGTGCGGCGTCAAAGTTCTCGCTTTCCTCAATGAGCGGACACACCCAGTACACCTGGCGCCCGGCTTCGATTTCGCCGTCAAGAAACTTCAGCATGCCCGGCAGACGGTTGTCGCCGATCCACACTGACTTTATCGGCTTTCGGTGGGCCGGCATCTGGCGGATGGTTGAAACGGCAAGATCCCCGTAGACTGACAGTGCCAGTGTGCGCGGTATTGGCGTTGCTGTCATGACAAGAGTATGCGGCGATTCGTCGCCTGCCTTGCTGTTCAGTGCCTTTCTCTGCAGAACGCCGAAACGGTGCTGTTCGTCAATGACGATCAGGCCGAGATGTCTGAATTTCACCGCGCTCTGAATCAGCGCATGAGTTCCCACCACAACGCGGATCTCGCCTGACGAAAGCCCTTCATAGACTCTGCGGCGCTCGGCAGGCGCGAGTCCGCCGGTCAGGAGAGCCGGTTCAATGCCGAGCGGCGCAAGCCAGCGGCGGAGTGTCAGCACATGCTGCTGGGCAAGGACGGCCGTCGGGGCCATGAGAGCCGCCTGAACTCCTGAATCCAGCGCCTGCAGCATTGCCGCGACAGCAACCACAGTTTTTCCTGATCCCACATCACCCTGCAGCAGGCGGTTCATCGGCACGCTGCGGCGCATGTCAGAGGAAATTTCGGAAATAACTTTTTTCTGATCGTCAGTCAGCTCAAATGTCAGGCTGTCCAGAAATTTATTAAAAAGCAGCGGCGCCCCTGTCAGTGGCACAGCTTTCTTTTCCAGCGTGCCGAGCCTGTGACGCAGCGCCAGTCCTGTCTGAAGAAGGAAGAACTCCTCAAACACCAGCCGCTGCCGTGCGGCGCGGAATGTCTTTTCATCGGTGGGCCGGTGCATTTCACGCACTGCGGCTGACGGTTCCATGAAATGATATTTTGCAACGACCTCTGCGGGCAGTGTCTCCGGAATGAGAGGCCCGATGGAATCAATCACCACGTCGATGATGCGGCGCAGCCACTTTTCGTTGAGTCCCGCAGTTGTCGCATAAACGGGCACAATGCGCCCGACGCTTTTCGGGTCGTCAGCATCGAGAATCTCAAATTCGGGATTGATGAGTTCGGGCACGGTACGGCGCGGCTCAAGAGAGCCATATAGTGCGAGCTCCATGCCTTCGCGCAGGATATTTCTCAAGTTCCAGCGGTTGAACCACAGCGCCCAGGCCACGTTTTTCCCGTCGCTCAGGCACACGCGGATCAGGTGCAGACTCCGGTTATGCCGCGCGGTGCGCTGTTCGACGGCAACAACTCTGGCCCGGAAGGCCTGCGGAGGCCCGCCGGGAACAAGGTCCTTTATTTCGACTATCTGGCGTCTGTCTTCATACCGGCGCGGGAAAAAGTAGATGAGGTCTTCAACTGTTGTGATTCCAAGGCGCTGAAGAAGCAGCGCCCGTGCCTCCCCGACGCCGCGGATGGCGGTGACGCTGTCTTCAAGGCGCAGCGCGCCCTGGTTCATTGATCTTTTTTCTCCTGAAGACTGTCCAGGAGCATGTTATATCTCAGTACCGCGGCTTTTGCGTCGGCAACAAAATGCTCTTTGGCACGGCGCAGGTCGTCAATTTCGTTGAGAAGCTGCGCTTTCTGGGAAGTCGCGTCAGCCAGGATCGCCTCGGACTTTGCCTTGGCCGCGGCCAGCACTGCCTCGCTTTCCTTCTGCGACGAAGCAAGAAAGTCATCAGAAGTCTTTTTTGCCATATCAAGAGCATTCTGCAGCGAGGATTTCAGTTCTGTGTTGCTCTGCAGCTCGCCCTCAAGCTCACGGATACGCATCTGGTCGGTCGCGTGCAGCTCAGCGTATCGCTGAAGTGTATCTGCCACACGGTCAAGAAAGTCGTCAACCTCGTCGCGGTCATAGCCTCTCACGCTGCGGGAAAAATCAACACTTTCAATGTCAACGACCTTCATCAGATCCATGTCGTTATCGTCCATGGCTTACTGCTCCTGGGAGTCAGGCGCACCGGGAAGCCATTCGATCACCGCGTTTCCGTTCAATGCCACAAGCAGGCTTGTTCTGGTAACAGTGTAGTAAACGCCGTTGTGCATGCGGACAAAGCCCACGACTTTGGAAATCACATCTTTCGCCGTACCGGGGTTTTCTTTCTCAAAGTCCAGAAGCACTGTCTGCCCGCCTACCAGCGCATCTTCTATATCCTCGATCATGTCTGCAGCACCGCTTTTCACGAGCACCAGCGGCTGCTGCGTCTCCTCAGGACGGCGCAGGGAACGCCCGAATGTGCGGATTTTTTCGGCAAACGAGCTCTCACTGTGCGCGTCGCTGCGCGCCCGTTCGCTGCGGCGGGAACGCAGTCTGCCGCCTGCGGACCGCTCAGAAGGGTGCTCAAAAAGCTGAGGCTGATCCTCCTGCCCGGACGCCTGGCGCGCTTCCTGCTCAGGTTCGTTTTCCGGCGCTGCAGGAATGTCCTCAGTCAGCGGATCATCCTTCACGGCCTCGTACGGCTCGTTGGAACGTCTCGGCCCGCTGACGGGGGAAATCTCCTCATCCTTTGTCTCCTCAGGAACTACCAGGCGCTGCATTTTCTTCAGGTATTCAGCGCGGCTTCTGCGATGGGATTCCACAACCACGCGGCCTTCGTCTCTGCCGTCAGAAAGTCCGAGAAATTCAAGTAATTTGCTGCTCAACAGGAAAACCTCCTTAAAAATATCGATGAGAGATTGCAGCGCCTCTGCAGGCCCGATGCGCCTGCGCCGCTGCATAAAAATTATCAGTATGTTTCCGGGGGCGCAGCCAGCCGGGCCGGACAGCAACAGTCTCCGGCGCAGCTTCTACCACAGACGCACTCTTTTTTCCTCCGCGTCCCCCGCGTTCAGAATCACAGGATTGCCAGGCTGAAGTCCTGATGAAACAAAGAACCTGCCGCCGCTGACAGGCTTGCCCGTGACTTTTCTGAATTCCAGTCTGTCGCCGACCAGCTCAAAAACTCCGTAAGTGCCGTTCCGCAGCACGACAGCTGTATCGGGAACAATCAGTCCTGAATCCTCATCTGAACAGACGAGGAAATTCGCTTCCCGCGACAGCGCCATGTCCATCGGGAAATAAGGCATGTCAATGGCAGCCTTCGCGCGCATCTCGTCCAGCTTCACATAAACTCTCACGCGGGCGGACCACTTCGGCCCCTTGCTGACGCGGCGGATCAGGATTGTGCCGCGCTGCAGCCCCTCATTCAGCATGTCAGTCAGGTTCAGGTAGAAAACGGCGCGCGGACTCTGGGGCAGATAGACCAGTTTTCCAACAACTCTGTCCGGCCCGAGCGGTGCGAGATCCTCAACCCATGTGTTCTGCGGCGCCTGCGGCAGCAGCCCCGTACCAAGCCACAGGCTGCTGTAATCCCAGTTTCCCTCTGCGCCGTCAACGGCAGGAATAAAATAACCGCGCACCGGTGCCCGGACTGCCTGTGTTTTTCCGCGTGAAAGCACTGTGGCGACCACATCGTTTGCGGCCACGGCAGCGGGCTGCGCGCCGTAGGTCAGCTGTACCGTGCCGGCGCCGGGCGACTTCAGCACTTCCTCGTGCCACAGCAGAAGAGCCCTGACGGGCTGTTCTTCTTCATAAAAATAAGGCTGGGGCATCACCATGGGCGGCACGGCAGAGTCCTGTTCCTGTTTCATCCAGCTGAAATAAAACAGCAGTGCCAGACTGAGTATAGCCAGGGTAAACAGCACCCGCAGCGTGCGCGTCAGAAGAGGTTCTTTTTCCTTCGGGGCTGACGGCGGCTCCGGTTCTGCGCCTGAATGTCCCCGTGAAAGCGGCGTCTCTCCGGAAGAAATTTTATGCGCAGCTTTCTTTTCGGGTTCCGGCGCCGGCGGCACAGACGGCGCCGGACGGGAATTTCTGTCAGGCTGAAGTGTCTGCCGCGCTTTCTCCGTCCCTTCCGGCCCTGTCTCACGCCCCAGGTCAAAACTCTGCGACATGCGGCTGCGGAAATCCACAGTCCGCTTCGGCCATTTGACTTTTGCCGTATATTCAGGTTCATCGCTGTGGCGGCCGCGGGCAAGGCCAAAAAGGCCCTTCCGGCTCTGCTGCCGGTCCCGGGAATTTTCCTCCTCAGAACGCCTGCCGTCACTGCTGCGCTCTGAAAGAGGGGTAACCGGCAGGCGGACTCTGCGTCCGGCACCGCCGCCCCGGTTTACTGCGTTTCTATCGTGTCGTGCCATTGCCGACCCTCCATCGGTTTTACACTGCTCATTATCAGTTTATTGTAGCGCAAAAACGAAAAAATCCATAGTGCCAATGCATCCTAGTGACAGCTTTTTGCGCCGAAAGTAAAGTATTATATTCCGCACGAAGTTTCTTCATTTTTTATGATATAATTTAAAAATTACAGCAAAGTCGCATTCAAAGCTGAAAAAGGAGCTTTTTAAAGTGGAACCTGAGAACGAAAAGAAATCTGGCACCACGCCCGGTCAGCCTGCGCCGCAAACGCCTCCCCCAGTACTGCCGACAGAAGACAGCGTTTCTGCTGCCCCTGCGCAGCCGGAACGGTCCGGCGAGGCCGGCTCTGGTCTATTCACGCAATGCCTGTTCTACGTGATGTTTGCGCTGTGCCTCGACGTGCCGAACCTCGTTTATTCCGGCTTCAGTTTCTTTCAGACGCTTCATTTCATGAAATGGGTAACAGCTCTGGTTCCAGTGGGAATCATGGCTCTGTGCACCGGAAGCGGGGCGCTTCTCTGCGGCAGGGACGGCCCGCTGAAAATTGACCTGCTCGGGGCCTACTGGCTGGCCTTTCTTGCGTTCATCACTTTGCAGCCGCTGTGGGTCCATATCCGGCTGCCCGAGGGCTGGTACCGCGAATGGTTCTTCTTTGCCGGATGCGTTGTTTTTTATTTTGCGGCATTCTCTTTTTTCAGGGAAAAATGGCTGCGTTCCATTCTCTGGCTTGCATCGCTGAACGCCTTTATCAACGGCATCTTCGCCGAGCTTCAGGTGCGCGAAATCATCAGGCCGATCTTCGGCCTGAACCTGATCATGAACACGCCGTCCTATTACATCGGCAACACAGGACAGCAGAATATGTTCGGCCTGTGGGTTGCGCTGGCGCTGTTCTCGTCGCTGTTCCTGTTTGTCTGCTACGGCGGGCGTTTCGGCAGAAACCTGAAAAACAAAGTGTCCATCATTGCCAACGCAGTGTTTTACACGGCACTGTCATGGTTTTTAATCTGCTCCACCAGCCGTTCCGCCATTCTGGCATTTTTTGTCGGCGCATTTTTCCTGGCACTGATGATCCGCCTGAGCGACAATGACCGCAGCCGTCTGAGGCGGCTTGGCATCGGCATCATCGTTTTCTTCGCCGTTTTCGCGGCATTTCTGATTATAGACAAAACCCGCGGGCTGGAGTTCCTGAAGAAATCCCGCGACATGCTCAGCAACCTTGCCGACATCGGCGCACGCCGCCAGATCTGGGAAACATCCTGGCGCGTTTTTCTGTTACAGCCCTTCAAGGGCGTCGGTCTGGGGCAGTTCAAGTGGTATTACCTTGAGGGGCAGCATATCGCAATGGGCCTTGACCCGACCATGAACTGGCAGTACACCTACTGGGCTCACAATGAAATTATTCAGTGGTTCTGCGAGTTCGGCCTCTGGGGCGGACTGTCGCTGCTTTTCATGATGGCACTGTGGCTTGTCTGTTTTGTACGCTACGTCAGGAAGCACAGAGGACGTACTCTGCCTCTGGAGTTCCTGTGGTCTGCTGCGTTCCTTTTCCTCATATGGTTTGACGCACTGTGGACCCGGCCGTTTCACCGCATTGAAAACTCGCTGTGGATTGCGCTGGCATTCGCTCTGAGCAGCCGCTGTCTGTTTTACGGCCCGGAGGCAGTTATCCCGCTTCGCAGAATCCCCTCCGCGGTTTACCGCGCGGCCGGCGCTGTGTTCACTGCCGCAGCTGTGGCAGGATTCTGGTTCGGCATCGACGGATTCAGGGCAGACAGGCTTCTGCGGCAGGCTGTCAGCGGAACCAGCGACTTTGAAATTCAGAAACAGATGATCGCCGCCGCCGCATTCAGTCCCATGATCCGCGACCATGCCCAGCACGAAATGGCGCACCTGATCCTGGAGCGCGGCAAAAAGGCCGCGGACCGCGACATGATCGCCGACGGTCTGAACAGGCTGATTGCCTGTTTCCGCCGCAAGCCGACCGGCGACGACTACATGACGCTGCTGAACGATGCACGTCAGTACAGCATCGATTCGCTGTTCAAGTTTCTCGAACCATACATGCCGCCGCCCGGCAGCGGACGCCAGCCCACGAGCGAGGAAATCCGCAGGGAAAGACTGCTGAATGAAATTCCCACCGTGGCGCCGCCCGGACAGAACAGCATCATCACCATCACCCACTGAGGCGCGTATATTGTGCTGCAGATAAAAAATCTCCTCCGGAGTCTTCCGGAGGAGATTTTTTATCTGCCTGAAAAGCCGCAGACATCGCCGCGGGACATCACAACGCGGCGGCCGATGGCCTTCATGCGTGATTCAAGGTCAGAGAGGCATTCCGCCGCCTCGGCTCCGGTGGTGATTTTATGATCGTACAGCGCATAATCGCCGCGCACATTCCGCGGCGACAGATTGGGCATCACCACATTGGCCCCGGCAAGCATCCCCAGTTCCCGGCCGCGGGAGCATATTGTCCCGAGTGCGGTTGTGGCAGGAATCAGCGCACGGGGAAAGAAAAGCCGCAGCAGCGATATGCACAGCAGCGTCATTTCAAGCGTTCCCGCCGGTGCATGGGCAAAGGGAGTGCTGCTCTGGGGAATAAACGGGCCGATGCCGATCATCTCAGGCTGAAGTTCCTTCAGAAACTGGAAATCCTTCACCAGCATCTCCGGCGTCTGTCCGGGAGCTCCCACCATAAAGCCCGAGCCGGTCTGGTAGCCGATCCGCTTCAGAGAGAACAGACATCTTTTTCTGTTTTCAGGCATCTGCACCAGCGGGTGAAGCATTCTGTAATGTCCGTCATCCGCAGTTTCGTGGCGCAGAAGATACCTGTCAGCGCCGGCGCTGTAAAATTTCTGATATGAAGCGTCAGGCCACTCGCCGATTGAAAGTGTCAGCGCGCAGTCGGGAAATTCGCTTTTGATTGCGCGGCACAGCTCGGTGACGCGGGCTTCTGTGTACCACGGATCTTCGCCTCCCTGAAGGACAAAAGTCCGAAAACCCAGCTTGTGTCCTTCGCGGCAGCAGTCCAGAATCTGCCCGGGCGTCAGGCGATAGCGGTGAAGGTGGGAATTGCCCCGCCTGATGCCGCAGTAGTAGCAGTCGTTGCGGCAGATGTTGGTAAACTCTATCAGCCCGCGCACGTAAATTTCATCGCCGTAAAAGCGCCGGCAGACAGCCGCCGCTACCGCGGCAAGCGCAGAACGGAGTCCGGGCGTGTTGTTCTTCAGCAGCGCCAGAAGCTGTTCACGGGGAAGATCATGTTTTTCCAGAAGCACAGAAACGATATTTTCGTACACGCCGCCCACCGCCTTTCATTCAACCGGCACCTATTATAACAGAGGATTGTTCCCGGCATAACGGCATATCTGCACAGCCGGGAAATTCTGCCTGCAGCGCGAAGCTCAGCAGAACTGACAGCAATAAACCGCAAAACACGAATAATGTTCAGTAAAAGTTCTGCATTATATGTATTTTGGATGTATTTTTCACCTTTTACTCTGGACAGCCCCCTTAAAATAATGTATAACTATTCCCAATATTTTTAGCAAAACCTGAATCATTTCCTCTCAGGTCTGTGCGAAAAATTAGAGTGCTCCCCATTTACATAATCCATAGGTTGAATCGAGAGCAGAAATTATTCAGGAGGCGTATCACCATGAGTTTGAATGACAGCGGCAGATTCAGCTTCGCGGCAACTCACGGGCGCCCGTCGCCCGTGCGCAGAATCCTTGAGTTTGTGAAACAGCCCGGCATGATTTCCTTTGCCGGCGGCATGCCTGCGCCCGAAGTGTTTCCTGTAAAGGAGTTTGCAGAATGCTCCCATCTGATCAGGGACAAGGGCGAACAGCTGCTTCAGTACGGCACCACCGACGGCGACCCGGAGCTCCGCGCGTTTCTGGCAGAATTTTCTGCGCCGCGCCTCGGCCGTCAGGTTACCCCTGACCAGGTCATGCTGACTACCGGCTCACAGCAGGCGCTTGACCTGATCGGATGGGCGCTGATCGACCCCGGCGATGTGATCATCACAGAAAATCCCTCGTACATGGCAGCGCTCACTGTGTTTCAGCTTCACAGGGCATCTTTCCGCGGCATTCCCTGCGACGCAGACGGAATGCTTGTCGACCGGATTCCCGAAGTGGTCGAGTCGCTGCGCGCTCAGGGGAAAAAGGTCAAAATGCTCTACACTGTCGCCAACTTTCAGAACCCCGGCGGCATGACTCTGTCCGCTGACCGGCGCCGCAGACTCGCCGAGTATGCTGCAAAGTATGATTTTCTTGTCTATGAGGATGACGCCTACGGCTATGTGCGCTTCGAGGGCGAACCGGTTCCAGCAGTTTTCTCTTTTGACCCGACAGGGCACACGGTATACTCCTGCTCGTTTTCCAAGATTCTTGCGCCGGGCACCCGCACTGGCTGGATCATTGCGGATCCGGCGGTCATCACAAAGATGTGCGCCATGAAGCAGAACGTGGACATCTGCTCTAGTTCCGTGGATCAGGCACTGATCGCTGAATACTGCGAGAAGGGCTTTCTGACGGCCCACCTTCCCGTTATTATCAGCAACTACCGCCGCCGCCGTGATTTCATGGAAGAAAGCATGAAAAAACACCTTTCGCCTCTCGGCGTTACGTGGGTAAAGCCGCAGGGCGGCTTCTTCTACTGGATTAAAGTTCCCGGCGTCGACACCGACGAACTTGTCATGAAAGCCCTTGAGAAGAAGGTAGCCTTTGTGCAGGGTTCGGCATTTGCCGTTGAAGAGGGCACTTGCCGCGACTGCGCGCGCATCAACTACACCTACTGCTCCGCCGAAACCATTGAAGAGGGCATCAGCCGTCTTGCAGACGCCATCGAAGAGATCAAAAATAAAAAATGACGCGGCAGCATTCCGCGCATTCCCCTTACTTCGCTGTGCAAAAATTCATTTTTATGATAAAATCGTTTTGTAATCGCTTCGTCCGGTGACAGATTTATACTTATTTAAGGGGGAATCCAAATGCGTAAACTCTTTACGGCGCTGCTGGCCTGTGCTCTCGTTCTCACAGCCGCGGCAGCATATTCAGCTGAAGCTCCGTTCCACATCGGCATCTGCACTGAAACAGTGTCCCAGGCTGAGGACAATCTCCGCGGCGCTGAGGAAATGCTGCGCCGTTACGGCGACACTAACTCCGGCGGCTATATCAAGCATGTCACCATGCCCGACAACTTCATGGCCGAGATGGAAACCACCATCAGCCAGATCGCCAATTTCGCCGACGATCCGAAAATGAAAGCCGTTGTCGTCATGACTGCTGTGCCCGGAACCACCGAAGCGTTCCGCCGCATCAGAGAAAAACGCCCTGACATTCTGCTGTTCTGCGGACAGGCTCAGGAAGACCCCGGCGTAATTGAAAGCGCAGCTGATCTCGCAGTGAACATTGACTCCATCACGCGCGGATATCTGATCATCGTCGGTGCGAAGAAACTCGGCGCCACTGATTTCGTTCACATCTCGTTCCCGCGCCATCTCGCAAACGAACTGATGCTGCGCCGCTTCAACATCATGAAAGCAGCATGCGAGGATATGGGCATCAACTTCCACGCTGAAACGGCGCCCGATCCCATGAGCGATGTCGGCGTAGCAGGCGCGCAGCAGTTCATTCTTGAGCATGTTCCCGCATGGCTTGACCGTTACGGCAAGAAAACAGCGTTCTTCTGCACCAACGACGCTCACACTGAACCTCTGATCAAAAGAGTTGCCGAACTCGGCGGCTACTTTGTAGAAGCCGACGTTCCCTCTCCGCTGATGGGTTATCCCGGAGCACTGGGCATTGACCTTTCCGGCGTGTCGGGCAATTTCCCCGCGATCCTCAAGGCCATTGAAAACGCCATCAAGGAGCGCGGCGCGCTGGGCCGCCTCGGCACATGGGCCTATTCGTCAGGCTTCACCATGGTCACGGCTCTGACTGAGTACGCCAAGCACTGTGTTGAAGCAGGCGTCACCCCCGCCTCATTCCGCCGCCAGCTCAAACTGGAGGAGCTGTTCTCATACTACTCCAAGGACACTCCCGGCGCCGCATGGAACGGCAATTATTACCGCGACGTGCAGACCGGCCTTGAAAAGAAAAACCACGCTCTGATCTATCAGGACACGTACATTTTCGGCAAGGGCTACCTGGGCAACACTTCTCTGCAGATTCCCGAGAAATATCTGAAAATCAAATAGCTGTGCTTCATGGCGCCCGGCTGTTTTCGTAAAACGCCGGCGCATCCTCAGGATGTAAAAAACAGAGCTGCTCCGGCAGCTCTGTTTTTTTGTCTGATGCCGGATTTGCTGACAGGCGGCAGCACGCTGAAGCGTCTGGCAGACAGTCGGCTCCGTCAGATGCCCGCGGAAGCCGTCACAACAGGCAGGCTGCTGAGACACCGGCAGCCCCTGCTGTCTTTTCTGACGCAGGACTGAAAAAGCTGTCTGCCTGCGTGCCGCTCTCTGTGAACATTTTTTGCAGGCGTTTATCCGGCAGCGATTGCCGTTAAAAAAGGCATTAAGATGAAAATACAACATTATAGAACTCTTTTTTTGCGATTTTTCGACTTGTTTTAACAAATTTTCGTCGTATAATAAAAATGTTAGCCTGTGAACGGTCACAGGCCCCTGATACAATCCCAGGCTGCGGGCGGCACGGGCCGCGGCCGGAAGTTCGCTGCCGCTGTGCGTCGCGCGGGCAGCGACAAAGCGCCTTTGTCTTGTGAGATCACACCGACTGCCGGCGCAGGCCCGGCAGGAGATACGAGTGCGTTCAGCGACAGCATCTGTCCGGTACGGATGCTGCTTTACAAAGCGGTCTCCGTACGGAAACTCACAGGAGGTTTTCTGCAATGAAAGTGGATCGTCGTTTCCGGCAGGCCAACTTCGAAGCTCTGTGCTCCGTCGGGCTGGCCATTTTGTTTTTTGTCTGGTGGTACGGCTTTGCCTACGGCCTCGGCAGCAAAGATCCGTCGCAGTACGGCTGGGTCTGCGGACTGCCTGACTGGTTTTTCTGGAGTTCTGTGGCAGGTCCCGCGCTGTTCTGCATACTGGCGTGGCTCATGGTGAGGTTCCTTTTCAGGCCGATGTCGCTCGCACCTCACGAAAAGGAGGCTTCCCGCCATGACAATTAACTGGCCGCTGCTGGTTCCTGTCATTGTCTATCTGGTCTGTGTCTATTTTCTGGCCTGCTATACGGGGATCCGCGTCAGCTCAAGCCGGAATTTTCTCAGCGAATACTTTATCGGAAGCCGCAGCATGGGCGGTTTTGTGCTGGCAATGACGCTTGTTGCTACCTACACATCAGCGTCCAGCTTCATCGGCGGCCCCGGCGTAGCCTACAAAACCGGCCTCGGCTGGGTTCTCCTTGCGGTCATCCAGGTTCCGACGGCCTGGCTGACGCTGGGCGTTCTGGGCAAGAAATTCGCCATTGTGGCACGCCGCATCAACGCCATCACAATTAACGACTTTCTGCGGGAACGATACCACAGCCGCACGGTGGTCATTCTCGCCTCGGTGAGCCTGCTTCTGTTCTTCCTTTCCGCAATGACGGCTCAGTTCATCGGCGGCGCCCGGCTTTTTGAAGCCATCACGGGCCTGCCGTATCTGTGGGGGCTGGCTGTCTTCGCCGGTACGGTCATTCTCTACACGACGGTGGGCGGCTTCCGTGCCGTAGCGCTGACTGACGCGCTTCAGGGCATTGTCATGGTTCTCGGCACGGTTGCAATGATCGCCGGCATCGTCCACGCCGGAGGCTCCATGAAAGCGGTGATGGACAAAATCGCGGCGTCAAACCCTTCTCTGCTGTCGCCGTTCGGCCCTGACAACTTCGTCGCCAAGCCGTTTATCATGTCGTTCTGGGTTCTTGTGTGCTTCGGCACCATCGGGCTGCCGCACACGGCCGTGCGCTGCATGGGTTACCGTGACTCGCGCTCCATGCACACAGCCATCATCATAGGCACGTTCGTTGTCAGCTTCATCATGCTGGGAATGCATTTCTGCGGCGCCGTGGGAAGCGCTGTTCTGCCGGGGCTCACAGTGCCCGACACCATCATGCCGAAACTGGCTATTTCGATTCTGCCGCCTGCAGCGGCCGGAATTTTCCTTGCGGGACCTCTGGCCGGCGTCATGTCGACCATTGATTCGCAGCTCATTCAAATGTCCTCAACGCTGGTCAAGGATCTTTACATCAACTATGTCAACTCTGCGGCTGCCGACACTGAAAAAGGAAACGAAAAGATCAGAAAAATGAGCCGCTGGAGCACTGCTGTTCTCGGCGTCATCGTGTTTCTCGCCGCAGTGCGCCCGCCCAGTCTGATTGTCTGGCTGAACATTTTTGCCTTCGGCGGCATGGAAGCCGCGTTTCTGTGGCCGCTGGTGCTGGGACTGTACTGGCGCCGCGCCAATGCCGCAGGCGCAGCTGCCTCCATAGCGGCGGGCGTGGGTTCTTATTTCGTCATGGGCATGACTATCAGGAATTTCTACGGCATGAACGTGATTATTCCCAGCCTGATCATCGCCCTGGCGGCGTTCGTCATTGTATCGCTGTTCACTGCAAAGCCCTCAGACGAAGTGATTCAGACATTCTGGGGCGAATAGTCCTCTGCTGCTTCTCACAGAGGGCAGCCATGCGTCTTTCATAAAAAATGCAGACCCGTCAGCCGCGGGCCTGCATTTTTTATTCTGTGAGAAAATGCCTGGAAAAGCCGCTCTTTATTTGAGAACCACCCTGGCAACTTCCGCGCGGATTTTTTCGTAACCGTCCTTCTGCCCTTCGAGGCTGTTCAGATACATGTACGAAAGCTGCGCGCCCACATAGTTGCGGAATGCGTTGAACCCGGCACCGTCCAGTGCGCTGCCGCTCATGCCGTAGTCTTCCTGTGCAATGCGCTTCAGGTCTTTCACTGTTTTCTGCGCCGCCGGCGATGAAAGCACCCAGTCGTGGTCGCCGAGGTGCACAATGTAACCCTCCTGACGGTGCGCTGAAGGAAAGGCCTTCCCTGTGCGGTCTGTCAGTCCGTATTCAGCGGGATCTTTGCCGGCCATCATAGCTGCGGCGCGCAGCCAGCTGCAGACTGTCTCTTCCTCTTTGGGGCTGCTCGGCGCTCCGTGGGCGCACGCCTGGGCAATGACCTCTTCGGCAGGGAATCCGCGGTAAATCACTTCTGCCAGAGAAATGGTATGATGGGCGCCCTGCCCGGCGACTGGGTATTCTTTCAGAGAAGAACCGTCATCCTGCCACTGAAAGACATACGGCTTGGCGATGTCATGCAGTGCCTGGGCGGCTACAGCCGTGTCGCTGTCAGCGTCATACATGAAGACTTCTCTGTAAATGCCGCACAGTGCCTGCGTGACATGAAGATTCACGTCTACATGGGTCGCCAGTCCGCCCGGGTAGGGGTGGTGGCTGCCGTAACCGCTGCCCGGCGCGGTCATAAACGGCTGAACAGGCTTGTCCATCGGCGGCAGCAGATGTTCTGCGTCGATTTTCGCCGTGTCGACCAGCCCTTCTGAAGCAAGGGCGCTGTAAAGGTTCTTCACGCTGGCCGATGAGGTATAGCGGCTCAGGAATGTCAGCGTCGGGTCCTTGATGAGTTTAAGAACTTCACTGCGCAGCTTTTCATTTTTTATGCT
>CAZDXA010000043.1:3286-18069 GCA_964509435.1 uncultured Synergistaceae bacterium | reverse complement strand
GCTTCGGGCGTGATCTCAACCGTGGCCTTTCCGCGGAGACTGGCGGCGACGCCCTCGGCGATTTCACGGACGCGGCGGTGAAACTTCTCCTGTGTCTCCTTGCGCAGATAGCGGATGCAGCCGGTCAGCACCACGGGCCCGCCGATGTAGGAGTTGGAAATGCCTCCCTCGATGCGGCCGAACGTTACCAGCGCGCAGTCTGTGGGCGCCAGCTCTCTGGAACCGAGGCTCTGCAGCGTGGTGACGATGGTGGAGGCGATGAGTATTGTGTCGACCCCGAAGTGAGGATAGCCGCCGTGGGCCTGTTTGCCTTCAATTGTGATTTTCAGGTTGTCCTCGCCGGCAGTCATGAAGTCGTCGCGCACGCCGATTTCCCCGAGGTAGATGTCGGGCAGAGCGTGAAGCGCCAGAACTGCGTCAACATGAGGATTTTCCATCACACCGGCGGCAATGAACTCTTTGGCGCCGGCGACCTCCTCTTCTGCGTGCTGGAAGAAGAACTTGACTGTCCCGGCGAACTGGTCTCTGAACTCACTTAAAAGCCAGGCGGTGCCGAGCAGCGCCGCTGTGTGGGTGTCGTGGCCGCACCCGTGGAACACGCCGGGGTTCTTTGAGGCAAACGGGACGCCGGACTGTTCCTGAATGGGAAGAGCGTCAATATCGGCACGGATTCCCAGGCACAGATCAGGTCCCTTTCCTGTTCCCCGGAGCGTGGCAAAGACGCCGGTGCCTGATGCCCCGATACGCCGGATTTCATCGATTCCAAAACTCCTCAGCTTCTGCTCAATCAATGCAGAAGTTGCTGTCTCGTGAAAGCTGAGTTCAGGGTTCTGATGAATCTGATGGCGCCACTGAATAACTTCAGGAGCGATCTCCTGAACCCTCCTGGCCAACATATCGTGCTGCACGTGATGTACCTCCCTTGATGATTGATAAAACTGCTGAAAAACAGACTTCAATCCTGTAAAAGCCCCCGCCGCTTTCTCAGGACGGCCTCCTTCAGTGCACCGGCACAGCCTGTTTTTCTGTCTTTGCGCCTGGGCTGTCAGCTGCGCGGGTGAAGCTGCGGGCGGCAGCGGCAGGCGGAAAAGAGGTGTTCCGGACGCCGCAGGAAAATTCAGTAAGTTAAATAGCCATCGGCAGCCAGATACAGTTAATTTTGAAAAAGCCTAAAATTATTATTGCTGTTATTGAGCTATTATACACTTAATGTTAGAAAGCGGCATATATGAATTATAGAAAAATAATGAAAATTCTCCGGAATATTGTCGGAGAACAGCAAAAACTGATGAGTCAAAATGCGGAAGCTGCTCTTCATGACTGTGTAAAAAACAGGCTGTATATGCGGGGTGCGGCTGCCATCCGGAAAGCAGATTACAAGCGTGGTGATTTGGATTAAAAGCGGCCATAAAAACCGCAGATGCGATAAACACCTGACCGGCTGTAGAAATACGGGCGAAAAACGACGTATGCCGGCAGTCCGCAATAAGGCAGCCCCGCCGGCACGGCAGATAAAAAAGGGACGTTCTCCGTTATTTCCGGAGAACGTCCTTTCCTGAATCCTGAAATCAGGCGCGGTGCCTTATGATGTCGATGATGGTATGGTCCACGTCTTTCATGCCCTCGGCGTTGAGCCGCGCAGCGTTGTCAGCCGTCTGGGTGAAGCTTTTGACGTCAACGACGCCCTGCGAAACGCTTAAGCCGCCGCCTGCAAGGGCGATCTTTGCGGCGTAAAAAGCCTCGCTGGCGCCTGTGCCGACTTTCAGGGCGCAGCTTTCCTTCGCGCCGTCGCAGAGCATGCCGGTGATGTTGCCGAGCACCAGTTCCATGGCTTTTTGAGCCTGTTTGTCCGTGCCGCCCATGATATTGACGATGCCGGCCGCGGCTCCGGATCCGGCGGCCACGGAGCAGCCGCATACGGGGCTGAGGCGGCCCATGCGGCTTTTGACAAAGCTGGTGGCCAGGTGGCTGTAAGCCACGGCGCGGGCAATTTCCTCGCGGGATTTATGATGGGCGTGTCCCACCACGTAAACCGGCAGAATGGCGGTGATCCCGTGATTTCCGCTTCCGGCACTGCTCATGACAGGCATTGAGACGCCCGCCATACGGGCGTCTGAAGCGGCGGCTGCCACGGCCTTGACCTGCGCGGCGAGATCAGTGTCATAGTCGGCGCCGGCGGCTTCACGCACCGTGCGTCCGAGTCCGATGCCCACATTGTTGTTGAATCCGTAGTCGGCAATGCGCAGGTTCATCTCAATGCCCTGCCAGACATAATCGACATCTTCAGGGGAAAGGTTCTTCGCGAGCGCCACCAGTTCCTCGAAGCTCATCTTCTTGACCTGGTCTGGGATGGAAGGCTCGTCAGAAACCTTTTTGCTGACTGCCCCGTCGCAGTGGGGTGTGGCTTCGAACACGACTTTGCCGTTTTTGGTGACTTTGGTGATGTTCGCATGGGTCTGCTCGATCACGGCTGTGCCGGTTTCGCTGCCGCGGACGGCCGTTGCCTCAACGTACACGCCGCCCTTGCCGTTGGGCGTCAGCTTAATGCGCCCTTCAGCGAGGAACTTGTGGGCGTTGTCCAGATCTTTCGGCGAAGCGTCCTTGAGAACTTCAAGGCTGTAATCGCTGTGTCCGCAGAAAACAGCCAGCGCTGCGGCGATTTCGTTGCCGCGCTCGCCGTTTGTTCCGGGCACGCCGACGGCGATGCCGTTCTTATAAATGTTGTCGCTGACAACGATGTCCACATGGTCTGCAGTTCCGCTCAGCTGTTCGCAGGCTTTTGCGGTAGCCAGAGCCACTGCGCCGGGCTCAGTACAGCCCAGGGCAGGTTTCACTTCCTGATGAAGAAACTCCGTGATAGTAAACATTGATTATCTGCCTTTTTATCCTGAACGTTTTACCTGCAGTTCTTTCCGGCGCACTCAAGAATGGTCTGGTGCACCAGCTCAAGGTATTTCTCAGGTGTATGGGGCTCGATGACGCACCCGGGTCCGATGATGACGCCGGGACGGCCGCACATTTCGCGGACTTCGGCGGCAACCTGGTCTTCAGTCTTGGTCAGCCAGTTCTCGCCCCAGCTCAGGCCGCCGACAAATGCCTTGCTGCTGTATTTGCGCACTTCGTCCATGGCCGGGCCGTCGTCGCGGTCATGCCAGCTCAGTCCCTGGACGGGGTAGTCCTGCACTTCGTCGATGCGGACTTCCGCGCCGTGCATATGAAGCACGTTGAACCAGGTGTCGTTTTTGACGGCGTTGAGAATCTCGAGGTCATACTTTCTGACAAACTCGTTATGATCCTCGGTGCTCATGGTCTTGCGGCCGGAAAGCTGCGTGGCGAAGAAGAATCCGTCTGCGCCGAGTGCGACGCAGGCTTTTGCGAACTGGATGGTGGTGTCGGTGATCATCTCAAGGACACGGTGCACGCGGACGGGATCCTCATGCATGAATTTCACGAGAGCGGCGGGCGAGCAGCACTTGGCCAGCGTGGTTGCGGGGCTGAAAAGGGTCTGAAGGAACGGCACATGCTCAGTCATGTTCTCCATGAGGATGCGCTGAGCCTCAAGCACGATGGCATACTCTCCGCGGGTGCCGCACACCGGCTTTACCTTGTCAAGGTCTCTGACGTCCCTGAAAATCGGCTCGTGCTGCACAGGGGCCTTCTCGAAGCCGGGGAATACGTCCACGTTGACGCCCATGTCGATGGTGGTGTACATTCCGAAAGGCATGAACTTGATGAAATCAAGGTCATATTTTTTCTGGTTGGCAAGTGCCAGCTCCGCAAGACGGCGGGGACTGCGGTCTCTGTTGGGGAAATGCATCCACATGCTGTACGGGGTGCGGTCATTTTCCTTGAGAGCAATAGCGTTTTCGATTCTCTGTTTGTGCGTAAACAACGGTAGCAACCTCCTTAGAAATATTTTTGCTGCAGAAAGGTCCGGCGTGCTGCGCGCGGACCGGGTTCCCGTGAATGACGGCCTTACAGGCCGCGGCCCGTTTCAGCGCCGGTGAGCGGCAGGTCCGAAAGGGGGCGTCTGCGGTTGATCATCGGCTGAAACAGCGTAAACGACTCATCCGGCTCCGGATTGCTCATTTTTTCGCGCAGGAAACGGTCAAGCCGGCGCATGGCCGACATCATGTGCTCGTGCAGCAGCACAGTCGCCTCGACTGTGTCGCCGGCGCGGCAGGCCTGAAGTATGGCGTCATGGGATTTGAAGGCATTTTCCTGAACGTGCGGCTGAGTAACGTCAACCTGCACATACCGGTCGATTTTTTCATACTGCGACTCGATCAGCGCAAGAAGCCGCTTTTTGCCGGCAATTTCATAGAGCGCCTTGTGAAACTCCCAGTTGGTCTTGCGGCTGCGCTGTTCGGGAGGCGTCTGTGTTGATTTCACAAGAAGGTTATGAACGCGCTGAGCCGACTCTTCGGTGATGTTTTTCACGACATAGCGGATTATCAGCGATTCCAGCGCGTAGCGGATTTCAAAAATTTCATGCATCTCTTCAAGTGAAAGCGACGCCACCACAGCACCTTTGTAGGGGATCAGCTTTACCAGACCTTCGCTGGCCAGCTGCATCAGCGCTTCGCGGACCGGAATGCGGCTGACTTCGTACTTTTCAGCGAGATCCTTCTGCAGAAGCTGTTCGCCGTCGGAATAATGCCCGGAGAGGATTTCATTCCGCAGGCTCAGGTAAACCTGTTCTTTCATGGTATGCTTTGTTTCGTCACACATGGCAGACGGCCTTCTTCCGGATAAAACGCAGAGCTGCCTCGTAGACAGCTTTGTCAGGGCAGTAAATGCGCGCGAGCGTTCCTCTCTTTTTCAGGATGATCACGTTCATGTCGGCGAGTTCGCGCACGCCGCGCACATCAGCCCACGAAACGTTTCTGACGACGCTGCGCCGCGGCGTGAAGGACGGGCCGACGGCAAAGGGTCTGGTGCGGAAAAGCCTGCCGCCGGTCCTGCCGCGCAGCGATTCGATGTAAATGCCGGAGTCCTCAAAGCGGAAGAGCATGACATACCCGTGCGGGTAGAAAATCAGGACGACGGCAGTATAGATAATCAGGGAAAAAAGCACAAGATAGCCAGCGAAAATTGACGCCGCGGTCAGATGGGACGGCAGCAGCGGCCCCGTTCCGAGAAGCAGCTGGGCGAGCGCCATGAGAAGAACTGTCATAAACCACAGAATGACCAGGGCCGAAAAAAGGTCCGTCAGAATCAGGGGATTGGCGAAAACCGGAACGCCGCAGAACCAGCGCAGAGTTCCTTTTTTCTCCTGAACAGAACTTGTCTCAGGCATTCCCGGCAGTCTGGGTGACGCGGTGGCAGGCTACAAAGTGCCCGGGTTCCACTTCCACAAGGGGCGGCGTGTCGTGCGTGCAGATTTCCTGGCGCATCCAGCAGCGGCCGGCAAAGCGGCACCCCTTCGGCGGGTTGACCGGACTGGGAACGTCGCCTTCAAGGATGATGCGCTGCTTCTTCGGGCCGACGCTGGCGATGGGAACGGCCGAAAGCAGGGCCTGGGTGTAGGGATGCAGCGGTTCGCGGAACAGCGTGGTGTTGTCGGCTTTTTCGACGAGCTTGCCCAGATACATGACGGCCACTTCGTCGGAAACATAGCGGACCACGCTCAGGTTGTGGCTGATGAACAGATAGGTGTAGCCTCTCTGCTCGCGGAGGTCTGCCAGAAGATTCAGCACCTGTGCCTGAATGCAGACGTCAAGCGCCGATACGGGCTCGTCAAGGACAATGAATTCAGGGTTCAGGGCAAGGGCGCGGGCAATGCCGATTCTCTGACGGCGGCCGCCGTCCAGTTCGTGAGGGAACGAGGTTGTAAGACGTGACGCAAGTCCGACAAGGTCCATCAGTTCCCTGACCTTGTTTTCCAGTTCCTTCTTTGAGTGACATTCCCTGTTGATGATCAGCGGTTCGGAGATAAGCTGCGAAACCGACATGCGGGGATTGAGTGAGGAAAAGGGATCCTGAAACACAATCTGCGCGTGGCGCCTGAACTCGGCGCGCTGTTCTGCGTTGAATTTCAGCGTGTCTTCGCCGTTGAAGAAAATTTCTCCGGCAGTCGCCTTCAGAAGGCCGATGATCACCCTTCCGAGCGTTGACTTGCCGCATCCTGACTCACCGACGAGGCCGAGCGTCTTGCCGCGGGGAATAGTCAGAGTCACGTCGTCAACGGCGTGAAGCAGGCCGCTTGAGACGTTGAAGTATTTTTTTACATGGCGGATATCAATTAAGTTGTCACTCATGATTATTCTGCCTCCGTGGTGTGTTTGTGTTCAAGAAAGGCATTGCCCGACTCCGGAGTCAGAGGGAAGTGACAGTCGACAAAGTGTCCCGGAGCGACCTCGTGCATGCCGCAGGCCTTTTCAAAGCAGATTTCCTTGGCATAGGGACAGCGCGGCGAGAACGAGCACCCTTTCGGAAGGTTGGTCGGATCAGGCGGCAGCCCGGGGATCACTGCCAGACGGCTGCCAAGCGGGCTTTCAAGAGTGGGAACCGCGTTGAAAAGCCCCTGAGTGTACGGATGCTTGTAATCGGTGTACAGCGATTTGATGTCGGCGTATTCCACCAGGTGCCCGGCGTACATGATTGCCACGCTGTCGCAGGTTTCGGCGACAATGCCGAGGTCGTGCGTGATCAGCAGCATGGAGGTTTTTTCGCTCTGCTGAAGCTTCTTGATCAGGTCAAGAACCTGCGCCTGAATCGTCACATCAAGGGCTGTGGTCGGCTCGTCGGCAATGATCATCTGCGGCCTGCAGGCAAGGGCGATGGCGATAACCACGCGTTGCCGCATACCGCCGGAGAACTGATGGGGAAAGTCCTTGGCGCGTTCGGGGCGGATTCCCACCAGACGGAGCATCTCAATGGCGCGCTCATGGGCGGCTTCGCCCTTCAGGTTCAGATGAAGCTGAACCATCTCGCTGATCTGGTCCTCGACCGTCATGATCGGGTTCAGCGAGGTCATGGGATCCTGGAAAACCATGGAGATGTCGCCGCCGCGCAGATGGCGCTTTTCAGCGTCCGTCATCTTGCGGATGTCCTGGCCGTTGAAGAAGATCTCGCCGCTCGTGATTTCTCCGGGAGGCGTCTGAATGAGCTGAAGGATGGACAGCGCCGTTGTGGTCTTTCCGGCGCCGGTTTCGCCGACGAACCCCAGCGATTTGCCGCGTTCAAGCTGCAGGTTCAGATGGTTGACGGCCCTGACGATGCCTGAATCCGTGTTGAACTGGACAGAAAGGTCGCGGATGTCAAGAAGAATGTCTTTTTTATCAGCCATAGTATTCACCTAGCGTTTCTGCTTGGGGTCGAGCGCGTCGCGCAGACCGTCGCCGAGAAAGTTCAGAGACAGAATGGTAATCATAATCGCCAGACCGGGGAAAATGCTCATATAGGCGCTGTTGCGCATATACGGGCGCGCCGCCGAAAGCATGCCGCCCCATTCAGGATAAGGCGGCTGAATGCCCAGTCCGAGGAAGCTCAGCGTTGCCGCGAAAAGAATGGCGTTGGCCACACTCAGCGTCGACTGCACAATCAGAGGCGCCGCGCAGTTCGGCAGGATATAGAGACAGATAATGCGCTTATGGGAGGCCCCCATGGCACGCGCAGCCTCAATGAACTCCTGATCCTTGATCGACAGCACCGAGGCGCGGGTGAGACGGGCAAACTTGGGTATGTAGGTGATGCCCACGGCGACCATCAGGTTGAAAAGCCCCGGCCCGAGGACTGAAGAAATGACAATGGCCATCAGAATTGTCGGAATAGCCATCTGAATGTCCATGAGACGCATCAGAATATTGTCAAGCTTTCCGCCGAAATACCCGGAAATGGCGCCGATCAGGCCGCCCACAACCAGCGAAATTGAGACGGCAATCAGACCGACCTGCAGTGAAATGCGCGAACCGTAAATCAGGCGGCTCAGAATGTCGCGGCCGAACTCATCAGTGCCGAGCCAGTGCGCTGCCGAAGGTGCGTGGCGGATCATCATGTAATCCTGATCGGCGTATCCGTAGGGCGCCAGCTGCTCGGCGAATATGGCGCAGATGATCAGCAGGATCAGAATGGCAAGGCCGAACAGCGCCAGGTAGTTGCGGCGCAGGCGGATCAGCGTGTAATGAAGCATCGAGTTGTTTTTCATGGCAGACGCTCCTTACTTGACCGTAATGCGCGGGTCAACCACCGCGTAAAGCAGGTCGACAATCAGGTTGATCAGACAGTAGGACAGAGAAATAAACAGAACGCCGCCCTGAATAATGGGGTAGTCGCGCAGGTTGATGGCCTCGATCATCAGACGGCCGACGCCGGAAATCGAAAATATGGCTTCCGTGACGATGGAGCCGCCCAGAAGAGCGCCGAACTGCATACTGATAATGGTCATGATGGGAATAAGCGCGTTGGGCAGGGCATGACGCCAGATCACAATGCTCTCTTTCTGCCCTTTTGCCCTGGCAGTTCTGATGTAATCGGATTTAATGACTTCGAGCATGCTCGAACGGGTCATTTTCGCAAAAAGCGCGATTGAGGACCCTGAAAGTGTTACCACGGGCAGCACCATTTCGCTCAGAGTGCTGAACCCCATTGAAGGCAGCCAGCCCAGCTTGACCGAGAAGGCCAGGATCAGCAGAAGGCCGGTCCAGAAGGTGGGCATGGAAACGCCGAGAAGAATAAAGACCGTGACAATACTGTCAAGCAGGGAATACTGCTTGATGGCGCTGAGAATTCCCAGCGGCAGGCCGATGATGGTGCTGAAAAGCACGGCGGAGAACGCCAGCTTCATTGTCGTGGGAATCCGGACAGCCAGCTCCTGGGAGATGGGGGTTTTCATGTTGTAGGAATACCCCAGGTCGAATTTGGTAACTGCGTTGTAGACATAGCGCCCGAACTGCACGAAGAAGGGATCATCCAGACCGTGTTCGTGGCGGAACGACTCAATGGCCTCGGGCGTGGCTTCCTCGCCGAGAGCAATGCGCGCGGGATCGCCGGGCGTAAAGTAGAGGATCGTGTAAAGGATGAACATCACGCTGAGAATAACGGGAATCAGCATGAAGATTCTGCGAATAGCGTACTTCAGCACGGGAGCATCACCTTTTCTTAAAAAAATCGGCAGACAGTGCCGGACTTTCAAAAAGAGGCAGACCAGGGGGGAGACAGACGCTGTCCGGGCGCCGGATCAGCGGCGTCCGGACAGCGCGGGTGAATCAGAAGGTACTGCTGCTGTTACTTCAGACGTTCAGTCTGCTCAGGATAGTGCAGGTTGGTGAGAAGGTTGATCTTGCCGTCGTACAGTTCTTCAACGCCGATAAGGTCCTTCTGGGCGCCGTTAAGCTCGTCGGCCTGGCACAGATAGACCCAGGGATGCAGATCGTTCATGCGGTCCCAGATCTTCTGGAAGACCTTGGCACGGTCGTCGTCGTTGGTGGTCTTGTTCTGCTCGTCCATCAGCCTGTCAAGCTCGGGGTCGGAGATGCGGGCCGAGTTGGTGCTGGCGATTGAAGTTGTGGTAATCACTGACTGCCAGTAAATTCCGGGGTCGCGGTTGGTCTGCATGCCCCAGGTGGCGGCGTACATATCGTAGCTTTCAGGTTCTTTGCGGACCTTGTCGTTGATGACAGCGTTATCGAACACTGAAACGTTGACCTTGATGCCCACAGCGCCGAGCATGCTCTGAAGCACCTGAGCGCCGTTGACGCGGTCAGCCGCGCTCATGACGAACAGGTTCAGCTCGAGATCCTTCACGCCGGCTTCGGCGAGAAGCTTCTTGGCAAGCTCAGGGTTGTAGTCCCATTTCACAGGGTTCTCGGGCAGCCAGGAGCTGGCAGTGGGAAGAGGGCCGACGCCGGGAACGGCGTTGCCGTTGTAGACAACCTGAATGTAGGCCTGCTTGTTGATGGCGGCGTCAATAGCCTTGCGGACGCGGACATCCTTCAGCTTCGGGCTGTCCATGTTCATGTCAAGGTGCAGAAGCACCAGACCGGGAGCCTTGACAGCCTTGACCTTGTCGCTGGTCTGCAGACGGTCAAAGTCTGCGGGCGGCACAGCGTAGATCATATCGACTTTTCCGGTTTCAAGCGCGATGACGCGGGTGCTGTCGTCGGGGAGAACCACGAAAGTCAGCTTCTTCGCGTAGGGCTTGGTTCCCCAGTAGTCAGCGAACGCTTCAAGCTCAACAGACTCGCCCTTGTTCCATTTGACGAACTTGTAGGGACCGGTTCCCACAGGATTGCGGAAGTAATCGGCGCCTGCAGCCTCAACAGCCTTTTTGTTGAGGATCATGGCGTAGGGGTGCTTCATCGAGCTGAGCCAGCCGCCGACGGGGCCGTTGGTGCGGACGATCACCGTGTATTTGTCGATGATCTCAAAGCCCTTGGGATCGATCCAGGCACCCTTGGACTTGGCGAATACCGATTTCTTGGGGTCAGTGACGCGGGTAAATGAGAACACCACGTCATCGGCGGTGAATTCCTCGCCGTTGTGGAACTTGACGCCCTTGCGCAGATGGAACTTGTACGTATGATCGTCAAGCTGCTCGTAGCTTTCAGCGAGAACGGGCACCAGCTTGCGGGTCTTGCCGTCAACGGTGAACAGAGGCTCGTAAATCTGCTTCTGCATCGAGAAAGAGTACGTATCCACAGAGTTCTGCGGGTCGAAGTTCTTGGCGTCAACTGAAACGCCGACGCGCATTTCTTCTCCCCGAGGCGCTGCGCAGGAAACCGCTGCAGCCGCCATGACAAAAGCCAGGCAAAGTGCAAGTGCTTTCTTCATACTTTAACCCCTCCGTTAAGAGATTTTGAAGCCGAAACTTCTGGAACAGGTTCTTCCCCCCATGTGAAAGCCTGTAACCACAGGCGCAGATACACCCCGCAGGGCAGAATCCGCAGATCCGTCTGTGCGGCAAAAGAATATCCACGCTTGACTAAATTCTAACAAAAAATATACAATACGCAAGAGGGAATTCTAATATAAAGTTAAAATAATATCCGAGGTATCTTTTTATTAAAAATCATAAAATAATTATTTTTAAACGTTGCAGGGAAAAATAACGTGAATTTTAGGGATTAAAAGGGCTGAAAAGGCGAAAAAACGAGGAAAAATAAATTGAACATTGATTTATATGAAAAACGTTAGTTGTAATTTTCACTGTAAAAAAGTGAATTCAGCTTCAATGATGAGCTATGAAAAAATATCCATATGGGTTTCGTGTATACACTTGAGGCTGATTTTTGATAAAATTGTATAATCTTAAAGAGGAGGAATGGAAAATGGCATCAGAAATTTTTTCGAAAGCGCTGTCTCTCAGGGATTACATGGCGGAGTGCAAGCGGCGGATTCACCGCGAGCCGGAACTGGGAATGCACGAATTCCACACGGCGGCATTCGTCCGTTCGGAACTTGAAAAGATGGGCGTGGAGTTCCAGCCGCTGGACACTGAAGTCGGCGTTGTCGGCCTCATCCGCGGACAGAAGAAGGACGGGGCGGGCAAAGTCATAGGACTGCGCGCTGACATGGATGCACTGCCTCTCCAGGAAGCCGCGCAGGGGCCCGACTCATCTCAGGTGCCCGGCGTCATGCACGCCTGCGGTCATGACGCGCACACCGCCATGCTGCTCGGCACGGCGAAAATGCTGATGGACCTCCGCAGCCGCTTCAGCGGAACTGTCAAGCTGATCTTCCAGCCCGCTGAAGAAACGCTCGGCGGTTCGGAGCTGATGATCAGGCTCGGCTGCCTCGAAAATCCCCGCGTGGATATAATGCTCGGCCAGCACGGTATTGATAAGTTTTACACAGGTGACATTGCCTTCAGGGAAGGCCCCAGCATGGCATCGTCAGACTCATTTTCAGTGACCATAAAGGGTGTCGGCGGCCATGGTGCCTATCCTCACCGCTCCGGTGCCGACCCGCTGCTTGCGGCGGCCAACTGCGTCATGTCCCTGCAGGGGCTGATCACCCGCAGCTTCAACGCCGTTGACCCCGTTGTGCTTTCCATCTGCACATTCCACGGCGGCACAGCGAAGAACATTATTCCCGGAGAAGTTACCTTCGGCGGGTCCGTCCGCTGCCAGAGTCCTGAAAGCCGGGGCAGGATCGAGGCCATGATGAACCGCATGATCGGCTCAATCGCCGCCGGCTACAACTGCACTCATAAACTGGACTACACCTACGGCGTGCCGCCGCTGGTGAACGACCCTGAGCTGACGGGAAAAATGCGTGCTGCCGCCGCAAAACTGCTTGGCAGCGAACACGTTTTTACCATGGAAGAACCGCGCATGGGCTCTGAAGACTATGCATGCTACTGCGAAAAAGTGAAGTGCTCATGCTTTGCCCGCCTCGGCATACACAAGGAAGGGCAGCCTGAACCGAAGTTCCACAACCCGGCCTTTGTCTTTGACGACGACGCGCTTCCTGTCGGCGCCGGCTTCTTCGTGCAGGCTGTGCTGGAGATCAACGGTTAGCCGGGGGCGCCTATAGTCTCGTTTTATCTGCCGCCATTCCTTATTTTTTGTTAGATTGTTAAAACAAAAACATAAAATGAAAACTCGCAAAAACACAAAATGAAAATTGACAAAAACATAAAACGCCGATACTCTCCGGAAGAGGTATTTGTTATGAATTATCTTCACGTCAGACCATGGCACGATTTCGTACTACCGGGACAGAGCCGGACTTGAGGCTGATGCCGTGCTGCATTTGGAAGACGGGAGATATGCCCTTATAGAATTTAAGCTGGGAAGCAGAGAAATAGAAGAGGGCGCCGGGCATTTGTGCTCAATTCATCAGCTGGTCAGAAAATATAATTCCTGTGAAGTTCAGATGAAAATGCGCGAGCCTGACCTGAAAATTGTCATCACCGGCGGCACGATGGCTTATACGCGGAAGGACGGTGTTAAAGTCATCCCCATCGGCTGTTTAAAGAATTGAACTTGGGTTTTTTCTTTATTGGCTCACCTGCCGGAGAAAAGCACTTAAATCCCCCTTTCCCGTTAAATTTCAGGGAAAGGGGGATTTTGCCGCCCTGCGGCAGGGCACAGTCGGGTTCGGGCTGTGGAAAAGTAAAAGTTCCGTCGCGGGCAGAGCGGATATGCAGAGAAGTTTCTGTGAAAAAGGACAGAGATAACAGCGGGGTGCCTCATTAAGTGAGAACTTGACAAGTTCATTTCGCGCTCCTAAAATAAACATAAGTTAATTTTAAGGAGGCTTTGTGAAATGAGAAAAATTTTTCTGGCGTTTGCGGGGCTGCTGATCTCTGCTGCGGCTGCCTGCGCGGTTTCTCCGGCAGATAAGGACACGCTGCTTGTCGGCACCGAAAGCACCTATCCGCCCTATGAATTCCGCGACCAGAACAACAATCTGGTCGGTTTCCATGTTGATCTGGTGAACAGAATCGGGGAACTCACGGGCAAGAAAATCCAGTGGGTCGACATGGGATTTGACGCTCTGATTCCCTCGCTGCTGACGGAAAAAATCGACATGATCGGCGCGGGATGCCTGATGACGGAGGCACGCCGGAAAAAGGTTGACTTTACAATTCCCTATGAAGTATCCCGCGGCGCAGTGCTCACGCTTCCTGAGAACAGGACGGCGGTGAAAAGCCTTGACGATCTTGAAGGAAAAACTGTGGCGACGCAGCTGGGCAGCTATCTTGAATCGGTGTGCAGAAAGCATGGCGGCATTGAGCTGAAGTCCTTTAAAAAATTTGACGACTGTCTGCGCGAGGTGCTTTACGGCCGTGCGTACGCGTGCACCATGGGCTATGTGGCTGCCAGAAAATATCTGAAAGCAAAGGATTTTGCCGGCAGAGTGGAGCTGGCGTTTGTGTATGACCTTGAAGGGACAGAAAACAAAAAAGGATTCCCGATCCGCAAGGGAGACTTGAAATTCAAGCAGATGCTTGACGATGCCATCACCCGGCTGGATCAGAGCGGCGAGCTGAAAGCTCTGAAGCAGAAGTGGGATCTGCTGTAGAACAGCCCCGCAGAGCAGCATAAAAAAACCTTTCTCCGGCTTTTTGCGGAGAAAGGTTTTTTTGCTGTCTTTTTTACCGGCGCCGGAAATTTCCGCCGGCCGGAAAACTCTGCGCCCTGCTATTCGGGCCGTTTCTGTTCGGGGTAGTGAAGATTGCCGAGATAATTGATCTTGCCGTCTACCAGATCTTCCACGCCGATCAGGTCTTTCTGCGCGCCGTTCAGCTCTTCGGCAAGCGACATGTAGACCCACGGATGCACCTTGTTGATCCGCAGCCAGATTCTGCTGAAAATTTCCTGACGCTTTGCAGTGTCAATGGTGTGGTTCGCCTCGTTGATCCACTGGTCAAGCTGGTCGTCCGCAAGCATGGAGTCGTTCGTCGCGCCGATGGTGCCCTTGGTGAACTGCGCCTTCCAGTAGACGCCGGCGTCTCTCTGGTTCTGCATGCCCCAGGTGCAGAGGTAAAGTTCGTGCTTTCCCTGACGGATACAGTCGCCCACTACAGCATTTTCATAAACGCTGACGCTGACTTTAATGCCTACCTGTTCGAGCATGTGCTGCAGCACGGTGGCACCGTTGATGCGGTCGGCGGAATTCATGACGATCAGATTCAGCTCGAGGTCCTTAACGCCGGCTTCGGCAAGCAGCGCTTTAGCTTTTTCCGGATCATAGGGCCACTGTTCTCTCTTTTCAGGCAGCCATGTACTTGCGTTGGGAAGCGGGCCGCAGGGAATTTCCGCGTAGCCGCCGTAAACAACCTGATTGTACGCCTCTTTGTTGATGGCGAGATCGATTGCAAGCCGCACGCGCGG
>CAZDXA010000043.1:0-3186 GCA_964509435.1 uncultured Synergistaceae bacterium | reverse complement strand
CCAGCCGCCCACGGGGCCGTTTGTTCTCACAATCACGGTATACTTGTCGAGAATTTCAAATCCATTAGGATCGATGTCCACCCCCTGCGATTTAGCGAAAACACACGTGGCGGGGTTCGTCGCGCGCTTCAGCGAGAAAACCACGTCTTCGGCGGTAAATTCCTCGCCGTTGTGGAACTTCACGCCCCTGCGCAGATGAAATTTGTAAGTGTGGTCATCTAGCATTTCCACGCTTTCGGCAAGTACCGGCACCAGCTGTTTTGTTTTGCCGTCAACAGTGAACAGCGTCTCGTAAATCTGTTTCTGCATGGCAAAAGAATAAGTATCCATTGCGTTCTGCGGGTCAAAGTTCTTAGCGTCGGCGACAACACCGATGCGCAGCGTTTCGCCGCGCGGTTCGGCAAAGGCAGCGCCGCTGCAGACCAGGACAGCTGCGGCAAAAGCGAGAACGGCAGATTTCTTAAACATTCATTTTCCCTCCCTGATATTCCTGCGTGATTTTTCAAAAGGCCCGGACTTCAGAGTCCGGCCTGAAACTGACTGATTCTTTGCTTAATAGTGCAGATTCCCCACAAAGCTGATCTTTCCGTCGCAGAGGTCTGTTACGCCCTGAAGGTCGCTCTGTGCCGCGAAAAGCTCGCTCGGAATGGACAGGTACACCCAGGGATGCAGTTCATTGATACGGTCCCATGTTTTCTGGAAAAGCTCTGAGCGTCTGGCGGCGTCAACCGACTCTCCCGCCTCCCTGATCCACTCGTTCAGCTGCGGGTCGTCGATGCGGGTGAAGTTCGTGGTGCCGATGGCTTCCTTTGTAAACAGAGACTGCCAGTACACAGCGGCGTCGCGGTTGGTCATCATGCCCCACATGTAGATGAACATGTCATAGTTGTTTGTTTTCATCCGGTCATTGAAAACGCCGTTCTCAAGAACCTGAATATCCAGCGTGATGCCGACCTGCGACAGCATGGCCTGCAGAACAGTGGCCGTGTTGATCAGTTCCTGGAGATTCAGCACAAGCACATTCAGGTGCAGGTCTTTGACGCCGGCTTCTTTGAGAAGTGTCTTTGCTTTTTCCACGTCATATCCGTAAGGCTGAGGATTTTCAGGATAGAAGCTGCACACGGGAAGGAGCGGTCCGACTGCGGGGATGGAGTTGCCCTCATAGACAACCTTGTTCAGCGCTTCCTTGTTGACAGCGTATTCAATGGCCAGACGCACGCGGGGATCAGAAAGCTTTTTCGACTGCGTGTTCATTCCAAGATAGTGAAGCACAAGGCCGTTGGAACGCACAAGCTGAAGCGGCGATTTTTCCTTGTTCAGACGGTTGAATTCGGCGCTCGGAACAGCGTAGATCAGATCGGCCTTGCCCGTCTCGGCGGCGATCACGCGGTTGCTGTCATCGGGAATCACGAGGAACGTCAGCTTTTTAAAGGCCGGCTTCTTTCCGTGATAATCCTCAAAAGCCTCAAGTTCGATTCTCTCGCCCTTTGTCCATTTGATGAACTTGAAAGCGCCGGTTCCCACGGGATGCAGGGAGTAGCTGCTGCCGGCCTCTTCAACGGCCCGCTTGCAGAGGATTGAGGCGTAGGGGTGCTTCATGGACTCAAGGAAGCCGCCGAAGGGCGCCCGCGTTTTGACAATAAGCGTGTATTTGTCTTCAATCTTGAATCCGTCGGGGTCGATATAGCGCCCCTTTGAGCCGGCGAAAACAGACTGCGGGGAGGTGGCGCGCTTCAGCGAAAAGGCCACGTCCTCGGCGGTCATTTCATCGCCGTTGTGGAACCTGACGCCCTTTTTCAGATGAAAGCGGTACGTCACGTCGTCAAGCTGCTCATAGCTTTCGGCAAGCACCGGCACCAGTTTGCGGGTCTTGCCGTCAACCGTGTAGAGTGTTTCATACATCTGGTTGGTCAGGCAGAAAGAATAAGTATCCACAGAGTTCTGCGGATCCAGATTCTTCGCGTCAATGGCGATGCCGATAACCATTTCGTCTCCGCGCGCAAAAGCCGATGAGGCCAGCAGCGCGGAAGCCGCAAGCCCCAGAAGGAACGACCTGAATTTCATTGAAACATCCCCCTTAAATAAGATGCGCGCAAGCGCACTGAAACCACGTTATTTCATCAGTCCCGCGGATGTCATCCACTGCTGCACGACTTCCGCAACCTGAACAGAATTGCGGTCCATCATCAGCAGATGAGTGTTGCCGTAAATGCCCTGCTCCGGCAGGTTGATCCATTCAACCGGCGCGCCGAGGCCTTTCATGATGCGGAAATATTCCGGATAAATCGTAAAATACGCCGCCTTTGTCCACGCACACAGTTCGGGAACCTTGATGAAGTCGCCCCAGAGAATCAGCTGAGGAATGTCCTTCAGCACAGAAAAATCTGTTGTCTTCGGGTCGGGCGTGCGGGCCGGCTCAAGCAGAATCAGCCCCTTTACCTTGTCAGGGTGGGCCAGCGCCGCCGGAATTGCAAAATTGGCGCCCTGGCTGTGCGCCATAATGACGCAGCCGCCGTCAAAGCGGTTCACCAGGTCGTTGTAAGCCTGCTGCGCCCAGTCGTCCATGCTGCGCCAGCGCGGCACAATCTGTCTGCAGAATTCATCGTAGAATTCCACGGGGAACTGGGTCCCCTCGTAAGCCTGCCTTTTTGAATGGTCTTCGCTGAAAACGGGCCCCATGCGGAAGTTGCTCCAGCATGCCGCTTTCGTCGTGAATTCAGGATGAGTCCTGTAAATCTGGGGGTACATGTTCCACGATGAACGTCCGCGCTCCACGGAATCGCTGACGTACACATCGTGCCCCCAGCGCATGAACAGGCTCTGCCAGCCTTCGCGGCCGTCGGGCGTGCTGCCCCACGTGGCGCCGGTCAGACCGCCGCCGTGCCACATCAGAAGAGGGTATTTTGCCTTCGGCGCGGCCAGTTTTGCGTACTGCACGTACATCTGGCCCGCCTCAAACTGTCCGTTGAGACTGACGTTCTGAAGGCTGCCGTCCTGGCATCTGAAGCTCACATCAGGAATGTCATGCAGAATGACCTCGTGTCCGCCGACAAAAAAACTGCCGAATTCCCTGAGAACAATGTCTCCCATGATCACCGCGCTCCTGTATGCTGAATTTGACAGCAGATAAAATTATAAAAATTCTGTTTTCTGTGAACTAAAATGACAAATTGTACTTTATTCTAA
>CAZDXA010000042.1:11365-18248 GCA_964509435.1 uncultured Synergistaceae bacterium | reverse complement strand
GGAAAAGCCAGCGTAAAGTTCCTTTCTGCCGGCTGCCGGCGCTGTGCTGAGCCGTCTGAATCCGGCTTCGCGTCTGCTGCTGAAGGACTGCGGCGTCTGGCAATTCTGCCGGCTTTCATGGAAAAAGGATGCAGTCTGCTCCTGTTCAGGCATGGCTGCGCAAAAAGCCTGCAGACGCTTCTGTTTTCGGAAACAGGAGCCGCACAGCCCGTACGCAATAAAAAAGCGCCGGAAGGTCAGCCTTCCAGCGCTGCTGTGTTTTGTGCGTCAGTTACGGTCCGGATGAAGAAGCAGCCGGCGAATCCCGGCCGGTTCAGCTGCGCAGCCCCTCAATCAGCTCGCGGAACAGGGGCAGACTGCGCAGAATCATATCATGTGAAACACAGGTGCTGATTCTGAAAAACTCCGGGCAGCCGAACGCGGCGCCGGGCACGATGAGAAGGTTCTTCTTCTTTGCCAGGTCTGAGAACTTCTGGCCGTCGCCGCCGGGCGCCTTGATGAACAGGTAAAACGCGCCCTGCGGCTTTGCGCACTGATAGCCCCAGCCAGTCAGCGCATCATAGAGCGCCCTGCGGTTTTTGTCGTATTCGGCAATATCGGGGCGCACTTCGGGACATGCGGCAATCACCATCTGCTGCAGTGACGGCGCGCAGACGTGCCCGTCGGCACGGGCTGCGCCCGCGACAGCGTTGAACAGTTCCTCACTGTCTGCCGCGCAGTCAGGGACGCAGACGTAGCCGATGCGTTCTCCGGGCAGGGAAAACGACTTGGAATAGGAGTAGCACACAACCGTGTTTTCGTAGATCTGCGGAATGAACGGAACTTCAGCGCCGTCGTACACAAGTTCGCGGTACGGCTCATCGGAAACGATGTAGATGGGATGTCCGTACTGACGGCTGCGCTCGCGCAGCAGGGCGGCGAGCTTCTCCAGCGTGGCGCGGCTGTAAATCACGCCGGACGGGTTGTTCGGCGAGTTCACGATAACAGCCTGTGTGTGAGGCGTCAGGAGCGCCTCAAGAGACGTGAAGTTAATCTGGAAGTTCTGCGTGTCAGCCGGCACCATGACGAAGCGGCTGCCGGCGCCCTCCGCAAACGGGCGGTACTCCGGGAAAAAGGGCGCAATGGCCATGATCTCGCTCCCGGGAACCGAGAGGGCGCGGAACACTGCGGTCAGCGCCGGTGCGGCCCCGCAGGTGAAGAAGATATTCTGGGGGCGGATTCCCGCGCCGTAACGGGCGTTCAGATCGTCGGCCACTGCCCTGCGGGCCTCCGGCCTGCCGGCAGCGGGGGTATAGCCGTGCACCAGCACGGGGTCTTTTTTAAGGGCGTCCTCAAAGGCTTTTCTGACCTTTTCGGGTGCAGGCACGGACGGGTTGCCGAGGGAATAATCATAGACGTTTTCCCTGCCGACTTCTGCGGCCTGCCTGAGACCGTATTCGAAAAGCTCGCGGATACAGGATTTTTTGGACCCGAGTTCTGCCATGGACTGATTCAGCATCGGCATCACTCTCCTTCTTTTTCTGAACCACAGGCAGCCAGCACACCGAGCGCGATGGATGCCAGCTTTGCCCCGGCACTGTCAGCCCGCGACACGAGCACGACCGGGACCTTAGCGCCGACAACAATGCCGGCGTTCTTTGCACCGCCGAACAGTGACAGTGTTTTTCCAATGCCGTTGCCGACCTCATACGTGGGAACGAGGAGAATATCCGCATCCCCGGCGCCGGCGGCACTGTAATGCTTATGAGCGCAGGCCTCGGGACTCACGGCCAGATCAAGGCCGACGGGGCCGTAGACATTCATGCTGTATTTCTTCCAGCGGTCTTTCATCTCAGTAAGCGCCCTTGCGTCAACCATCGACTGAATCTTGGGGTCAACCACTTCGGCGCCGCAGATGCACGCCGCGTTGATGCTGCTGTAGCCCAGTGCCTTCAGCGTCCTGGCGGCATTTTCGAGGATCTCGGCCTTTTTGGCGAGATCAGGGAACGTGTTCATGCCGCCGTCGGTCAGTGCGAGAATTTTATGAGCCGGCGGTTCGTAAAGCATCACATGGCTCAGAAGCCGCCCTGTGCGCAGGCCGTGTTCTTTATCCACGACAGCGCGCATCAGGGCTGCCGTGCCGAGCAGACCTTTCATCAGCAGGGTTGCGCGCCCCTGCGCAGCGCATTCAACAGCTTTCGCGGCACATCCTGCGTCGTCAGCAGCATCAATGATCTCGAAATCCGCAGGATTTCTGCCGTCTTCCCTGAGCAGTGCTTCAATCTGTGCGCCGTTTCCGACAAGGATGGCGTCGGCGATTTCCGCGTCACGGGCTGCGCATGCGGCCCGCAGCGCTTCTCTGTCATGGGCGGCCGCAACGGCGATGGTGCCGCCGCGGCGCCCGGACGCTTTCTCAATGATGCGCGATATTGTGAGCATTTTTTCCTCCCGCATAATCCTCATAAATCCGGCACGGGCCGCCATGGAGAACCCGAAGGGCGCCTTCGGCAAGGCTGCGCATTTCTTCCTCGCCGGGAATCCTTATGACCGGCGCAAGTCCGCGGAGATACTGCGTCAGTTCATCGCAGAACCGTTCGCTGCAGGCAATGCCGCCTGTGAGCACAACGGCGTCAACCTTGAATTTCAGCACGGCCGCCATGGCTCCGGCGTCCTTTGCCAGCTGATAGGCAAACGCGCGGAAAATCAGCCGGGCCTCGCTGTCAGTGCCTGAAAATGCCCGCTGCTCCACTTCCCTGAAATCTTTTGTTCCAAGGTAGGAATAGACTCCGGCTTCTGAACCGAGCATTTTTCTGACCTGCTCAAAGGTCTTTCCCGAATAGCACAGTTTCACCACGGCGTTGACAGGCAGCGAGCCGCCGCGGTCCATGCCCATGCTTCCCTCGTCCTTGACGTTGAAGTTGTCAATCACGCGGCCCTGGCAGTGCGCCGCAACTGAAACGCCGCCGCCCATGTGGATGACAATGAGATTCACGTCTTCATAGGCACGGTTCAGTTCAGCCGCAGCCCGGCGCGCCACGGATTTCTGGTTCAGGGCGTGAAAAAAGCTCTCGCGCTCCATGCCTTTAAAGCCGCTGACGCGCGCCACGTCAGTCAGTTCATCAACGCTGACCGGATCGACAAAGAACGCTGGGATTCCGACGGTATCCGCCAGTTCCCTGGCAAGGTACGGGCCGAGATTGGCCGCGTGTTCGCCGTAAAACGGATGGAGAATGTCATGGATCACTGCGTCGTCAACCCGGTAGGTTCCCGAAGGAATATGATGCAGCAGCCCGCCGCGGCCGCACACGGCATCCATGTCCCGGAGCCGGATGCCGCCTTTTTTCAGTTCTTCCGTGATGCTGTTTCTGCGGAAGTCCGCCTGATCCACAATGTGTTCAAACGGCGCCAGCTCTGCGGCGCTGTGGCTGATCGCCGCGTCAAAAACTCTTTTATCCTCGTCAAAGACTGCTATTTTGGTTGACGTGGCACCGGGGTTGATGACAAGAACTTTCATGCGCGCCTCACCGCCTCAGCGTTTTACGGCATCGTACCCGGCCTGATACGCGGCGAGATTCAGATCGAGGAACTTTGCGGGAACGGTTTTTCTGATGACTTCTTCCCAGTTCACGTGATCCATGCCGAGCGCTCTGATCATGGCGCCGAAAAGCACGATATTCATGCATTTGGCGCTGCCCAGCTTCATGGCAATGTCAGCGGCGTTCAGCGTATAGCACCTGAATGTTTTCTGCATGGCCTCAAGGCAGCCGGCGGGATATTCTGCCAGTCCCGCAGCCACGGGCATGGGAGCGATGCTGAAATCATTAATCACTGCCGTGCCGTCGGGCTTCAGGAATTTCGAGTAGCGCACGGCCTCCATGACTTCAAAGGCCAGAAGAATGTCAGCGGCGCCTTCGCCGATGACAGGAGAATACACCTTGTCACCCCACAGGACCTGTGTGGAAACGCTGCCGCCGCGCTGGCTCATGCCGTGAACTTCTGACATTTTCACGTCATAGCCCGCTTCCATGAGACCATTGACAAAGACTTTCGCGGTGAGGATGGCCCCCTGGCCGCCCACGCCTGCCAAAACTGCACACCTGGTATTCATCAGCAGCGCTCCTTTCTGGAAATGGCGCCCTTCGGGCACACCTGCGCACAGACAGTGCAGCCCACGCACTGGTTCTGGTCTATGACTGACCTGCCGTTTTTCATCATAATCGCCGGGCAGCCGACACCGATGCACATCCTACAGCCGATGCACTTTGCGGGGTCGACTTCACACAGCGCGGTGTCGTGTTTGATCCGCTTGATCAGCAGGCAGGGACGACGGCAGATAACAGCAGCGGGCACGGCTGAAGCCTGCGCATCGTCAATGGCCTTTTTCATGGCCTTTAGATCCTGCGGGTCGACGATGATAATGTTCTCATAACCGCAGCCTTTCAGGACATCTTCGATCTTCACGGTCCGCGCAATTTCGCCGCTCAGAGCATACCCTGTACCGGGGTTGTCCTGATGGCCGGTCATGCCTGTGGTGTGATTGTCCAGCACGACGGGAATCACATTGCCCTTGTTGTAGATAATCTCCACGGCTCCGGTGATGCCGCTGTGGAAAAACGTCGAGTCGCCCAGAACGCCGAAGACTTTTCTGTCTTTCTGCCCCGTAAGCTCAAAGGCCTTTGACATGCCCATGGCCAGCGTAAAGCCTCCGCCCATGCAGGTCACTGTGTCGACAGAGTTCAGGGGCGCTGAGGCGCCGAGGGTGTAGCAGCCGATGTCGCCGCAGATCACAAACGACTTGTTTCTGCTCATCGTGTAGAAGAATCCGCGGTGCGGGCAGCCGGGGCACAGCACCGGCGGACGGGGCACGGGCTTGACGCCGGGGTCTTTCACCTGCGGCTCTGTGCCGAAAACATCATGACGCAGCCGCTGCGGATTTTCTTCGTACATGGGGCTGACTTTTTCCTTGCCGATGCACGGGATTCCGGCCGCCCTGATCTGCTCTTCCATGTAGCCGTCAAGCTCTTCGACAACATACAGCTTCTCGACTTTCGAGGCGAACTCGCGGATGAGCTTCATGGGCAGCGGATTGGTCAGGCCCAGCTTCAGGAACGAAGTGTCCTCAGGAAATGCGTCTTTGGCGTACTGATAGGCGATCGAAGCGGAAATCACGCCGATTTTCGTGCCTTTCAGCTCCATTCTGTTCAGCGGGCTGGTGCAGCTGTACTCTTCGAGTTTTTTCAGGTTTTCCTCGACCTTTGCGCGGTTGCGGTACGCGTTTGCCGGCGTGGAAACGTTTCTCGCGGGGCAGCGGACATAGGGTTTTGCCTCCGGCTCCTGCCGCGGTCCGAACGTCACAAGACTCTTGGAGTGAGAGATGCGCGTCATGGTTCTGAACAGCACGGGCATGTCGAACTGTTCGGAGATCTCGTAGGCAGCTTTCATGAAATCAATGCACTCCTGCGAGTCAGAAGGTTCGACCATGGCAATCTTCGCGTGTCTCGCGTACCAGCGGTTATCCTGCTCGTTCTGCGACGAGTGCATGCTCGGGTCGTCGGCGGTGACGATCACAAAGCCGCCGTTCACGCCGTTATAAGCGGCTGTGAACATGGGATCGGCTGCAACGTTAAGTCCCACATGCTTCATGGCGCACAGACTGCGCACTCCGGCCACAGACGCTCCATAGGCTGTTTCAAGAGCAACTTTCTCATTGGGCGCCCACTCGCAGTACAGCGAACCGGCATACTGCGGCAGATTTTCAAAAATCTCGGTGCTCGGCGTTCCCGGATAGGCAGAGCACACTTTCACTCCCGCCTCGTAGGCGCCGCGGGCAATTGCTTCATTTCCCGACAACAGACGGCGTTCCATACACAGATCATCCTTTCCTGACCAGTTTTGCCGCCGGGGCGACCCGGCGCGCGTTTTCCGTTTTCCCTCTGAATCCCTCATCTTGACAATTTTTTTAAAACTTAATACCATACTGTAAACAGCCTGAATTGCCCGGCGTCCGGCATGCAGCCGCGTGTTTTCCCGTCTTACTGGAGGGTGGATCATGCTTCTTTCAAAATATTTCTTCCGCGGCGAATTCACTGAATACGAGCAGGCTCTGCGCGCTCTGGGCGCACGGCCGGCAGAACTTGCACGCGGAGTCTATTTCACTGACCTCATCAACCCTGACCGGGACATTTACTTCATCTCGGAAGGGGTCATCCGTTTTACGCTGATCGGCGATTCCGGACGGGAAAACCACCTGATGTATTTCGGCCCCGGTGAATTATTTCCCTTCGTGCTGCCCCATATCTCATCGGCCATCAGCACAAACCTCATCGCCGAGGTTGTCGAACCTGTAAAGGGGCTGTCGTTCTCCCCGCAGCTGGTCGAAAAGCTGATCCGCAGCTGCCCGGATTTCGCAGTAAAGGCGGCGCAGCACCTTCTCTCTGAAGTGCGCCTGCTGCTCACCCGCGAACTGCTGAACCACAGCACGTCACCGGAATTCCGCGTGTGCAGCTTTCTGTACCTGTTTGACCAGAGCGGCCCTTCGCCTGAGCACGTTCTGCACTTCACGCACAGCGAGGTCGCCGCAGCCGTGGGACTTTCGCGCGTGCAGGTGTCGCGCGTGATCGGGCGGCTCCGTGACGCCGGCGTTCTTGAAACGGGACGCGGTCATATAAAAATTAAAAACATGAAGAAGCTCAGGTTCTGCTGCGGCGAAAAAGCTGAATGAAATCATCGTTTGTTTCCGTTTATTTTATCTTTACTTATAAAAAATAATACCTGTTTTTTTCTTTTTCTTCTGTCACTGCAGATACATTAGAGGATAAAATTTTTATTTGACGGCCGTCAAAATTAATAATTTTGCAAATCACAACGGTCTGAACAGCACCCGGCAGATTAAAAAAATGCCTGC
>CAZDXA010000042.1:0-11265 GCA_964509435.1 uncultured Synergistaceae bacterium | reverse complement strand
ATGCCTGCTTTTTTCTGTATTCTGAGGGCTGAACGGCAAACGGTCCGCGGGGTTCTGCCCTGAAGATGCAGGCTTTACATTCTGCCGGACAAACGTGCGCCATGTTTTCTGTTCAGATGTTCTGCTTCATTTCAAAACGGCGGAAAGCCGGAACCTGAGTGCACTGAAAAAGGGCCGGTCTCAGCATATCTGCTGAGACCGGCCCTTTCTGCATACGGGCGTTCTTTTTTCCGGCAGCGCGCCGGAGTTTAACCGAAACGCATGTCGCGGTCTTCGAACCGCGTGTATTCACGCAGGAACACAAGTTTTGCCTCGCCGGTAGGACCGTTGCGGTTCTTTGCGATGTTCAGCGACGCGCTGTTGTCCTGACGGCCTTCATCGTCCTTGGCATAGTAGCTGGGACGGTAGATCATTCCGACGAGGTCGGCGTCCTGTTCAATAGCGCCGGAATCTCTCAGGTCGGAAAGCTGGGGGGTCTTGTTGTCGCGGTTTTCCACGTTGCGCGACAGCTGCGACAGCGCGATGACGGGAACATCCAGCTCGCGCGCCACAGCCTTGAGGCTGCGGGAAATCTCGGCCACATCGTTGGCTTTGTTGTCGGTGGTACGGCTCGGAGTCATGAGCTGCAGGTAGTCAACCACGATAAGGCCGAGTTCGCCGTGCTTTGCCTTGAAGCGGCGGGCGCGTGCCTTGAGGTCGATCGGCGTCAGCACGGAACTGTCGTCAATATACAGGGGCGACTCGATCAGCACTGAGGCGGCGTCCTGCAGGGGCTTCCAGTCGCGCTCGGCAAAGGTGCCGTTGACAAGCTCCTGAATGTTCATGCGCGATTCGGCGCCGAGCAGACGCATGGCCAGCTGTTCGGCGCTCATTTCAAGGCTGAACACGAGCACGGGCAGTTTAAGCCGGACGGCAACGTTGCGCGCGATGTTCATGGCAAGCGCCGTTTTTCCCATTGAAGGACGCGCGGCAATGATGTTCAGAGCGCCGCGCTGCAGGCCGCTGGTCAGGCGGTCGATTTCAATAAAGCCGCTGGAAATGCCGGTAATGCCGTCGTTCTCGCTCTTGAAAGCCTCTTCAATGTTCTGTATGGCGTCTTTCACCACATCGCGCATGCTCTTGAAGTTCGCTTCGTTGCGGGTGCGCGACACCTCAAAGATCAGGCGTTCGGCGTCTTCAAGCAGCTCGCTGAGGTCCTTGTTCTCGTCGTACCCCATACGGACAATGGAGTTTCCGGCGGAAATCAGGCGGCGGTGTATTGCCTTGTCACGCACGATGCGGGCGTGATATTCGGCGTTGGCTGAGGTGGGAACGCTGTCAACGATGGCGGCGATGAACGCCTGGCCTCCCAGCTTGTCGTACAGACCGCGTTTTTTCAGCTCGTCGATCAGTGTCAGCTGGTCAACAGGACGGCTGGCCTTGACCATTTCAGAGATGATGCTGAAAACATCCCTGTAGTTGAGGTCATAGAAATCGTCAGGGGAAAGGAATTCGGTGAGGGTCAGCGAAACTTCCCTGTCGAGAATGCACGAGCCGAGGACAGCGCGCTCGGCGTCCAGGTTGCTTGGCGGCAGCCGGTCAAAAACTTCGTCGGGCACGGAAGGTTACTGCCCTTCAACCGACAGAGTCATGGAGCATTCCACGCCGGTGTAGATTTTCACTGTCAGCGGATAGCCGCCGAGGGCTTTGACAGCGCTTTCGAGCCTGATGTTTTTCTTGTCGATCTCCACGCCGTACTGAGCTTTAAGCGCGTCAGCCACCTGTGCAGCAGTAATGCTGCCGAAAAGCCGGCCTTTTTCTCCGGCGCTGATGGTCATGTGGATGACTTTGCCGGTGATCTTCGCTTTCACAGCCTCGGCTTCGGCGGTGAGCTTTGCATCGCGGCGCTGGTCGGCTTCAGTGCGGTTTTTCAGAGTGTTGATGTTCTGCGAGGTGCCTTCGACGGCAAGGCCGCGCGGAAACAGGTAATTGCGCGCATAACCGTCGGAAACCTCCACGACGGTGTTTTTCTTTCCAAGTTTGCGGACGTCTTCCTTCAGTATCACTTTCATTTGTCTGCGCCTCCAATATGAGTTCTCAGGTTCCAGCACATGTCAAATATTCCTGTGTAGTTGGCAATGGTGGAGAATATGGGAATCACGAACACCAGAGCCAGCACAAAATTTCGCACACCTCTGCCCCAGCCGGCGCGGTCCATGAACCACGCAGCCAGAGACATGCCCTGCAGTACAAAGATAAACTGCGTCAGCACCTGCAGGTTCAGCCCGGCACGGGTTAAAAACGCAAAACGGGGGTCGCGCGCGCCGACCACAAGGCAGATGAGCGCAGCGAGAAAAGCCCAGAGAACGCTCGGGTGAAAGCGCCACATGTTGAACGGCGGCAGTTTGGGCAGGTCAAAATGGCTGAGCCGGCGCACAACCTTGCCGCTGATCCAGTAGCACAGGGCGGTGTCAATGACGGATACGAGGATGAACACTGCCGGAATGATGAGCGGCATGACTTTCATCATCGTTTCCATCTGGTGCTTCATGGCAGCGGCCTGTTCCAGGCCGACGGGCATCTTGAGCATCATGTCCATGGCCCTTTCCATGCCTGACATGTCAAGGTTCATGGGGTTGAGCCCGGTCACATAGAACATGATGACTGCGAGCGCCAGCTTGCACACCAGCGACACCGCCGATCCGACAGCCAGAATTTCCACGGCGGAGCGTTTCAGTTCGATGATGCGGCCGAGGGCAAGGCCGAGCACGGCAAAGCCGAGGGCATACGAAAGCGCCTGCACGGGGCCTTCGATTGCGGCAACAAGAAGGCTGCCGGCCAGCAGCGCAAGAAAGCCGCGCCGCAGGTCGTGGCGCATTTCGAGGATCACGAGCGGAACCGGACTGAGAAAGATGAGCAGCATGCCGACAAGCGGGATGTTGGAACCGATGTACAGAAGCACGGACAATCCTGTGAGCAGCGCCGATTCTGCCAGACTTCGCGTCTGTGTCATGAGAATTTCCCCTTTATCATTCAAAGCCGCTGCGGGCGGCTGCATTTTCAGTGAAAAGGTTCATTTAAAAAAAGAGAGAGAAGAAAAACTGCTCTCCTCTCTCTCGTGAGTTAATCAGCGGTGTAAGGCAGCAGAGCCATGAAACGGGCGCGCTTCACGGCGATGGTCAGCTGGCGCTGATGTTTTGCGCAGTTGCCTGTGACGCGGCGGGGGATGATTTTGCCGCGCTCGCTGACATATTTCTTAAGACGCTCAACGTCTTTGAAATCAACATGATCGAGCTTGTCTACGCAGAAAAAGCACACTTTCGGACGGCGCTTGCTGTTCGTTCTTTTTCTGTTCGCAGGACCGGAAAAGGGCATTGGATTTTTACCTCCTTCTCAAACCAGAAAACAGGAAATACCTGTATAAGCCGTGCCGCTGAGGCACGGACGGAGTTTTCCTTAAAAGGGAATATCGGCTTCTTCCTCGGGCGGCGTCAGGGACGTCGCATTGGAATCGAGCTCTGAAATGTCAAGCGGGAACGCATCGGGATGCGGGTTGAAATCGCCGCCTTCAGGTTTTGACGCAGGTGAAGAACGGTAGCTGCGCGGCGCCGAACCGCTCTGACGGGCCGGCTGCTGCGCCGTGCTGTGATCCGGGCTGTAAGATGACTGTGAACTGTCATCGCGGCGGCCGCCGGCAAACTGAATGTTGTCGGCAACGATCTCGGTGACATAGCGTTTTTCGCCGGTCTTGGCCTCGTAGGAACGGACGCTGATGCGTCCTTCAACGAGAACACCCGAACCTTTTTTCAGATAGCGCTCGCAGAATTCTGCCGATTTTCCCCACACCACGACAGGAATGAATGTGACTTCCTCGCGAATTTCGCCGTTCTGGTCTTTCCAGCTGCGGTTGACCGCCACTGAAAAGGACGCCACGGCGCGCTGCGACGCGGTGTAGCGGATTTCGGGATCACGGGCAAGATTGCCCATGATGATTGCCCTGTTGTACCCTCTCATCAGGAAACACCAGCTTACTTATCTGCCACAACGGCAAGATGACGGAGCACAAGCGGACGCAGGCTCAGAACGCGGTTAAGCTCCGCAAGCTGCGTAGGATCCATCTTGAACTCAAACACGGCATAAATGCCCTCGCTCTGCTTTTTGATCTCATAAGCAAGACGGCGTTTACCCCAGACATCGGTCTTGGTGAGCTCTCCGCCAAGTTTGGCAAGAGTCTCCTCAATGGCCTTGACTTCAACGCTGTGGTCTTCAACGGTGGGATCAATGATCACCATCAGTTCATAGGGACGTACCACGCGCAACACCTCCTCCCTTCGGACTATCGGCCCCGCATGGGGCAGGGAACTGCAATTGATGATTATACATTACTCGGGCACACTTCGCAAGAGCGAACTTTCCATGCCGGCAGCGGCAGACAAAACGCCCGCTTTCAGAAAGATGCCCGGCATGAGGCATGGACGTCCCTTCATGGACGGGCCGTCGAACTTTTCTCACTGCGGGCAGAAAGGCCGGACGCCGCGGATCGCCGCCCGGCTGTTCCCACTTCTGCGCGGCAGCAGTTTCAGACCGGGCAGTCCGCGCTTTGGCTGAGGCCGGTCAGACGGCGCAGCGGGCTGTCAGCCGTACGGTCCGCTGATCGCACAGCTGCAGATGAATTCACCGTTTTCAATGCCGCAGGCGCTTTTTCAGAAAAAACTGGCTGCGCGTCATGCTGATCAAAACGCTCAGCGGACACGTTTATGCCTGCCCGAACCTATCCAGTGTTATACGGCATCATCATGCTGAAATCGGGAAAAAATAAAGCCGGATGCTGCCGTTTTTATGTGATGCGCATATTTTCTGCAGCCGTTTTCTTTTAACTGGCAAAAGTCAGATCTGCGGCATAAAACCGCTTCTGCTGAAAATGCATCTGCACTTTCGCAGCGAAAAAGGCTTTTCACGGCAGAAACGGCTTCCTGAAGCAGATACAGCTGTGCCGCCGGATTCCCGCACTCGGGTACCCGGCGGCACATGAAAAACACAGTGTATCTGATGCGGTGCATCACCAACGGAACATGGCTTTCAGCCTAGAACACGCCTGTCCATTTCATGACAAAATGGGCGATAATGGCTGACCCGATGAAGGTTCCGAAAAGGGCGATCAATGTGGTCAGCACAATGGCAAGGCCCTGTTCCTTAAAGGTTTTCAGGTCTTTGCCTCCGCTGATGCCGGCATAGGCAAGTATCGGGGTGCACAGGGGAAGCAGACTGATCTTGCCGATGGACTTATAGACATAACCGGCACAGGGCAGCAGACCGGGCATGGTGAACAGAATGCCGTACAGGGTAATGTACAAAACCACGGGTGCCTTGACCTTCGGTGCAGCTTTCTGCATGAGTTTATGGGTCAGCTGGGAAAGAATGATGATCGCCAGCATGATCAGCAGTCCCGGAGCCGCTTCAAGCGGAGTGACAACCTTTTCCGGCTTGTTCAGTCTCAGCGTGTAGATGTAATTGCATACAGATGCAAGAACACCGGTGACGAGCCATCCTTTAATAAGCACAAATGCTCTCTCCATTCCGGTCACCTCCTAACTGTCCTCAATGTCCTTGTCCTCAAGCTTCTCTTCTGCTGTTTCCACGCTCTCACGCGCAGGGGTTTCCTTTGACCTGATGCCGCGGATCTTTGAACATTTTTTGTACATCCAGTTCGTCATGGGCAGCGTCAGAAGAAGATTCATCAGCATCCCGTCGCCGTTGGTCAGCGCCTGCGAGGTATAGGCATAAGTCTGAATCTGCTCGGCCATGTCAGGGTATTCGACGACGAGGGCTCCAAGCGAAGCAGACATCATTGAAGCCGAGCCGACTCCGCACGCGGCGCCGAGTGCATAGGGATGGAACAGCCCGGTATGGGCGCAGACAGAGGCCATCAGGCCGAAAAATATCGTGCCGAGCACGGTACCGGTCACGTAGCCGCCCATAACTCCGATTCCTTCTTCGCTGTCAAGGCCGTATATTTCGCCGATAATGGCGATGGTTCCTTCACGCGATGTGGAAAGCGTGCAGCCGATGGCAGCCCGGCCCATGCCGAACACAAGGACAGCAATGGGAAGTCCCAGCAGCGCGGTCCCCATGTTTCCAAACTCCTGCAGGATCAGGGCCAGACTGGTTCCCGCCAGCTTGCCCTGCTTATAGATGTCATAAAGTCCGGGAGCTATGCCTGCCGCGACCTTGGCTGTCAGGAACATCACGGAAATGGTGATGTAGACGGAGGTCTGCTTCATTGTTTCCATGGAAAAGAGCTTAAAACCGCCCATAACCATGCCGATTGCCATGGCATAGAGCATCGGGAACAGGCTGAAGCCGATCGTGGCAGTGATATTGAATTTTCTGACCCCGATCAGCTCAGCCGCGAGCGCGATGACAGCGCACATGGCGTGTATTTTCCAGTCTTTGAAGAATTCTTTCATTCTGCTGTTCCCCCCTTATTTATATGCTGCTGCAGAGAAATTTCTTACATGTTCACCCACTTGTCGATATATTCCTGCTTGGTCATGGCCGGTTTGAAGTTCTTTTTGATCTCGAGGCCGGCAGCCGCACCGTCGGCAAGAAGGTCGATCACTGTCATGACAAGCGCCTTCGCTGCCGTGATGTAAGCCAGTTCCTTGTTCTCAATGTGATAATCCTTGCTGTGCCCCTCGCCTGCCGCGCCGCCGATGTAGGCATGGACGACGGGCATCAGAGCCGCCACGTCAGCCGCATCTGTGCTGCCGCCGCTGTGAGGAATATGCCGGCCCACGTGTTCCTTTCCAAGCAGACTGACAAGATTGGCGTACATCAGTTCCTGCATGGCAGGGCACGGGTTCATGGGCAGATAGCCGGGGACTTCGTCAATTCTCGTTTCGGCGCCCACGGCATAGCCGCCGGCCTTGAGCGCGCGGTTCACCTTTGCAGAAGCGTCAAGGATCGAATCAATAGTCGCCCCGCGCACATAGGTTTCAATGCGAACATCGGCAGGAACGACGTTCACAGTGTCGCCGCCCTTGGTGATGATGGGGTGAACACGGATGTGGTCTTCGTCGCGGAACGTTTCACGCTGAGCGTCAATGGCCACAAGACCGATTTTCGCGGCGTTCAGAGCATTGATGCCCTTTTCGGGCGCGCCGCCGGCATGAGAGGCCTTTCCGACGTAAAAGACTTCCTTGCTCACAAAACCGTTGGACGTGCCGCCCACATTGGCCTTGATGGGGTTTTCCTTCGGACCTTCCGTGGATGTGGTGTGCTGCATAACCATCATATCGATGTCATCCATGAGGCCGCGGTAGATGAATTCCTGCTTGCCGCCAAACATCTTGATTTTTCCCTCGCGGCGGAGCTGACCGCGGTAGCCCATCTCAATGAATTCTTCTGCAGGAACAGCCATCAGCGCCACATCACCGCTCAGTTCCCCGGTGATGCGCGGGTCGTGCAGTGCATAGGCCACACCTGAAAGCGCGGCAATCATGCAGTGATGGCCGCACATATGGGCTGCGCCGGTCTTCGGATCCGCATACGGACTGTCAGGCACGCCGAGTGCGTCCAGTTCTCCCATGACGGCGACCTTCAGTTTTTTCTCCCTGCCCTTCACCTGGGCGATGACGCCTGTGATGCACTGCTGGTCCTTTGTGGGGAAGCCAAGGGATTCAAACACATTTTTGATTTTCGCGGCTGTTTTGAATTCCTTCCAGCCCGTCTCAGGCTCAGCGAAAATGCTGTCTCCCAACGCCATAATCTGATCGTGGTGCTCGTCAATAATATGGCATGCCAGATCCTTCAGTTCCTGTTTAGTCACTGCACTCAGTCTCCTTTCGGCTGCATGTTTTAAGCGGTAAAATACGACAAAAAACATGAAATTAATAGATCAAAAACGCCATATAATAATTATTTTTCATTATAAACTCGTTTTTTATATTTGTAAAGTGTTTTTTAACAGCCGGACCAGACTGCCCTGTTACGAAAAAAGCCGCATGCGAAAAAACATGCCTGCGGTGATACATTATTCTTCTGCCGGGTATTTTATCTCTGCCGTCAGCAGTTTTCGCCGGCAGAGCTTTCCTGCAGTGCCTTCTGGCGCTTACTGGACTTCTGCTGATACACCCTATCTGAATATAACAGTGTTCCCCGCTTCAGGCTAGCTCAGGCATTGCCGCTTTTCTGCAGACCTCACCGACAGTTAATGTGCGGCGGCTCCAGATCAGCATGAACCGGGCAAAGTTTTTTCCGGAGATAAAGACAGTCAGTGCGTCATGAAAAAAGCGCCGGAAAGGCACTTCCGGCGCCATTGTGCTTTGCAGTCCGCATAAAACTAAAAAGCAGAAAGAGCTCTGCCGATTCAGCTGCACACTCGCTCAGCTCGCAGACTGAGCGAGAACTGACAGAATAATATCGTATGAAACGCGGGTACTGATTCTGCCCTGTGCAGCCCGCCGGGGGACAACAGGCTGTTTCTTTTTGGCAATGTAATTTTCAGTAAACAGGCAGAACGGCAGCTTCGGTCCGCCTGTATGCCGACGAAATCCATTAAGAAACAGCGGAACCGCCTCAGAAGTACAGATGAGGCGGTTCCGCTGTTTTCTGCCTGCTGCTCGCGCGCAGATGGAACTTTCTGCCGCACGGATCGGTCATGCTTTTAGCTCAACGGCGGCCCAGCAGACGCTGAGCACTTTTTCGGCGCCTGCGCTGTACAGGCACTGGGCGGCCCGAAGCAGCGTGGTTCCGGTGGTATAAACGTCGTCCAGCAGTATGACCTGCCGCGGCGGCGTTTTGCTCTGAAAGCTGTCGCGCGGCATGGCGCGCCGTGCTGCAGCTGTTGGCTGCTGCTTCTGCGGTGTGTTCGGGCGTTTCCATTTCAGGCAGCGGCTCACGGGAAAACCTGTCTGCTCGCTGAGGCCGCGTGCCATCCACTCAAGATGGGTGTCACCGCCGGGCACCACGTGCAGTCTGATGTGGGGCGGTATAAAGACAATGGTCCACCCTGAACCGGCATCGCTGAGAAGAGGCGCAAGGCGGCGTCCCATGGCACGGGCCAGCAGGCCGGAACCCTGATACTTTGCATACAGCAGCAGATCGCGGGAGGTGTCGCGGTACTGTGTGAGCGGGCGCACTTCATAGCGCCGGCCGTGCTTTTCACAGGGCGCGAAAGCTCCGCACTCAAGGCATACGGGCGAGGCCCGGTTCTGCCCTGCGGCCTGTTCGAGGCATTCAGGGCAGATGACTGTGGCGGCGGCTCCGCACACGGGACAGCTGCGCGGAAAGATCAGGTGCTCAAGCAGAAGGCGCAGGTTCATTTGGCGCCGGCCGTTGCCGGGCTGTCAGCAGCAGGGCGCTGCGTGCCGGCGGCAGGTGTCTGTGCCGTCAGTTCCTGCAGGGGCGGAAGCTGTTCTTCGTAAGGGTCAATGTCTTTGACTTCGCCCTGCACTTCGATTCTGACGCTGACGGGGCCTTCGCTGTAAATGTCACGGTCGGCCACAAGGGTTATGCGCATGGGCGCTTTGGCCGCGGCAATACGGTCGACGCCGTCGTAAAAGTCATTGGCGGGAATTCCGCCGACGGTGCCTGTCAGAGGATCATTGAGTATGCCGCTGGCCTGGCTCATGCGGTTGACTTCGCGGAGTATGTAGCTCAGCACGACTTCGGCCTGTGCTGAATCAGGCTTTTCGCGGACGATGCGGCTCAGCAGGTGTTCGCCGCGTACGAATACGAGAGCGCTTTCATAAACATGATAGCTCACGTGCACCGGTTCACCGGCGGCGATGTTGCTTGGAGCCATGGCGCGGATGACTTTGCGGCTGTCATAGGCGAGGATGCGGTTGATGGCATTCTGAAGGCTTTCCTCGTCGGGCACAAGTTCAACGGATGAAGGCGCTGTGTTGGCGCGGCGCGCCACTTCATAGCGCACACGCTCGTTCAGGCGGTCGATGCACTTCTGGGCTGCTTCTTTTGTGACGGTGCCCTCGGGAACGACTTCCTGCCCCAGACGCTCATCGCTGAACGCGACGATGCGCCCTTCCTGCAGGCGGCCCAGAGAGGCACGGACGCGCGCGACGTCTTCCTCAAGCTTCGCCCGTTCCTGAATCAGACTGTCACGCTCGGCCTTGATCTGGTCTGTGCTGCTGCGCAGTTCATCAGCCCGCTTCTGCAGGTCGCTCAGCTCGGCTTCGCGCTGGTGAAGCTCTTTTTCGCGGTCATTCAGTTCCTGCTGTGCCTGCACGATGAGAAGCGATGATACCTGCTGCTCGTTGCGGCTGTCCTGAAGCTGCTTTGTGAGGTCGACGATCTGGCGCTGTATGTACTGCATTGAAAACAGGCCTGTTCTGACAGAGTCGGACACCAGCGACAATGTGAAGATGACGAACAGCGAAATGATCATGCCGGTAATTGCGGTCAGTATTGATGAGGTGTACTTGGGACGCAGGCTGAACAGGGTAACGCGCCGCTTGGCGAATTTCATGCCGACGCGGTCGCCGACAATTGACAGAATGCCGCTGACCAGAAGCACCAGTACAATCAGTTTCCAGTTCACTTCACTGATGAGTTCCCAGAAACTGCCTTCCATGCGCCCGCCTCCTTTCGCCACTCGCGTCTGAGTTTTTCATGGTATTCAAGATGTGCGTTCAGTATTTTAAGGATCTGATCAGCCCGCCACAGCGGCCCGGAGTTCATTCCGGGACAGTGTGACGCGGCTCTGTTCCACGCTTCGGGACTTTCAAGCAGCTGCGGCCACCACGGCCATGTACGGCACGGCAGCGGGCGGCAGACGTAAACTCCGCAGCGGCAGCCCGGCTGCAGCATTACGCACGCACCGTCAGCGCGTTCACGCAGACTGGGAAAACTCCAGCGGCTGGTTTCATAACGGCGGCGCAGCTCGGCGGCTGTCAGCCCGAGAAACGCAGCAATGCGGAGCTCTTCTGCAGGGCGCATGTAAACGCTGCCCGGCAGGCCTCGGCAGCAGCGTCCGCAGCCGAGGCATTCAAAATGAAGGCCTCCGGCAAACCACACCGGGGCTGTTTCACCCGCAGTTTTCCGGAGACCGCTGATATCACGTTCAGTATTTACCCCGCTGTCCATAACGCACTTATTTTCTGCGCCGTGCTGAGAACAGGAAGCTGCCCTGAGCGCTCTCACCGAGTCTGCCGATATTGGCCAGTGCCAGCCCGGTGCCCAGCGCAACGCATTCAGCAGGGCGCGGCGCTACAACGCACTTGATGCCGGTGCTGCGGGTGATCAGCTCAGGAAGGCCGCGCAGCAGCG
>CAZDXA010000041.1:0-18811 GCA_964509435.1 uncultured Synergistaceae bacterium | reverse complement strand
TTTTTGCCTGCAGGGTTTTCCCGGTTTCGGCCGCTTTTGCCGCGTCGGCGGCACGCCCCTGCTTTTCCGCGTTAAACTCGGCAGTCAGCTCGTCAATTTTTGCCTGCAGGGCTTTCTCTGTTTCCGCCGCCTTTGCCGCATCAGCGGCGCGGGCAGATTTTTCAGCCTGCAGTTGTTTCTCACCTTCTGCCCTGACACGGTTCAGAGCCTCGGCGCTGTTTTTAAGAGGAAGCAGTTCGTTTTCAGGAATTTTTCCGCTTTCACGGGCATAGTCATAGGCTGTTCTGCCTTTGCTGTCCTCGTCGTCAATACGTGCTCCGGCTTCTATCAGGGTCTTCAGCATCGAACCACTGTTCTGGGCGGCGTACATCAGGGCCGTGCGCCCTTCAGGATCGCGGGCATTTACATCCAGCCCGGCACGCAGCAGGACTTTCAGAACCGACGCATCGCTGTTGTCACGGGCCGCCCACATCAGGGGAGTCAGCCCGTCCACGGTGATCATCGGGTCGGTGCCGGCTTCAATCAGCGATTTAAGGCGCTGCAGCGTGCCGAAACGGCACACAGCTGCGAATCTTGCCGGTTCAACAGGCCGGATGGCCGGGGTTTCTTTCAGGGCCTGCGCCAGTTCGGCGTCATTCTTCAGCGGGCTGCGCGCGAAATAATCTGCCGCGGTGCGGCCCGAACGATCCTTCAGCGAAGCGTCTGCCCCTGAATCAAGCAGCGCGAGGACTGTGCTTCTGCCGACACCGCCGCGGAACGCCAGCATCAGCGGCGTCACGTTCTGCCGGTCGGGAACATTCACATCGGCACCGGCATCAATGAGTTCCATGACAGCGCCGGGATTATAGTTTTTCGCTGCAGCATGGCTCAGGGCTGTCCAGCCCCGGCGGTCGCGGGCGTTCACATCGGCGCCGGCGTCGATCAGGGCACGGAGTACGTCGGCGCGGGCGCTCAGCCGCGCTGCATACATCAAAGCAGTCATGCCTGTTCTGTCTGTGTCATTCACGCGGGCGCCGCTGTTCAGCAGCTGGCGTATTTTATCTGCAGATGCCGCTTCGCCGCGGGACGAGGCTGCAGCCATCAGCGGCGTCACGCCCTGCACCGGGGCGGCCGCCGAAACTTTTCCTGTCTGCAGAGCCAGCGCAACTTCAGAAGGCGTGCCGAGGCGGCACAGTTCGACAAAATCACTCTGAAGCATTGCCTGTGCAGTGCCCGCCGTCACCAGCAGGGCTGCAATTCCGGCAAAAAGAATTTTCCGTTTCATTTCAGCACCTCCGATTTCTGCACTATAAACAAAACACTCCTAAATTATACCGTGTCAGTTCTTTTTTTGTCAGGCTGAAAAGTAAATTTTCTTCTCGTATTTCACACATGAATACGTTAAAATAAACTCAGCTTTTCGGAACCGCCGGAGGGAAAAATGAGAGTTTTGATCATCATGGACTCGTTCAAGGGGAATATCAGCAGTCTTGAAGCGTCGGAAGCCGTCGCGCGCGGAGTCCGGCGCGGCTGTCCGTGGGCGGAAATCCGCATTCTTCCGGCGGCTGACGGCGGCGAAGGCACTGTGGACGCCTTTGTAAGAGCGCTGCACGGCCAGATAAAAAGCAGCATCGTCAGCGGCCCGCTGGGCAGTCCGACTACAGCCGTGTGGGGGCTGATGCCCGACAGAAGCGCTGTCATTGAACTGGCTGCGGCATCAGGACTGCCGCTGGTCCCCCGTTATCAGAGGAATCCTGAGCGCACTTCGACATTCGGCACAGGACAGCAGGTTTTGTCAGCTCTTGACGAAGGCTGTCCGGTCATCGTCATCGGGCTTGGCGGCAGCGCCACCAATGACGGCGGCATGGGGATTCTCTCGGCGCTCGGCGCCCGCTTTCTCGACTCGGCCGGACGGCAGCTTCCTCCTGTCGGCGCTTCCCTTTCAAGAGTGGAAAAAATTGACCTTGCGCGCCTCGACCCGCGTCTGAAAAAAGTAAAAACCGTGCTGGCCTGCGATGTCAAAAATCCTCTGTGCGGTCCGGAGGGCGCCGCGCGCGTTTACGGCCCGCAGAAGGGCGCCACCTCTGAAATCATTGCCAGACTCGATCAGGGACTGGCTCATTTTGCCGGCGTTATCCGCCGCACTACCGGGCGCGACGTGCTCCGCATGAGCGGCGGCGGTGCAGCCGGCGGCGCCGCCGCCGGACTGGCAGGGCTGACGGGCGCGCGGCTGGTCAGCGGCATTGAGCTTTTGTCCGGAATTCTGAGGCTCGACGAAGAAATTCCGCGCGCCGACGTGATTTTCACCGGCGAAGGCCGAATTGACAGCCAGACTTCGCAGGGCAAGCTTATCAGCGGCCTGGCCGCCCGCGCCAGAGCTGCAGGAGTGCCGATTGTCGCTCTGGTGGGCAGCATCAGGGGCCCTGTTGCGCCGCTGATGTCCATGGGACTGACTGCGGTTTTCTCCACCGCACCGGGACCGTGCACCACAGCCCAGTCGTTTCAGAGTTCACGCGAGGGGCTGGAACGCACTGCGTCGCAGGTGACCCGTGTGATCCGCGGCACACTGCGGCTTCAGAACCGGCGCGCCGTCAGACGCCGCCGTATTTATGAAAAAAAGCCGCAGTGACGTCCGGCCGGAATCCGGCGGCACTGCGGCTTTTACGATAATAAATATTCTGAGATGAAAAAGGAGGAAATTCATAATGATTTCCAACCGCGCAGAAAATATTGTGCCTTCTGCGACAATTGAACTTTCCGCCCGCGTCGGGGAGCTCAGGCGCCAGGGGCAGAATGTAATTGCCTTCAACGTCGGCGAGCCGGATTTTCCGCCGCCTGACAATGTCTGCCAGGCAGCAGCTGCGGCCGTGGCGAACCATTTTTCAAAATACACCGCGGCAGACGGCACGCTTGAGCTGCGGCAGGCCATCTGCGCCAAGCTGAAACGGGACAACGGGCTGGATTACGCGCCCGACGAGGTCTGCGCCAGCGCCGGCGCCAAGCAGGCGCTGCAGAACGCTCTTCTTGCGCTGTGCAATGACGGAGACGAAGTGATTCTTCCGACTCCGTGCTGGGTCAGCTATGCGGAAATGATCAAACTGGCCGGCGCCGTGCCGGTATTCGTGCCGCTCCGCTCCAAAGACGGGTTTCTTCTCGACACAGATGCCATCGCACGCGCTGTCACGCCGCGCACAAAAGCTGTGCTGATCTGCACTCCCAATAATCCGACAGGTGCCGTGTATTCTGAGGAGTCACTGCGCACGCTGGTCAGGCTGGCCTGCGAAAAAGATTTTTATATCATTGCCGATGAGATCTACGAAAAACTCATTTATGACGGATACCGTCACGTTTCGGCCGCTTCATTCGGCCCGCAGGCAAAGGAACGCGTTATCACCGTCAACGGCTTTTCAAAGGCGTACGCCATGCCGGGGTGGCGTCTGGGATACACGGCGTGCAGCGGCGAAATTGCCGCCGCAATCCGTGCCATTCAGGGACATATGACGTCCGCGCCGTGCAGCATCACGCAGAAGGCCGGCACAGAGGCTCTCAACGGCCCCCAGGACGCCGTGGAAATGATGCGCCGCGAATATGAACGCCGCCGTGACTATGCTTTCAGGACACTCAGCGAAATGCCGGGCATAGAACTGGCTGTGCCCCACGGTGCGTTTTATCTGTTTCCGAAGGTCACCGGGCTGTTCGGCAGGTCCTGCGGCGGGACTGTGATTCATGACGCCAGGGATCTGACATCGTTTCTTCTCGACGAGGCCCGCATCGCTGTTGTCTTTGGCGAGGCATTCTACGGCCCGGGTTATATCAGACTGTCTTATGCTGCTTCAATGGATGCCATCCGTGAAGGTCTTCAGCGCATGGGCGATGCACTCTCTAAGCTGAACTGACCGCCGGATGTCCGCAGTGTCCGCCCGAAGGCCGGGAAATATGCCGGGGCGCGGACGCTGTTTCTGCAGTTTCACAGCAAGGCCGCCTCAGAACGCCTGAGGCGGCCTTGCTGCTGTATCGCGGCTCAGATACGCGCCGGTGCCTGATGCGGCACGGACAAAACGCCGTGCCGGCCTGCCCTTTCGGCGGGCGGATGAGCCTGCTTTTTTTCCGGATGATTTTCTGATGCAGGGCTGCCGAAACAGCGCCGGCGTTCTGCAGAACGCCGTACTCCGCACGGAGGAATAAAAGCGGCTGCCCGGTGCAAAGCTGTTTCTGCCCCTGCCGGCGTTATCCCCGCCGCCTGCAGAACTGAGAACTCAGCTTTTTTCCCGCATTACAGGGCGTTTCCGTGTTTGGGAATATAAAATCCGTTCATATCCACTTTTTCGAGGGTCAGAAGCTTTATTTTCCGGTATATTCCCCCGCCGTAGCCAGTCAGATTTCCGCCCGCGCCGACAACGCGATGGCACGGCACAATGATGCACACCGGATTGTGACCGACAGCCGCGCCGACTGCCTGAGCGGACATGCGGCGCAGATTTCTCCGGCGGGCAATTTCCTCTGCGATGCTGCCGTACGTCCGCGTCGTTCCGTAGGGTATGCGCAGCATGATCTCGCAGACTTCCCTCTGGAACGCGGTTCCCGTCAGGTGAATCAGCGGGGGCTCTGCAGGAATCTGCCCGGAAAAGTACGTGTCCAGCCACCGCTTTGTCTCTGTCATGACGGACGTTTCCTTTTCCGCGTTCTCGGGGCTCAGATGCTCGGCATAAAAACGGTCGCCGACAAACCACAGCCCCGTCAGCCCGTACAGGTCTGACGCAAGCATCATGCTGCCAAGCGGTGATTGGTAATAGCTTATATACTGCATTTTCAACACTCCTGTTTATGCGGACTGCAAAATCTGAATCCTGCGTTCGGAAGAGGGACGCACCCCACGCTGACGGACTGAACCCGCCGCCGCGGACTGAATTGTCAGAGGGAGAAATATTCGTTTGCCTTTCCATAAGTAAAACTTGTTCCAAGCAGATCGTCTGTGTTTCCGTCTTTAAGATTCTGCGCCATTTCAATCGCCCTGCCGAGAACATACCTCACCGGGCCGGAGCCCACGCTGAGTCTCCGCACGCCGGCCGCGTCAAGTTCCTTAAAGTCATGAAACGTTCCGTTCAGAATGATGTTCAAAGGCGCGCCGATGTTCCTGACGAGTTCAGAAACTGTTTCCCGGCAGATCGCTCCCGGAATAAAAACACAGTCTGCGCCGACTTCGGCAAAGGCGTTTCCGCGTTCCACAGCCGCCTTAAAACGTTCCTCGCCCGTTCCGATGCCGTACCAGTACAGATCAGTGCGCGCATTGATGACAAAGCTGATGCCCGTTTCGGCCTTCAGCTGCACCAGCGCCTTCAGCTTCTCCAGCTGAAGTTCCAGGGAACCCAGCGTGCCGTCCGGAAATCCGTCTTCAATATTAAAGCCGACGGCTCCCGCTTCCAGCAGTTTTTTTGCGTTTTCCTTCACGGTTTCCGGATCCTCCGCATAGCCGCGCTCAAAATCCACAGATACAGGAATGTGCACTCTGTCAGTCATTTTTTCCACTGCCGAAAGCAGATCCTGAAAGGTGATCTTTTCTCCGTCAGGATAACCCAGCGCGTAGGCAATGCCTGCGCTTGAAGTGGCCGCTGCGCTGAATCCGGTTTTCGCATAAATATAGGCGCTTGCCGTATCCCATGCATTGGGAATCACAAACATATGTTTTTCGCGGTGCATCGCGGAAAATGCTTCAGCCTGTTTTTTCTGCAGATCTCTGTTCACCATTCTCGGTCTCTCCTCACGCTGAAATTTTCACTGAATTTTCTGAGAAAGCGCCGTCTGTTTTCAGGATCAGCCTCCGGCATGACGGCAGCGGCTGCCGTACAGACGCCGTTTATCTTTTACAGTATCATTTTATTGTCCTCATAATGAAATATCTATCAGTTAATCATCATATACTATTATAAAATACCCAAACTCCTCAGACTTCAGTGAAATAAGCAGCTGAATGGTGATTCACCGGGAGCAGGAAATACACCGCGCGTCCCCTGCCCTGCCGCCCGTCAGGCGGATTTCTGCAAGCCGCGGACTGCCGGCTGTGCAATAAAGCTGCTCAAAAGCCGGCCAGCCCGCAGTGCCCCCGAAAGCGCAGCAAATGCTCTGCCCGAAAGCCGGCGCAGGCGGCACCCGGGCGCACTTTCTTCAGATGCCCTGCCTGCGTTCTGCCGCGCGGTGTCCGGCAGAATTCACAGGTTTATATAACGGGCTGCCCGGCCAGGGAAGGCTCATTAAAGTTTTTATTCTGCGGCAGAAGCCTGAAAACGCTTCACAGGAAACGCACGCCGGAGCAGATTTTCAGAAAACGCACACCGCGTTTCAGATGAAGGATGAATTGCAGCAGCCGGCTTCCTGCCTTATACGGCAGTATGACGGACCGGCGCCGCTGAAAAGACATGCCGGCGGATTAATGCAGCAGCGCCCTGCGGAAAATTCCGCAGGGCGCTGCTGGTTTATTCTGAAAGAAACTTCTCAGCAAAGTTTACGGTAACTGCCGCGTCTGCGGCAAGACACCGCTCGTCAGCGTCAAACTTGTCGCTGTGCTGCGGCGCGCCGAAGCCCTTTTCCGGGTCTGCACAGCCGATGAACACAAATACAGTGGGCGCGAATTCAGCGTAGCGCGCGAAGGTTTCAGACGCCATCCACGGCTCGCCGGATGTCAGTTTCACTCCCGCGCTCTCAGCGGCGCTGCGCGCCAGCAACGCCAGAGCCGGATCATTGACCACAGGCAGCGTCCAGTTCCGCCACTGGCATTCTGCAGTGCAGCCGCAGGACTCGGCAATGCAGCGCGCCGTCTGCTCAAGCAGCTCATGAAGCCGGCGGCCTGTTTCGGCACTGAAAAACCTGAGCCCGCCTTCCATGACGCACTCATCGGGAATGCGGTTCCACGACGTTCCGCCGTGAATGCTGCACACTGAAAGAACTGCCGCCTCGCGCGAGCTGATCCGCCGCGGGATAATCGCGTTGGATGCGCAGAGAATCTGCGCCGCGCAGTTCACAGGATCCCGCGACAGATGAGGCAGAGCGCCATGGGCGCTTTTCCCGTGAACTGCAATGGTGAACGTCTCGCAGCCTGCCGTACACGGACCGTCCAGCACGACAGCCGTACCAGCCGGGTATGACGCCTGCACATGCACGCCGTACACTGCGTCAACGGGTTTCTGCTGCGCCAGAAGCGCCCGCGCGTCGTCGCCCATGCCCATTTCCTCGCCTGATTCGAAACAGAACAGAACCCGGCCGGCAAGGCGGTCCTTTTCGGCGCTCAGGTGCCGGGCCGCCGCAAGCAGCCCCGCTGTGTGAAAATCATGCCCGCACATGTGCGCGGCTCCTCTGTTCTGCGAGACGTACGCCTTCGGTCCCGCAAGATTGCAGGGATTTTCGTTCATGGGCAGCGCGTCCATGTCGGCACGCAGCGCCAGTGTCTTTCCGGGCCTTCCGCATTCAAGGATTCCCAGAACGCTTGTGGCCGGTTCAGGTGCACGGAGCACCTTCAGCCCCAGCTTTTCAAGTTCAGAAGCCACTATGCCGCTTGTCCGCGTTTCGTGACAGCTCAGTTCCGGATGCACATGCAGGTCGCGCCGAAGTTCAATGATCTCTTTTTCAACAGGTTCAGCCTTGATCACAGGAACCCCTCCTTATAATGACACGACCATTATAAATCCGGAGCCGCGGCATTCAAGTGCCGTCTCTGTCCGGAAGCCGTATTCTATTCGGCCGCACCGCTCTTTTCAGCGCGGACCATCTTCCAGACGCCGACAGTCACCATCGGGATGGCAAAAAGGAACAGGAATCCCCAGCAGGCTGTGCCGTAGCCTTTTGCAATCAGGCCGGTCAGGCCGAATGAAGAAATGCAGACGCCCACAACGGTCATGAATATTGTCAGTCCGGCATGAAATGCAAATCCCGTCTTGTGCCCGCGGCGCGCCATGCCGTTTTCAACGCGGTCTGCCACAGCCTTGATAAATCCGGTTCCTGTCTCTATCAGCGTGCCGAAAAGCACAATCTCAAACAGCACATAGAGCCATTTCATGTTGATCATGCTGAAGATAACCGTCACGGGCGTTTCGGCCGCCGTGACCTGCGCAAGGCTGCACCCCATGGTCAGCAGAAGGAACACGGCCGGGATTACGCCGATCACGCCGGCGATGGCGCCGCAGAATGCGGCTTCGCCGCTGGAACGGGTGTCGCGCACTGTATAAAGCACCATGGGCACCACCACCAGGTTGTAGAATGAATAGCGCAGCCCGCCGCTGAGCCAGCCTGCCTCTGCCTGCCCCTTGGCAAGCTCGGCGCTCACTGTGCTGCCGTAACGGGTGAAAACAACAATCATAAACAGGATATAAACCGCATAAAGGACGTATGACCAGAACGAAAGCACCTTTTCAATGGCCACCGTGCCTTTCAGGACCAGCAGGACAACGCCCGCCGAAAGAAGAAACACGCCGATCCACGGGCTGATTCCCGTCAGCGAATGGATCATGCTTCCGGCTGTCGCGTTGATGACGCCCATGACGATGAGCATCATCACGTAGTAGCAGATGTCATAGAGCACACTGGCCGGCCCCAGAAGCTTTTCCATCATTGAGCCGTAATCGTAGGTTTTGAACATGCGGGCAAACTTAAACGCCACAGCGCATATGACCGACCAGACCACCAGCGTCACCGCCAGGCCCATGAGTCCTCCGGCAAGCCCGTATACTCCGAAATACTGCGCTATTTCCGCACCGGTGCCGTACCCGCCGGCTATGGTCACTGACTGAAAAATAAATCCGGGAACAAGGTACCGCGTCCAGTTTCTTCTGCCTGTGTTTTCAACTGCTGCTTCCATCTTATGTCCTTCCTTTCAGGTCAAACAGAAAATTTTTACCAGCCATGGCTGAAATTCAGCACATCGTCGGGAATTCTCCCGTTTTCGTAATCATCCGCCGCCTCGCCGATAATCCGGAATCCCTCTCTCAGATGCTCATCTGAAATGTTCAGCGGCGGCTGTATCCTCAGGATGCTGCCCGCAAGGGAAATCACGATCAGCCCTTTTTCGTAGCAGCGGTAGACGATCTTTGCCGTGCCCTTCACGTCGGGCTTCCCCTGCCTGTCTGTCACGCCGATGCCCAGTGACATGCCGCAGCCTCTGAAAAATCCCAGGCAGCTGTGTTTTTTTGTCAGGTCAGCACAGCATTCGTGTGCCGTTTTGATGTTTCTGCGCAGCACCGACTGGAACTCGCTGCTTTTCATCATGTCAAACGCGGCGACTCCGGCCGCACAGGCCATGTGATTTCCGCTCAGCGTAAAAACGTGTGCCGGCGCGGGGAGGCAGTCCATGATCTCGCTGCGGGCCATGAAGGCTCCCAGAGCAAAGCCGCCGCCGGCTGACTTGCCGATGATGATGCCGTCGGGAATCACGCCGAAATGTTCAATGCAGAAAGGCGTTCCGGTGCGCCACAGTCCCTGCTGAACTTCTTCTGAAATGAAAAGAATGCCGTGTTCCCTGCACAGACTGAAAAGATCCCGTATGAACTGCGGATGAGCCATCCGCTCGCCGCTGTCTCCCTGCATCGGTTCGATGATTACGGCAGCCGTGTCGTCAGCCGGAAGCCACGTTTCAAAGGCTTCCGCAATGTCGCCTGCATAACCGCCGCGGCGCGGCGGCTCGTCGCCCTCGCCGTAAAACGGAAAGTGGTAGATTTCCGGCGCCGGCGGTCCCATGCGCCGCGTCATGCGGACTGTGCATCCCGACATGCCCGCCGAACCGTAGGTAGCCCCGTGATACGAGTTGACGAATGTAATGATCCGGCTGCGCCCCGTGAAAGCCCGCGCGAACTTCACCGCCGCGTCATTGCAGTCAGAACCGCAGTTGCCGAAACAGACTTTGATGTCGCCGCCGCCCGGATAAACGGAGGCCAGTCTTTCGGCGTACTCAATCATCGGTGTATTGTAGCTGTACGCCGCGCTGTACTGGATGCAGCGGTCGAGCTGTTCCCTCACGGCTCTGACAACGGGCCCGGGACGGCTGCCTGTGTTAAGCGACGACGCTGCAGAAAGAAAATCAATGTAGGATCTGCCGTCGGCATCAGTGATAATATCGCCCTCGGCCCGCTCAACCACCAGAGGAAAATAGGAAAGATGCTGACACGGCGCTATCACTTTTTTGTCCCGTTCTACCCATTTCATGCATTTTGAATGTTCCAAAGTCATACACCTCGACAATCAAAATTAAAATTCCGGATAACAAAAAAGCCGGGACCCTGAAAAAAGGATCCCGGCTGAACCGATTTCTGCGTTTACACTGCGGCTTCTGCCCCCGCGGCAGAACCTGCGGGAACGGAAAGCACGCCGAAACGACGGCTTCGGCAGCTGAGACCCGAAGTCGTTAGGCATAGAACGGAACGTTTCATTTCTGTGCTCATCACTGACATGCTTTTTTCCCTCCCCTGCAGCGGCAATTTTGTGTACAGTCCACATTAAATCAAATTTCTATTTTTCTGTCAAGTATGATTTTTTAGAAAAATGAAATTTTCTCACGGGACTCGGCAGGCAAAAAAAACAGGGGCCTTCAGCGGCCCGGAGAAGAAAGTTCCTTTCCCGCAGGCCTGTTTCCTGAATTTTCTGCAGGGATGGATTCCCGCGTTCTGCCCGCAGATCAGAAACGATGCCGGGCAGCCCCGCGGGTACACGGAATTTCTGCGCCGGATTTTGCACGGAACAGACAGTTTCTGCTACAGAAAACACTGAATCTGCTGTAATATAGTGCTGTCCGGCCGCAGCCGGAATCTTCCCGGCGAAGGGAGAGTAAAAAATGTCATCTCAGAAGCACACTATGTTCTGCGCGGCTTTCCATGCTGCGTGCGCTGTCCTGACCGCGGAATTTCTCACGTTCCGCTTTGCGGCGCAGAAATTTCAGCCGTCGGCACTGTGGATACTCCGCAGTTTTCTCGACAGCGCTGCACAGTCTCAGGGTACTGCGCTGTTTATCGGTTTTCTGGCATTCTATTGGCTGGCGCGCCGCACCGCAGCTGCGAAGCCGGCCGGAATCAGAATTTTCCACGCGGTGATGTCGCTTCTTTTCGCCGCATCGGTCTGCCTCGGCAGAAGCTACTCGCTGCTGAAAAACTGGGATCTGCTGTTCGGCGGCATCGGGCCGGTCTGCCTTGCGGCATTTTTCTTCGCGGCCGCTGCCGATGCGTCTTATCACGCTTTTTCTTTCTTCGACTCTCTGCTCTGCGCTGAAGTTCCGCTTCCCGTGCAGAAATACAGAAAGTACCGGCGCCCTCTGCCCCCGGTGTCTGGCGCTGCAGATGCAGTTTCTCCGCCGGAAAAGCCCGCCGGCGCCGTTTCTGCCGGCGTCCGGAATGCCGCCTGCGCGCCGTCGCCCCTTCCTTCACCGTTCCCCGACGTTGCTTCCGCTGCCGGCTCTGCGTCTGGCGTAACCTCGCCGGTGCCCGCAGCAGAGACGGAAGAAGCACAGAAAAAGCTTCATGCAGACAAAACAGTGCCGCCGGAAATGCCCCGGCAGAAATCTCCGGGCGCGCTGTTCAGGCGTTTTTTTCAAACACGCTTCTGCCGCTTCTTTGCCGCTTTCTTTGCTGCGGGACTGCTGTATCTGCTTGTCTTTTTTCCCGGCTCGGGCACTGCTGACACGCTCTATCAGTTCTCCCAGTGGCTCGGCGTCATGCCGATGAACAGCCGCCATCCGCTGCCGTCCACTCTGCTGATGGGAACCTTTCTCTCATTCGGCACGTTTCTGGGAAACCAGAACATCGGCGTGTTTTTCTATAATCTTCTGCAGGTTCTGTTTCAGAGTTTTGTCTTTGCCCAGTGCACTGAAACGGTCTGCAGGCTGACTCAAAGCAGAACGCTGCGCTGGTCTGCTTTCCTGTGGCTGCTTCTCAATCCCCTTTTCCCGTCGTGGGGCATTACCTGCGTCAAGGACACGGTTTTCTACATCGGCGTTCTCTGGCTCATCACGTGCCTGGTCAGAATCCGGGCAGGGCTCTGCACTTCAGGAAGCCGCATCAGCATGCAGCTGACCGCGGCGGCACTGATTGTCGCCGCTTTCCGGCTCAACGGCATCATCACCGCAGCCGCAAGCCTGGTGATTTCCGCGGTCTGTCTGCGCAGGCGCCGCTCTGACGCACTCCGGGTTCTTGGCGCTGCAGCTCTGGCGCTGACCTCTGCTGCCGGGCTGCTGTGGGCAATGAAATCTGCAGATATCGGACTGCCGTGGCGCGAAGCGTTCAGTCTGCCCCTTCAGCAGACTGCCCGCGTCGTCTGGGCGGGACGGGAACTTCGCGAGGCAGACCGCAGCGAGCTGAACCGGCTGTTCCACGGACGCGATCTCCGCAGAATTTACGACCCTGAACTGGCAGCTCCGGTAAAGTGGGCCTGGGGAGAGGCTGACGTTCCGTTCTCCGACTGGCGCCGCTTTCTGCAGATCTGGCGCCGGCTGGGGAAACAATATCCGGCCGATTACGTTCAGGCCGCCTTCGGGGGCTCATGGCGCTACCTTTTTCCCGGCGCGCCGGCCGTCGAAGATCAGAGCGGCCTGCCCGACTTCATTCCGCACGAACGTCTGCACGGCATCCGTCTGTACCTGAACCGGACAGGCTGGCCCGCCGCACAGAACATCATCCTGCTGTGGCACACTGCCGTGAAAAGTCTGCCCGTTACGGGCCTCGTCTACAGCTGCGCCTTTTATGTGTGGACCGTCTTGTTTCTGACAGGCACGGCTCTTTTCCGGAAAAAATACGCCGTGCTGCTGCCCGCCTCACCTCTGCTGCTCACAATCGCCGCTTGTTTTGCCGCACCGATCAGCGGCTGCCTGAGGTACCTGCTGCCTGCCGCCGCGGCACTGCCTCTTCTGTTGGTCTGCGTTCTTCTTGAACTTCACCCTCCTGTGCAGGGCGCTGAAGATAAAAAGGAAGCTGCCGCTCCTGACTCCCCGGCAGCTCAGTAAATACAGGAAAAGGCGGATTCTCCACAGCAGAGAACCCGCCTTTCCGTGAGCACGGCACAGGCAAACGCCCGTTCTGACAGATGCGCTAACGATCCTGTGCGCTGGCGGCATCAGGGTACGAACCGGAAGTCTTTCCTCTCACAAGCTCTTTAAGGCAGCTGCCAACCACCATAACCGCAAGGAACATCAGCGCCGCCGCAATAACCAGCTGAAGTCCGTCGACCATGACGGTGAACGTGCCGGCCCTGAGTTTGCCGTAAATGCCGTAGATGGACAGGCACAGCGCGCTCATCGTTACCAGGAACATGAACACCATGGGGAAATACAGCATCCAGCTTTTGCGCTTCGTGGTGCGGAGAAACACCGCAAGGCCGAACAGCACCACGGCGGAAAGCAGCTGATTGGCCGCACCGAACAGTGGCCAGATGTTCAGGTAGCCGCCGAGGCACAGCAGGTAGCTGGGCACAAGCGTTGCCACTGTCGCCACATACGTATTGCTCAGGAAACGCGCAAAAGCGCCCTGCGTGCGCCCTTCCGCCGGGGCAAGAAGTTCCTGAAGCATCATTCTGCCGATGCGGGTAACTGCATCGATGGTCGTCATGGCGAGCGCAGAGATGCACATGGTGACAATGCAGCTGCTGACGTCGGCAGGAATGCCGAAAATGCTGAAATATCTGCCGATGGCTCCGCCGAAGATGGCAAACGGCGTTGCTTTCGGAAGCGCACCGTCAACTGCGACAGAACAGGCAATCACCAGAGAAACGACTCCCAGAACCGACTCAATCAGCATCGAGCCGTAGCCGACGGGAAGCATGTCCTTTTCGTTGGAAATCGACTTTGACGAAGTTCCCGAGGAAACAAGACTGTGGAAACCGGACACGGCGCCGCAGGCAATGGTGACAAACAGAATGGGGAACAGCGGCCTGCCTGCCACGTCAAATCCCTTGAACGCCGGCATGTTCACTGTGGGGTGTCCGACAAGGATTCCCACAACACCTGCAAAAATCATGCCGAGGAGCAGGAAAACGCTCAGATAATCGCGCGGCTCAATCAGCAGCCACATCGGCATGATTGACGCCAGGAAGCAGTAAGCATACGTTGCATAAAGCCATGAAGTCCGCGAAGCAAAAATCGGATACCTGATTCCGAGAGCAACCATCGCAACCATGCAGACAACTGCGAGGGCAAGCTCTTTAAAACCTTTGATGCTGAAGCGGCGGACAGCCCAGCCGAAAACCATGGCGACAAAAACGTAGATCGTTGAAATGGAACCGGCTGCGGCGTTGGGCTTCAACAGTTCGCCCGTTTTGGCAAAACCGTTGAACGTGCTTGCCATAATATCGGAAAAGGCTGCGATGACCAGCATTGAGAACAGCCAGCTGAAAATCAGGAACATCCGGCAGCCCGTTCTGCCGACATATTTTTCAATGATCTTCCCCATGGATTTTCCATCGTTTTTAACCGATGCGTACAGCGCTGTAAAATCCTGAACGGCGCCGAAGAAAATGCCGCCGAAAATCAGCCAGAGAAATGCCGGAAGCCATCCGAACATGCAGGCAATGATCGGCCCCGTTACCGGGCCCGCACCTGTAATAGAGGAAAACTGATGGGCAAATACCGTAAAACGGGAGGCAGGCGTGAAATCGTGTCCGTCCTCAAAGCGGTAAGCCGGCGTTTTCGCCTTTGGATCAATACCCCATGTTCTCACAAGCCATCTGCCGTAAAGCAGATAAGCACAAGCAAAGGCCGCGATTGCAATGCACACAAGTGTTAAACCGTTCATAAAACTCACTTCTTTCCGTTGAATTCCCTACCCCAAAAGCCAGTTCGACGTCCTTTGCAGCCGCCAGAATGTGTCTTCTGATGCGGGTTGTTAGCCCGGTAATTTAGCACTCGAGTATATAATTGTCAATATTAGAACAAGAAGAAATTATCAGACAGTTCAGAATAATTATTTTCATAATTTGACTGAAATTTTATCCCCAAAAGTTTACATCACCGCATAAACCATTGTATAATCCGTTTCCAGGCCGCAGCCGGCACCTTGAACAGTCCGCCGCTGCCCCGCGCATGCTGAGCGCAATGTCAGCCGGGCAGATGCCGGACAGCCGGAGAGCGCAGCCGGATGCGGGATTCATCCGTTCTGCCGCGGTGGACTGATGCAGCGCAGACATTTCACTGACACGGGCCATACAATACAGCGCTATCATATCAGGCAGAATGAAGCACACTGCCGCAGAGGCAGAGTTTTCAGGCTCGGGCATGCAGACGGGAAATTTCTTTGGAAAACATGGAGGCATAAATGATCAGCACAGTGATTTTTGACATTGGCAACGTAATGATGAAATGGAACTGGGAACGCCGCCTGAGACGCTACTTTGACGATGCTACCGCCCGCGCCGTCAGCAGGGCTGTTCTCGGAAACTGCAACTGGAACGAAATGGACCGGGGCGTCCGCACACTCAGCGAAGTTGAACAATATGCCGTAAAGGCAGCGCCTGACTGTGCTGCCGAAATCCGCTTCACAATCGGGCATCTGTCAGAATTTGCACAGCGGTGCGATTACGCCATTCCGTGGATTGCCCAGCTGAAGAAAAAAGGGTACCGGGTGCTCTACCTTTCGAACTATTCCTACGATCTGATGCGGCTGCGCCCAGACGTGCTCGATTTCGTGCCGTTCACCGACGGCGGCATTTTCTCCTGCAATGTGAGACTGACAAAACCCGAACGGGCCATCTACGAGCGGCTGTGCTCCGACTGGCATGTGACGCCGTCGGAGGGACTTTTCATAGATGACACGCAGGCCAATGTGGACGCGGCCAAAGACTACGGGCTCGGCGCCTGCAGGTTCATAGACTACGAAACCTCATACAGGCCGATTATGGAACTGCTGGACAAAAAAGGCATTCCAGCTGAATAAGACAGAACAGACTCCGGGCAGCAGAATCCCCCGCCGCAGGACATTTTGTTTCAGTGTCCTGCGGCGGGGGATCTTGTACGGCAGCTTTATCCGCCCGCACCGCACGGGTTATCTGGCCGCAGATCTGTCATTCCTGCCCATCTTAAGGGAATATCTCCGGAACACTTCCTGGGTGATTTTGATAAAACCGTTTAAATACTGCGGACGAAAGCTTTCGCGGCGGTAGGTCAGTTCAGTCTGCTTCACAGGGAGCTGTCTGTTCTTCACCGGCACTATGCAGAGCCCGTCCAGCGACTGAGAGTTATTCAGCTCATTGTAAATAATCATGTCATATACAAAGCCGATTCCTCTGCCTGACCTGCAGAGGTTGAAAACCAGGTCATGGCGGCTGCTTTCAAAAATAATGTGCGGATGAATGTCCTTCTTTTCAAAAAATGAATCAAGCATCCGTCTCACTCCGTTGTCAGAAGTAAACGTGATCAGCGGCAGATCTGCGATCTGTGAAAGATCAAAACTCTCTCTGTTGTTCAGCAGAATCTGCCTCTGCAGCGGCGGGCATTCCTCCAGAAAAAGGCGGCTGTAGACACAGAAAACCTTTTCCTCACCCAAGCGAATCACCTGGGTATTTTTATGTCGTGCCACATTGACGCCTATAAACAGGTCTATTTTCCCTTCCTGAAGCAGATCATCAAGCTGTGCTGTAGATGCTTCCTTCACCGAAACAACAATATTCGGATATGACTTGTAGTAAAGCGGCCAGATAAGAGGCAGGAAAACCGCTCCTCTCGTGCCTGTAACGCCGATCCGCAGATTTCCCGTGCTTGAACGGGTTATATCGGCAAGATCAGCAATAAAAAGCTCTTCAGCCCGCACCACTTTCTGGGCAAATTCCTTCATGCTCCGCCCGGCAGGCGTCAGCATCAGGCGCGGCCGACGTTCAAAAAACTGAGCGCCGTAGCGTTCCTCAAGACTTTTGATCTGCGCGCTCAGGGACTGCTGTGTTATATAGAGCCGCTGTGCGGCTTTATGCACGTTCAGTTCCTCGGCGACAGCCAAAAAGTATTTCAGCGCTCTCAGAGGCAATTTCAACTCCCCCTTTGACAGGAAAAAGCTGTTAAAGTCCTGTACATTTTTCTGTTTGATTATACAATAAAAAGCGTCTATGATGCAGTCGAGCTAAAAAAATTTATTTATCTTAGCGAGATATTTATAACATAACAAAAGGGAGAGATTCCAATGAGTATTGGCAATCGTGTTTTTACAGAGGTAAAAAGGCCCGGCAGAGAACTGGTTGAAGCTTTCAGGGGAATACCGTCAAGCAATATCAACGACATGATGAACCGTCTTTTCTGCATGCATGCCTCAATCCAGCTGCTTAATCCCGATCACGCAGTACAGCTGCTGGGGACAGCCATTACTGTCAAGGCACCCATTGGAGACAACCTGTTTTTCCATGAGGCTATTGACCTTGCCCAGCCCGGCGATGTGATTGTCGTTGACGGCGCAGGCTTCAGCAATCGTTCCCTGGCCGGCGAGATCATGATGAAATTCTGCCAGTACAAAGGCATCGCCGGCATCGTCGTCGACGGCTGCATGCGCGACCTCGACGCCCTGCGTGAGCTGAAGATGCCCATTTACTGCGCAGGGATCACACCCGAAGGCCCTTACAAAAACGGCCCCGGCGAGATCAACACGCCTGTTGCCTGCGGCGGACAGGTTGTTATGCCCGGCGACATTCTCGTGGGCGACATGGACGGCGTCGTGGTCATTCATAAAGAGGATGCGGAAGAAATGGCGCCCATTGCCCAGAAGAAGAAAGCTTCAGAGGACAAGGTCTTTGAGCTGATGGACAGCGACTGGAAAGCCTATGCTCAGAAACATGTCCAGACCACGCAGAAGCGCATGGACGGCAAGGAAATTGAGTTTCTGAAAAATTTCGGCGACAAATACAGCCTGTAAAACAGAGAAGGCAGAACATGAATAAAGTCGTCATTGCCGGCAGATACCCGGAAGCAGGGCTGGAAATACTGCGCAGCCGCTGTGCGGGCCGCTACGAAATCTGCGAAGCTGAAACTGCTGAAAAACTGCAGAATTGCCTTGACGGCACTTATTATATCCTCCGCGGCACTCCCATGGGAGCTGACATCATCGAAAAACTCTCACCGCGGGCGCGCCTCATTCATCGCTGGGGAGTCGGCTACGATGCCGTTGACATCAAGGCAGCCGGCGAAAAAGGCATTATTGTTTCAATCTGTGCCGGCGTCAATTCACAGCCCGTGGCCGAACTGGCCGTGCTTCTGATGCTCGCTTCATATCGTCACCTGCCGCAGCTGCTTAAGCGTGCCGCAGAGGGGCGCAAGGACAAAGAGGACATCATCGGGCGTTCCTGGCTGATCAGCGGCAAAAAAGTCGGACTTATCGGACTTGGCAACATTGGCCGCCGTGTGGCAAAGGCCGTAAAGGGTCTGGGCGCTGAAGTGGTTTACTATGACCCCTTCCGTGCCGCACCTGAAACAGAAAAGGAACTGGGCGTTCAGTACATGCAGCTTGACGAAGTTCTGAAAGACAGCGACATCATCAGCCTGCATCTGCCGCTGACGGATTCAACAAAACATCTGATCAGCGCTGAGAAAATTGCTCTCATGAAGCCTGCGGCGCTTCTCGTCAACACCGCACGCGGAGGCATTATTGACACCCAGGCCCTGCTGAAAGCCCTGCAGGAAAAACGCATTTTCGGCGCGGCGCTGGACACCATCGAAGGAGAACCGATTCCCGCAGACCACCCCGCTTTCAAACTCGACAACCTTCTCATCACGCCGCACGCCGGCGGCAATACCGAAGACAACAACAGCCACATGGCAGCGTATATCATGGACAACATCGACGCTCTCGAAAACGGCGGCCAGGTAAATCCCCGCAGTGTTGTCAACGGACAGTATCTGAAA
>CAZDXA010000040.1:15479-19002 GCA_964509435.1 uncultured Synergistaceae bacterium | reverse complement strand
TTAAAAAAACTTGTTCCGTGCGGGGCAAGTATGGTATATACAGAAGCTGACACATGAGCGGGGACCCCTTCCCGCCGGAGAAATATGAACCTGAAGCGAGGGATTCAAGGGCATGGGCGGAAAAAAGAGCATCATTGCGGGAGGCATTTTACTGGCTGCAGCGCTGCCGGCTTTCGGCGGCATCATTGCTCCGGGAGACTGCATTTCAGAAGAGACACTGACAGTGCCGAACGGCGCTGCAGTGATTACAGACGCCGGAGAGTACAGAATCAGAAACAGCACCGGCACGCTGTCTCTGACCAACGGCGGCACATCAATGTCGCCGTTCCGCATCACCGGCGGAGATGAAGTAACTGTCAGCGGCAGCATCGCCGTGAAGGGAACGGGACTGTACAACGGCGGAACGCAGCTCAGCAGCGGCAGCATTACAGTCAGAGGAAACGTCACGTATGACGTCGACAATTCCGGCGCCGAGATCGGTTCGGGAAATCTGTTCAATATCGGCTCATCGGGCAGCACTGCGGAAACGACGCTCAGCATCACAGGGAACCTTTCCATGAAGAACGTCATCGGCTCGGCGTCAGGATCCATGTCGCTGATCACGGCGTTCGGAACAAATACAACAGTGAACATCGGCGGCAGCCTGTACCTGTACAACGCCATGACAGAAGAGGTAACCGGCGAAACCAGCGGCGCCAACGTTCTTTATGCCAATTCCGGGGCGACGGTCAACGTCGCCGGAAACGCAGAACTGTACGGCATCAGCAGCAATCCCGACGCTGTTACGGCCAAGCGTTCAAGCACCATCAACCTGAACGGCGCGCAGAACCGGATCGTGGGGAACATCAGTTTCATTGACACCCTGGGCGGCTTCCGGCTTGCAGACGGCGGAACGCTGAAAGCCGTGTTTGACGGCCCGGACTCGTTCTGGTGGGGAGATGAGCAGAATTACTGCCGTTTCTGGAAAGAATCCTTTTTAGGATCCATGACGCAGCTCCAGAATTACGGCACGCTGGACTTCACGTTCAAGAACGGCGCAGAATGGATTTATTTCGGCGATGACTGCTATTATGAACTGACGCGGCGGATTTTCGGCTTTACGCTCACATTCACTGCGCCCGTGGCACGCGCCAAGTACGTTTCAGCTCTCACGCTGGAAAACGGCGGCATTGTGAATCTGCAGGACGCGGACATCCAGCAGAAACTCGCGTCGGTGCCCGGTCTGCTGACTGTTTACCCGAAACTGAAGGAAATCAAGCATGATTTTGTGACCATCGGCGACCTGAAAGGCAGCGGGGGCATTTTCAAACTCGACCTGAACCCGTCTGACAAATCACAGAGCGATATGATTTACATTGAAAGCTCAAGCAGCCCCGGGCAGCATTTCATCGAAGGCAGCCTGACCGCTGACGACCTGGCCTCGCTCTCGCCGGAGAACACTCTGCGCTTTGCCACGACAGCCGCAGCCGCGTCAGGCGTTTCGTTCAGCTATCTGCTGCCGCAGTACGACGACAGCCTGTACCTGTACACGCCCCTTGTCGGTTCAAGCGCTTATGTGTCCGGCGACGCGGAAAACGAAATCTATAACGCCCGTTACGGCGGCAGCGGCAACTACGGAGACAGCGAGGGCGATTCCATATTCACCAACCTGATCCCCTCGCTGGATCAGACCTATGAGAACGGGCTCAACTGGTTCCTCTGCGGCTGTGAAATTAAAGTTGACCCCGTGGTGCCGCGTCTCGCCGGCGCTGCTGTCGGAACCTACGATTTTGCGCTTGACATGGACCGACTTGACAAACGGCAGGGGCAGGCGCAGTACCTTTCCGGCAAGGACGACGGCTTCTGGGTGCGTTTCAGCCGCGGAAGCACAGAACGTTCATCTGCCGCAAAAGGCACCTCTACCATGGGACAGTTCGGCTATGACCGCCTGCTCGGCAGCCACCGCGTGGGCGCGGCGCTGGATTACAAAAAGGGCAGCAGCCGCACAGACGATTCAATGGCCCTCAGCGAGAACAAGCGCCGTGAAGCGATGATCTATGACACGTGGACCTTCCGCAGCGGCGCCTATCTTGACCTTACGGCTCGCTTCGGAAAACTCGACAGCGACGTCAGAGCATACCGCGACGACGGCAGAGAGCTGACCGGCAGTTATGACACCCATGCGTCAGCAGTGGGAATTGAATTCGGCATGCCGTTCAGGTGGGGCGGCGGGTGGTTTCTGGAACCGCAGGTGCAGTTTCAGTACGCATGGCTGAACGCAGAAAATTACCGTACCAGCAACGGCTATGACGTGGCTCTGGACAGGGCAGAAAGCGCCGTGGGGCGTTTCGGGTTCCGTTTCGGCGTGGATTTCGGCACGAAAAACACAGCTTACATCAAGGCCGATGTAATGCATGAATTCAGCGGCGGCCAGAATGTGACCCTCAGCGGCCGGGGCAGTTCCCTGTCATACGCTGTTGAAAAACGCGGCACATGGTACGATCTTGGGTTCGGCGCGGACTGGCAGATAGGCAGAAATTCGTCAATGTTCATAGATGTCGAAAAAGTGTTCGGCGATCACGTCAAAGGCTGGGAACTCAACGCAGGACTGAGCCTCACGTGGTAGACAGAACAGAAATGCCGCGCCCCGGCACAGTCACTCAGGCCGTTCCGCCGGCTGTTCGGCTGAACCCGTTACAGAACAGAAAGGGCACTTCGCTTTTTGCAGCCGCACAGCAGACGCACCTCTGCCGCCGGGATGCAGCATGCAAGTTTTTTCTGCTGAATTTTTTATGAATATCCGTGATGTGACACTCAAAAGTTTCTGTAGTATAAAGTAAATGTTAAAGTTCTAAAGCAGCGTTTTCTTCTTGTAAAAAAAACAAAATAAGTGTAAAATCTGAAAAGTTTAAAAGCGGAAAGAAATTTCCGCTTTTATTCTTTCATGAAAAGCAGAATTAAAATTCCGCTTTTATTTTCTGACCTGCAGGGCAGAAGGAAAAATCCGCTCTCAGGGGGACAGAGGTGTGCTGTGAACCCGATTATTGACGTACCAGAACCGCTGCTGCTGGGGCTGCATGCCCTGGTGGCGCTTGCCAGACAGCCGGGAGTGTGCCTTTCGGCAAAATCAGTTGCAGATGACCTTGGCGCGTCTGAAGGACACCTGGCCAAAGTTCTGCAGCGCCTGGCACGCGCCGGATACGTGGAGCCGGTGCGCGGTCCGGGAGGCGGTTACCGGCTTGTGAGGCAGCCGGATGAAATACCCATGCTGCCGCTCGTGGAGTATCTCGGCGGCCCGTTTGAACTTGACGGGTGCGGCTTTTCAGGCTGCCGGGGAAAAAAATGCCTGATCGGCTCCATGATAGACGAACTGACCGTTGTGATCCGCGAGTACATGAGAAAGCGCACGCTGGGCGACCTGCTCCGGCACTATGAGATGGAGCCGGAAATCCGCATCGGCGTGTCGCTCGGCGGAGCAGAGGTGGAAGCAGATTCGATGTCCGGAAACGGGAAACAGGGGGAGAGAGAATGAGAAAAAATGCGA
>CAZDXA010000040.1:6140-15379 GCA_964509435.1 uncultured Synergistaceae bacterium | reverse complement strand
GCGATGGCGCTGCTGATGCTGGGCACGCCTGCGTGGGCAGACGGCTTCGGCGTGTACGAGTGGAGCGCCCGCGGCGTCGGAATGGCCGGCGCCATGATGTTCAGCGATGAGGCGTCACTGCTGGCCTATAACCCGGCCGGCATCACAGTGCTGGGAGAGAGGGGAAACTTTTCCGGCGCAGTGACCTATATCGCCCCGCGGGGCCATGCGGATTTCCTTGACAGCAGCGGCAGTATTTTCCTGTCACAGCACAACAAGAACAATCCGGCGTATGTCCCCGCGCTTTTCTATGCGCGGAAAGTCCAGCCCAACGCGTGGTTCGGCATCGGCATCTTTCCGCGTTTCGGATTGAGAGCCAGCTACGATCCCGGCTGGTACGGCCGCTTCAGCAACCGCAGCGCCGAGTTCTGGACCCTTTCCATCACACCCACCGTGGCGTGGAAAATCGGTTCTGCGCTGTCCATGTCCGTCGGCGCCGACCTGATGTATGCCAACCTGTACATGGACCGCAGCGTGCGGCTCGGGCACGAAGTTCCCATGGATCTTGACGGAAACAGCTGGGGAATCGGCTGGAACGCCGGGCTGAACTGGCAGGCTTCAAAAAAACTTTCCCTGGCGTTTCTGTACCGCTCAGAAGTGAAACAGACAGTAGAAGGCGACGTCAACTTTTATTCTTCTTCACTGGGAACCATTGCGACAACCGGGCAGGGCGACTTACGCCTGCCTGAAAGCTATACCATCGGGGCAGGGTGGAAGTTTGACGAACGTACACGCATCGAGTTTGACGCCATCAGAACAAACTGGAGCTCCTACGACAGCCTGGACATCGCTTTCAAAGTGCCGCAGAGCTACCGCGCCATGTTTCCCATGAGCGAAGTCGTCAGCCGCGAGACAAAAGACTGGGATAACGGCTGGCGCTACCAGTTCGGCATCGAGCATAAAATCAACGACCGCTGGACCGTGCGCGCCGGTTTTGTGTATGACCAGTGCTCCGCCGACAAACCCGAGTATTCGGATTTCATGGTGCCCACCGGCACCCGACGCACCTATACCGTGGGAGCCAGCTGCCGCGTGAAGAACGTGGAATATTCATTTGCCTACGGCTATATGGACGTCAGCGACAAGCGCATCAATCATTCCGGCGCAAACGGCGAGGACGCCTACACCCGCGGCTGCGACGCCCATATCATCTCCCTCGGCGCGCGAATCGACCTGTAAAAGATGTAAAAAAACAACTCCCTTTCCGAAATACAAAAGCCTCCTTCTGCATTTTGCAGAAGGAGGCTTTTTCCGCATCAGATGACATGCTTTTTGAACCGGCGGGGCTGAAAACAAAGCGGCACGCAGACAGAAAGTGATTGGTGAGATAATCCCCCGGGCGCGCAATTTAAGAGCTATAATAAAACCAATTGTGAAATTCATCTTTACATCCGGAACAGGCAGCGTGCCCGGCCTTCATAAATTCAGAAAACCAGGAAAAAGAAAAGAAAAATCATGCGGTGCGCGCTCATGCCGGGCATCATGGCAAATCAACCATCATGCTGAATGACAGCGGAAGCAGGTGTTTTTTATGGAAGTCGAAGTCTTCAATAACACGACGAAAGTTGTAAAAGATGACCTGATCAGAACAATAAAATCCGGCAGCATAGTGTCAGTTGCTGCCGCATGTTTTTCTATCTACGCCTATCAGGAATTAAAGACGCAGCTGGAAAATGTCGAAGAACTCAGGTTTATCTTTACGTCCCCGACCTTCGTTGCAGATAAAACACCGAAAGAGCGCAGGGAATTTTACATTCCGCGGCTGAAACGGGAAAAAAGCCTGTATGGAACAGAATTTGAAGTGCGGCTGAGAAATGAACTGAAGCAGAAAGCCATTGCAAAAGAATGCGCTGACTGGATGAAGAAAAAAGTCCATTTCAAATCCAACACAACCGATGAAAGCATGAATAATTTTCTCCTGGTACAGAATCCCGATCAGATCTATACCTACATGCCGATAAACTCATTTACAGCCGTGGATCTCGGCTGCGAGCGCGGAAATAATATCAGCAACATAGTGACGCGGGTCGAAAATCAGAACAGTAAAGCGTTCCTGAGCCTGTTCCAATCTGTCTGGAATGACAGAGAGAAACTTGCCGATGTGACAAATGATGTTATAGACATGATTTCCGCAGTTTATCAGGAGAATTCGCCTGAACTTATTTATTTTATGACACTCTACAACATTTTCAGCGAATTTCTGGACGATATATCAGAAGATGTGCTGCCCAATGAGGCGACCGGTTTTAAAAACAGCGCCATCTGGAACAAACTCTATAATTTCCAGAAAGATGCCGCCCTTGGAATCATCAATAAACTTGAGCAGTATAACGGCTGCATTCTGGCCGACAGCGTCGGACTGGGCAAAACCTTCACAGCCCTTGCAGTCATAAAATACTACGAAGGCCGCAACAAGAGTGTGCTTGTACTCTGTCCGAAGAAGCTCTCAGAAAACTGGATGACGTACCGCGGCAACCTGATCAACAACCCGCTTGCCGCAGACCGCTTTCGATATGACGTTCTCTACCATACGGATCTTTCCAGAAACAGCGGTATGACGCCGATTGGTCTGCCAATTGACCGTATTAACTGGGGAAATTATGACCTTGTCGTCATAGATGAAAGCCACAATTTCCGTAATGGAAACGGAACCAATTCGCACGGCGGAGAAAAGGAAAACCGTTATATGCGTCTTATGAACCGGGTGATCAAGCCGGGGGTGCGCACGAAGGTATTAATGCTCTCGGCAACACCGGTCAACAACCGTTTCTATGATCTCAGGAACCAGCTGGCACTTGCTTATGAAGGCAATCCGGAAGAGATTAACGAGAAGCTGAATACGAAGTCAGATATCGATTCAATTTTCCGTCAGGCACAGAAGGTTTATAACGCATGGTGCAAGCTTCCGGAACCAGAAAGGACAACACAAAATCTGCTTTCACAGCTGGATTTTGATTTCTTTGAAGTGCTTGATGCTGTGACGATAGCAAGGTCGCGGCATCATATCCAGACCTACTACGATACAAAGGATATCGGGACATTCCCAAAACGAAACAAACCGATTTCACTTTATCCAAAGCTGACGGATAAGCCGGGAGCAATCAATTATAAAGAAGTTTATGAATGCCTCTCGACGCTGAAGCTGACGATTTACACCCCTACGCAGTTTATCCTTCCGAGTAAGCTTTCGAAGTATCTCTCGGAAGAAGAAACAGAGAATTTCCGCAAAGGCCGTGAGACCGGCATCCAGCGCCTCATGAGCATCAATCTGTTAAAGCGAATGGAAAGCTCCGTTCACTCGTTTCTTCTGACTGCCCAGCGTGTTTACCAGTATCTTTACGATACAGATCAGACCATTAATGATTTTATCCAAAAAGGCACGGGAAACCTAAGCGAAATGACAGACCTGTCCGCTGAAGCAGCAGATTTTGACGATGATGATCAGAATACAGACTTCTTCTCTGTTGGCAAGAAGGTGCAGATTGATCTTCACGACATGGACTATATCTCGTGGAAGCGGGACATTGAAGCGGACCTGGATACCCTTTCTGTGCTGATCAGTATGGTGGAGGACATCACACCTGAGTATGACTACAAGCTGAATCAATTGATCAAGGTCATTCGTGATAAAGAAGAAAAGCCGATCAATCCGGGAAATAAGAAGGTACTGATCTTCACTGCCTTCGCCGATACGGCTGAATATCTGTATGAAAATATTGCGCCAAAGGCAAAGAAACTGGGACTTAATACAGCTCTTGTCACCGGCAGCATCGAGGGAAAAACAACCATCCCGAATTTCAAGGCGGAAATGAATCACGTGCTGTCGTGTTTCTCGCCGATGTCAAAGGACAGAGATATTCTCTACCCGCAGGACAAAAACAATAATATCGACATCCTGATCGGGACAGATTGCATTTCAGAAGGGCAGAACCTGCAGGACTGCGACTGCTGCATCAACTACGACATCCACTGGAACCCTGTGCGCATCATTCAACGTTTTGGCCGCATAGACCGCATCGGCAGCAAGAATAATGTGATCCAGCTCGTGAACTTCTGGCCGGATCTGACGCTCGACGAGTACATCAATTTAAAGGCCAGAGTTGAGACCAGAATGAGAATTTCTGTTATGACCTCAACAGGCGACGATGACCTGATCAATCTCGATGAAAAGGGCGATCTGGAATACCGTAAGGAACAGCTTAAAAAACTGCAGGAAGAAGTCGTCGATCTGGAAGACATGACAAGAGGCGTCTCCATCACGGATCTCGGACTGAATGATTTTCGGATGGATCTGCTGGCCTATATGAAAGATCACAAAGATATCGACCATATTCCGTTTGGCATTCATGCAGTGGCTCATGGTGAGAAGCCGGGCGTGATCTTTGTCCTTAAGAATGTGAATACGAAGGTCAACATTAAAAATCGGAACCGCCTGCATCCCTTCTACATGGTCTATGTCGGAACGGATGGCGAGATTATCACAAATCACCTGCAGCCGAAAGACACGCTGGATGAAATGCGCCACATCGCCAGAGGAAAGACAGAACCTGATAAAGGTCTGTGCAGGATTTTCAATAAGAAAACAAAAGACGGACGGAACATGAGCAATGTTTCCAGGCTTCTTGAAGATGCCATAGGTTCGATAATAGACGCCAGGGACGAGGAAGATATCGACAGTTTCTTCTCCGCAGGGAAGACGACATTCCAGTCCGGAGGCTTTTCCGGCCTTGAGGACTTTGAACTGATCTGTTTTATGGTGGTGATGTAAATGATAGATTTTCCGGGAAGCACGGAAGTGCAGCGGCAGATACCGCAAGACGTTTTTTATAAACATCTGCCGCTTTCCAATGCCTTAAAAGCAAAATTCGTTTCTGATGTGAATCAGATCACAGTGGAGAACAGTCTGACAAAAGAGAATCTCAATCTGGCAAAAGACTCAGAGATTGAAGAGATCTTGCTGCTTTCCATTGATCTGAAAAAACAGGACTGCGATGAGAAGATCTTAGAGGCAATCGCAAGGCAGAATTCGCATAAGCTTGTGTTCCTGCTTGTATATGAGAATATGCGGCAGCTTGCCGTCTATCGAGGAAAACTTTATAGCTCACAATGGATGAAAGATTCTGATTTATCGCTATCGCTTTCAGGAAGCACCCTTGATGATATATGGGATGATCTGGTCCGGCAGGTCGCAATATCTTCAGATGCAGTTTTGCAGCAAAACGATCAGACAATCGATGAGCAGCTTAAAAACCAGGACGAAATCAACCGATTAAACAAACTGATTCAGAAAACAGAAACGGCTGCTTGGAAAGAGCAGCAGCCCAAAAAGCGCTATGAGTTGTACACACAGCTGCAGGAATATAAAAGGAATTTGGAGGAAATCGCCCATGGAAAAGCTTAAGATGCACACGCCGGATCTGGCCGAAGAGAATTATAAAAAACTGGCAGCCCTATTTCCCAATGCGGTCACCGAGACAAAAGACGAAAACGGCACCGTAGTCCGTGCGATTGATAAGGACGTTCTGATGCAGGAAATCAATGCACAGGTTGTGGATGACAGGCAGGAGCGCTATCAGTTCACCTGGCCTGATAAGAGAAAGACTGTTGTTCTTGCAAATCAGCCTATCGCAAAGACTCTGCGCTTTGAGAAAGAAAAGTCTGTCGGCAGAGACGGCACGCCGGGCGGCACGGATTCGGAAAACATTTATATCGAGGGAGATAACCTTGATGCGTTGAAGCTGCTGCAGGAGACGTATCTTGGCAAGGTGAAGATGATATATATCGATCCACCCTATAACACAGGAAACGATTTTATTTATGAAGACGATTTTTCACAGGATGCCGCAGATTACGCAGACAATAGTGGGCAGACAGATGATGAGGGAAACCGTCTTGTGCAGAACAGCGAAAGTAATGGGAGGTTCCACACGGATTGGTTAAATATGATCTATCCTAGGTTGAAACTTGCTAAAGATTTATTGAGAGAAGAAGGAGTAATATTTATATCTATTGATGACAATGAACGTGAGAATCTAAGTAAAGTATGCTCAGAAATATTTGGATCAGAAAATTATGTAGCTACATTCCCATGGAGAAAGAGGACAGCAAAATCAGATGTTCCTTTCGGAGTCTCTCAGGACTATGAGTGGATTCTATGTTACGCGAAATCAGATAAGTTTGCTGCTCGAACAGAAGGCACAGAAAGAAAGTATTTCGAAACACCAGATTTTCCGGGAAGACCATGGCGTGTACATGATTTAACAACGCAGCGGACTGCAACGGAAAGGCCTAATTCATATTTTACGATGGTAAATCCCAAGACAGGGAAAAAATATCCAGCTAACCCTGTGCGAACTTGGGCAGTCACGAAAGAAACATTTGAACAATATTATTCTGAGAATAGGATAGTTTTCCCAGATGATTACGATTTTTTAAATATTTCAAAACCTGCTTTTAGATATTGGAAAGCCGATGATGAGAAAAAACTAGGGGACATGTTTGGACTTATGCCAGTAAGCACAAAGCTTCCTGATAATATCGGTATGTCATTGGATGGAACAAAGGAAATCACGGAATTATTTAAAGGAAAAATATTTAGCTATCCAAAAACAATCACACTAATAGAGTTTTTAATTGACATATCAACTAAGATAGACAAAAACGGAATAGTATTAGATTTCTTTTCTGGATCTGCGACGACCGCCCATGCTCTCATGCAGCTGAATGCAGAGGATGGTGGCCATCGCAAATTTATCCTCGTTCAACTCCCGGAGGAGACAGACGAGAAATCTGAAGCAAATAAAGCCGGTTACAACACCATTTGTGATATCGGCGAAGAGCGCATCCGCCGCGCCGGCAAGAAGATAAAAGAAGAAACTAACGCTGACATTGACTATGGTTTTCGCTGCTTCAAGGTTGATTCTTCCAACATGAAAGACGTCTATTACAGCCCCTCTGACGAAAAGATGAAACAGGAGCAATTGGATCTCTTTGCCGATAACATCAAAGAAGACCGCACGCCGGAAGATCTGCTGATTCAGGTGATGCTGGATCTTGGTGTGCTCCTCTCGTCAAAGGTCGAACAAACCGAAATTGCCGGAAAGAAGGTTTTCTCCGTTCAAGATGGGTATCTGATTGCCTGCTTTGATAATGATGTGACTGAGGATGTGGTCACAGCCATTGCAAAGAAGCACCCGTTCTATGCCGTGTTCCGTGACAGCTCGATAGCCGATGACAGTGTGGCTGCAAACTTTGAACAGATATTTGAGACCTACAGCCCGCAGACTGTAAGAAAGGTGCTGTGATATGGCTGATATGAAATTCAAATTTACTATACAAAACTATCAGACCGATGCCGTAAACAGTGTCGTGAAGGTTTTTGCCGGACAGCCGTTTCAGGACAAAGTGAGCTATCGTCGTGACACGGGCACGCAGGCGATTGAAAGGGATATTTTCAACTACAATTTGTCCGATGAAGAGCTGTACATGGGCTTCGCCAATGCACCGGTAGTGCTGGATCAGCACCAGTTGTTAAAAAACATTCAGGACGTTCAGAACGATAACAATATAAAAACATCTTCTTCTCTAGCAAAGCACATGGGGGTCTGCTCTCTTGACGTAGAGATGGAGACAGGAACAGGCAAAACCTATGTCTACATCAAGACGATGTTCGAGCTTAACAAGCAGTATGGCTGGAGCAAGTTCATTGTTGTTGTTCCTTCAATTGCTATCCGTGAAGGTGTTCAGAAAAGCTTCGAGATGATGCAGGATCACTTTATGGAGCAGTACGGCAAGAAAGCCCGCTTCTTTGTCTATAACTCAAAGAACTTAACGGATATCGATAATTTCAGCTCAAGTGCTGATCTGTCGGTCATGATCATCAATGTGCAGGCGTTTAATGCACGCGGCAAAGATGCCCGTCGAATCCGCATGGAACTGGATGAGTTCGGCAGCCGTAAGCCGATTGATGTCATTCAGGCTAACCGGCCCATCGTGATTCTTGATGAGCCGCAGAAAATGGGCGGCGGGAAAACGCAGGAATCCCTCAGGGAATTCAATCCGCTTTTTACGCTGAATTATTCAGCGACGCATAAAGAGCATCATGATCTGGTTTATGTTCTTGACGCACTGGACGCTTATCGAATGAAGCTGGTCAAGAAAATCGAGGTAAAGGGATTTGACATCAAAAATCTGCGAGGAACTGATGGATATCTCTTCCTTGAGGATATTGTCATTTCTCCTAATAAACCGCCGATGGCCAGGCTGGAATTCGAGATCGGATATGATAAGTCCATCAATCGTGAAACCCGTATTGTAAGTGTTGATGATGACCTCTACGCGCTTTCCAAAGGAATGGAGCAGTATCAGGGATATCATATCAACGATATTGATCCGATTAAAGGTATTCTTACATTTACAAACGGTGTCGAGATCCACACCGGAGAAGTTCTCGGCGATGTCAGCGAAAAGGACATACGCCGGGTACAGATTCGTGAGACGATCCGCTCGCACTTTGAGAAGGAGAGCGAACTCTACGCCCGCGGCATCAAGACTCTGTCGCTGTTTTTCATTGACAAGGTGGAAAACTACCGGAAATATGACGAAAACGGCACGGAAATCAACTCGGAATACGGGCAGATATTTGAGGAAGAGTACGAAAAAATTCTGGCAGAAAATCTGCCCCTGCTGAATCCCGATTATGCCGGGTATCTGAAAAGCATTGACGTTCATAAAACGCACGCGGGCTATTTCAGCATTGATAAAAAGGGGCATAAGGTCGATTCCAGCCTGAAGCGCGGAACGGATATCAGTGACGATGAATCCGCTTATGAGCTCATTCTGAAGGACAAAGAGAAACTGCTGTCGTTAGACAATCCGGTTCGTTTTATCTTCTCGCATTCTGCGCTGCGCGAGGGCTGGGATAATCCGAATGTATTTCAGATCTGCACGCTGAAGCATGGCGGAGACAGTACAACGAATAAGCGTCAGGAAGTGGGCCGCGGTCTTCGTATCTGCGTCAACCAGAGCGGTGACCGTATGGATCAGGACCTGCTGGGGTCAGAGGTGCAGGATGTCAATAAACTGACCGTTATTGCCAGTGACGGGTATAAGGATTTTGTCTCTTCGCTGCAGAAAGAAATCAAAGATGACCTGTATGAGCGCCCGACGAAGGCTACGCCGGAATATTTTGCCGGGAAACG
>CAZDXA010000040.1:0-6040 GCA_964509435.1 uncultured Synergistaceae bacterium | reverse complement strand
CGACAAAGATTCAGGAAAATGCGCTCAATGATAATTTCTACAAAAAGGAATTTCAGACGCTGTGGAACTATATTAATCACAAATACACGTATCAGGTTGAGTTTGACAGCGATGAACTGATCCGCAAGGCTGTCGCTCACATTGACGATAAGCTGTTTGTGGCACGGCTGCAGTATACGGTCACGACGGGAAAACAGAGCGATGACTGGTCGCAGGACAGCCTGAAGTTGGGAGAGGGTTTTGCTGCGGAAACGAACCATACCTATGAACTGTCGGGGGCGCAGGGAAGCCGTGTTAAGTATGACCTGATCGGCAAGATTGCCGCGGGCACAAACCTGACGCGGAAGACTGTAGTAAAAATCCTGAAGGGAATTTCCAGGGTGAAATTCAATATGTTCAGAGAAAACCCGGAGGAGTTTATTGCCAGAACAATCCGCCTGATCAATGAAGAAAAAGCGGCCATGATTGTGGATGACGTTGTCTATAATCAGACAGCAGGAACTTACGACGCGACTATTTTTACGGCAGAAAAGAATAAGGACTTCTCAAAGGCTTATCAAGCAAAGAAGAATGTGCAGAATTATGTGTTTGTGGATGGAACAGCAGAAAAGTCTATCGAACGAAAATTTGCAGAGGATATGGATCTTGATGATAAAGTAGTTATATATGCAAAACTGCCGCGCGGGTTTCAGATTCCCACGCCCGTGGGAAATTATGCACCTGACTGGGCAATTGTGTTTAAAAGGGGAACGGTCAAACATATCTTTTTTGTCGCGGAGACGAAGGGAACAATGGAAAGCCTGAACCTGAGACCGATTGAACAGGCGAAGATCAAGTGCGCCGCGAAGCTGTTTAAAACTCTGTCATCAAAGGATGTTGTGTATCACGATGTGGACTCGTATCAGCATCTGCTGGATATTATGAGTTCGCTGTAAAGGCAGGCAGTAACACTGCGTTGGTTTCAGCGGCCTGAGAGCGGAAATTAAATTTGCGTGCCGGCATTCTGTTTTACAGAAACAAGCCGTCCGCTTTCCTGCATGTTCTCTGCGGGAAGGCGGACGGCTGTTTTTTTGTCTTTTTTAACTGCTGCTTTTTTCTGCAGACGGATCCTCTTTAAGCGTAAAGCTCTGGGCCGCGTAGGTTTTGACTTTGCCGGCGGCCTGACGCTGCGCGTTGAGGCAGGCGTTGCCGCCGATGCAGCCGCCCATGCAGCTCATGACTTCCACGAGGTTGCCCTGGTCGCATTTGCCGGCTTTGGCCCAGCGTTTCAGGTCGAGAATGCTCATCTTGTTGAGTCCGTTGATGGTCGTGGGCTTCACGGCATTATCGCTGCCGCGCCATGCAGAGGTGACTGACTGGGCGACGCCTCCCGAAAGCGGGTACATGCGGCCTTCGATGGAGCTGGGGCGTGTGAACGGCGTTTCTTCCAGCTTCATGACGTCGATGTTCAGCGCTATCAGGAGCGCGCCGAATTCCTCAAAATTAATGACGTACTCGGCCATGTGTTCCTTCAGCGCCTCGCGGCGTTTGGCAAAGCACGGCGAGATGAAGACGCGGACGGCGTCGGGATGCTCGCGGTGCACGATTTCCCCGGTGTAGTACATGGGTGTGTGCGTGGCTGAGCGGAACGGCTTCAGCTCGGGAAGGTGCTTGTCCACAAGTTCATTGTACGCAGCGCAGCATGAAGTGGTCATAAAGCCGTCGCCGCGGGCAAGGCGTTCGCGAAGGTCGACGGCTTCGGTGCGCGCTGTTACATCCGCGCCCTGTGCGACTTCGTAGACGTCGCTGAAGCCGATTTTTTTCAGCGCCGTATGAATCTGCCCGGCGGTGCAGGGCAGCTGTCCCATAATGGCAGGGGCTACCATGGCAATGACTTCGCGCCCTTCGCGGATGCGTGAAAGCACGTCAATGATCTGGCTGCGGGGGTTGACGGCGCCGAACGGGCAGGCGCTGACGCATTTGCCGCAGGAAATGCAGCTTTCGTGATTGATGCGGGCGACGCCGTGCTCATCTTTGCCGATGGCGCCCACGGGGCAGGCGTTTTCGCAGGGCACCACTGTCTTGATGATGGCGCCGTAAGGGCAGGCCTGCATGCACATGCCGCACTTTTTGCACTTGGCCTGGTCGATGCGGGCGTGCCCGTCGACGCGGGAAATGGCGCCGAAGTGGCAGGCGGCCATGCACGGGCGCGCGACGCAGCCCTGGCACAGTTCTGTGACGAAAACATGGGCGGGAGCGCAGCCCTGGCACGCGTTTTCAATGACTGTCAGGGGCGCTGCGGGAGATTCGCGCTCTTTCAGGGCCTCTGCGGCGTACTCGGCGGCGGGGCGGTACTCGTCGTCGTTCTCAAGGGATCCGCCGAGCGCTGAGATCACGCGGGTGCGGACGACGGCCCGTTCTTTGTAGATGCAGCAGCGGTAGATGGGGTCGGTCCACTTGGGATACATGTCGTAGGGAATGCGGTTGCACTTTTCGCCGAAATCATCGGAGTAAAACGCTTTGATCACGCGGACGAGGACTTCTCGTTTGATCTGCTTGGTGGCGGGTTCCTGAATGAGCGGCATTATTTATTCTCCTCCAGATGTCTTTTCACGGCTTCAACGACTTTGCTGTGATCGGCTGAGCTGATGATTTCATCGTCGACCATCACAAAAGGCGCTTTGGCAAATGAATCGGCGACAGAGCAGAGTTCAAAGCAGCGCTCGCCGATGACGTTGACTCTGTCGGCGCCGAACTGCTCCGGCAGGTCGTCAAAAAGGCTCTGCAGCTGGCCGCTGCCCATTACGAAGCAGGTTGTACCAAGACAGATCCGGACATTTACTGGGGTCATATTTTTCTCTCCTTAATAATAATAATGAAATCGGTCTTTTATGAAAAACGTTATTCCTGTCTCATACGAGGCGGGTGATTACGTGCTTGTAGTATCTGTTTTCGAGAACTTCGGTGAGTTTGCGGATAATGTCGCGCCTGAGGCCGATCTGCACGGGAAGCGTCGGGTCGTAATGCGACTGGTTGAAACGTCCGCCGAGCATGATTTCCACGATGTCGGCGCTGAGGAGAAAATCTGCTAGCTTTCCGGCGGAATCCTTCGGATAGCCGGGGCCTTTTTCGAGGTACTCCAGCGTGCGCGACAGCGTAAGTACGCCTTCTGTGATGAGATCGACGCCTTCCATGCACGATACGGGCGGCAGGGTGCCCACGAAGCCGGCGATGGGGGTGGTGATGGGGCGTTTCAGTTCGCGCGAGACGATGTTGGATGTGGTGCCGCCTGCAATGGCCTTTTTGCCGGGGAAAGCCGCGAAAAGCTCGGCGTATTCATGGTCCCGGCTCTGGTCATAGGGCGCACCTGTGAAGAGCAGAACGCGGCGCGGCGCGCGGTAATACACTGTGCAGGCCGAGATGTCGTCGCCGGGTTTTCCGCCCGGCTCGTTCTGCACGGCCTGGCCGATGATGCGCAGGGTCAGGGAGTGGCTTGAAATATCCGGCGTCTCCTCGAGTATGGGCCTGATAAAGGCGAGCAGTCCCTCACGGCCCCATCCGGTGCGGAACTCCTTTCGTCCCAGGCCGGACTGTGTGACGCCGTCGGTGCAGAAAATCAGCCTGTCGCCGAGGTGAACCTGAATGTGATAAAGCCGCAGCCGGCGGTTGGGAAAGGACTCTGAGCGAAGCACGGTATAGTCAGGCACCCACAGATTTCCGTCATGAATCCAGAGGAATTCCGGGTTTCCCTCTTCGACAATGCGCACGTCGCCTTCGTCCCGGCAGTCGATGGCTGAAAACGTCGAATAGCTGACGCCGCGGATCTTGTCGACAGGCAGGGAGTTCATCATGGTTTCGGACGCCTTGTCGATGGGAATGTCCTCTTCGATGGAGCGCAGCAGCATGGTGCTGGTCATCAGTGCCAGTATGTTTGCCTTGATGCCGCTTCCCAGTCCGTCAGAAAGGACGGCGATCACGCGGCCTTCTGAGGAACGGCGGCGGATCTGAAAGGCGTCGCCGCACGCCAGCTGGCCTGCTTTGCTCCTTTGAATGCAGTCGATGTCAACAAACATGGCAGCCTCTATTTCGTCTCGTCGGTGCCCGTGTCGGGGTTGCTGTTTTCTGCCTCGCTGGCGATGGAGTTCAGCAGCGACTCGGTTTCCACGACGTGTTCACCGAGCAGTCTGGCGATTTCCTGAACGGTGGCAATGTTTCTGCGGATAACCTCGCGGGCTTTCTGTGCCACGCGCTCCTGATTGTTGCGGGTATTTGCCACGTCGTAGATGATGGCGCCCACGCTCTCGCCCTGCTCAAGCGGGAAAACGCGCACTTCGTAGTATTTTCCCCTGTAGGCGTAGTGGTCCAGATACTGTTCTTTGTTGCTTTTCAGCACTGTCTTGAACAGGTCGGTCCAGTCCAGGACCGAGGCCACGGGCTTTCCGGCCAGTATATCGCGGGGCTGCTTCGACGTGCCCGCAGCAGACGGCAGAAAGTTCTGCACGAATGACTCGTTGGCTTCGATGATCTTCATGTTTCTGTCCACCATGACCACGGCTGACGGCATGCCTTTGAGAACTGCCGCCGCACGCCGTGCGGCCAGGGTGCGCATGTATGAGGCGCACATGGAAGGCTCGGCGTTGCCGTCAAGCAGGGCTGCGGCCATTTCACGGCAGGTGTGGTATCCGCAGGCCATGCAGTTCAGCTCGTCCTCGGGGGCATACTTGCCGATACGCTTCAGGGCTTCCATGATCTGCTGCGGCGTCCACACGGTGCGCTGCACCGGATTGGCCTTGTAGCGCACCGGCAGAACGACTTCGGGCGTTTTCGGCATGACGTCGCGGTGCGGCGCGCGGTCCATGATTTCGGATGTAATCGAAAAAATACTGCGCCGCGTGGCGATTTCAGGGCCGCCGACACATCCTCCGGCACAGGCAAGCGCCTCGACAAAAACGGGGTGCCTGAGTTCGCTGACGTTGAGAAAATCCAGCCCCCGGGCGATCAGCTGCAGCGGACTGAGGGACATCATCTGAACTTCCCGGCTGATTCCGGCCCGTTCCATGATGGATCTGACACCGCCGCTCAGGGCGTACAGAACGCCTTCGCATGTTTTTTCCGGAACGAACGTGTCCTCGGCTGAAACTTCCTCGTCGCCGGGAATCTTCACGCCGGACTGGTCAATCCACTGTTTGAGCTCGCTGAATGTGATGGCTGCGTCAAGCAGTTCGGGGCAGCGGTCTGCCTCGTTTTTGGCGGCAACGCACGCGCCGATGAAAACCACATGAATGCCGCCGCCGAGTTTTTCCTTTAAATATTTTGCGTGCGTCAGCACCGGAGAGGCGGCGGGCAGGAGGCTGCCGACGTACTTCGGCTTGTAAAGCCTGATATAGTCAACAATCACAGGGCACTGGCTGGAAATGTAAAGCCCTGGCCCGGCCTGATTGATGATCCGTGCGTATTCCAGTGCGGTCTGCTGTGCGCCGAGGGCTGTTTCGCTGACGCCCCTGAATCCCAGCCGGCGGAGTAGAGCTGCCATGCGCTTTTCCGAGATGTCGAACGGACCGCGCCATGTGGGGCCGAGAGAAACATAGACATTGTCGTGTTCCATAACGAGCTTGCGCACCTGCTCCAGGTCGCTGCGCACCTGTTTGGCGTGGCTCGGGCACGCGCTGACGCAGACGGCGCATGATATGCAGCGTGACGGCAGCACCTGAGCGTGTCCGTTGAGAATTCTGATGGCCTTGACGGGACAGCTCCGCACACATCGGTAGCAGTCCTGGCATTCATTATGAAGTGTATAGACGGGATTGACCCTGGACATGGATGTTCCTCCTCAAGGACGGTCTTTTCGGGTGCCGCTGCATCGGCAGTGAAGCGGCACCGGCGGTGCGGAAAGTTTTTATGAAGTATTTTCGGCCGGTCTGAAGTTGACTTCAACTGCTTCTGAGTTCATACTTTAAAAAGCCCGCGCTGATGAAAGTTCAGAGCCGGTGCGCGGCAGGGACGGCGGCTGCGGCCGGTACAGACCGGCACGCACAGAGTACCGGCCTGTTTAGTTCTGCTG
>CAZDXA010000039.1:0-19016 GCA_964509435.1 uncultured Synergistaceae bacterium | reverse complement strand
ACGCACTTGATGCCGGTGCTGCGGGTGATCAGCTCAGGAAGGCCGCGCAGCAGCGCGCCGCCGCCTGTGAGCACAATACCCTGATCGATGATGTCGGCAGACAGTTCCGGAGGCGTCATTTCCAACACATTTTTCACGCCGTCCACGATGGACTGAATGCGCTCGATGATCGCGCTGCAAACGCTGCGGCTGCTGATTTCAATCTGCCGCGGCAGTCCCTGCACAAGATCGCGGCCCTTGAGGGTCATGTTGCTCTCCTCGCCGTCAGGCAGGCAGGAACCGATCATGATTTTCAGGTTTTCTGCCATCTGTTCGCCGATGGAAAGGTTGTACTGCTTGCGCAGGTAGCGCATGATGCACTCATCGAGCTTGTCGCCGCCGATGCGCAGTGATTTCGAAATGACACAGCCGCCGAGAGAAATCACGGCAATGTCGGTAGTGCCGCCGCCGATGTCGACAACCATTTTTCCGCGGGACTCCTCCACGTGCAGATCGGCGCCGATGGCAGCTGCCATCGGCTCTTCAATCAGATAGGCGTCACGGGCGCCGACTTCAACTGCCGCCTCAAGAACGGCACGGCGCTCCACGTCGGTAGCCCCCGACGGTACGCAGATCATCACGCGGTTGCGGAAATAGCGGTGAATGCCGCGGTTCACTTTTTTCATAAAGTAGCGCAGCATCGCTTCTGTCATGGAATAATCGGCAATAACGCCGTCGCGCAGCGGACGGACAGAAACAACGTTGCCCGGCGTGCGCCCCACCATGTTCTTTGCCTCGTAACCCACGGCCAGAATGCGGCCTGTATCCTGGTCAACAGCCACGCAGGAGGGTTCGCGGAGCACGATACCCTTGCCTTTCATATAAATCAGCACTGTCGCAGTGCCGAGGTCGATGCCGATGTCATTTCCCAAAGAAAACACGAGAAGGGCCTCCCCTCCGGAAGTCGGGTGTATGCGATCTGAAAAAAAATATCTTGTCTCACCCTGTTATTGTACCTTATTTTCGTCTTTGTAGCCAACTTTCCAGAAAAACAGTCCGTTCGGGGGAACTGTGACTGCCGACTCGGTCCGCCCTGCGCCGTGCAGCAGCCCGGCAAGCCACGAAAGCGGGCGTGCGCCTGATCCAACGGCGTCAAGATTGCCGACCATGATTCTTACCATATTGGTCATAAAGGCATCCCCGCGGATTCTGAACACTGAAAGGCTGCCGCGCTGCACGTAGCGGACAAAATGCATGCGGCGCACCGGATTGTCCGGAAGCTCACTGGCACGGCAGAAAGCGCTGAAATCGTGAACGCCCTCAAGCAGGGCGCAGCCGCGGCGGATCAGTCCGGCGTCCCAGTTGTCCTTTTTCTTCCACCATACGTAGGGGCGCAGCATGGGGTAGCAGTACGGACCGCGCCATACAAAATAGGCGTACTCGCGCCACAGCGCCCCGCGGCGTGCGTCAAAATCTGCAGGTCTCGGCGAAACAGATGTCACTGCCGCGCCGTCAGGCAGATGTGCGTTGACTGCCAGGAGAAGGCGTCCTGGTTCCCACTGGCGCCGCATCAGAAACGACGCCACCTGTCCGCGCGCGTGAACTCCTGCGTCGGTGCGGCCGGCACCGGTCACCTTTACGGGTGCCCCGTTGAGAAGCGACAGCGCCTTTTCAAGTGATTCCTGAACGGTGATGCCATTGGGCTGTGTCTGCCAGCCGAAGAACTTTCCGCCGTCGTAGCTGATCACACAGGAATAGCGGTACATCATAAAAGCGTCAGATTCAGTATTTCCTGTACAGCGATCAGCGCAGCACAGGCTCCGAGGGCCAGAGTGTCGGCAGTCTGCCAGTGAAACGGCTTCATGCGCGTCCGCCCCTCCCCGCCGTGGTAACAGCGTGCTTCCATGGCTACAGCAAGATCATCGGCGCGCTGAAACACAATCACAAAAAGCGGCACCAGCACGGGAATAAAGGCTTTCATCCTTTTCACGAGTGAGCCGCGGTCAAGGTCAGCGCCGCGGGCAAGCTGCGCTTTGAGAATCCGGTCAGTTTCGCCAAGCAGAGTCGGAATGAAACGCAGAGCGATCGTCATCATCATGGCCAGTTCGTGTGCCGGAAATCCGATGCGCTTGAGAGGTGAAAAAAGGCTTTCGAGCCCGTCAGAAAGCGCCATCGGGCTTGTGGTGTAGGTCAGAAGGTTGGCAAACAGCACCAGCAGAATCAGCCGCAGCGACATCGTCCACGCCAGTTCTATGCCTTCTCTGCTGACTGAAAGGATGCCCCACCGCCAGATCTCTTCGCCGCCTGTCAGAAACAGGTTGAGCAGGGCAGTGAAGATGATCAGGAACAGCACCGTGCGAATTGAGCGGATCAGGTAGGCAAGGTCGGTCTTTGACAGACGTGCGCACAGCCAAAGCATGGCGACCCACAGAATCCAGTCCGCCGGACGGGTTGCAAGAAAAACACCTGTCAGAAGCAGAATCAGCGCAATGACTTTGCAGCGCGGGTCCAGGCTGTGCACCCATGACTGGGCCGGCACATACTGCCCGAAACTCATGTTCTCAAGAAATTTCAATGCCGGCGCCTCCTTTCGGCAACAAGCGCAGCTGCCAGTTTGTCAGGGTCGCAGGTCAGAGGCACACGGTACCCGCGGCTGCGCAGCTTCAGCGCTGTCAGCATCACCGGCGGCAGCACCAGCCCCTGCACCGGCTGCTGATACAGTTTCTGCGCAATTTCGCCGGGTGCCCCCGCACCGGCACAGCGGCCGTGGTCGAGAATCAGAATTGTGTCGCTGCGCGTAAAGGCAATCTCAAGGTCATGAGTCACCAGCACAATGCCCGTTCCTTCGCGGTGAATGCGGTCAAGCAGGCGAAGCAGTGATGCCCGCGAGCGCCCGTCCAGTCCCGCGGTCGGTTCGTCGAGCACCAGATATTCAGGCGAGCTTGCCAGCACTGAGGCAATGGCAACGCGCCGCTTTTCACCGCCGGAAAGGCTGAACGGGTTGCGGTCAAGAAAAGATTCGTCAAGATCAACAGCTTTCAGAGAGGCGGCTACAAGGGACGGAATCTCACTTTCAGGCACGCCCCAGTTGCGCGGCGCAAATGCAATTTCTTCTCTTACTGTCTCTTCAAAGAGCTGCTGTTCCGGATACTGGAAGATCAGTCCGACTTTGCGGCGGATCTCCCGGTAATTGGTTTTATCGCGTTTCTTTTCCGGCAGCACTGCGGTGCCGTCCACAACTACGCGGCCTGAGGTCGGACGCAGGATGGCATTGAGATGCTGTGCCAGCGTGGACTTGCCGCTGCCGGTATGTCCGATGACGGACGTCCATCCGCCTGACGGAATGGACAGCGAAACACCCTCCAGAGCTGCTGTCTGGAGAGCCGTATTTTCATGGTAGATATGGCTCAGGTTCTCTATTTCTATAGACATAGGGCAGATCCTATCCCCTCGGCTGTCGGCGGCGTATCCGCGGCAATGAGTCCCGCGGTGACGAGCCGCTCTTTCAGCCTGATCATCGGAGGCACTTCCAGGCCCCACTTTTCTGTGATGCCTTTCTGATGAAACAGTCCGTCCGGTGTGCCCTGCCATGCCAGATGCCCCGCGCTGAGAACCAGAACGCGGTCAGCATCAATCAATTCCTCAAGCATATGGGTCACCTGAATGATGGTGATTCCGCGGCGGTGAAGCTCTTTCAGCAGCGCCACGACCTCGCCGCGCCCTTCAGGGTCAAGCATGGCAGTCGGCTCATCGAGCACAATGCACTGAGCCCCCATTGCCAGCGCCCCGGCAATGGCCAGACGCTGCTTCTGTCCGCCCGAAAGCGTGTAAACTGCTTTCTGGGATTTCTCCGCAAGACCGGCAATTTTCAGCGCCTGATCAACACGGCGCCTGATCTCATCCGGCGGAAGACCGAGATTTTCCGGCCCGAAGGCCACATCATCCTCAACGACTGTTGAAACAATCTGATTTTCAGGGTTTTGAAACACCATTGACACGGCCGTGCGGATTTTCCACACCTGCTCCGCGTCACGGGAATCCATGCCGCAGATAAAACAAGCGCCCTGCTTCGGAATGAGCAGGGCGTTAAGGTGTTTGGCCAGCGTGGACTTCCCAGAGCCATTGCTGCCGACCAGGGCGATCCACTCGCCCTGCCGCACATCGAAACTGATGTCTTCGAGCGCGGGCCTCCCCGTGTCGGTGTATGAATAGCCAACACCCCTCAGGGAGATCATATTTTTTTGTTCCATTGTTTTCGCTGTCTCTAGTCTACCAGGGAAATGACAGCCATGGGTGCCGCGTCGCCGGTACGGAAACGGGTGCGCACAATGCGCGTGTATCCGCCGGGACGATCGGCGTAACGGGGTGCCACTTCGTCAAAAAGCTTGATGACAGCTTCCTTGTAGTTCATGCGCGAAATAACAATACGGCGGTCGTTCAGCGTGCCGCCCTTTGCGCGGGTAATGATGCGCTCGGCAACGCGGCGAACTTCCTTCGCGCGGGTCACAGTGGTCTCGATGCTGCCCTGAAGGATCAGGCTCGCGACCAGATTGGACAGCATGGCGCGTCTGTGGCTGCCGCTGCGGCCGAGTTTTCTGTGGTCAACTCCATGTCTCATGTGGACTTAGTCCTCCTTGCTAGTGTTCTCTGCACTCGCTTTATCGTCGCTCAGGACGATGCCGTACTTGGCCATTTTCTCTTCGATCTCACGCAGTGAGATCTTGCCAAGATTGCGGATCTTCAGCAGGTCATCCTTGCTGCGGCTTACCAGCTCACCGATGGTGTGAATGCCGCCGCGGAGCAGACAGTTTTCGCTTCTGATGGAAAGTTCAAGTTCCTTGATGCTCTTTGTGAGAAGGCTGTTCTTGCCTTCAGCATCGCTGTCTTCTGTGCCGGAATTCCACTCGGGAGACGGCTCGGAAGTTTCGCCGGTGCCGAGTCTCGGTTCATCGGGATGAAGCTTGCGCAGCTCTCCCACCACGATGTCGAAGTATTCGCGGAGCAGCTTTGCAGCTTCTCCCACAGCGATATCCGGCGCTACGACACCGTTGGTCGTAACGTTCATCACGATTTTCTCATAATCGGTTCTCTGGCCGACACGCTCGTTCTGCACTTCATACTTGACGCGCAGAATCGGGGAATAAATCGCGTCGATCATAAGAGCATCCACGGGTAAATAGTTCGGACGCGGACGATCCACCGTGGCATAACCTACGCCCTGCTCGATGTAAGCCTCGAGCGAAAGTGAATGGCCTTCCGCCAGCGTGCAGATATACGCGTTGGGATCTATAAACTCAATGTCGCTGTCTTTCTGAAAATCGGCTGCCGTAACCCTTTTTCCGCCTTCCACATCAAGTTTCAATGTGCGATATTCGGCGCTATGGGAGCGGACAGGCACGTGCTTGAGATTCAGCAGCAGCTCGATAACGTCTTCCTTCATTCCGGGAATCGTCGTGAACTCGTGCTGAGCGCCTTCGACGCGAACTGCACTGATGGCAGCTCCCTTGATTGAGGAGAGCAGCACACGACGAAGAGCGTTACCTATTGTCTGACCATAACCGCGTTCAAGGGGACCAATCACCAGACGTGCTGTGGTATTGGTACACTCTTCAACATGAATCTCAGGCCGCATTATCTCCAAAGATCCCCACACCTTTCCTATAATTCCATAGCCTCTTGAGGCTACGACGGATTCGCACTGCCAACAACAAAACAGACCGTCTTAGACGCGGCGTCTCTTGGGAGGACGGCATCCGTTGTGAGGTATCGGAGTATCGTCTCTGATGGAGTTGACCTGCAGGCCAACAGCCTGAAGAGCGCGGATTGCGGACTCGCGGCCGGGGCCGGGGCCCTTGACGACTACGTCAACTTCGCGGAGGCCGTGATCCTGAGCAGTCTTTGCAGCCTGCTGCGAGGCAACCTGCGCAGCAAAAGGCGTAGATTTACGGGCACCCTTGAATCCGACGTTTCCGCCGGACGCCCACGAAAGCAGAGCGCCGCCCTTGTCGGTGATGCTCACAATGGTGTTGTTGAACGTGGAGAAGATGTGAGCGACACCGCTGCTGATATTCTTCTTTTCCTTTTTACGGGTTGAACGATTTGCCACGGAACGTTACCTCCCTCGGTTAAACGGTTTTCTTGGCGGCTACGGGACGTGAACGTCCTTTACGGTTCTTCCAGGTGCGGGCGTTCGTCTTGGTGCGCTGGCCGCGGCAGGGCAGGCCGACGCGATGACGATTGCCGCGGTAGCATCCGATATCCATCAGACGCTTGATGTTCATCGACACCTCGCGGCGAAGGTCGCCCTCCACCTTGTGGTTGTTTACAATTTCGGAACGAAGAAGCTGGGCTTCTTCCTCAGTGAGATCCTTGACGCGGGTGTCAGGATTCACGCCTGTGGTTTTCAGAATCTGGCGCGCAGTGCTCAGACCGATGCCGTAGATGTATGTAAGGCCGATCTCGACGCGCTTGTCGCGGGGAAGATCAACTCCTGCAATTCGAGCCATACCGGTTTACCTCCTAGCTCCCTGACGCTGTTTATGACGAGGATCGCGGCTGCAGATGACGCGGATCACGCCATTGCGCTTGATCACTCGGCAATACTCACAAATGGGTTTTACAGATGATCTAACCTTCATAGTTTGCACACACTCCTCATGGACATTCCGCTCTGAACCTTCACGGTTCGAGAGGCAGCATATCGACTACTTGTAGCGGTAAGTGATCCGCCCTCTGGTCAGGTCGTACGGCGAAAGTTCGACGAGAACTTTATCGCCCGGCAGAATGCGGATGAAGTGCATCCTCATTTTGCCCGATACATGAGCCAGAACCACTTGTCCTGTTTCCAGCCTCACGCGGAACATCGCGTTGGGCAGGGGCTCTTCGACTTCGCCGTGGGCCTCGATCACATCGTCCTTGTTAGCCATAGAACCTTCTAAACCTCCTCAAAGATCCCGGTTAGTGCCAGGGAGTCAGGATTTCAGCGCCGTCAGAAGTGACAAGCACCGTTTTTTCGAAATGGGCCGCATCGGAACCGTCAGCTGTCAGAACTTTCCAGCCGTCGTCCCCGTCTTTCAGCTCTTCGCCGCCGCTCATGATCATGGGCTCAATGGCGATAGTCATTCCCTTCAGAAGGGTGACTCCAGTATTGGGCTCTCCGTAGTTCAGCACCGACGGAGCTTCATGGGGATGTCGCCCGATTCCGTGTCCTGCATACTCTCTTACTACCCCGTAACCTTTGGGAACCACATAAGATTCGACAGCGTGACCGATGTCTCCGAGAGTCGCACCAGGTCTGACCTGTGCGATCGCGCGATCCAGACTTTCCCGTGTTACGTCAAGCAGCGCCTGCCTCTGCGGCGAAATGACGCCAACCGCGTAGGTGTAGCACGCATCAGCGTGGAGGCCCTGATAACAGGCCATGACATCGACACTGACAATGTCGCCGTCCTGAAGGAATCTCGTATCACTGGGAATCCCATGGACAACTTCGTCGTTGACCGAGGCGCAGATGGTTGCAGGATACGGCGGATACCCGGGAACTGAATAGCCTTTTTCCGAGGGCACTGCGCCGTTTTTCCTGATGAAATCCTCTGCGTAGCGGTCAATTTCGCCGGTTGACATGCCTGGCTTCACAATCCCCTTCAGGTTCATGATAAGCTCGGCAAGGATAGCGCCGGCGCGACGCATTTTCTGAATATCATCAGCCGATTTGAGAGTAATCATGCACGGCTCCCAAGCCTGGCTTCAATGCTGCTTAATACTTTGTCTCCCGCTTCTGCGGCGTTCACCCGGATCAGAAGCCCCGCCCTGTCGTAATAATCGACAAGCGGCGCGGTCTGTGAGTGGTACACTGACAGGCGGTGACGGATCACTTCTTCCTTGTCGTCGTCGCGCTGGTACAGCTCCCCGCCGCAGGCATCGCAGACATTGCCTCTGGCGGAAGGATTGAACGTGACATGGAAGATCTTGCCGCACTTGCGGCACATGCGGCGCCCGCACAGGCGCTGCACCACGGTTTCATCATCGACGTCGAGGAGAATCACGCCGTCAAGCCTGATTCCCATCTCTTTAAGAAGCGCTGTCAGCGCCTCGGCCTGAGGCACTGTGCGGGGAAAACCGTCAAGGATGAATCCCCTGCTGCAGTCGTCTTCTGCAAGACGTCCGCGCATCATGCCCACAATGACCTCATCCGGCACAAGTGAACCGGCGTCCATGTAGGTCTTGGCTTTTCTGCCCAGTTCTGTTCCGGCTTTGACATTTGCGCGAAGGATGTCGCCCGTGGAAATGTGGGCGACACCGTATTTCGCAACAATTTTTTCTGCCTGAGTCCCCTTGCCGGCGCCGGGAGGCCCTACAAGAATAATTCTCATGGTGTCAGCGCCTCCTTAAAAGCGAAGCAGCCCTCTGCCAGCCTTTGCGCGTTTGAGGACGCCCTCGTAATTGCGCATCAGCAGCTCGCTGTTGATCTGCTCGGCGATTTCCAGCGCCACGCCGACGACAATCAGCACAGCCGTGCCGCCGAAATAGAAACTGGTAATGCCGAACACATTGGTCAGCAGATCGGGAATCAGAGCAATAACCACCAGGAACAGAGAACCGATCAGCGTTACGCGCGAAGCAATCTTCTCAATGTAATCAGAAGTAGGCTTGCCGGGACGGATGCCGAGAATGAATCCGCCGTTTTTCTTCATGCTGTCCGCAATGTCAGAGGGATTGAACACCATGGCAGTGTAGAAGAAGCTGAAGAACACGATCAGAATCACGTAAAGCACGGTATACACCCAGCTTCCGGGCGCAAACAGATTCGCAATTCTTTCTGTGCCGGGGAACAGGCGCAGGATCATCGACGGAAAAATCAGCAGCGAGGAGGCGAAGATGATGGGCATGACGCCGCCCATGTTGACGCGCAGAGGAATAAAGCTGCTCTGCCCGCCGTACACGCGGTTGCCCACCACGCGCTTCGCGTACTGCACGGGAAGACGGCGCTGGCCCTGCTCAAGAAGAACGGCGCCGGCCAGAACCGCCACCATGATGATCAGCGCCATGATCAGCGTGACGACGTTCATCTCACCGGAACTGACCATAGAGAATGTCTGAATGACAGCCTCCGGCAGACGTGCCACGATACCGGCAAAGATCAGAACTGAAATTCCGTTGCCGATGCCGTGGTCGGTCATTTCCTCGCCGATCCACATCACGGCCACTGATCCGGTCACGGCAGTCAGCACAGCGATGAAGAACGCCAGCCCTGACGCTCCGAGAACGCCCGCGCGGCGAAGCCACAGCGCCATGCCGAACGCCTGGATGAATGCGAAGAGAATCGCACCGCATCTTGTATACTGCGTCATTTTTTTCTGTCCCTGAGGGCCTTCTTTCTGAAGACGGTCAAGAGACGGGAAAATGACGGCAGCCAGCTGCAACACAATGCTCGCATTGATGTAAGGAGCCACACCGAGCGAGAAAAGACTGAACCTTCTCAGCGCACCACCGGCAAACAGATCGAGGAACCCCAGAACTCCGCTTCCCTCAAAAAGCTGGGACATGGCGGCAGTGTCAATGCCGGGGGTGGGAATATGTGCTCCCAGGCGGAAGATAAACAGCATTCCCAGTGTAAAGAGAATGCGTCTTTTGAGATCCGGCAGTTTAAAAACGTCGCTGAAGGTATCAGCCACTTTAGATCACCTCGGCCTTACCGCCGGCGGCGGTGATTTTTGAAGCGGCAGTCTTGCTGAAAGCCTGGGCTTTGATGGTAAGCGGTTTGCTGATTTCACCATTGCCGAGGATCTTCACAGGAGTGTCCATATTGCGGACGAGGCCGTAGGCGAAAAGCTCGTTGACGGTCACTTCAGCGCCTTCCTTGAAGATTTCAGCGATGTCGCCGATATTGGCGATCTGATAGATCTTTGCAAAATTGTAGTTGTTGAAGCCGCGTTTGGGCGTACGGCGCACAAGGGGCATCTGGCCGCCTTCAAAACCGGGGCGGATGCTGCTGCCCGCACGGGAGCCGTAACCCTTTGTGCCTCTTCCGGCAGTTTTGCCGTTGCCGCAGCCGATGCCGCAGCCGACGCGCTTGGCTTTATGCTTTGAGCCCTCAGCCGGACGCAGATCACTGAGATTCATTGGTTATGCCCCCTTAATCTTTGACTTCAGTGCACTCCACAAGGTGCGACACAGCGCGGACCATGCCGCGGATCTGGGGCGTATCCTCGTGAATCACAACTGAGTTGAGTTTATGCAGGCCAAGTGCCTTGATGGTGCGCGACTGACGATCAGGACGGCCGATATCGCTTTTCTTCCAGACAATACGAAGTTTAGCCATAATCGCATTCCCTCCTAAGCGTTAGCTTCTGCAGCCGGTGCGGCGGGCGCCTCAGCGGCTGCCGCAGGAGCGGGCTCCTGTGATTTTTTCTTGCCGCGGAGGGTCATGATCTCATCGCGGGTACGCAGTGAAGCAACTGCGGCCAGTGTGGCACGGGCGACGTTCACAGGGTTGGAAGTGCGCCCGACGACTTTGGTCATAACGTCCTTGATTCCACCCAGCTCCATGATGGCACGCACGACGCCGCCGGCAATAACACCGGTTCCGTCAACGGCGGGACGGAGAAGAACGGAAGCTGAACCGTAATGTCCAAGCACAGGATGGGGAATGGTGTTGCCGCTGCGTTTCACAAAGATCATGTCTTTCTTGGCATCTTCCATGCCTTTGCGGACAGCTTCGGAAATTTCACGGGCCTTGCCCATGCCGATGCCGACATTGCCTTCACCATCGCCGACTGCAAGAAGGATGCTGAAGCGGAATCTCTTACCGCCCTTCACCGTCTTGCTGACGCGGTTGATGAAAACTACGCGCTCGTTCAGCTCAGCAGCGTTCGCAGACTGTTTTTCGGTCATTGAATTTCCTCCTTAGAGCTTCAGGCCGGCTTCACGAGCGGCGTCGGCAATTGCCTGCACGCGGCCGTGATATACGTGTCCGCCGCGGTCAAAAACGACCTCGGTGATTCCTTTTTCCTTCGCACGTTCCGCAACGAGCTTTCCGATGATTTTGGCTGCTTCCACGGTGCAGTGACCGCCCTGAAGGGCACTGGCCACAGCGTCTTCCTTGGTGGAAACGGAGAACAGCGTGTGTCCCACTGTATCGTCAATCACCTGAACGTAAATTTCCTTCAGGCTGCGGAAAACAGACAGTCTCGGTCTTTCAGCGGTGCCGGCAATGCTCTGGCGGAGACGGCTGTGACGAAGGAGACGCATTTCGTTTCTGCTTTTATTCTTAATCATATCGGCTCACCTCGTCTACTTGCTAGCGGCCTTGCCGACCTTGCGCAGAATGTGCTCGCCAAGGTAATGGATTCCCTTGCCCTTGTAAGGCTCAGGAGCACGATAGCTGCGGATGTTGGCGGCAACCTGACCGACTGCCTGTTTGTCGATTCCCTTGACGAAAATCTTGTTGGTGCCGTCCACGCTGAAAGTAATTCCTGCGGGAGGAACAACTTCTACAGGATGGGAGAAGCCAAGGCTCAGTCCAAGGTTTTTGCCCTTCATTGCGGCACGGTAGCCGACGCCCTCAATTTCGAGGGTTTTGGTATATCCTTCGGTGACGCCGATGACCATGTTGTTGATCATCGCGCGTGTCATGCCGTGGGCTGCCTTTGTGGGCTTCTCTTCATTGCTGCGGGAAACGTGAACAACGCCGTCCTTGACTTCTACGGAAATGTTCTTCACCAGAGGCATGGAAAGTTCGCCGTTCTTGCCCTTGACGATGATCTTGCCTTCCTTGACTTCTACGCTGGCACCCTTCGGGATTGTGATGGGTTTACGTCCTAATCTTGACATGTTCTTCCCTCACCTTACCAGACATAGCAGATAACTTCTCCGCCGAGCCCGAGAAGTCTGGCTTCAGCGTCGGTCTTGAGACCCTGAGAAGTTGAAACAATGGCAATTCCTAAACCGCCCATCACTTTGGGCAGCTTATCCTTGCCGACATAAATGCGGCGGCCGGGCTTGCTCATGCGGCGAAGGCCCTGTACAACGCGCTCGCGGTTCGGACCATAATTCATGAAGATCTTGATGGTTCCCACGGGCTTCTTGGGATCGTTGAGGACCTTGTAGTTGCGGATGTAACCTTCACTTTTGAGAATCTTCGCGATCCCGAGCTTCATCTTGCTGATCGGGATATCCACGCTCTCATGGTAAACCATGTTCGCATTGCGAATTCTTGTGAGCATATCCGCAATCGGATCATTAACGTACATGAAAGTTCCCCTTTCTAAGAAAGCTGTAAGCTACCAGCTGGATTTGACAATTCCGGGAATCTTGCCTTCGCGGGCAAGAGTGCGGAAGCAGCAGCGGCACATATTAAAATCTCTCATATAACCGTGCATACGTCCGCAGATGGGGCATCTGTTGTAACCACGGGTGGAGAATTTCGGGGTAAGCGCAGCTTTGTTCTTAAGTGCTTTTCTCGCCATTGTTACCCCTCCTTATTCCGCATGCGCAAAAGGCATGCCAAGTTTTTCAAGCATGACAAACGCCTCTTCGTCAGTGTGAGCGGTCGTCACGATGGTGATGTTCATTCCGCGGAGTTTGACAACCTTGTCATAGTTGATTTCAGGGAAAATCAGCTGATCCCTGAGACCGAGGTTGTAATTGCCGCGACCGTCGAAAGAAGTGCGGGACACACCCTGAAAGTCCTTGATGCGGGGAAGCGTCAGGGACATCAGGCGGTCAAGGAACTCCCACATACGGATGCCGCGCAGTGTCACGCTGCAGCCGACGGGAGCACCTTCACGCAGTTTGAAGTTAGCAATGGACTTCTTCGATTTTTTGATCATGGGACGCTGACCGCTGATGGTGGCGAGCTCTGAAGCAGCCGCGTCAATGAACTTTGAATCGCTCTTTGCATCGCCTACGCCGATGTTGATGACCACTTTGACAATCCTGGGCATCATCATGGGATTTTTGTAGGCGAACTGAGCCTGCAACGCAGGCACAGCCTCATTCTTGTATTTATCAAGCACACGAACTGGAATGGTCATGTTCTGCCTCCCTACTGCTTCTTATCGATGTCGATAACTTCGCCGGAGACTTTAGCCACACGGACCTTGCGGCCATCTTCCAGGAAAGCATGACCAATGCGGGTGGGCTTGCCGGTGTTGGGGCAGATCAGCATTACTTTGCAGGCATAGATAGGAGTTTCCTTCTTCACAATGCCGCCCTGGGGATTTGCCTGAGTGGGCTTGGTGTGACGCGAAGCAACGCTGACACCTTCAACAATCACTTTGTTTTCCTTGGGGATAGAAACAAGAATCTTGCCTTCCTTGCCCTTGTCCTTGCCGGAAATGACCCTTACGCGGTCACCCTTCTTCAAACGCATTCTGCTCATATCACGCAGGCCTCCTACACAACTTCAGGCGCCAGCGAGATGATGCGCATGTACTTCTTTGCGCGGAGCTCACGGGCGACAGGGCCGAAAATACGGGTTCCTCTGGGATCGCCGTTGGCGTCAATCAGAACCGCGGCGTTATCGTCAAAGCGGACATAGGAACCGTCAGCACGGCGGCGCTCCTTCTTCACGCGGACGATAACGGCTTTTACCACGCTGCCCTTGGCAACGTTGCTGTTGGGAATTGCTTCCTTCACAGCACAGACAATGACATCACCCAAAGTGCCCCAGCGACGGCGGCTTCCCCCGAGAACCTGGATGCACTTCACGCGCTTGGCGCCGGTGTTGTCAGCGACATTAAGCACAGTATTCAACTGAATCATCGGTTAGGCATCCTCCTCGACGGTACCTTCCAGGATCGGCGCTCTCTCGACGATCCTCACAAGAGTCCAGCGCTTATGCTTGCTCATGGGGCGAGCCTCGGCAATCTGAACTCTGTCGCCTACGCGGCAGCTGTTTTCTGCATCCTCAACCAGGAACTTCTTGGACTTGATGATGCGCTTGCCGTACACGGGGTGCATGGCATGTCTGGTCACTCTGACAGAGATGGTTTTATTCATCTTGTCGCTGATTACTGTCCCGATCTTGGTTTTACGATGTGGGGTCTTAGCTTCCATAATGCCTTACCTCCTTCCGGCGTCCACGTTCAGTCCCTGTTCTTTTTCGTGAACAATGGTAAGGACTCTCGCGATAGTTTTCTTTACTTCCCTGATTCTGCTGGTGTTCTTCAGCTGACCAACAGCGTTCTGGAAGCGCAGGTTGAAGAGCTCTTCCTTGAACTGATTGTGTTTGTCCCTGAGCTCTTCAACAGTCATTTCACGCAGACTTTTGGCGTCCATAGCTATTCACCATCCAAACTGTCGCGGGTCACAAGCCGCACTTTGATAGGAAGCTTGTGAGAAGCCGTGCGGAGCGCATCCTCAGCGACTTCACGGGGAACCCCGCCAAGCTCAAACATGACACGGCCCTTACGAACAGCGGATACCCAGTATTCAGGGGCGCCTTTACCTTTTCCCATTCGGGTTTCAAGGGGTTTCTTCGTATAGGGCACATCAGGGAAGATGCGGATCCAGAGTTTGCCGCCCTTGCGCATCTTACGGTTGATGGCAACACGGGTCGCTTCAATCTGGCGGGCCGAGATGTAGGCGCATTCAAGAGCCTGCAGGCCAAATTCCCCGAAAGCTACATAAGTACCGCCCTTCGCTTCGCCTTCAAGGCAGTCGCGGTGAGGCTTGCGATACTTTGTTCTTTTCGGCATCAACATTTAAGCCCGGCCTCCTTCCCTCTTATTTGCTCTGCTGCGGACCGGACGGGGCGCAGCAGTATTCAGCGCTTTCTCGTCACGGTAGATCCAGCACTTGACGCCGATGGCGCCGTACATGGTAACAGCCTTGACGCACGCATAATCAACATCTGCACGCAGAGTGGAAAGAGGCAGACGGCCGTCGTTATACCACTCCGTGCGGGCAATTTCAGCGCCGCCGAGACGTCCGGAGCACTGAATCTTGATGCCCAGACCGCCCGCTTTCATTGTGCGGAACATGGCCTGCTTCATGGCGCGGCGGAAGCTGACACGGCGTTCAATGGCAGAAGCAATGCCTTCGGCCACAAGCTCAGCGTCGACATCAGGATTCTTGATCTCCTGAACGTTGAGCATCACGCGGCTGCCGGTAAGAGCCTGAAGCTCATCTTTGACTTTAGTGAGCTCAGCGCCCTGCTTGCCGATCACCACGCCGGGACGTGCTGTCCACACCGTGAAACGGATGACCTTTCCGATGCGCTCAATTTCCACGCGGGAAATTCCGGCGCCTTCAAAGCGGTTCTTAATCCACTGGCGAAGCTTGATGTCTTCGTGAAGGTTCTTCGCGTAGCTGCTGCCAGTAGCAAACCATTTTGATTCCCAGTCACGAATTACGCCGATACGATAACCGATCGGATGAACTTTCTGACCCATAAGTCATTTCCTCCTTACTCGGCAACCGTCACAGTGATGTGACTGGTACGATGTACATACGCATGAGCGCGGCCCATCGAAACGGGACGGAAACGCTTCATGCTGGGACCCTGATCTGCCTTGGCTTCAACAACCCTCAGCTTCTCAACGTCCATGCCGAAGTTGAACTCAGCGTTGGCGACAGCGCTTTTCAGCACTTTCTCCACCAGCCGGGCAGCCTTCTTGGGAGTGTAGCGGAGCACCATCATGGCATCTCCGACTTTCTTGCCGCGGATCAGAGGCAGAACCTGACGAACTTTATAAGGCGAAATACGTACCGCCTTGGCAACTGCATAAGCCTGCACGTCAATGGCCTCCTTTACTTAGCCGCGGGAGCGGCAGCCTTGGGAGCTGCAGCCGCCGGGGCGGGTGCTTTCGCAGCGGCTGCTGCAGGCGCCGCCGCAGGTGCTGCTGCCGCGGTGGGTACCGCGTGCTCCTGGCCGTTGTGGCCGGTGAAGCGGCGGGTCATGGCAAACTCGCCCAGCTTGTGTCCGATCATGTTCTCGCTGATGTACACGGGAACATGGGTACGACCGTTATGAACAGCAATTGTATGACCAACCATCTGAGGAACTATCATTGAAGCGCGGGACCAGGTCTTGAGGACCTTCTTTGCTCCGCTTTCATTCAGCTCCTCGACCCTCTTGAGGAGTCTCGCCTCGACGTAGGGTCCTTTTTTAGCAGAACGTGCCATTATATGTCCTCCTTACCCTACTACTTGGCGTAGCGGCGTCTGACAATAAACTTGTCAGAAGGCTTGCGCGTACGAGTACGATAGCCCTTTGCAGGTGTGCCCCAGGGCGAGCAGGGATGATGATTCGATTTCGTAGTTCCTTCACCACCGCCCATGGGATGGTCGACGGGGTTCTGAATCATGGCGCGGATGCGTCCCTTGCGGCCAAGCCAGCGGGTTTTGCCGGCCTTGCCAAGCGAGACGTTCTCGTGTTCGCCGTTTCCGACAACGCCGATTGTGGCGCTGCACTCGAGCAGGAACTTGCGGAGTTCGCCGCTGGGCATGCGCACAAAGGCGAACTTTCCTTCGCGAGCCATCAGCTGCGCGCTGACGCCGGCTGAACGGACAAGCTTTGCACCGCGGCCCGGCTCAAGCTCAATGTTGTGAACCAGCGTGCCGTCGGGGATATCGCGGAACTTCTTCGCATTGCCAGGACGGATATCAGCATCAGGCCCCGCAAGAACGGTGTCGCCCACATGAAGCTGATCAGGGCACAGGATGTAGCGCTTTTCACCGTCAACATAGAAAATCAGGGCGATGCGCGCCGAACGGTTGGGATCGTATTCAACAGCTGCGACGCGGCCGGGAATGCCGATCTTGTCGCGCTTGAAGTCGATCACGCGCAGACGGCGGATGTGACCGCCGCCGATGAAACGCATCGTTCTGCGGCCGTAGTTGTTGCGGCCTCCGGTTCTCTTCTTGCGGCCTGCAAGCAGAGAACGCTCAGGCTTCTGCTTTGTGATGTCCTCGCGGCTCAGGACCGTCATATGACGTCTGCTGGCAGTGTAGGGATTGAATTGTTTAATAGCCATTTTCTATATCCTCCAATCGCTACGCGCCGGCACCTTCGAAGAACTGGATATGCTCTCCGTCGGCTAACGTGATGATGGCCTTTTTCCAAGCGCGGCTTTTTCCGAGAAAAGCCCCCATCCGTTTCGGTTTTGAATGAACCTTCACGGTATGAACGCTTTTGACCTTTACCTTGAAGACAACCTCGACGGCCTTGCGGATCTCAATCTTGTTGGCCATGGGATGGACTTCGAAGGTGTACTTGTTCATTTCCATCAAGCGGCTGCTCTTCTCAGTGACCACAGGACGGATAATGATGTCATGGGGTACAAGATTCATCGAGCGTACACCTCCTCAAGCTTCTCGAGAACCGCGGGCGTCGCCACGACGTGATCGTGATGGACCAGGTCAAGCACGTTGATGCTGTCAACGTGAAGAACCTTGGCACCGGGGATGTTGCCGGCGGATCTTACAACGTTTTCGTCTCTCTTGTCCAGAAGGAAAAGCACCTTCTTGGCTTTCAGGGAGTCGATGAAGCTCTTCATCTTCTTAGTTGAAGGAGCTTCAAGATTAAAGGACTCAACGGCGCACAGCGACTGCTCGGCCACTCTCATTGAGAGGGCGCTGCGCATGGCAAGCGCGCGGACTTTCTTGTTCACCTTCAGGCTGTAGGAGCGGGGCTTGGGGCCGTGAACAACTCCGCCGCCGACCCAGAGGGGCGAACGGCTGCTGCCTGCACGGGCGCGGCCGGTGTGCTTCTGTTTCCAGGGCTTCTTGCCGCCGCCGCTGACTTCGCCGCGCATCTTGGTGCTCGCTGTTCCCTGTCGTGCATTGGCCAGCTGGGCAACCACAACCTGATGCATCGCAGCTACATGTACTGGAGCGCCGAAGACTGCGTCGGACAGAGTTTTTTCGCCAACCACATCTCCGGAAAGATTCAGCATCTTGATAACTGGCATTTCTTTGATCCTCCTTCAGCCTAGGCCTGCTTATGAACCAGGACGAGGCCGTTTTTGGCGCCGGGTACCGCACCTTTGACGAGAAGGAGGTTGTTCTCCTTGTCAACTGCGACGACGGTCAGATTTTTAATGGTGACGCGCTCATTGCCCATGTGGCCGGGCATCGTCTTTCCCTTGAAAATATGGCTGGGGTAGCTGCTGGCGCCGCTCGATGCGGGTTTGCGGTGAGACACGGACACGCCGTGGCTTGCCTGAAGTCCGCCAAAGTTGTAGCGCTTCATGACGCCCGCAAAACCTTTGCCCTTGCTGGTACCGGTGACGCTCACTTCTTCGCCGGCGGCAAAGGCTGACACGTCAACGGCCTGACCGACTTTGTAGTCCGCAGCGTTGTCGATGCGGAACTCACGGAGCCAGCGGCAGGGAGCCATGCCGGCGCGGTCAAATGTACCCTTCATGGGCTTGTTCACTCTGCTGGCCTTAACCTCACCGAACCCAAGAAGAATGGCGCTGTAGCCGTTCTTCTCAGGAGTGCGGACATCGACCACGGGGCAGGGGCCTGCGGCAATGACGGTCACCGGCACGGATTTTCCGTCATCGTCAAAAATGCGGGTCATCCCCAGCTTCTGTCCAAGAATTCCAAGACTCATATTACAAACACTCTCCTTTGCTCAGAGCTCCCCCACGCGGGGGAGATTCAGCTTTTATGGCTTTAAGAGCTTCCCGCCCGTTTAGAGCTTGATCTGGATGTCAACACCAGAGGGAAGATTAAGCTGCATCAATGCTTCCATTGTTTTCTGCGTCGGATCGATGATGTCGATGAGACGCTTGTGGGTTCTCATTTCGTAATGCTCGCGTGCATCCTTATTGACATGAGGCGATGTCAGAATGCAGTACTTGTTGATCTCAGTAGGCAGCGGAATGGGGCCGGCCACTTTGGCACCGCTGCGTGCAGCGGTTTCCGCGATCTGAGTCGCAGATGCATCAAGCACACGGTAATCGAACGCCTTCAGACGGATTCTGATCTTCTTAGACACGTTGAGCCTCCGGATTAGTCAAGGATCTTGGAGACAACGCCGGCGCCGACGGTGTGACCGCCCTCGCGGATTGCGAAGCGAAGCTGCT
>CAZDXA010000038.1:0-20542 GCA_964509435.1 uncultured Synergistaceae bacterium | reverse complement strand
GCAATATCTGATGAGACATCTTGATTTATTTTATTAAGCAGCGTATAATTTATTCAACGCTTAGAAAGATGGTATCAGGTTACCTCTATCCAACAGAGAGCAAATATCAGTTTACCTCTACCCATCAGGTTCTAAGATAAGGCAAGAACATGCCGTGGGGTACGGCGGTAACCGACAAGCAATCCGCCACTAAAGAGCGCCGCATTATGCGGATGCTCTTTTTTTTATGTCTTCATGCGGTCTGCCGTCGTGCAGGCCTCTGATGTTCTCAATTTTTCATAAAAGACACTTTCGTTATAAACCGGAAGACGCCGTCGGCCTGAAGTAATGTATAATAGTGAGAACGCTCTTTTTATTGTCTTTCAGAGGGGGGATGCGCCGATGGCATCGGTCAACAGAAAACTGCCGCTTCCGCCGCTGCACGAAATGAGCCGGCGTGACGCGGCTATTGCGGCGTCGAGGTGGAACGGCAATCCGCTGATTCCATTTCCGCAGGGGTATCAGCTCGAATCTGAGGCAGCAGCGTATTTTAAGGCGGCTGACTGTCCCCGCTCTCCCTATTTTCCCGCACTGGACTTCTACCACATGTACAGTCACGGTTCTCTCACTATTCTGCCGTGCTTCCGCACGTATCAGCAGACGCGGGGCTACAGCTGCGGTTCGGCCTGCGCGCTGATGGTGCTGTATCATTTCGGGCGCTTCGGCTGGAAAGAACTGGAAATTGCCGACAAGATGGCAAGTTTTCACGGTCTGCCGCCTGACACCCGCCGGCCGGTGCCGGTTGGCGATCTGGTGAAATTCTTTCAGTATATCGGCTGGGAGGTTGAGTCGAATCTTCCCTGTGCCTCGAAGCTTATTGACGACGGCGGTCAGTACGACCCGTGGCGTGCGCAGAACGCAAAGACTTTTCCCACTCTTGAGAGTTTTGCCGCGTTCTGCCGTTCTACTCTGAAAAAAGGCGTGCCGATCATTGTTGAGAATATCGACTGGGGGGCACACTGGCGTGTGATTATCGGCTATGACGACATGGGAACGGGCAACCCTGAACACGGAGTCCTGATTCTGGCCGATCCGCACGACACGGCCGATCACTGTCAGGACGGCTACGTGATTGAGCATATTGACAAGTTTTACTGCACCTGGTACGACATTTTTGTGATGGACCGTACGGAATGCACGCAGCCTTTTGTGGCGGCTTATCCGCGGAACATGGAGGAGAACGGATAATGCACGCTGCCAGAGAGAAGCTGATTCGTTTCGGCGTAGCGGTGCCCGAGGCGCTGCTCAAAAGTTTTGACAGGCGCATCAAAAGCAAGGGGATTCCCAACCGCTCTGAAGCCCTGCGCGCCCTGATCCGCGAGTTTGTCTCGCGTGACACATGGCAGAAGGGCGACGGCATGGTGTACGGCACGATCACGATGACGTACATTCATCACAGTAATGACGTGACTGAACGGCTTACCAGCCTGCAGCACGATTTCGGCGATGTGATTGTGTGCACCACTCATGTTCACGCTGACCACGACCACTGTCTTGAGACGGTGATCCTGCGCGGCAGCGCGGGACGTGTCAGGGAATTTATCGAGGCTCTGCGCATGCTGAAGGCGGTGCAGTCTGTTTCTCCGGTGATAACGGCTCTTATGTGAGGTTTGTTTTATGACGGAATCTTTTGAACTGATGGGAACTGCGCCCATCCCGAGGCTCATTCTGCATTTTGCCCTGCCTGCCACTGTGGGCGTTCTGGCAAATGCGCTATATAACATTGTCGACCGCATTTTCATCGGTCATTATACGGGCGCGGCCGGCCTGGCGGCTATTTCGGTTGTTTTTCCTGTGGTGCTGGCCTCTGTGGCATTCAGCGCCATGGTTGGCGTCGGTGCCTCGTCGCAGATTTCCCGTGCGCTTGGGGCGCAGAATCCTGAAAGAGCTCAGCGTGCTTTCGGCAACGGTATTTTCGCTTCAGCGCTGATCAATCTGCTGACTGTAGTGCCTCTGCTGGTCTGGCTGCCTGAGGCGGTGCGCCTGTGCGGCGCCCCCGGCGGCGCCTTTGAACTGACCTGCACTTATCTGAGAATCACGGGGCCGTTTATTCCGGTGGCTTTTCTGACTATGGTTCTGATGTCATGCATGCGTGCCGAGGGACACCCTCGTTATGCCATGTGGGGAATGGTGCTGGGGTCGCTGGTCAATGTGCTTCTCGACTGGTGGTTCATCGCAGGACTGAACATGGGCGTAGCCGGTGCTGCCTGGGGGACTGCCGCAGCACAGATGTTCGGCCTTGCATGGATGGGGGCATTTTATGCGTTCCGCCGGGGCACCATGCGATTGTCACTGCGTTCAATGAAGCCTGACAAGGCTGTTCTTGCGGAAATTTTTGCGGTAGGCTTCTCACCGTTTCTGATCAACATTTTCTTTGCGGTCATGATGATGTGCTTCAACATCCTGCTGGGAAAATACGGCGGAGAACTGGCGGTATCGTCCATGGGCATTTTTTTTGGTCTTGACAGTCTGCTGTTTATGCCTGTAACGGGCATCGGCGAAGGTGCCATGCCTGTGATGGGCTACAACTACGGGGCGCGCAACTGGGAACGCCTCAGACAGACGGTGAAAATCGCGCTGACTGTTTCGGTCGTCTATTACGCTTTGTCTGAGGCAGCGGCCATGGTCTGGCCTGAAAGTCTTGCATCGCTTTTCACTTCAGACAACCCTGAGCTGATCCGCCTGACAGCACGCTGCATGAGGATCGGATATGCGGCTCTGCCGTTCGGTGCGGTAGCTGTCATTGTAGGCTATATGCTTGAAGCACTCGGGCGCGCACGGGTTTCATTCTGGTTTAATCTGCTGCGCCAGATTTTTGCTCTGACGCTTCTGGCAGTTCTGCCGGTATTTTTCGGCGTCGACGGCGTGTGGCTGTCATTCCCGGCCATCGATTTCACAGGCGGCATTGCCTGTATATTCCTGCTGAGAAACGAAGCGAAAAAATGGCACTGAACCGCCCAAAACAGCAAAGGGGAAGACGTCCTTTCACGGCGTCTTCCCCTTTTTGCGTTCCGTTATTCTGCTCCGACTTACTACTCACCGTCAGGTGCGTCAGGGCGCATGATGTGCATTGTCTCTTCCTGGAACCAGTCATAAATGGTGTCTTTGATTTCTTCCTGGCTGCGGAGACGTTCTATGCTGCTGCCGATGATGTACAGCGGGCAGGCGGGGTCAATCAGGGCATGTCCCCACCCCCGCAGGGTCTGAGCCGCTTTTTCCAGCTCCGCTTCGGTCCGGGTCACCAGACACAGCAGCGTCCAGCATTCCTGCTCTTCAGCGTCGAGGTCAAAATGTCCGGGGACGAAAATTCTGCGCTGTTCTTCCATAAACACGTGCAGTCTGCCGAGTACCGGCAGGAACCGGCGCAGATCTGTCTGGCACCTGAAGGCAAAAATGCGGTCAGTGTTGAAGAAACTGTAAAGGTCAGAGTCAAGCCCCCTGATGGTTCTGTAATGGTTGAAATCAGCACGGCTGCGCAGCATGAAATCCACTGTCAGCGTGTTTTCACGTGCGCCGGTGCGCGCGGCCCACGCTTTTAAACCAGCCTGTCCGGGTGCTGGCACCTTTCTGGCGTCTTCGGCGTTTTTCGGAAAGGCTTCGCGCAGTGATTTTATCCACTGATTTTCAGGCCAGAGGGCTTCTGCGCGTCCGTTTATTACGGAAAAATAACCGTCGTCCGGCAGAGCGGGTACCACCGGAAAATGTTCGCTGACTGTCACTTCCTTGATGCCCCACTGGGTTTTGAAAGCATGGTCAAGGAAAACATACATGCGGCAGCGCTCCAGTGCGTCGTCAGCACTGGCTTCGTCAGACGGCGCAGTAATTATGGGCTGTACAGGCACGCAGATTTCTGCTGAGATATCCCGCCGCTTTTCCTCGCCCAGGGGCGTCAGTACATATCCGCCGCCAAGACGCTTTAGACAGCCGACTTTTTCGAGCTGTTCCAGCGAAGCCGGGTCGCTGCCGGCAATTCTGACGGTCTCCTCATCCCAGCAGGGGCACTGAGGGGAAAATAAAAGAAGCACGTTTTGATCCATTGGCAGAGTCCTCCTCGGCATATACGGCATATACAGAAAAAAGGGAGCAGCGGTGAACCGCTCCCCTCTGTTTTCTCTCAGCGGCAGTGTCAGACTGTCAGACGACCGCCGGCCTCATCGGATTTCAGAGCCTTCCAGAATCCCAGGCAGGAGAAGAACATAATGATGGCAAACGGCGGCGCTGAGCACAGCGAAATGGTCTGAATGTTCAGCATGGCGTTGTTGCCGCCTGTCACAAGAAGCACCACTGCCAGTGCGCCCATCAGAGCGCCCCACACGGCCATCTTGGATTTTGAAGGGTTTCTGGTGCCATGCTGACAGTATGCGGCAAGCACATAGGTGGCAGAATTGGCCGAAGTGACAAAAAATGTGGTAATCAACAGCAGCATGCCCCATGACATGATTGTGCCAAGCGGATAATGTTTATACAGTTCAAAGGTACCGACTGACACGTCTTTGACTACCTCTGCAGCGATCTTCACGTGATCCACCAGTTCAAGGTGAAGGGCTGAGCCGCCGAAAATAGCAAACCATGCTGCGCTGCCAAGCGCGGGAATAATCAGCACGCCGGCGATGAACTGGCCGATGGTGCGGCCGCGGGAAATGCGCGCAACGAAAGAACCGACAAAGGGAGCCCAGGCAATCCACCACGCCCAGTAATAAAGCGTCCAGCTGGCAAGATGTTTCTGATAGCCAGATCCGTAAGGATCCATCATAAAGCTTTCGCGCACAAAGCCGCTCAGAAAATCACCGATCCCTGTCATGAAGGTCTGTATAATGCCGAGACAAGGGCCGACACACAGCATGGCGCCCATCAGAATAAAGCAGATACGAATATTCAGATCGGCCACCTTGGAAATGCCTTTGTCGATTCCCAGCACTGCAGAACCTGTATAAAACACAGCAAGAATTATGATGATGCACACCTGGACAAACACGGTTTTAGGCAGACCGAAGATCACCTGCGCGCCAGAATTGAGCTGCAGTGTGCCAAGACCGAGGGAGGTTGTGATGCCGCCCAGCGTCGCAAATGTGGCCAGAATATCAACAACCTTCCCGAATGTTCCCTTTACAGTCTTTTCGCCGACAACTGGAATGAAAATAGAACTGATCAGGCACGGCGCATTATAGCGGAACTGGTAATACGCAAGCGGCATGGCAATGACGGCATAGCCGGCCCACGGATGAAGCCCCCAGTGGAAGAACGAAATCTGCATAGCGTCACGCGCCGCCTGAATTGACTCCGGCGCAGAACCGAATGGCGGGTTCGTATAATAAATCAAGGGCTCCGCAGCACCGTAAAATACCAGTCCGACCCCCATTCCTGCCGAAAACAGCATGGCAAACCACGCAAGGTTGCTGTGTTCCGGTCTGTCTTCAGGACGCCCGAGACGCACATTCTTGAACTTGCTGAGAGCAATCCCGATGCAGAAAATGACAAACATGTTCATGAAGAACATGTAACCGGGACCGAAATAGGTCGTCAGATTATTGAACAGGTTGTTTGCGAAGGCGCCAAAATGTGCAGGGTAGAAAAATCCCCACAGCACAACGGCGGCTGTAATCAGGATTGACACGTAATAGACCGCATTGCTCTTTGTATCGACGCTGTCAGACCAGTCGGTGATGCCATGGTCAAGCGGATTACGGGATACCTTTCCTTTGTCTGCCATATTGCTACTCCTTTCACAAGAGAAACCAATTAAAAAAGCCGCGCTGTGCCGGCTGGTAAAAATAAAAGCAGTGACTGCAAGTTCTGTTCCCCTTAAATGAGGGGCTGACGTTTTTCTGTTTAAAAACATCAGCCCCTCAGACAGGTTACATGTTCATTTTAACGAGAGGCTTGAAACCTGACTCCCCTTTTAGAACTTGGTTGGGAACACAGTGGGTTCCTTCACGTCGGTTGCCAGTGCATCAAGGGCAACGCCGACGCGGCAGGTGCGAAGCTGCCACTCGGCCTCGGGGCTGAGTTCGGGATCTCCCAGGGGATAGGGCACCGACACGGTCTGAACCATGCGGTTTGCGCCGACGGTCTTAGCCACGTCAATCAGGTTGCACATCACTACCACAGGAATACCGGTGCGCTCAATTTCTCTTGCCATCGTTGACCCGCAACGAGTGCAGGTGCCTCAGGTGGAGGTGAGCACAACACCGTCAACCTTTGCAGCATGAAGCTCCGCAGCAATTTCACGGCCGAATTTGGCGGCAAAAGCCTGAGTGGTTCCGGTTCCGACTGTCACATAGTACCAGTCATACAGCTTGCCGATCTTGCCCTGTTTCTCAAAATAACGCATGGCATCCACAGGTACGCCGCGGTCGGGAACAGCACACATGGCGGCAGGATCGAACCCTGCATGAATGGTCTTGAATACGCCCTGAGGCAGGTTGTCGCGTCCGGCAATGTTGTACTTGCCCCACTTCTGGGCGGAAGCACTCTGGATGTGATCAGGATTGTCCACAGGAACGACGCCTGATGAGGAAACCAGGGCAATGGTGGCCTTGCTGAGATCCTTGATGGGCGCTGCAGGAGGAATTTTCTCCATCTTCGGGATGATCAGCTCAGTCTGGAACGGCTCGCCTTTCAGCTTCTTGAGCAGCATGTCGATGACACGGTCAGCAGCCATGCGTCCGTCGGGAGCTGGGATCTCTGCGCGGATTCCGCGCGGGAAATAGCCTTCCTGAGCGGCGGGAAGAAGTTCTCTGCCCTCGGCAATTTTTTTGCCGAATGCGGCCATGGCAGTCATATCTTCTTTCATATAGGTGGCCTTGCGTCCGCCTTTGAAGATATAGGCGCTGGCCTTATACTCTTCAACGCCGGGGTTTTCCTCGTTCATTGAGGTGATGACCGGCACATGATAGCGCTCCGCAACTGCCTTGCACACAATGCCGCAGCCCACTCCGTAGCGGCCGGCCATAAATGCCGGGCCTGCAAAGAAGATGTCAAACTTTTTGCCGTCAAGCCAGGCAAAAATAGCTTTCAGGGCTTCATCAGTATGATTGGTGATGTAGTTGTCGCCGCAGACAACCGTGTTGGTAACTTCAATATCGGGCTTCACCATGGCGTTGAGCATCATGGAGCAGCCCACAAGGCCGTCGTGGAAAATCGGCGCAGCGTCGGCAGCGGCTTCGCCGCCCACCTGACCGAAGAACTGGTTGATATAATGAATGGCTTTCATCATTTTTGTGCCTCCCGGACTTAGAAATCAGCGCATGTTCTCTTTGAGTAGCCGCTGATGTGGTTGCCGCAGAACAGGCCGTTGTTCTCCATTACGAAGCTTCCATCGGGATGGATGCAGCCTTCCCAGCCGCCGGAGTTTCCATCGCGGGCAAGGGCTTCAAGCTCACCGATGACTTCCATCTTGGGGAACTCATACATCTGAGACACGTTGCCGGTGGTAACCAGCGCATCGGTGACAGGATTCATTGACACCAGAGGCTGAGAAGCGCCATCGCGTCCGGTGCACTCGTCGGAAAGTCCGATGGTCTTGATGCCGAGGCGCTCAAGCTCAACCATCATGGCTGTGTAATCCACGTCAGGGTTGCCGTAACCTTCTTCAACAACGACAGCAGCATCAACGCCCAGAGACTGGCAGATCTGGCCGGCCATCTTGACGCAGCGGACCTTTTCGTCCATCTTTACGTTCAGCGTGGACATTACAACGCCAAGGAAATTGATGGTTTTGCCGTGCTCGGCATACAGTCTCTTCAGCATAGGATTGACGGCAAACTCGTAAGTTGAAATCTTGGAGCTTGTAGGCATGAACGATCCGGAGACCATGCAGCCGTCAAGCAGTTCATTGGGATGCATGAAAGTGGGAAGGATGTGGTTGCCGTCCCAGCCGTAAATCAGGGTGTTATAGCCCATTGTTTCCATCTGCGTCTGAGGCTGAAGCAGATAGACAACGCGGGGCAGCTTGTCTACCTCAGGTCCGCGCTCATTGATGGGAGGAAGATCATAAACTTCGATGTTCTCTGGCTCCATATCCTTTACGCACTGGCCGACATACTCGGCAAGACGCATGCCCGCCCAGCGCAGAGCGTGATTTTTCTTCTGCTGCTCATGACGCTCAAACTCTTCGTCTGTATCAGCTACAAGCACCAGATTGGGCATGTCTCCGAAAATGGTATAGTGCTGATACTTGCCGCCCATGGGAATGACGCCGTCCTGGAATCCGCCCGCATGTTCACCGACAACCAGCAGCGAGCAATCCTGAAGGCAGTGAGTACGGCCTGAACCCGCAATTTCCATCGGCGAAAGCACGCCGGGGAAAATTCCGTGTCCTCCGGAAACCTTGCAGCGCATTTCAAGAGCTTCCTTGACGGGACACAGAAGCACGTTCTCACCGGGGTGTACAATCTTGAGATCTGCGGTGGTGATGTGCTCGTCCTCGTGGACAACCTTAAGCAGCTCTTCCTTGTTGACTGTCAGCACATGATTGCTGTAGCCGGTGTGATCGCCAAATTTGATGTCGGTCACATGAAAGGCTCCGATTTCAAGTCTCATAACTGAAATCACTCCTTTTAACATATTGGGGAAAAAACTTCCCGCTCGTAACCCTGCTTGTACGGAAACGCCGAAGAACTTGAACCATTCGTCTTGTTCATTCCATACTTTTTTCTTTCAACAACTGAATTATAAATAATAAGAATGTAATTCAGCCATAATGAAAAATGTGAAACAGCGCTCATGCTTTTCATGATTACACTTTCAAACTATTGTCTCAGACGTCATGTCTACTGAGTTTGAAGGTTCGTCACTTCAGAGTGAAAAAAGGCGCATTATCAGATTCCGGTATAATCACAATTCCATAGTAATTTATTACTGAACCATTCTGCCGCAATCTTTTGTAAACAGATTACCGCCATGCAGACAGGAAATATTTCTTGCTGATGAAATGGCCGGACAGGAAAAATGATGCATTCTGGAGCCGTCCGCACTCTCCTGCTGATTTGTATAAATTCCCCGATCAGCTGCGCATTAACAAAGATGTGTCTTTAAACAGGCAGAAGCATAAATGCCGCCGCAGACTGCGGCATAAAACACTGCGCAGCATCACAGTCTGCCGCTTCAGTCAGCCTGTATATAAAAAGGGCGTGCAGCGGCAGGCTCGTTGCCCGCACACTGCATGCCCTTCACTCTGTTCTTTTTCAGCAGCCGGATTAAAGAAAACTCTCAGCTCAGGTCAAGGTATCCCTCGCGGATGGCATAGCGCGTCAGTTCGGCCATACTGTTGCAGCCCACTTTATCCAGAATGTGCCTGCGGTGGGTGTCAACGGTGTTTTTACTGATACCGAGCTGATCAGCAATCTGTTTTGCATTGCAGCCTTTAACCAGAAGTTTCAGCACATCAAGTTCACGCTCTGACAGCGGACACCCTGAATTTTCAGATTCGTTTTCCAGCAGCCGCAGATAATCCGCAAGTATGGTTGAAACGACGGCCGGAGTCAGGTAGTTCTGCCCTTTCATGACTGTTTCAATGGCAGTGCAGAGTTCACCTGAAGTGCATTCTTTCAGCACATAGCCGCACGCGCCGGCTTTCAGGCTTTCAACTATCAGATTTTTGTCGCTGTGCATTGAAAGCACAAGCACTCTGACATCCGGAAATTCGGCGCGTATCTGCGATGTGGCCTGGATCCCGTTCAGCTTCGGCATGGTCATGTCCATGAGCACCACATCCGGGCGCAGAAGGCGGGTCTGCTTCACCGCTTCTTCACCGTCGCGGGCGGTGCCGACCAGTTCTATGTCAGGCACCTGGTCGAGAAGAACTTTCATTCCTTCAAGGAACATTTCGTGATCATCGGCTAGCAGAATGCGGGTTGTCATTTGAAATCCCCTTTCTTCAGCGCGAGCGGGCAGGTCATGGCGACTGTCGCCCCTTCGCCGGGCACAGAAACGATTTTCAGCGTGCCTCCGATGGGTTCAAGCCGGGCCTTTATGCTGAACAGGCCGAAACTCTTGACAGCCCTGCGCTGTTCAAAAGCATCTATGTCGTATCCTTCGGGAAATCCTTTGCCGTTATCTTCAACAGCTACCATGATCCGGCCCGGCCCACGGTTGATGATGATGGTGACGCGTGTTGCTGCAGCATGCTTGATCACATTGATCAGGAGCTCACGGGTCATGCGGTACAGCAGAACGCAGATTTTATCATCAGCCCAGTAATCCTCCATCGTGCCGCGGGAACGCATTTCCCATTTGATGCCCTGCGGCGCCAGCAGGTTTTCGGCCAGTGATTCAAGAGCTGGATTCAGACCGACTTCCTTAAGAATGGGCGGGCTGAGTTCGAAGATCAGGCTTCGGCTTTCTTTAATAAGATGTTCTGTATTGCTCTGCAGAGACTGCATTTCTTCCTGCAGCGCAGGCGGGCAGTTTTCTCTGATCTTTCTGATTCTGTTGAGCTGCGACACCAGGTCGTAGCCGATTCTGTCGTGCAGATCGGTGGCAATGGCCCGGCGGGTGTCTTCCTCAATCAGTGTCAGCTGTGTTGCAAGGCTGCGGACTTCTTCCTGCTTGCGCGCAAGCGCCTCATCCGAAGCTTTCAGTTTTGTCTTGTCAAGAAAAATCACTGCTGCCATGTTGGGTGGTATGGGAAATGCTATTGCCTCCAGATAACTGCCGGTTTCAAGGCTGCTTCCCTCGGTATGTTCAGTATGGCCGCTGCGCAGACAGTCAACAATGATCTGCGACCAGCGCGGTTCGGCATTGGGCCACACGTCCAAAAAGCTGCGGCCGATCACATCGCTGCGTTGCACCTTCATGACCCGCTCATAGGATGAGTTGACGTCCACGTAACGTACCCTTTCAGCAGTAAACGAGCTGCCGTGCGGGTCGCCTTCTACCTCGTATATGGCAATGGCGTTGAATGTGTGATTGAACAGCACGTCGTATGAGATGAAGTAACGGAGTTCCGGGCTGTTATCCTGTACGCCGCCTGTATTATTTTCCATGCCGTTCACAATGCACTCCCCCTCAGGCTGTGTTGAAAACCATCAGCAACCGATCCAATGAACATTATAAGCCGAAAACATTCACTGCTCAATTTGCCGGCGCTCCATTTTTTTAAGCCGGCCACGGTAGGACAGGAGGAAGAAGAATGTCGTCAGCGCGGCGAGAACATCAGCTACCGGATAAGCCAGATAAACGCCGGTGATTCCGAACCAGCGGGGCAGCAGCAGCAGCGAAGGGATAAAGAAAATAACCTGCCGCGCCAGCGAAAGAAACAATGCAGGCCCCGCAATTCCCAGTGCCTGAAATGTAACGCTGCCGATCATCTGGAAACCAACTATTGCAAAGGTACACTGAAGCACACGGATTCCCCACACAGTGATTTTAATAACTTCCGCGTCGTCGGTAAATGCAAGCGCAAAGACCTGCGGAAACGCCAGAAGAAAAAACTCGCCGACACTTGTAATGACAAGAGCAACAGCCAGCGCAATTTCAATGGTGCGGCGGGTGCGCTCGTAGAGCCGTGCCCCGTAGCAGTAGCCGACTATGGGCTGCATGCCCTGTCCGAGTCCGAAAACCGGCATGACGGCAAGAGATGTAACTTTCATGATAATGGCAAAAGCTGCAATGTGAAGCGGCGAGCCGTAACTCGAGATCTGATTCATCAAGATGGCATTGGCAAGCGTCAGCGCTGCGCTGCGGGCGAACTCTGAAGCGCCCACGCTGATAATCTGCCTGTCAATCCCCCACAGAAGACGCATGCGGCTGAACCGCAGCGCAATGATGGCTCTTTTTCCTGCCAGATAGTATCTGAGCACCCAGAGGAGCGTGACAACCTGTCCGATGACTGTAGCCCAGGCTGCGCCGGCCATACCCATTTTAAAACCGAAGATGAACAGCGGATCAAGAAAAACGTTGAGCATTGCGGGATAAATCATGGAAAACATTGCATACCGCGTATTGCCTTCGGCCCTGATGGAGCTGTTCAGCAGCATTCCCAGGATAACCAGAGGATTGCCGAGAAAAGCAATACGGAGGTATTCACGCGAATATTCTGCTACCTCTGTTTCTGCGCCCATCAATGCTATGAGCGGATCAAGCCAGATCTCACCTGCGGCCAGGGTCAGCGCACCAAGTATGCATGCCAGGACAAATCCGTTGCCGAGGGCATATTCTGCCTGGACATTTGAACCGGCACCGAGCTTGCGGGATGCCAGGGAAGCAGTCCCCATAGCAACCCACATAGCAAGCGCATTGACAAAAAGCTGCAGCGGGAATGCCACTGAAGTAGCAGCAATTCCCAGCGGGCCTACGCCATGACCGATAAAGACCGCATCCACAACATTATATATATGACGCCATGACAAGCATTCCGGCCATTGCCGGCAGGGACATTCTCACCAGAAGGCCGAGCAGCGGCGCTTTTTCCAGCATTTCACGCCTGTTTTCCACAGAAATTACGCTCCTTGTTTTTTTATTTTAACTGCACAAAACGGCTTTTTTGGGCAGCTCCCTGATTATATCAGAGATTATAGCGACACATGCCCAAAACAACCGATGTTTCAGCACACATTCCGCTATTCCTCTATGCTATAATATGCTGATGCCTGACATTTCTGCCGGGTACAATTCAATACAGTTCTGGAAAAAGCTGCAAAGGAGGTTTTTCTGAACATGAAAAAATTTCTGATCAGCGTTGCGGCTCTCATTGCCGTTCTGGTCATCGCTGTGTGCACTCTGGATATCGGTACTGGATGGATAACGCAGAAAGGTGCCGAGTACGTTGCCAACACTTATAATCTCGGAGTCTCCATCGGGGGAGCCAAGGGCAACCCTGTAAAGGGATACACATTTACCGACATTGAACTGACACAGGACAACGCTTCACTGCTCAAAGCCGGCAAAATTTTCGTTGACCCTGCACTTCTTAAAATCATCAGAGGCAATATTGCTCTCGACTGGGTAGAGCTTTCAGAGATCAAAAGCACAATCCCCCATCTGCTGAAGCTGGCTGAGATCTTCACAGGACAGAAGGTCACCCTGCCCGATGCACTTCCTCTGAAAGACCTGACGCTGAATTCTGTGGGCGGTACTTTCGACGGAACCGATGCCGAGGCTGCGCTTGACATCACGCTGAACGGCCTGCCGCTGAAAGGCAGTTTCAGCGTTGACATGAGCAGCGGCATAACGCTGAAAAAGGCATCGGTCGACGCCTGCGGCGGCACAATCACTGCCAGCGGTGCAGTGACTCCGTCTCTTGATCTGACTGCCGCAGTGAAAAATGTACAGATTTCCGATCTGAGCAGTATAGTTCCCCAGATCGGCACTTTTGCTGCAAAGGGCCTCGTGACTGCTGATCTGACGGTCAAAGGTGCTCTGGACAGCCCGGCGGTAAACGGCACCGCAGAGTTCTCCGACGGCTCAGTGATGGGATTCCCTGTGGCGGCCAAGACCACGGCTTCAATGCAGAATATGAAGATCGCGCTTAATCCTCTCACAGTCAGTGTCATCGGCATTCCAACCGCAGGAAGCGTAACAGCAGACCTGAACGGAAAGACGCCGTCCATTTCGGTCAGTATGAAAACCGACGGACCGGTAACTGCTGATACTCTTCGCAAAAACCTGCCTTCACTGCCCGCTGAAGTAGGCGGACAGGTTGACGGAGTCAACGTATCAGTAGAAGGTCCTGTGAACGCTCTGAAGGGCACCGCCCAGATCAAGGCGGATAAGCTTACCTTCGGCGGACAGGCCATCACTGACACGCTTCTGAAGGCTGCGTTCAACAGCAAGGGCGTCATCACCATGTCGGGCGGCTCAAACATTGCAGGCAATCCTGCAACACTGAAGGGCACAGTGAATGCCGGCGGCAAGGAAGTCACGGCTGATGTCTCACTGAGCATCAGGGACTTTGACCTGGCGATGCTGCCGAAGATGATCCCTTCGGCACCGCAGAACATCAAGGGCAAGGTCAACGCTGCACTGACAGTCAAGGGCAAAGGCAGCGCCATCGCCGCAGGCGGAAAGCTTGACTCAAAGCGGGTTTCGCTGAATGACATGAACATCGACAATATAATTGTTCCTGTCACGTTCAGCGGCAACACGCTGACGTTTAAAGACGCTTCTCTGAAATTCATGGATCTGCCTATCACAAAGGTCAACGGTTCTGTGACTCTCGCAAGCGATAATGTGGCGTTCAAGGAAATGAGCGCGGCCATTGCCGGCGGAAAGTTTACGATGGACTCTACGCTGACCTTTGGCAAAAACCTGAACGGCACTTACGACCTGAAAGCTTCAGCCATTGACCTGGGCAATGTTATGAAGACTTTCGGCGCCGGCAGTCTCGGTGCTTCAGGCAAGCTGAGCGGTTCAATCAAAGGTACCCTTTCCGATACGGACATCACGGGCGACGGTTCAGCCAGCATTCCTCTTTTCACACTGACAGGCCTTAAATTCGAGCAGATGAAATCCTCCATCAAACTGTCAAAGATGATCGCTTCTCTACCTGACTTCAGCTGCAGATTTGCAGACGGAACAGTCACAGGAAACCTGAACATCGACATCAACAAGATGAATTACAGTCTCAGTGCCGCAATGAAAGACAGCCAGCTGAAAAACATCATTGATCAGATAATGCCGACCCTGGGCGGCGGCTTGACAGGAAAACTGGCCGGCGAATACAAGGCCTCGGGCAAGCTCAGCCCGTTCACTCTTGATGGTTCCGGCAAAGTGTCGTCTGCCGGCGGCGAACTGTACGGCTTCAGTCAGTACAAGAGCATCATCAACATTATTTCACAGCTTCACGGCAATAAGAAGATCTCCTACGCCAACGCGTCGGTGCCATTCACCACTTCCGCAGCGGAACTGACACTTCAGGACGGATCAGTGATCAACGCAAACAAGGGCGACGGTATCTATCAGTACATCAAGGGCAAGGGGACATTTGCCTATTCAGGTGCACTGAACATGGACATCAACGCATCAGTCAACACGATGCTTGTTGATACTGCAGCCTCAGCTCTGAGCGGTGCTGCAACTGCCGGCAGTGCAGCGACATTGCTGGGCGGAGGCGTGGGCGGCGTCGCAGGCGTTCTGGCCGGAGCGATAAGCGGCGCGAGCAAGTCATACGGCAAAGACGATTTTCGTGAGCTGACGTTCCACATCGGCGGCACGGCTGACAAGCCGAGCATTGACAACTTCAAGGTCAACGGCGCCAAGTGGAGCGGGCCTTCGGCTGTCTCGCAGGATCAGGGTTCAAAGGCGCAGAACGTCAAGGATCAGATGAATCAGAAAGTCGATGACGCTGTGAACAAGCTCACAGAACAGCTGACGGGCGGCAAATCCACGCAGGATCAGTCGAAAGCGGCAAACGGCGGTTCCTCACAGGCCGCTTCGGATGATGCAAAGGACCCGAAAAAACAGCTTGAAGACTCTGTCAACCAGGCCATCGGCAAGGGGCTTCAAAACCTGTTCGGAAAATAACGTCTGTAAAGGAGGGAGCTCGCGCTCTCTCCTTTTTTCATGCACACATCTGACGTGTGCCGCTGAAATGCTCGGCGCGGCGCCGTTTTTTGACTTTTATCAGCTATTTTAGTGATTTTCTGCGTCATCTGCTATAATAGAGTTGTTTTTAACTTTTCTATCTTGTCGGGCTGCGGCATTTTGATAAAAGTCTGGCGGAATTTTCCGTTTGAAGCTCTGCACGAAATTTTTTCTCACCAATTCACCTGAATCTGAAGAGGAGGCTCTGACACTATGAAGAAGTTTTTTATCGGCTTCTTCGCACTGCTGGCCGCAGTGATCATCGCCGTCTGTACTCTGGACATCGGTACCGGCTGGATCGCTCAGAAAGGCACAGAATACGTGAATCAGACGTATGGACTCGACCTTGCCATCGGCAGTGCGAAGGGTAATCCTGTCAAGGGATACACTTTTACAGACATTAAGCTGGTCAGGGAAGGACAGACGCTGCTTCGGGCAGGCAGCGTCTCAGCCGATCCGGCTCTGACGAAGATCATCAGGGGAAACATCGCCCTTGACCGATGGGAACTGTCAAAAATTGAATGCACTGTGCCCGATCTGCTGAAACTGGCTGAGCTTTTCACCGGCGAAAAGCTGTCGCTGCCCGCAGCGCTGCCTCTGAACGCCATGACGCTGAACGCAGCTTCCGGCACGTTCGACAGTGGTGTACTCGAGGGCACTCTTGACGCAGTGCTGAACGGACTGCCGCTGAAAGGCGGTTTCAATGTCGACCTGAGCAGCGGCGTGTCGCTGAAAAAAGCGTCGCTCGAAGCCTGCGGAGGCACGCTCAGTGCTTCCGGCACCCTGATGCCGTCCCTGGATCTGAAAGCCTCGGCGCAGAAGATTCAGCTTGCTGATCTGGGCGCCCTCGCGCCGCAGATCAGGCAGTTTGCCGCAAAGGGGCTTCTGACCGCCGATCTGACTGTCAAAGGCTCTTTTGACAATCCGACGGTAAACGGCACGGCTGAGTTTGCTGACGGCTCGGTCATGGGGTTCCCTATCGCAGCCAGGACCACAGCGGCGATGCAGGACATGAAGATCGCACTGAATCCGCTTACAATCAGTGTCATCGGCATCCCCGTCAGCGGCAGCGCCGCTGCTGACCTGAACGGTGAGACGCCGCAGCTGAAGGTCAGCATAAGGACCGACGGTCCGGTCACGGCCGAGACACTGCGCGGAAATCTTCCTTCTCTGCCGGTTGAGCTGGACGGACAGGTCGACGATGTTTCTGTCTCCCTTGAAGGGCCTGTCACTGCACTGAATGGCACGGCCGAGGCAAAGGCCGGCAGACTGACCGTCGACGGTCAGCCGGTCTCTGACACGCTGCTCAAAGCGGCGTTCAGCAGCCAGGGGCTTGTGACGCTGAACGGCGGCACAAACGTTGCCGGTGCGCCGGTTGAACTGAATGGCTCCATCGACGCCGGCGGACAGGAAATCATCACCGATCTGTCATTCAGCGTGAAGAACTTTGACCTTGCAATGGTTCCAAAGATCATCCCGGCGGTGAAGGCCAGTTTCGGCGGAAAACTGAACGCTTCGCTGAAGGTCAGCGGAAAAGGCAGCAGTATTGCCGCTGACGGCTTGATCGACTCCCAATATCTCACGCTGAATTTCACGAATTTCAGAGACGTAAAAATTCCTCTGACGCTCAGAGGCAATACACTGAGCGTAAACGGCGCTTCAATGGTCTTCCTGAATCTTCCCATCACAAAGATTGACGGCTCGGCATCCTTCAGCGGAGACAGCATCAAGCTGACAGGCGCTGCTGTTGCGACCGGCGGCGGAACCATCACTCTCGGCGGCTCCGTAGCTCCGGCACTTGACCTGAAGCTTTCCATCGACCACGTCCAGCTTTCCGACATCAGCCCGATTGTACCCGGCATCGAAGCCTATGATGCCCGAGGCCTGGTCAGAGCCGGACTGACTGTGAAGGGTGCTTATGACAACCCTGCAGTGAACGGCACTGTGGATTTTTCCAACGGTTCATTCATGGGCATTCCGCTTGCGTTCAGCACGACCGCCCAGATGGAAAACCTGAAACTGACGCTCAGCCCGCTGACAATCCGCGCACTGGACGTTCCAATTTCAGGCATGGTCAGCGCTGACATGAATGGCAAAACACCGGTACTGGACATGAATCTGAAAACGGGCGGCGCTCTTGCTGCCGGGACTGTGCGGAAATATCTGCCTCTTCTGCCCGCAGCAGTTGACGGGCAGCTTGACAGTCTGGAACTCTCCGCAAAAGGTCCTGCTGATGCTCTGAAAGGCAGCGCGCAGCTCCGGGCCGCACAGCTTGTCTACAATGGACAATCCCTGACCGACGCGGACATTAAAGCCGATTTTGACATCACCAGTTCTGTCACTGTTTCGGGCACCGTCAGCGCGGCAGGCGCCCCCACAGAACTGAAGGGAACTCTCAATTTCGGCAGCGAGGACGTCACTGCTGATGCGGAGTTCAGCACCCTCGGCTTTGATCTGGCAGTGCTGAAGAAACTGTTCCCTGATTTCCTTCCTGACCTCAGCGGCAAAGTCAGCGCCGCGCTGAAAGCGGGTCTCAGCGGCGACACCATCACCGCGGACGTGAAACTCAATTCGGAACACATCTCGCTCGACGGCATGAACATCGACAGCGTGAACTTCCCCGCTGCGTTCGACGGAAAGACTCTGACCATCAGCGGCGCATCACTGAACCTGATGGGACTGCCGCTGACAAAGATCAACATCTCGGCGGCCTTTGACGACAACGGCCTTACGCTGGACGAAGGCAGCCTTGAAACGGCCGGCGGCACGCTGAACCTCAGCGGTGTTCTGATGCCCTCGCTCGACCTGAAAGCCTCGGCACAGAAGATCCAGATTGCCGATCTGGCGGCTGTCCTGCCGCAAATCAGTGACTATGCTGCCAGAGGGCTTGTGAGCCTCACGCTGACAGCCAAAGGCGACTATGGCAATCCGACAGTGAACGGCACAGCCGAGTTTGCCGACGGTTCAGTAATGGGATTCCCCATTGCAGCAAAGGCCGCGGCGGCGATGCAGGACATGAAGCTCACCCTGAATCCCCTGTCACTGAATGTTTTAGAAATGCCGGCTGCAGGTTCTGCCAGCGTTGATCTGCACAGCCAGGTGCCCCAACTCAGTGTATCCCTGAAAACCGGCGCTCCGCTGACTGCAAAAGCCCTGCTGAAATATCTGCCCCCTCTGCCGGTTGAACTGGGCGGACAGGTGGACAGCGCCGCAATCACTGTTGAAGGTCCTCTCACCGGGCTGAAAGGCGCAGCTGAGGTGAAAGCCAGTAAGCTGACAGTCGATGGCCAGCCGGTCACCAACACACAGATTAAAGCGGTGTTCAACAGCGGGGGACTCGTGACGCTGGACGGCGGCACGAACGTTGCCGGCACACCGGCGGTGCTGAAAGGCTCAGTTGACGCCGGCGGACAGGAAATCACCACTGACCTGTCATTCGAAGTGAAGAATTTCGACCTTGCAGTGATTCCCAAACTCGTCACTGCGGCTCCGGCCGATCTCAGCGGAAAGGTGAACGCCGTTCTGACAGTCAAAGGAGCTGGCAGCGCCGTCACCGCTGAGGCTACTCTGGATTCACCGGGTATTTCGCTGTCCGGAATCACAATCAGCAAGATCAGGATTCCGGCACTTTTCAGGGAAAACACGCTGATTCTGAAAGACGCATCACTGACCTATGGCGGTGTGCCCGTCACCCAGATCAGAGGCAAAGCAGAAATGGCCGACGGAAGTCTGAAGGTCAGGGATTTCACTGCATCTGCGCTGAAAGGCAAAATTGAACTGGCCTCCGTTATTGATTTTGCAGAGGAACTGTCAGGCACTTACGGGCTGAAACTCTCTGGCCTTGACGTAAGCAGTCTGACTGACCAGTTCAAGACACTTACCCTGAAAGCAGACGGTGGCTTAAAGGACAACACTTTCAAAACAGAGGTTGCTGCTGCGCTGGACGATTTCGCTGTGGAAGGCAATGTTAACCTCGACTTCAGAGACGGCCTGAAGTTGACTCAGTGCTCTGTCAAGGCAGACGGCGGTACGCTGGATCTCAGCGGCACAGTCACTCCCGAGCTGAATCTGAAAGTCGCAGCGCAGAAATTCCAGATCGCCAGCCTGGCCGCACTTGTGCCTGATATCCGTGACTACGCTGCAAAAGGCCTCGCAACAGCCAGCCTGACAATAAAGGGTGCAGTGGGCAATCCTGCAGTGAACGGCACCGTTGAGTTCACTGAGGGCTCCGTGATGGGATTCCCTGTTTCCGGCAGGACCACTGCGTCCGTGAAGGACATGAAGATCAACCTGAATCCTCTTTCTGTCAGTGCTCTGGGCATCCCCGCAACGGGTTCGGTTTACGCTGACCTGAGCGAAAAGACTGCAAAACTGAAAGTCAGCATGAAAACCGAGGGAGCTGTGACGGCAGCTGTTATCAGCAAAAATATACCGTCTCTGCCCGTCAAACTTGGCGGACAGGTGGACAGCGCCGCTGTCTCCATCGAAGGCCCTGTCACGGCGCTGAAAGGCACGGTCGAGGTGAACGCAGGAAAGCTGACCGTTGACGGGCAGCCGGTTACAAACACGAAGATCAGCGCTGCGTTCAACAGCAGGGGCACTGTCACTCTGTCAGGTTCTTCCAACATCGCCGGCAATCCTGCAGTGCTGAAGGGCTCCATCGACGCAAGCGGCAAAGAAGTCGTCACCGACGCATCGATCAGCGTGAAGGGTTTTGACCTGACGATGCTTCCCAAATTCATCCCGTCAGCGCCTGAGAACATCAAGGGCAAAGTCAACGGCGCACTGACCGTCAAGGGCAAAGGCACTGCCATCACAGCCGGAGGCCAGGTCGATTCAAAACGTGTTACGCTGAACGACATGAACATCGATAATATCACAGTTCCATTTGCCTTCCGCGGTGATACCATCACGTTCAAAGATGCGGCACTTTCCTTTATGAATCTGCCGATTACCAAAGTCAACGGAGCTGTGACCTTCG
>CAZDXA010000037.1:8046-20898 GCA_964509435.1 uncultured Synergistaceae bacterium | reverse complement strand
TTAGGAAGCCATAGGATAATCGCCCTCGGGGATTTCCTCTCCTTCTTTATATTTTGTCATTGAAAAACCGGTCAGACCATACAGCAGTGAAATCACCGGAACTAACATATTCAGGAAGCAGAAGGGAATAAACACCATCGGCTCAACACCGTACATGCCTGCAACGTACAGAGCGTTAATTCCCCAGGGAATCAGGACTGCACCCTGTGTGCCGAAATCTTCCATGGCACGTGACATGTTTTCCGGCTTCAGCCGCAGCTGTTTGTAAAGCGGAGTAACAAGCGTTCCGGTCATGATGTTTGCAAAGCTCTGGGTTGAACCGGTTGCCAGGGCGCACATTTCAACAATAGCGCACGCAATAGTTGCGCCGAACGTACTCTTAACTTTCCTGCAAATGGGATTGATGACGGCATTGAGGATTCCGGCGCCTTTCAGGATACCTGCCAGCCCAAACGAACCAAGCATGACATTTGTGAAATCTCTCATGCTTGTGAAGCCTCCGCGGTTCAAAATCGTGTCAACAAATTTATTGCCTGAATTCATGCTGAATCCCTTATACATAATGTTCAGCACCGCTCCAAGTCCTGTCCCCTGATACAGGACCGCTACGAAAGCTGCCAAAAGTCCTGCACTTAAAATTGAAGGGATAGAAGGCTTACCTGTAAACAAAAGGTAAAAGAGCACGAGCATAGGAAGAATCGGAACAAATCCCAGCTTGAAATTCGCCGACATCGCGTCCATTGTTGCATTAACGGTTGAATAATCAATATTTACATCGGCGTGCTTCATTCCCAAAAACAGGAAAAGCACGAATGAAATCAAGTAACCGGGAACAACCGTCCACAGCATGTGCTGAATGTGTTTCATCACGGGCACACCGGCAAGTGCAGAAGTCATTACTGTTGTATCGGAAATAGGCGACATTTTATCCCCAAAATAGGCTCCGCTGACCACAGCGCCAATCACGAGGCCGATGTTCATGTCCATTCCCATCCCAATGCCCACCATTGCCAATCCCACGGTGCCAATCGTTCCCCACGAGGTACCGGTAAAGAGCGATGTCACGGAACACAGCACGAATACTATTGGCAGAAACATTCTGGGATTTACAATTTTCAGCCCATAGTAAATAAGAGTCGGTACTGTTCCGGAAGCAATCCATGTAGAAGTCATGCCGCCAACGACAAGCAGGATCACAGCCGGCTGAATTCCCGAACGGATTGTGTCTATTGCCGACTTTTCAACTTCCTGATACGGATGACCGTAGTACCAGCTTACTGCAATTGCAGGCAGCCAGGCAATGAAAAACATCAGACGAAGGTCTACATTCAGTCCTTTTATTCCCAGAACGGCTATTCCCTTTGTTCCCCAGATTATCAGGGCCACAATAATAAGGAGCACGGCTAATGCTTCACAAAACTTAGGTTCTCTTATCTGCCTGTTTGTACCGGACATATTTTTCCCCTGCCTTTTTATTTTGTGTTCCCGTCTGACAGGTATCTGCTGATCTGTTCTCCCAGAATTTTCAGACCCGTTTCCATTTTGCTTGTATCTGCATTCGAAAAGTTAAGGCGCATTGTATTAATGCCGTCATTATGTACAAAAAAGCTCTCCCCGGGCACGTAAGCGACCTTGCAAGGCAGTACATACTCCAGAAGTTTCATGGAAGAGTACCCTTCCGGCAGGCTCGACCACAGGAAAAGTCCGCCCTCGGGCTTCGTCCATTTCATTTCTCCGGGGAAGTATTTGCTAATAAGGTCAAGCATCATGCTGCGTTTTTCCGCATAAAGCCTGCGGCATTCCTTTAAATGCGGTTCAAGATAGCCGCGCCGGCAGTATTCATCCACAATCAACTGGGTTAAATTCGGCGTATGCATATCGTTATTCTGCTTGGCAAGAACGATTTTCTGAGCTATCTTTTCATCGCAGACCACATAGGCAACTCGCAATCCCGGAGCGATGATCTTTGAAAAGCTTCCCATATAAATGACCTGCTGTTCAGAATCCAGAGTCTTCATGTGTGGAACAGCATCGCCCGCATAGCGCAGCTTTCCATATGGGTCGTCCTCCAGAACTACAACGTTGTACTTCTTGACTATTTCCATAATCTCCTGCCGGCGTTTCCATGGAATGGTAATGCCCGTCGGATTCTGGAAATTTGGAATCAGGTAAATGAGCTTGACTGTTTTTTCCTTCAGCTTTTCCTCAAGTGCCTGCGGGATAACGCCTTCGTCGTCACATGGAATGGGTTCCACATCGGCCTGGTAAATGCTGAAGATTTTAAGTGCCGCAACATACGTAGGGTTTTCGACTAAAACACAGTCTCCCGGATTGATAAACGCCTTGGCAATAAGATCAAGACTCTGCTGTGAGCCCGTGGTGATGACAACGTTTTCTGCTTTTGCAGGAACTCCTTCTGAAGACAAACTCTCAGCGATATACTCGCGTAAGGACATCTGTCCTGCGCTTACCCCATACTGGAGACAGGGAACCTTTTTTTCCATAAGGACTTCCCATGCTATCTCAGCAAGCTGTTTATTGGGAAAAGTCGCCGGAGAAGGATTTCCTCCTGCAAAGGAGATAAATCCCGGCTGGTTCGTGTATTTGTAAAGTTCACGAATTATGTTGCCTTTTAAGTGCTGGAAGGCGCCTGAAAATAGTTTCTCATATTGAAGCATACGTCTTTCCCCTCCTTGCGACTGGGCCGTGCTAGGAATTAAGCTTCTTATAATCAGGGTTCACAAGGTACTTCATTTGTTCCCCGCGGAAAAACGCCCTGAACTCATCTGCCAGCGTCAGAATCGTTCGATCCATGCTTTCGTAGGTGGAAGCTCCGATATGAGGTGTCGCCAGAAGATTCTTTGCGCTCATCAGCTTATAATCACGGGGCGGTTCGCTGACAAAAACATCAAGAGCCGCGCCGGCAATGACTCCTTCTTCCAGTGCCCTGTAAAGATCTGCTTCATTAACAAGCGCACCGCGCATTTCGTTTATGAAATATGCCGTGGGCTTCATGAGTTTGAGCAGGTCATAATTCACAAAGCCAACCATCTTCGGCGTCAGAACCGTATGGAATGATACATAATCAGCCTGAGACACAACTTCTTCAATTGAATCTTTCTTTGTTATGTCTGCGCTGACGTCACGCATCTGATCGGCACTGACATAGGGATCATAAGCAATAACTTTCATGCCGAAGCCGTTGATTGCCATTTTTGCAAGACGTTTGCCGATTCTCCCAAGTCCCACAATTCCGAGCACCCTGCCGGCAAGGTCATGTCCAATAAACCTGTCTCTGGCCTGAAAGTTATGCTCTGTACGCAGCGCATGATCTGCTGCAACGGTGTTTTTGGTAAGAGCCAGCATCATCGCCATGACATTTTCTGCAACAGAAATTGCATTTGAGTCAGCAGCGCGCGTCACGGCAATACCCCTCTTTGTAGCCAGCGACACGTCTATGCCATCCAGTCCCACGCCGTGCATTCCAATAATCTTCAGACTGGGAGCAGCTTCAATAAGTTCTGCCTTGACCGGCGTCATACGCGCTATAATTCCGTCACAGTCACCGATGAGTTCCTTTACGTCACTGACTGAATTGGATTTAGACCACACGAGTTCAAAACCGGCCTTCTGCAGCGCCGCAACGCCGCAGGGTCTTACCTTATTGGTAATGAGAATTTTAGGCTGCCGCATCGTAATCACACCTTAATTAGATTATTTCATGCGCTTTCAGGTCTTCTATCTTTTCTTTTGAATACCCGAGCACTTCGGAATAGACTTCCTCATTATGCTGACCCAGCTTTGGTGCGGGACAGCGGATGCTGGGTCCCGTCTCACTCATTCTGATTGCAGAGTTAATGAAGCGGGTCTTTCCCACTTCGGGATCATCGACTTCCGGAAACATGTTGCGCGCTCCGCCGATCTGCTCGTTGGCTACAACCTGGTCGAGTTTCAGAATCGGCGCACAGGCAAAGCCCTTAGGCAGCAGAGTGTCCAGGACTTCCTGCGTTGTCAGCGATTTTGTCCATTCTTCAACAATCGGGTCAAGCTGCTCTCTGTTCTGAACGCGCAGGGCATTTGTCAGGAACCTTGGATCCTTGGTAAGTTCAGGCTTGCCGGTAATGTCGCACAGCATCGCCCAGAATTTAGGAGCGCTGCCATTGATAACGCAGTAACCGTCTTTAGTATGGTATCCACCGCCAGGTGCTGAAGAAGTGTAGCGATTTCCATTTTTAGTCGGCACCTTGCCGGTGGCAAGATATACCTCAAACATGCTCGCGGCAGCAGTCACGCAGCAGTCTGTCAGTGAGACATCAATAAACTGTCCGCGCCCTGTGCGGTCACGGTATCTCAGGGCGGCGAGAATGCCGATTGTAAGGTTCAGACCGCCCATGACATCTCCAAAAGATGCACCGCAGCGCACAGGATCATCGTGCGGCCACCCGGTGATGCTCATAATCCCAGCCCATGCCTGCGACATTGTGTCATAGCCTGCACGGTGTTTATAGGGGCCGGTTGAGCCGAAACCTGAAATGCACCCGTAAATTAGTCTGGGATTGACTTTTTTCAGCTCATCGTAGCCCAGGCCAAGTTTTTCCATTGTACCGGGACGGAAATTTTCAATCAGAACATCAACTTTTTTGACAAGTTCAAGGAAAATGTCCTTTCCCGTCTTGAGATTAAGCGTAATGCCTCTTTTACTTCTATTGAAATTTTTATAGTAGCAGCTGACACCGTTTTTCATCGGGGCAAAGCCGCGGCTGTCATCGCCGCGGCCAGGCTGTTCAAGCTTAATTACATCTGCCCCCATATCTCCCATCAGGGCAGCGGCTGAGGGCCCCGCAAGGACGCGTCCCATATCAAGAACTTTAATACCTTCAAGTGCGCCAGACATTTATAATTCTCCTTCTCTATCCAATATCCAAAGGAACAGGCTTAACGTTTGTTTAACCCTTTTCATTGCCGAGAATCATGCACGCCGCAATCTGAGGCGGGCCGCCGAAAGTCTGAGACAGGCCGAGATGCACGTCTTTAAGCTGACGTTTCGGGTTGTCAACTTTATACTGCAGCTGCTTGTAAATTTCGTAAGTCATGCGTATTCCGCTGGCGCCAACAGGATGCCCGAAGCACTTCAGGCCGCCGTCAACGTTGACCGGCAGACCACCGGTGCGCTCAAAGAAGCCTTCTTCAATGTTCTGACGGGCCGTCCCCCTTTCACAGAAACCGAAATCCTCGTAAATACACATTTCTGTAATTGAAAAGCAATCATGTACTTCTGCAAGGTCAAGTTCTTCACGGGGGTTTCTGATGCCTGCCATGTCATACGCCATGTGTGCGCAGTTGCGCAGCGCCTCAAAACTCGTCCAGTCAAAGTCACGGCTGCGGTAATGGGGCGTGATCATATCGGTCGCACAGCCGAACCCTTTTACATAAATAGGATCATCGCGGAATTTCCTTGCGATATCGGCGCGCGTGACAATCGCACATGCTGCCCCGTCGCTGGTGCCGCAGCAGTCAAAAAGTCCAAGTGGAGAGGCAATAAGAGGCGCGTTCATTGCCTGCTCAAGGGTGATGACGTTGTGAAAATGAGCCTTAGGACTCAGGGATCCGTTGAAGTGATTCTTCACGTCGATCTTTGCAAGCATCGTCTTCCCCTGCTCATAGGTAAGGCCGTACTTTTTAAAGTAGGCCTGCGCTATCAGTGCAAAGGAACCAGGCGCATCTCTGCGAGTTTCACGGACAGGATTCAGTCCGCGCCCTACTCCGAGTCCTCCAAATCCCTTGTCTTTCAGTTTTTCAGCGCCAATAGCCATGGCAATGTCACACATGCCGCTTTTAACTGCCAGACAGGCATTGATCAGTGCAATATGTCCGGCCGTGCACCAGTTTTCATTGCGCGTGATCGGAATTCCATGCATTTTAAGGGCATCGGCCACAGGCGTACCTGAACAGTTGTTCGGGGCGTTGGTGTTTGCAAAATACGCTACCTGAATGTCCTTAGGACCAACGCCGGCATCTTTGAAAGCTTCAAACGCCGCTTCAATGATGAGATCCTCAAGTCCGGTATCCCATCTTTCGCCAAACTTAGAACAGCCCATTCCGATAATTGCGACTTCATCTTTGAAACCGCCAGGGAAATACACTGCTAAACACTCTCCCTTCTAAGAGGACGCAGTTTCCAGAAATAATTCGGAAAATCTCCGAGTTCATGCATTTTTCTGAACGTGAATTCTACATTCATACCCTGCTTCACGTCAGCAGGATTGCAGTTTGTCATGATGGTATAGATATGGCTGCCGTTCTGGTCTTCAGCGACTGCCTGGATAATCAGGGGAGAATCGCTTCTGCCGGCATAGCGGTCAATAGAAAATGTATAAAGCTTGCAGACATGGTCTGAAAGACGGACTTCTTCATACTCATCAAGGCTTCCGCACACATCGCAGACTCTGTTGATCGGGAAAAGAGCTGCGCCGCACTTTTTACAGACGCTTCCATGCAGACGAATGTTGATATTCTGTTCGCGCCACGTCTGTGAAGTCGAGGCCGGAAGTTTGAAGGGGGCACCCGCTTCAGCACCGGCAATGTCTCTCCACGAAAGAAACCTTGCATAGGTATCGAGTTCCGCACGGTTGTTCAAAAAGCCCTGAACCTGCTTGTGCTGCTTCAGCCTTTCCGCGTTTTCTGTGACAGTAAACGAAACAGCATTCGCACCGTTCCCGTAATCGATAACCAGTATTTTCTGTCCCGCTGAAGCATTTTCCAGGGCGTTCACAAGCCCGAGAAGCGCCTGAGCAGCTCCGGTATCTCCAGCGTTAAGAAGCAGCGTGTCACCAAGTTTTTCCTGGGTAATGCCAAATTTTGCAGCTGCTTTTTTCAGGAGCTTGGGGTTCTGGCAGGTGAGAATTACCTTGTCATAGTCCGTAATTGCAGTTGAAGTTTCCGTCTGGAACTTTTTCAGAACCAGATTTACTGAACGAAGATAACCTTCTTCATCACAAAAACGGCCTTCAGCATGACGCGTGAACTTATCCTGCCAATTGCGCCAGTAATCGTTGATCTCTTCATTTAAAGAAGTAAAATGATCAACTTTTGCAAGCAATCCTTCGCCGCTTCCTACTATAACGGCCGCGGCGCCGTCGCCAAACCACGTTTCCTGTGCCGATTTGGGATAGCCGTTGCGCATGTCAGACGCCGTCACAAGAACGTTTTCGCCTTCATGAGCTGCTGCACAATCCAGCGCCGCTTTCAGGGCATTGGTGCCCGCCCGTGTGCTGGTCATGAAGTCAGAGGTAAAGATTTTGTCATCAGGAAGGTCACATGCAACGGAAATTAATGAGCTGTGAAGTTTTTCCGCATATGGCCCTGTTGTTGAGGCAAAATAAAGCGCATTAACTTCGTCCCTCGACACATACCGAAAACATCCCATAGCTGCTTCCACTGCCATAGTGACGCTGTCTTCATCAACATCTGCTATGCTTTTCTCACCAGCCGGGCCTTTTCCTCCCCAGGCCGCGCCCAGTGAAGCACGGGACATATAGTTGTATGGGAGATAAGCGCCTACTGCTTTAATACCTGTTTCCATGACTTTTCTCCTTCCTTTTTGTTCCAGCTGAAAACCATCTTTTGAATTAAATCCTTTCTGTTCTTACCTGTTCATAGTTTATTTTTTCTAAAGCTTTACGTCATCCAATTCTTATGCAAAAATAATTACGGTGTTTTTCTACTTTCATAGGAAGAAAAAATATCAAACTATTTAGTTTAAGGCTGTGAAACGTTGTATTTTCTAAGTCGATGAATATTTTATTATAGATTTATTTGATTATTTATATAGATATTCATAGAAAATTACTAATCCAAATATTCGCCTCCCCGCATTGGAAAGGAGACTGCCTCCATGAGCATTACGGTTCAAGACATTTTAAAATTACCTATCATGGAAAAATACGCCCGTGTGCTTACAAGAACAGGGCTCAGTAAAACCGTTGAATACGTAACTGTTATGGAAGCTCCGAGTATTCACTTTTCAAATTTCGGCGAAGGTATTTTTGTTCTAACAACGCTTTCTGCATATCGTGACTCGCTGGAAAAGATTAACAGTGTCATCGCCGGTCTGTGTAAAGTAAACGTAGCTGCTATTGGAATCAAACTTGGCCGCTTTGTGGATGAAATTGATCCCAGCACTTTAGAAATTGCGGCGCGTTACAGTGTTCCGCTGATAGTTTTTCCTTCAAACGTCCTTTTCAGGGAAATACTTAACGACACGCTGGCTCTTATCACCGGAAATCAGCGTCAGACTTTGAACCTCATAAACGTCTGCAACAGAGCGATGATCGATGCAATAGCACAGAACTGTACAATCAGTGATTTACTGAAGCTTTTATGTAAAAACATAAAATGCTACTGTGCATGTTTCAATTTGTCCGGACAGAAGCTCGCCGAAGCAGCATCGTCGGAAAAAATTCCGCTTCAGCAGTCAATGAAGGAGGAAGTCCGTCTTTTTCTTCAAAGATATCCGGATAATTGCCTGCCCTGCCACAGAACCGAAAATGCATTCCTTTTTCCGTGCGCTTCTCAGGATCAGTTAAAGGCAATTTTTTACTTTGCACCGTTAAATCTCGCGCCAGAATTGATCTTTCCCCTGGGTCAGTCAATGGTCAGCGGCATCAACATCAAAATTCTGGAACAGGATCTCAAGCTGCAGACAGAACGCAGCGTTGTCTCTGCCATGCTTGATGACATACTGTTCTCCAGAAATTCTGATGCAAAAACAGTAACAGAGCGCCTGCAGTCCTTAAATTTTTCAACTCATAAATTTAACCGGATCATTGTTATTTCAACCCCGGTAACGGATGACGTGCACATAAACTGGATCAGAATCGAAGATACAATTCAAAATGCCTTTTTATCGATTTTCAAATCATCTCTGGTATTTAAAAGAGGCAATGAATGCGTTGCCTTAATATCCTACGAATCCGAAATTGATAACTCCAGACTTCATGATTATCTTTCCTCTATAGTTGCAATGTTAATGCCCATAACAAAAAAACAGTTCAACATCGGCTGCAGTATACCGACAACAGATATAGCAGCCATGTCAAACTGTTACCAGCAGGCAAAAAAGGCAATTCAGTTCGGTGCAATCACGCATCCCGATCTGCACATTTACATGTACAGCGATTATTTTGAATTAGGGCTCATTTCCTGCGGCATAACAAGCAGCGACGCGCAGATTTTCCTTGAAAAAATCATCTCTCCGCTCACCGAATACGACAAGCGTTTTAGAGCTGATCTCTGGAATACGCTGGTCTGCTGTTTTATGCACAATAAGCTGGAAGATGCATCTGCAGCTCTGCACATTCACATAAGCACACTCAGGTACAGACTGCAGAAAATTGCTGAAATTACTGGATACAGCTACTTTGATACGCACAACAGAATGAGCCTCTACATTGCGCTTCTCCTGTACAAACTGGCATATCAGCATAAAGACGCCCATTGACAAAAAAGCGGCCGGATACTTCCCTGTTTATAGAAAATATCCGGCCGTTTTTTCGTATTTTTATTTGATGAAAAGCAAAATCTCATGTGCTATTAAAAGTGCACAGGGGATGACCCCCGCAATATTAATATTTTCAGAACATGTTTTGCACGGCAGTCAGAACCTGCACATTATGATATTTGAGGACTGTTAAAAATGAACCAGTTTATTCAATTCATACTTTCCCGCAGAAGCATCCGCAAATTTACAGACCAGCCCGTTTCTGATGAAGACCTTCATGAAATACTGCAGTGCGCATTATATGCGCCGACAGGCAGAAATTTACAGGAAACGCGTTTTATTGCGATTCAAAACAGTAATGTGCTCCGACAGCTGTCAGAGCTTGTCAGAAATATATTTCTCAGCATGCCTCTGGTAGAAGGCCGGTACTATAACTCAGCCATTTTGAACTCACGCAGTCATCCGCATTATGATTACAGCTTTCACGCACCTCTGGTCGTCATTGCCGTTGCGCCTCAGAACAGCAATAACGGCATGGCGGATTCAGCAAATGCAATACAGAACATGTACCTGGCAGCAACTGCACTTGGGTTAGGCGCCTGCTGGGTAAATCAGCTTCACTGGCTTACAGGAAACCCAAGTCTGAGAAAATTTCTTTACCAATACGGCCTTGATAAGGACGACTGCATATTTGGCTCCATCGCCATCGGGCACCCTTCTGTTCCAGCACCGCAGGCGGCACCAAGGAAAGAGAACCGTGTTGTATATGTAAAGCAGGCAGGTGAACATTTTGAAAAAAGGATACGCTGATATACGCGAAGGTCAGATGCATTACCGCTGTGCCGGAAACGGGACTAAAAATATAATCCTGCTTCACATGTCAGGCAGTTCCAGCGACGAATATGAAACTGCCGGCAACATACTTGCAGAGCACGGGTATCACGTTTACGCTCCGGATTTGCTGGGTTTCGGCAGTTCTGATGAACCGCCCTGCTACTACCGAATGAGCGGGCACGAACAGACAATTCTTCAGTTTATGGATGCTCTGAATATTGAATCTGCCTATTTTTACGGCAATTTAGCTACGGCCAATCTGTGTATTCATATCGGCATTGACTATCCAGAAAGGGTAAAGGGGCTGATGCTGGCTAATCCCACAGGTGACAAAGACCCTCAGAAATATGCCGCCAAAAAACAGCTTCCTGAATATAAAACCATTATTCCTCAGAAAGATGGAAGCCATCTTGCAGAGCTTTGGAAACGTTCATACAAATATGGAGAAGCTCCGGACGTCTGCGATGCCCGATGCCGCTGCCTGCACGCCGCCGGAAAATGGGGAGAGTCGCTGCACTGGGCGCTTTTTGACGATACGCCGCTGTCAGAGCTGCTTTCCAGACTGAAAATAACGCCGATAATCATTGCATATGAAGCCTTTGGTAAAACAGCTTATTTAGAGTCACTCGCACAGCAGACGGCATGTCATTACGTCTTTGATGTATATCAGAACGGCACACCCTACATTGCCAGATCTCATCCTGAAGAAGTTGCGGCAATGATAACTAAATATTTCGGTTAGCTCTCATTGCCCCTCTCAGATGAGGCGGAATACTAAAGGAGCTTATTCATTTCAATTTTGCAGTCACATTCTTGCAATCGGCTGCATGACAGTTGTACGTCAGAAAACAGAATGGAGCCCGTCTCTTGTAATTGATTCCTGAGACGTGCTCCATTCTTTTAAAAGCCGTATAGTTCCTGCGGATTCTCAGCCAGTGCAAGCCGGCGCGAACGTTCGGACGGGAACCACTGAGGGATCAGCTCTATCAGCGCTCTTTCGTCGGGTTTTATTTTCTCTGTGACATGGGGAAAATCGCTTCCCCACACCACGCGTTCGGGAGCATAGTCAGCAATGGCTCGTGCTGTCTGTGACGCATCGTTCCAGGGCGCCCCGGTCTTTGTGTTAATGTACGGGCCGGACAATTTAACCCATGTATTTCCCCTGTCGATCATCTCGCACAAAAACGGATAGGCAGGATCCTTGATCCCTAGTGCCGGGTCAAGACGGCCCATGTGGTCAATCACAATCCGGCAGTTCAGGCGGCGGATTGTGTCTGCATGCTGCAGAAGCTGTGCTGCACTCATGTGCAGCTGCACGTTCCACCCCATGTCTTTTATCCGTTCGCTCAGGGGCTGACAGTCGTCAAATGAAACAACAGCGTTTTTAGGATTCCAGACGCTGAATCTTACCCCCCGGATGCCGCCTGCGTTCAGTTTTTCCAGTTCCTTATCAGTCACTGACGAATTCAGCACGGCAATGCCTCTGGCATTCTGCATTCCGAATTTTTGAACTGCGTCAAGCAGACACGAGTTGTCAAGGCCGAAGGGTTTTGCCTGGACAAAGACTGCGCGCGGAATGTGATACTCACTGGCAATTTTCTGGTACGTTTCCACAGTTCCGATCTGTTCCCGGGCTTTCCCGTCATTAGGAAAAGCAGGGTCGATAATATGAAGATGGGCGTTGCATGCATGTACGGGCATGTCAAATGAGAGAGAAGCCATAACTATTCCCCTTTCGTGCCAATAGTGGTATCTGGAAAATAGCACGATTGGATGCATCTGAAAAGCAAAACAAATCTCACATAACGCAAAAAAAAGTTGCTGTCTCTTTTAAAGAGGCTAGCAACTTTTTTTTGCATTACGTTAAAAATAATGTGCTTTTCAATTGCTTAAAAGTATGTAAAATCAAACCAAAAGGAAAGAAAATTTTTCAACCCTTTTAAATCAAGGAGGCTGCTCCCAATGGGAAAGACGTCAATCGTAAAAATCATAGAACGGGCCTGCGGCCACGAAGTTAAGACCGGCGACCGGGTCTGGTGCAATGTGGACCTTGCCTCGGCCAGAGATTTCGGCGGCATCAACAGTGTGCTTGAATTTGAAAAGGAAATGGGAAAAGACGCAAAAGTCTGGGATCCCGACAAAATTGCCTTTACCTTTGACCTTCAGGCGCCGGCCCATTCAGAAAAAGTGTCCAACAACCAGAAAATCATCAGAGAGTTTTCGCGCCGTCAGGGAATCAGACATGTATTCGACGTCAATCACGGCATCGGCCAGCACGTGATGCTCGAAGCGGGGCTCATCAAGCCGGGAGACGTCGTGCTCGGCACGGACAGTCACATGAATCTGCTCGGCGGCGTCGGAGCGTTCGCGACCGGCGTCGGCAATTCTGATGTGGCGGCCGCCTACATCAACGGGAAAGCCTGGTTCCGCGTGCCGGAAACGATGAAAATCATCGTCACGGGCACATTTAAAAAAGGCGTCTGCATGCGCGATCTTCTGACAAAGATTGTCGGCGATCT